>NZ_CP023407.1:5011666-5695833 GCF_003665435.1 Streptomyces fungicidicus
GCTTGCCGAAGGTGCGGATGTCGGAGAGCACGGCGTCCGCCTGGGCGCTGCGGTGCACGAACACCATGTGCCGGGAGCCGGCGTCGACGTGCGAGACCTCGGCGCCGGAGGACGCCGCGTACTGGATGGCGTTCAGCAGGTCCGCCCGCAGCCGGAGGAGGTCCCCCACGACCGGGACGCGCACACGGGGCGCCCTCGGCGCCGCGAGGACGCCGCTGTCGTGCCGTAACTCCCTGGTCGGCAACGTGCCGCCGGCGCATCCCGCCATTCCCCGTCGTCCCCTCGTCGGCCGGCCCGTCGAGCGACGTGCCGGTGGCGTACGTGTGCCGGGTGCGACGGACGGACCGCTTCCACCGTGGAGTCCACCGTGAAGCAGGCATGCCAAAAAGCCCCGACAGCGGACAGTCTTACGCCGATCGGGCCCCGGAGCGGGAAAAATGACAGGAAGTGGCCACGCAGGCCGTCGGGCGGTACGCGGGAAACCCCCGGCGCCGGGGGCTTCCCGCGTACCGCCCGCGCGGGGTCAGGCCAGGCCGGGGCCGCGCACCGGGATGCTGGTGAACGTCGGCTGCTGCGGCGAGGGGTCCTGGAAGAAGTCGTTCCCCTTGTCGTCCACCACGACGAACGCCGGGAAGTCCTCCACCTCGATCTTCCAGACCGCCTCCATGCCGAGCTCCTCGTACTCGACGACCTCGACCTTCTTGATGCAGTCCTGGGCGAGCCGCGCCGCGGGCCCGCCGATCGAGCCGAGGTAGAACCCGCCGTGCGCGTCACAGGCGGCCGTGACCTGCTTGCTGCGGTTGCCCTTGGCGAGCATCACCCGCGACCCGCCGGCCGCCTGGAACTGCTCCACGTAGGAGTCCATCCGCCCGGCCGTCGTCGGCCCGAACGACCCCGACGCGTACCCCTCGGGCGTCTTCGCCGGACCGGCGTAGTACACCGGGTGGTCCTTCAGGTACTGCGGCATCTCCTCGCCCGCGTCCAGCCGCTCCTTGATCTTGGCGTGCGCGATGTCGCGCGCCACGACCAGCGGACCGGTCAGGGACAGCCGGGTCTTGACCGGGTACTTGGTCAGCTCGGCCAGGATGTCGTCCATCGGCTGGTTGAGGTCGATCCGGACGACGTCGCCCTCCGACTCCAGCTGCTCGTCGGTCGTCTCCGGCAGGAACCGCGCCGGGTCGGTCTCCAGCTGCTCCAGGAACACGCCCTCGGCGGTGATCTTCGCGACCGCCTGCCGGTCCGCCGAGCACGACACGGCGATCGCGACCGGGCACGACGCCCCGTGCCGCGGCAGCCGCACCACGCGCACGTCGTGGCAGAAGTACTTGCCCCCGAACTGCGCGCCGATCCCGATCTTCTGCGTCAGCTCGAAGACCTTCTCCTCCAGGTCCTTGTCCCGGAAGCCGTGCCCGAGCGGGGACCCCTCGGAGGGGATCTCGTCCAGGTAGTGCGCGGAGGCGTACTTCGCGGTCTTCAGCGCGTACTCGGCGGACGTGCCGCCGACCACGATCGCCAGGTGGTACGGCGGACAGGCGGCCGTGCCCAGCGAGCGGATCTTCTCCTCCAGGAACTTCATCATGGAGGACTCGTTCAGGACGGCCTTGGTCTCCTGGTACAGGAAGCTCTTGTTGGCGGAGCCGCCGCCCTTGGCCATGAACAGGAACTTGTACGCGCCGCCGTCCGTCGCGTACAGCTCGATCTGCGCCGGGAGGTTGGAGCCGGTGTTCTTCTCCTCCCACATGGTGAGCGGAGCCATCTGCGAGTAGCGCAGGTTCAGGTTCTGGTAGGCGTCGTAGATGCCCCGGCTCAGGGCCTCCTCGTCGCCGCCCGCCGTCAGCACGTTCTGGCCGCGCTTGCCCATGACGATCGCCGTGCCGGTGTCCTGGCACATCGGCAGCACGCCGGCCGCCGCGATGTTCGCGTTCTTCAGCAGGTCGAGCGCCACGAACTTGTCGTTGCCCGAGGCCTCGGGGTCGTCGATGATCCGGCGCAGCTGCGCCAGGTGCGCGGGACGCAGGTAGTGCTGGATGTCGTGGACGGCCTCCTCGGCGAGCTTGCGCAGCGCCTCCGGCTCCACCTTGAGGAACGTCCGGCCGTCGGCCTCGAAGGTGGAGACACCCTCGGAGGTCACCAGCCGGTAGGGGGTGGTGTCCTCTCCCATGGGGAGCAGATCGGCGTACTCGAACTCAGGCATCTCGCCCATTCCTCACTCGACGGAAGACCGCCCGCCTCCGTTGGCGGGCGCTCACCAGCCTAGGACCTGCCGTCGGCGGCGAACCTGTGAGGTTGTCCTCAGTTGTCACCGCCGGGGGGTAGTCGCGATCTATCGCGTTTGGGTACGCTGCTGCCGTGGACCTTCAGAAGCACGCCCAGCAGCCGGACACGGCGCCGCGCGCCGCCGAGCTGCGCGCCTCCGACGCCGACCGGGACCGCGTCGCCGACCTCCTGCGCGAGGCCCTCGCGGAGGGCCGCCTCACGGCGGACGAGCACGCCGAGCGCGTCGAGGGAGTGCTGGCCGCCAAGACGGTCGGCGAGCTGGAGGTGTTCATCCAGGACCTGCCGATAGCCCACCAGCGGCGCGCGGCGCACGCCTCCGCGCCCAACCGCCCCACGGCCGGCGCGATCCCGGTGGACCCGGACGACAACGTGGTCGCGGTGTTCAGCGCCGCCGTCCGCAAGGGCCGCTGGCGGACCGGCCGCCGCATCCACGCGTACGCGGTCTTCGGCAGCGTCGAGATCGACCTCAGCGAGGCGCTGTTCGACCACCAGCAGGTGGTGATCAAGGCGTTCTCCGTCTTCGGCAGCGTCGACATCCGCGTCCCGGAGAACGTGTCGCTGCGCGGCATGGGAGGCGGCGTCCTCGGCACCTTCGAGGTGGACACCCTCGACGCGGCGGACGACGAGGCCCCGGTGGTCTACGTCGACGGCTGGGCGGTGCTGGGCTCGGTCGAGGCGCGGCCCAGGCGGGGGAGGCTCGTGGCGGACATCCTCGACAGGGTGCAGCGCAAGATGGACAAGAGCATGCGCAGACATCTGGGCCACTGACGGGCCGTCGGCCGCCCGGCTGTCCGGGACTCAGTGCATAGGCGCGCGTACATCGGGTAAGCCTTGCTGCATCGTGTCTCGCTTGCGAAGCCGTCGTCAGGAGTAGACCGTGCTGCAACCGCCGCATTCGTCCCTGCAGATAGCCGCCGTGCCGGCCCAGCGAGCGTCGGCGCGGGACAGGGACCAGGACGCCCCCTGGCACACCGAGGCGGTGTGCCGGCGCGACGAGGCGGGGCTGTTCTTCGCACCCTCGAAGGAACCCACCGCCGCCCGGCTCTCCCGCGAGGAGGCGGCCAAGCGCGTCTGCGCCCGCTGCCCGGTGATGGTCGAGTGCCGCGAGCACGCCCTGCTCCAGCCCGAGCCCTACGGCGTCTGGGGCGGCCTCACCGCCGCCGAGCGCCGCGTGGTCCTGGCCCGCCGCAGGCGCCGCGACATGGAACTGAAAAAACGCCCCAACCGCATAGCCGCAGCCGGCTGACCCACGCCCAGGGGTAACGCCGGGCAGAACAGCCCACCTGAGGGGCGCGGGGAACTGCGCACCCAGCCCCCACCCACCCGCACCCTCAGGCACCCCTCCGCACAGGGGTTACCTGGCAACACCGGGCCGGGCAGCCCACCTCAGGGGCGCGGGGAACTGCGCACCCAGCCCCCACCCACCCGCCCCCGAGCACCGCGCCGCAGGCCCTACTTGGCCCGATCGAAGTCGATCGCGCTGTACGCCCGCAGCTTCGAAAGCCGATGCTCGGAATCGATCCGCCGCACCGTCCCCGACTTGGACCGCATCACGATGGAGTCGGTCGTCGCCGTCTCCGACCGATACCGCACCCCCCGCAGCAGCTCACCATCGGTGATACCCGTCGCCACGAAGAACACGTTGTCCCCGGTGACCAGGTCCTCCGTGGTCAGCACCCGGCCCAGATCGTGCCCCGCGTCGACCGCCCGCTGCCGCTCCTCCTCGTCCTTGGGCCACAGCTTGCCCTGGATCGTGCCGCCCAGGCACTTCACCGCACAGGCCGAGATGATGCCCTCGGGAGTGCCGCCGACGCCGAGCAGCAGGTCGATGCCGGTGCCCTCGCGCAGCGCCAGGATCGAGCCGGCCACGTCACCGTCGGAGATCAGCTTGATGCGCGCCCCGGTCTCCCGGATCTCCTTGATGATGCCGTCGTGCCGCGGACGGTCGAGGATCACCACGGTGACGTCCTCCGGGGTGACCCGCTTGGCCTTGGCGACCCGCCGGATGTTCACGTTCACCGGCGCGTTGATGTCGACGAAGTCGGCGGCCTCGGGGCCGGTGACCAGCTTGTCCATGTAGAACACGGCCGACGGGTCGAACATCGAGCCGCGCTCGGCCGCGGCCAGCACCGCGATGGCGTTCGTCATGCCCTTGGCGGTCAGGGTGGTCCCGTCGATCGGGTCGACGGCGATGTCGCACTCGGCGCCGGTCCCGTCGCCCACGCGCTCCCCGTTGAAGAGCATCGGGGCCTCGTCCTTCTCGCCCTCCCCGATGACGACGACGCCGTTCATCGAGACGGTGGAGACGAGGGTGCGCATGGCGCGCACCGCCGCGCCGTCCGCGCCGTTCTTGTCGCCGCGTCCCACCCAGCGGCCGGCGGCCATCGCCGCGGCCTCGGTGACCCGTACGAGTTCCAGGGCCAGGTTGCGGTCGGGGGCCTCGGAGGGAACATCGAGCTCGGACGGCAGGTGATGGTGTTCGGTCATCGGAGCGCACCTTTCTGTACGACGACGGCCGGATGAGGGTGTGGGCACGACTCTATCGCCAGTACGACAGTATGAGCAGGGGACCCCACGGATGAGCGCACCGGGCACCTGCGACGATGGGGGCGTGGCAGGAACGAGCAGCATGCAGAAAACGGCCCGGGACATGATCCTGTCCCTGGCCCTCATCGTGCTCGCGGCGGGAGTGGTCTGGCTGTTCATCCCGCACGAGGACGGCGAACCCGACATCAAGCGGGTCGACTACCGGGTCGACCTGCTCACGGCCCGCCGGGCCGCCTCCTACCCCGTGGCCGCGCCCGAGGGGCTGTCCGAGGCGTGGAAGCCCACCTCCGTCCGCTACCGGGGGGCCGAGTCCGAGGCCTGGCACCTCGGCTTCCGCGCCCCCGACGGGGAGTACGTGGCGGTGGAGCAGTCCACGGGCAAGCGGACGGCGTTCATCGAGGACGCCACGCAGGGGGCCGCGAAGACGGAGAGCACCCAGCGGATCGACGGCGAGACCTGGACGCGCTACGAGGGCGACCACTACGACGCGCTGGTGCTGGAGGGCACCGAGGGCTCGACCACCGTGGTCACCGGCACCGCGTCGTTCGACCGGCTGACGAAGATGGCGGAGGCGCTGCGCACCGAGTGAGCGCGCACGACGAAGGGGCGGGGCCCCGGCGGATCACCGATCCGCCGGGGCCCCGCCCCTTGTGCCGTGCGCCGAATCCGGCTCAGACCGTGGTGACGACCTGCTCGAACTCCAGGCGCGGCCCGCGCGGGAACCAGGCGTCGGGGCCGGGGCGGCCGATGTTGACGACCATCAGCGGGGTGTGGTCGTCGTCCAGGAACTCCTTGCGGACGCCCTCGAAGTCGAGGCCGGTCATCGGTCCGGCGGCCAGGCCGGCGGCGCGGACGCCGATGATGAAGTACGCGGCCTGGAGCGCGGCGTTCAGCGCGGCGGAGCCCTCACGGACCGGGCGCTCGCCGAAGAAGGCGTCCTTGGCCTGCGGGAAGTGCGGGAAGAGCTGCGGCAGCTCCTCGTGGAACTCGTTGTCCGCGGACAGGATCGCGACCAGCGGGGCCGACGCCGTCTTGGGCTGGTTGCCCTCGGCCATCAGCGCGACGAGACGCTCACGGGCCTCGGGGGAGCGGACCAGCGTGACGCGCAGCGGCGACTGGTTCATGGACGTGGGGCCGTACTTGACCAGGTCGTAGATCGCCCGCACCTGCTCGTCGGTCACCGGTTCGTCGGTGAACGCGTTCGCGGTGCGCGCCTCGCGGAACAGCAGGTCCTGGGCGGCGGGGTCGAGGACGAGAGACATGCGTGAACCTTCTCGGGGTACGTCGGTCCGGCATCCGTGTACGGACCACGGATTGCTTGGCGGAGTCGACCGTACGCCGATAAAGTTCAACGCTCAACTAAATGTGGACCGTGGTGATCCATTTCACGGATCGCCGCACCCCGGCCGGACCGGTCAGCCCTCCTCCGCGGCCTCCGCCCCCGCCTCCCGCGCGAGCGCCGCGTCCAGCCGGGCCCGCGCACCCTCCAGCCAGCGCCGGCACACCCCGGCCAGCTCCTCGCCGCGCTCCCACAGCGCGAGGGACTCCTCCAGCGTCGTACCGCCCGCCTCCAGCCGCCGTACGACCTCGATCAGCTCGTCCCGCGCCTGCTCGTACCCGAGCGCCTCGGCCGTGGCCGCCGTCTGCTCCGTCTTGCCGGTCATTCCGCCCACCCTACGTATCGACTCGAACGTTGAACTCGCCCTCGGACACCCGCGCCCGCAGCGCCTGGCCCGCCTCCACCTCGCCCGGGGCGCGCACCGCGTGCCCGTCCGCGCGCTGCAGCACCGCGTACCCCCGCTTCAGCGTCGCGGCGGGGGAGAGGGCCACCACGCGCGCATGCGTGTGCGTCAGCTCGGAGTCCGCCCGGTCCAGCTGGTGGCGCAGGGTGCGCCGGGCCCGCTCCAGCAGCGCCGTGACCTCCTCGGCCCGGGCGTCGATCATCCGGTGCGGATCCTGGATCGAGGGCCGGGCCAGCGCCTGGGCCAGGCCCCGCTCCTCCCGGTCCAGCAGCGCCCGGACACAGCGCCGTGCCCGGTCGCGCAGCATTCGCACCCGCTCCGCCTCCTCACCCACGTCCGGCACCACCTTCTTGGCGGCGTCGGTCGGCGTGGAGGCGCGCAGATCGGCGACATGGTCGAGGAGCGGATTGTCCGGCTCGTGCCCGATCGCGGAGACGACCGGAGTACGGCACGCCGCCACCGCCCGCACCAGCTGCTCGTCGGAGAACGGCAGCAGGTCCTCCACGCTGCCGCCGCCCCGCGCGACGATGATCACGTCCACCTCGTCGGCCGCGTCCAGCTCCTTCACGGCCTGGACCACCTGCGGCACCGCGTGCACCCCCTGGACCGGCACGTTGCGCACCTCGAAGCGCACGGCCGGCCAGCGGTGCCGGGCGTTCTCCAGCACGTCCCGCTCGGCCGCCGAGGCCCGCCCGCACACCAGCCCGATCAGCTGCGGCAGGAACGGCAGCGGCTTCTTCCGCTCCGCCGCGAACAGCCCCTCCCGCGCGAGGGACTTCTTCAGCTGCTCCAGGCGCGCCAGCAGCTCCCCGACCCCGACCGGCTTGATCTCGGTGGCACGCAGCGACAGCTGCCCGCGCGGCGCGTACCACTCCGGCTTGCAGTGCACCACCACCCGCGCGCCCTCGCTCACCACGTCCGCGACGGCGTCGAACACCTGCCGGTAGCAGGTCACGCCCACGGAGATGTCGTGCGAGGGGTCCCGCAGCGTCAGGAACACCACCCCGGCGCCCGGCCGCCGCGACAGCTGGGTGATCTGCCCCTCCACCCACACCGCGCCCAGCCGGTCGATCCATCCCCCGATGAGCCGTGACACCTCCCCGACCGGGATGGGAGCTTCCGCAGACGTGTTGACAGCCATGCCGCGAGGGTAGTGCGCCCCACCGACAACGCACCGTGACCGCGCCCCCCTGTG
The DNA here is from genome assembly GCF_003665435.1 of Streptomyces fungicidicus. Classification (NCBI taxonomy): domain Bacteria; kingdom Bacillati; phylum Actinomycetota; class Actinomycetes; order Kitasatosporales; family Streptomycetaceae; genus Streptomyces; species Streptomyces fungicidicus. The sequence goes on from NZ_CP023407.1 coordinate 5,019,428, forward strand.
CGGCCTTACGATGGGACGCATGACCGCTTCGCCTGGCCGCCGTGTCCTGCTCGCCGCCCCCCGTGGCTACTGCGCGGGTGTGGACCGCGCCGTGATCGCCGTCGAGAAGGCCCTGGAGCAGTACGGGGCCCCCGTCTACGTCCGGCACGAGATCGTGCACAACAAATACGTCGTGCAGACCCTGGAGAAGAAGGGTGCGATCTTCGTCGAGCAGACGGACGAGGTCCCCCCGGGCAACATCGTCATGTTCTCCGCGCACGGCGTCGCCCCCGTGGTCCACGAGGAGGCCGAGCGCGGCCGGCTCGCCACCATCGACGCCACCTGCCCGCTGGTCACCAAGGTCCACAAGGAAGCCGTCCGCTTCGCGAACGACGACTACGACATCCTCCTGATCGGCCACGAGGGCCACGAGGAGGTCATCGGCACCTCCGGCGAGGCCCCCGACCACATCCAGCTCGTCGACGGGCCGGCCGACGTCGCGAAGGTCGAGGTCCGCGACCCGTCCAGGGTCGTCTGGCTCTCCCAGACCACGCTGAGCGTGGACGAGACCATGGAGACCGTCGACGCCCTCAAGGAGAAGTTCCCCCAGCTGATCTCCCCGCCCAGCGACGACATCTGCTACGCCACGCAGAACCGCCAGCTCGCGGTCAAGCAGATGGGCGCCGAGGCGGATCTGGTGATCGTGGTCGGCTCCCGCAACTCCTCCAACTCCAAGCGGCTGGTGGAGGTCGCCAAGCTGGCCGGTGCCCGCGCGGCGTATCTGGTGGACTTCGCCGACGAGATCGACGAGGCCTGGCTGGAGGGCGTGACCACGGTCGGCGTCACCTCGGGCGCCTCGGTGCCGGAGATCCTCGTCGAGCAGGTCCTGGAGTGGCTGTCGGGGCGCGGCTTCGAGGACGTCGAGATCGTCAAGGCGGCCGAGGAGTCGATCATCTTCTCGCTGCCCAAGGAGCTCCGCCGCGACCTGCGCGAGGAGGCCGCGGCCCTGGCGGCCGAGCGCGGCGGCTCGGGTGCGGACTCGGCTCCGTGACCGTCGGTCGTACGTCGTAACGTAGGGCCATGCAGATCTTCGGCGTGGACATCGGCGGTTCCGGGATCAAGGGTGCCCCGGTCGACCTGGACAAGGGGGACCTGGCGCAGGAGCGCTGCAAGGTCCTCACCCCGCACCCGTCGACTCCGGACGCGGTGGCCGACGGCGTCAAGGAGGTCGTCGACCACTTCGGCTGGACCGGGCCGGTCGGGGTCACCTTCCCGGGCGTCGTCACCGGCGGCACCATGATCCGCACGGCGGCCAACGTCGACAAGGGCTGGATCGACACCGACGCGCGGGTGCTGCTCGGCGACCGTCTGGGCGGTCTGCCGGTGACGGTGGTCAACGACGCGGACGCGGCCGGCGTCGCCGAGATGCACTTCGGCGCCGGCCGCCACCACCGGGGCACGGTGATCCTGCTGACCTTCGGCACCGGCATCGGCAGCGCCCTGTTCGTGGACGGCGTCCTCGTCCCCAACACCGAGCTGGGCCATCTCGAGCTGCACGGGCACGAGGCGGAGAAGCGGGCCTCCAGCAAGGCCAAGGAGGACCACGCCCTGTCCTGGGAGGACTGGGCGCACCGGGTGCAGAAGTACCTGGCCCACCTGGAGATGCTGTTCTCCCCGGAGCTGTTCGTCATCGGCGGCGGCGTCAGCCGCAAGTCCCACAAGTTCCTGGACCGCATCGAGGGCATCAAGGCGGAGATCGTCCCCGCCCAGCTGCAGAACAACGCGGGCATCGTGGGCGCGGCCATGCGGGCGGCGACGGGCTCCTAGGGCCTGAGAGCGTCAGGCGCCGGGGCGGTTCCGTGCGACGCGGCGGTTGACCGCGCGCACCCGGCGCACCCTGCGGGCGATCACCAGCACACCCGCGACCAGCGTCCCGCCGTAGAGCCACCCGGCCTGGGTGGCGAGGCCCGTCACCATCCCCATCAGCCGGTCGAGGGTGCCCCCGCCGCCCTCGTCGGCGACCGGGACCAGTCCCACGGCGAAGGCGATCGGCACGACGACGGGCGCGATGAGCAGGTCGCCCTCGCGCACCCACAGCGCGGTCAGCACGCACACCGGCAGGAAGAGCACGCCGTACACGGTCGGGGACGCCCCGAACAGCGCCTCGGTCACCAGTCCGAGCAGCAGCATCACCAGTCCGCAGAACAGGCCGGACCCCAGTCCGGTCAGCCGCGGGTTGGGCAGCCGCCGGGCCGCGGGCGGGGGAGCGGGCCCCCGCTGCGGCAGCCGGGCGGGCCGGGAGGCCCGCACGACCCCGCCCCCCGCCGCCCGTGCCGCCTGCGGCGGCAGCGGCGGACGGGCGGGCTTGGCCGGCCTGTCGCGTCGCGTTCCGTACCGTCCGTACTGCGTGGGTCGCGTCCTGGGTTGCTCCACCGGACCAACTTAGGTCGTTTTATGTGTCGAACAGCCCGTCAGACACGCCGGGGGGCCGAAGCCCGTCCGGACGTTCGATACGTCGCCGGGGCGCGGGCGGGCACGCCGTAGACTGGTGGATCGGCCCACGGAGCCCAGTCGGCCGGTCCTCGTCCCCCATCCTCACGTACGGGAAGTCGCAACGTGTCGCTCACGATCGGAATCGTCGGTCTGCCGAATGTCGGCAAGTCGACCCTGTTCAACGCCCTGACCAAGAACGACGTGCTGGCGGCCAACTACCCGTTCGCCACGATCGAGCCGAACGTCGGCGTGGTCGGCGTCCCCGACCCCCGCCTCACCAAGCTGGCGGAGATCTTCACCTCCCAGCGGGTCCTCCCGGCCACGGTCGACTTCGTCGACATCGCGGGCATCGTCCGGGGCGCCTCGGAGGGCGAGGGCCTGGGCAACAAGTTCCTCGCCAACATCCGCGAGTCCGACGCGATCTGCCAGGTCATCCGCGCCTTCAAGGACGAGAACGTCGTGCACGTCGACGGCAAGGTCTCGCCGAAGGACGACATCGAGACGATCAACACCGAGCTGATCCTCGCCGACCTCCAGACCATCGAGAAGGTCCTGCCGCGCCTGCAGAAGGAGTCGCGGATCAAGAAGGACATCGCGCCGAAGGTCAAGGCCGTCGAGGAGGCCAAGGAGATCCTGGAGAAGGGCGACACGCTCTTCGCCCACGGCATCGTCCAGGGCACCGAGCGCAACGAGCTCCTGCACGACCTGCACCTCCTCACGACGAAGCCCTTCCTCTACGTCTTCAACGTCGACGAGGACGAGCTGACCGACGAGGACTTCAAGAACGAGCAGCGCGCCCTGGTCGCCCCCGCCGAGGCGATCTTCCTCAACGCCAAGCTGGAGGCGGACCTCGCCGAGCTGGACGAGGACGAGGCCCTCGAGCTCCTCCAGTCCGTCGGCCAGGACGAGCCCGGCCTCGCCACCCTCGCCCACGTCGGCTTCCGCACCCTCGGCCTGCAGACCTACCTGACGGCAGGCCCGAAGGAATCCCGCGCCTGGACCATCAAGAAGGGCGCCACCGCCCCCGAGGCCGCCGGTGTCATCCACACCGACTTCCAGAAGGGCTTCATCAAGGCGGAGGTCATCTCCTTCGCCGACCTGGTCGAAACCGGCTCGGTCGCCGAGGCCCGCGCCAAGGGCAAGGCCCGCATGGAGGGCAAGGACTACGTCATGCAGGACGGCGACGTGGTGGAGTTCCGCTTCAACGTCTGAGCGCACGCCGCCCCCAGAGGCCCGACTCCCCGGAGTCGGGCCTCTGACTCTTTCTCGGGCGACAGCCACCGGAGGTAGTGCACTAACGTGCATGTTACTAACATTGACGTTAGTAACATGCGTGGAGGTCGACAGGCGTGGTGGATTTCGTGGGCCGCCGGCAGGAGCTGGCGACGTTGCGGCGAGAGCTGCAGAAGGTGGCGGCGGGGGTCGGCGGGGAGCGGCCCGGCCGGTGCGTGATGCTGCGTGGGCGACGCCGGGTGGGCAAGTCCCGGCTGGTCGAGCGGTTCGCCGAGAGCTCCGGAGCCCCGTTCCTGTTCTACGCGGCCACCGGCGCGTCCCCTGGGGACGATCTGGCACGGCTGGCCCGGGACGCCCAGGCCTCGACGCTGCCGCTGGCGGGCCTCGTGGCCGCCGCGCGGCCGGAGAACTGGGACGCCGCGTTCGACGTACTGGCTGCGGCACTGCCTGCCGACCGGGCGAGCGTGCTGGTCATCGACGAGGTGCCGTATCTGATGGATGCCGGTGGCGCCTTCGAGGGGATGCTGCAGCGGGCCTGGGACCGGGCCCTGGAGACCAAGCCGGTGCTGCTCGTCCTCATCGGCTCCGATCTGCCGATGATGGAGGCTCTGAACAGCTACGGCCGGCCCTTCCACCAGCGCGGCCGGGAGATGGTGCTGGGGCCGCTGAACCCCGCCGAGGTGGGCCGGATGCTCGGGCTGGAGCCCGCGGAGGCCTTCGACGCCGCGCTGGTCACCGGCGGGCTGCCGCTGATCTGCGCGGAGTGGCCGAGAGGCGCCGGGCTGTGGGACTTCCTCGGCGAGGCGCTGAGCGACCCGGTGTCGGCCCTGCTGGTGTCGGCCGAGCGCTCGCTGGCCGCGGAGTTCCCGCCGCAGGCACAGGCGCGTACGGTGCTGGCGGCCATCGGCAGTGGTGAGCGGACCTTCACCAACATCGCCCGTGCGGCGGGCGGGATCGGGGCCACACCGCTGCAGCGAGCGCTGGAGCTGCTCACGGACAAGCGGATCGTCGCCGCGGAGCTGCCCGTGTCGCTCCGTCCGTCGAAGGACCGCCGCTACCGGGTGACAGACCCCTACCTGCGGTTCTGGCTGCACCTGCTCGGTCCGTCCATGGACGAGATCGAGCGGGGGCGGGGCGATCTGACCCTGGCGCGGATCCGGGAGAACTGGACCAGCTGGCGCGGCCGGGCGATCGAAGCGATCGTCCGCGAGGCGCTCGCCCGGATACTGCCCGACGACCGGCTCCCCGCGGCCCCCGCGGTGGGCGGCTACTGGACCCGCACCAACGACGTCGAGATCGACATCGTCGGGGCGGACCGTGCTCCCGTCGCCAAGGAGCTGATCTTCGTCGGCTCCGTCAAGTGGCTGGAGCGGTCCCCCTTCGACCGGCACGACCTGGCGGCCCTGCACCGGCATCGAGCGGCCCTCACCGACGCCCCCGTTCCCGTCGTGGCGGTCTCCCGCGCCGGAGTCGACTGTCCGGGGCTCGACGCCGCCTACGGTCCCGGCGATCTGCTGACCGCCTGGCCGCTGTGAGGTGAGCGGGGTGTCGCATGGTCGGGCGTCCTCAGGGCAATCGATTGACACGTCTCACGTCAGGAGTCTTGTCATGATGGTCGTCGGAATCGTCGTCGTGTGTGTCGTGCTCGCCGTGCTCGCGTTTCTCGCGCCGCGCCTGTCCCACCACCCGCAGCGCGGGACCCAGCGCACGCTCGGGGCCGGGTCACGGGCCGGCGGGAAGGCCCCCGGCATCCTCGGCCGGCTGTTCAGCAAGCCGTTCCGCAGCAGCTCCAAGGCCGTCGGCCGCAGCGGGTCGGCCGGTCGGCGGGCCCGCGGCCGGCTGCCTTTCTGACCGGTGCGGTGACGCCTCCCCGGCTGGCGCCCCCGAATCGGACGTAAGCCTTCCGGATGCGCAAATCGCCCTGCGAAGAGGTGTGTTGACACTCCTCTGGGGCATTCGGGTCGGCAGTCGTCGAGGAGAGTGGGGGTTCACATGGGTTCCAGGGGGACGAAGGCCGGCGCGATCGTGGTTTCCGCGGTGATGGGGAGCCTGGCCCTGTCCGGTTGCGGCGGGGACGACACGTCGAAGGACACAGGCGGCGGCGACGGTGCCCGGGAGAAGGGAACGGCGCAGGTGCGGGCGGCCTACGACAGGACCGCCGAGGCCGAGTCGGCGCGGATGACGGTCAGGACCGAGGTCTCCGCGAAGGGTGAGGCGATCACCTCCGACGGCAAGGGCGTCGTCGACCTGGCCGGCGGCGACAGCGTCATGACCGTCACCGCGCAGGACCAGCGCATCGAGCAGCGCGTGGTCGACCAGGTGCTGTACCAGAAGGCCCCCGGCCAGGAGGGTCCGGGCGGCAAGCCCTGGATCGGGATCGACCTGAAGAAGGCCGCCGAGCAGCAGGGCATGGGCGACCAGCAGTTCGGCGACCCGGCCCGGACCGCCGCCTACGCCAAGGCGATCACCGACAAGGACGTCACCGAGGTCGGGTCCGAGAAGATCGACGGCGTCGGTACGACCCACTACCGCGTCTCGGTGGACGTCGCCGAGCTGCCGGGCGGCGACCGGATGCGCGAGCAGATCGGCCCGACGCTTCCGATGGAGATCTGGCTGGACGGCGAGGGGCGGCTGCGCCGTCAGCAGTTCGAGATGACGGTCAAGGCGCCTGCCTCCGCCTCCGCGAAGCCCGACGAGGGCGCGGCGCCGCAGCAACTGAAGATGAGCACCGTGCTGGAGTTCTCGGACTTCGGCGCCGAGGTGAACGCCGAGGCCCCGCCGGCCGGCCAGGTGGCCGACATGACCGACACGGCCCTGCGGAGCGGCGGACAGCGGGGCTGAGCCCCCGCGATCCCTTGTCAATTGACAATAATGACCTCAGGGCAACAAAGTAGCGATGTCGTACCGGACGGGAAGGAAGGGAGCCCGGTGGCGCGGCCTCGCGTTCAGGCGGTGCGGTCGGTTCGGTCGCCTGACCGCACGCCTTTGTCGTGCATCTGGAGCGCCGCCGCGTCGCAGAACGCCTCCAGCCCTTCCAGGAGCGCCGCCCGTTTCGCGGCGGGCATGTGCGTCAGCACCGCCTGCAGCTCCAGCTCCCGGCGGGCCCGCAGGTCGTCGAGGAACGCGCGGCCCCGCTTGCTCAGGTGCAGCCGGACCTCCCGGCGGTCGGTCTGGCTGACCACGCGCTCGACGAGGCCGACGGCGACGAGGCGGTCGCAGAGCCGGCTGGTGGACGGAGGCGTGGACGCGAGGGCGGTGCTGAGTGTCCGCAGGTTGATACCGTCCTGGTGCTCCAGGGTGAGCAGCACCCGCATCTGTGACGCTGACGCAGGGGCGGTCGAGGCGCGGCCCCACAGGACTTCCAGCAACTCTCCCGCCGTCGCGGTCACACGGGCGACCTCGACGGGCTCAGGGCGGGGGCGGAAAGCAGCCACTGTCACACTCTCGCAGGCACTGGGACAGCGGCCAGCGTACTAGTCATTCGCAGCGGCTACACATGATTCGGACGGCCTGGCGCGGCCGGTGGGTGGCGTCAGCGCCCGGACGACGCCGCGAACATCCTCCGAAGGATCGGTGTTATTGCCATCGTGAACAGATTCGTGATCGCTGAACGGGCTCTGCGCACCGCGGCGCCCCATGAGCTGCTCGACGCCACCAGACGGGTGCTGGCCGAGCTGTATGCGGCGGAACGCGCGGACCTGTACCTGGCCGACTACGGCCTGACGGTGCTCCAGCCCGTGTCGGTGCTCCCGCACACCATGGAGCCGGTGTCCGTGCACAACAGCGTGGTGGGCCGTGCCTTCGGCGCCCAGGAGCCGGTGGTCGAGCCCGCCGGCGACCGGGTGGTGCGCGTGCACCTCCCGGTCAGTGTGCGCGGGGACCGGATGGGAGTGCTGTCGGTGACCCTGCCCGACGACGACGGCGCCGAGGGCGTCCTGGCCGAGCTCGCGGAGATCGCGCAGGTGCTCGGCCACGAGGTGATCGTCGCCGAGCGCGACACCGACGTCTATCTGCAGGCGCGCCGCAAGGACCGCCTCACCCTGGCCGCCGAGATGCAGTGGCAGCTGCTGCCCGCGCGCGCCTGCGCCCGCCCCGAGTACGAGCTGGGCGCCCAGCTGGAACCGGCGTACGCGATCTTCGGCGACAACTTCGACTGGTCCGTCACGGCGGACCGTCTGATGCTGTACGTCACCAATGGCATGGGGGAGGGCATCGAGGCCTCCCTGCTGACGAACCTCGCCATCAACGCCCTGCGCAACGCACGGCGGGCCGGCATCGCCCTCGCCGACCAGGCCGCCCTCGCCGACCAGGCCGTCTACGCCCACTACCGGGGCCGCTGCTACCTGTCGGTGCTGATGTTCGACTTCGACCTGGAGACGGGGCGGGTCGCGGTCGTGGACGCCGGTTCCCCGCAGATGCTGCGGCTGCGCGACGGCTCGGTCGAGCGCGTCACGTTCGAGGCGCAGCTTCCGCTGGGCATGTTCGAGGAGACCGACTACGTCACACAGGAGTTCCACGTCGAGCCCGGCGACCGGCTCGTCTTCGTCAGCGACGGGGTGCACGCGGTCGCCGACCCCAAGGGGGAGGCGTACGGCGACACCGCTCTCGCCCGGGCCATCCAGTCCACCCGGCTGCTGCCGGCCGCCGAGGTCCCGCGGGCCATCCTCCGTGAGCTGACCGGACACCGCGGCGGCTCGGTCGCCGCGGACGACGCCCTCGTCGTCTGCCTCGACTGGCACGGGCGCTGACCCGTCGCAGGGCGCCGGTCACCGGTCCCTCGGTGATGTGCCGATCCCGTGTTATTCGCTCCCCGTTGTCGACGTTAATGTTTGTCATGAGGCAATAATTGCTTCATGGGTGTGGCCGGTCGGCGGTCCCGCGGGAAGGAGACGATGAGGGTGTCGGAGCAAGAGGCGGTCGAGTCGACGGCGCGCGGGCTGGGTGTCTTCCTGGAGCGCCGCCGCGAGCAGATCGCTCAGCGCTGGGCCGACGCCCCGCTCTTCCGCTCGGTGTTCACCGTGTCCCGTGACGAGGCGGTGGAGGCGTGCAAGGCCGTCGTGGACGCGCTGTGCGAGGTGGCCTCGACCGGGAGGCTGGAGGACATAGCGGCGCCCGGCTTCGACCGGGTGCGCGAGCAGCTCGGGCGCATGTCCGGTTCCCGTACCCGCACCGGAGCCGGCCCCGCGCAGATCGCGGACGAGTTCGCGGCCCTGCGGACGCCCGTCGCCGAGCTGCTGCGGGCGGAGTCCGCCGGCACGTCCGTCGCCGAGGAGACCGAGAGCCTGCTGGCGCTGACGGCCCTGATGGGGACGCTGCGCCTGGTGGTGATGCAGACGGCCCTCAGCTCCGGGGAGGAGCTCATCGCGCGGCAGCGACAGCAGCTGCTGGAGGTGGCCACCCCGGTCATCAGCCTGTGGGACGGCGTCGTCGCCGTACCGCTGATCGGCACGCTGGACAGCGCCCGCAGCCAGATCGTCATGGAGTCGCTGCTGGAGAGCATCGTCGCCCGGCGCGCCCGCTACGCCATCCTGGACATCACCGGTGTCCCCACGGTCGACTCCCTCGTCGCCCAGCACCTGATGAAGACGGTCGCCGCCGCGCGGCTGATGGGGGCCGAGTGCGTCATCTCCGGCATCCGACCGGCCATCGCCCAGACCATCGTGCACCTCGGCATCGACCTGGGCACGGTCCTCACCCGCGCCTCGCTGGCGGACGCCCTCGCCTACGCCCTCTCCCAGCAGGGCATCGAGGTCTCCCCGCACGCGGAAGTCCGGTGACCCCGCCCTCCCCGGGCCCGGCGGCCGCGGTGCCGGTCCTGGCACTGGGGGACACCCTGCTGGTCACCCTGCACGGGGAGTTGCACGACGGGACGGCCGAGCTGCTCCAGCAGGACCTCGCCGAGCGCATCGCCCGCAGCGGGGCGGTCGGCGTGGTCATCGACATCTCCGGAGTGGACATGGTCGACTCCTTCCTGGGGCGGGTCCTCGCGGAGACCGCCGCGAACGCCCGGGTGCTGGCGGCCCGCACCGTCGTGGTCGGCATGCGGCCCGCCGTGGCGATCACCCTGGTCGAGCTGGGCCTCACCCTGCCGGGGCTGACCACCGCACTCGACGTGGAGCTCGGGCTGGAGCTGCTCACCCGGGCCCGCCCGGCCGCTCCGGGCAGACGTGAGAGGGGGACGTGATGCCGGATCCCGCTCCCTCGCGGGCGACAAGCCTGCCGGTCGGCTCGGACGCGGACCTGGCGCGGGTGCGCCGGCAGATCCGCCAGGCCGCCGCCGGGCTCGGCTTCGGCCTGGTGCAGCAGACCAAGCTGGTCACCGCGGCCAGCGAACTGGCCCGTAACACGCTGGTGCACGGTGGCGGCGGCCATGTGGAGATCACTCCGCTCACCCTGGGGGAGCCTCGCGGGCTGCGGCTGTCCTTCGTCGACCACGGTCCCGGAATCAGCGACATCGAGCTGGCCATGACCGACGGCTACACCAGCGGCGGCGGCCTGGGTCTCGGGCTCAGCGGCTCCCGGCGCCTCGTGGACGAGTTCGCGCTCGACACGGAGCCCGGCACCGGTACGACCGTCACCGTCACCTCCTGGACCACCGCCATACCCGCGGCCCGGCCGGGCGCCCGATGACGCGCGTCCGAAACACCCCGGCGAACGTCTCCCCCCACACCCGAAACCCCTTCCCGACGGCCCCCGCCCACCCCAACCCGCACCGCACGCCGGTCGCCGCCGCCGAGCCGGTGACCGGGCGGTCCAGCGGTGACGGAGCCACCGGCGGCCGTCCCGGTGGGAGCCGTGCCGTCCCTGCCGGAGCGGTGTCGTGAGGGGGCCCGAGGTCCGGGTGATCTCCACGGTCCGCGACGCCGCGCGGGCCCGCGGCTTCGCCGCGCGGCTCACGGCGGCCCTGGGTGTGCCCGAGGTCGAGCGGGCACGCTTCCTCACCGCACTCACCGAGCGGCTGCGCCGGTGCCTCGGCCCGGCCGGCGGCCACGGCGCGGAACTCACGCTCACCCTCGGAGAGTCCGGCCCGGACACGGCGGGGTGGATACAGGCGGCCGTGCGGCCCCTCCCGCCGGATCCGGACGCGCAGACGTCGCCGTGGCGGCTCGCCGTCTCCTGCCCCGGCCCCGTGCCGCGGAGCCTGGACCTCCCGGAGGACCGGACCGACGCCGCGTCCGCCGAGGCCGTCCTCGCCGCCGACGAGGGGACGGCCGCCGTCCTGCGGAGGCTGGACGAGGTGGAGGAACTGCTGCGGCTCCACCGCGAGGAACTGCACCAGACCAACCAGGGCGTGCTGGCCCTGCACGCCGAACTGGACGCCGCCGCCCTCCTCCAGCGGAATCTGCTCGACGCCGAACGGGCCGCCCGCGGTGAGGCGGAGAAGGCCCGCCGTCTGCTGACCTTCCTCGCCGACGCCAGCGCGGTCGTGACGGCGTCCCTCGACCACGAGGACATCCTGCGCCGCGTCTCCGAACTGCTGGTTCCGCACTACGCCGCCGAGGTCGACGTGTGGCTCTTCGACGAGGCGGGGGCGGCCCGCGGCGGGGCCCGCTCCGCCGCGGCGGTCAGGGCCGCCCGCACCGGCCGTCCCCAGCACGCCGGACACCACCCCGGCGGCCTGCCCGGAACGGGAGACCTCCCGCCCTCCGCGCTCTTCCCCGACCGGTCCCTGCTGTGCATCCCCCTCACGGTGCGCCGGACCCTGGGCGTGCTCACCCTCACGGCGCCCGACGGCGCCTTCGACGCGGACACCGGCGTCATGCTGGTCGAACTGGCCCGCCGCGTGGCCATCGCCCTGGAACACGCCCTCCGCTACGAGCAGCACCGGGACACCGCCGAGACGCTCCAGCGCGCCCAGCTCACCGACCTCCCCGCCGCCGCCGGCCTGCGCCTGGCCGCCCGCTACCTCCCCGCCACCCGCGGGCTCAACATCGGCGGCGACTGGTACGACGCCTTCGTCCAGCCCGACGGCAGTCTGCTGGCGGTCATCGGGGACGTCACCGGACACGGGCTGCCCGCCGCCGTGCTCATGGGCCAGTTGCGCACCGCGCTCCGCGCCTACGCCGTCGGCGGGGCAGGACCCGCGGAGATCCTCACCCGCCTGCACCGCATGCTGCGCCACCAGCAGCCCCACCTGTACGCCACCGCGATGATCGCTCGCTTCCGGCCCGGTGAACCCCGTGCGGTGTGGTCCTCCGCGGGCCACCCGCCGGCCGTCGTCCGCGCCCCTGGAGGAGCCGTACGCGTCCTGGACGGCAGACCGGGGGTCATGCTGGGCGTCCCGGTGCCGTTCACGTACCGGGAGCACACGGCCGCCGTGGAGGCGGGCTCGACCCTGGTTCTCTACACCGACGGCCTGGTGGAGCGGCGCACCCGGGGAATCGACGCGGGCATCGAGCTGCTGGGCCGGGCCCTGGCCGCCCTGGACGAGTCCGCGCTGGACGATCTGGACCTGTGCGCCGAGTCGCTGGTCGGGCCGCTGGTGCCCGCGTCCGAGCGGGACGACGACGTCTGTCTCCTGCTGTGCCGCACCACCCCGTCGGCGGTGCCACCCCCGCTCGTGCGCGGCCGGGACGGCGTCCCGCGCCCGGCGGGGCCCCTTTCCCCCCGCGCCTTCGGCGGACGGTCCGCCCCGCGATAACGTGGAGGTCGTATGGGGAGAGGGCGGATGCCGTGAATGTTTCCGAACAGCTGTCATCCGTGGAGAGCCGGCTGCGGGCGGTGCCACCCCATGCCCTGCCCGCCACCGCAGGGGCGCTGCTGTCCGAGGGGTTCGGCGCCCGGGAGGTCACCCTCCTCCTGGCCGACTACGGTCTCACGGTACTGCAGCCGGTCACCCTCCTGCCGCACACCGGGGAACCGGTCTCCGCGCACGACGGTCCGGCCGGCACCGCCTTCACCTCCCAGAAGCCGGTGGTCGAGATCATCGCGGACCCGGCCACCGAGCTGGTCCACCTGCCCATCACGGTCCGGGGCGACCGGCTGGGCGTCCTCTCCGTCCGCCTCCCCGCCGGGTCCTCCGACACCGCCACCGTGCTCAGGCTCGGTGAGTTCGCCACGGCGCTCGGGCACGAGGTGGCCACCGCGGGCCGCGACACCGACCTCTACCTGCAGGCCCGCCGCACCCGCCGCCTGACCCTCGCGGCGGAGATGCAGTGGCAGCTCCTGCCGGGACGCGGCTGCGCTCGCGACGAGTACACCATCGGCGCCCATCTGGAACCCGCCTACGCGATCGGCGGCGACAACTTCGACTGGTCGACCGAGGCGGACCACCTCACCGTCACCGTCACCGACGGCATGGGCCAGGGCATCGACGCCTCCCTGCTCACCGGCCTCACCGTCAGCGCCCTGCGCAACGCCCGCCGCGCCGGCATCGGGCTCGCCGACCAGGCCGCGCTGGCGGACCAGGCGGTCTACGCCCAGCACGGCGGCAAGGTCTACGCCTCGACGCTGCTGCTCCGCTTCGACCTGGACACCGGCGCCGTGCGGGCCGTCGACGCGGGCTCCCCCCAGCTCTACCGGCTGCGCGGCACCGCGATCGAACGGATCGAGCTGACGGCGCAGTTCCCGCTGGGGATGTTCGAGGAGACCCCGTACGAGGAGCAGACCTTCCGGGTGGAGCCCGGGGACCGTCTGGTCGCCATCAGCTCGGGCGTGCACGGCACCAGCTCGGCGGCCGGCGACCTCTTCGGGGAACACGGGCTGCGCCAGATCCTGGGCGCGACCCGCCGGACCCCGCCGCACGAGACGGCCCGCGCGGTGGTCGCCGGGCTGATCGAGCACACCGGCAGCAAGGACCTGGCCACCGACGCCGCGGTCCTCTGCCTGGACTGGGCCGGCCGGGGCGCCGGGACGGCGGAGGGCACAGCCGGGGCCGTGTGATTCCCCCCGGTCACCGGGCGTCCGGGGAGCGCGGCGCACCGCCCCGGGCGGCGAGGAACGCCCGCATGCCGCGGCGGAGCGCCGACCGTTCCGCCGGCTCCATCCCCCTGAGCACGTCCGCGAGGGCCTGCGCCCGCCGGGCCGCCACGTCGTCCAGCACGCGGTGTCCCTGCGCGGTCAGGCCCAGCCGCACCTCCCGGCGCTTCTCCGGGTGCAGCGAACGCTCCAGCATCCCCGCCGCCTCCAGGCGGTCGCAGAGGCGGCTGGCGGTGGGGAGGCCTATGCCCAGCCGTTCGGCCAGCGACGTGAGATTGAGTTCCGAGGCCGTCTTCAGCACCAGCAGCGCCCGCAGCTGGTGCACGGACATGCGCAGGGCCGCCTGTTGCGCGGCCACCGACCACAGGTTCGTGAGACTCTCCACAGCATCGGCGATCTCCAGAGCGATACCGTGCGGGTCATCGCCCGATCCCTCACTGCGGTCATCACCGGGGCCGTCGAGACGGGTCACCAGAACATCGCTTTCAGTGCGTTTCGGACACTGCGGGGATAATCCTCATTCAATCGCTCTACCCGAAGACCTGCGGAGCAAGCAGGCTCCTGGGCCGGACGGGGCGATCGGGACGTCGCGGGGGTGCCGCGACGCTCAGACGAGTTCGGGGCGCGGTTCCGGGGCCTGCGGTTCCGGGTGCGGCGCCGGTGCGGTCGTCGCCTCCCACAGCGCGGTGGTCCGGACGTAGGCGTACACCACCGACGCCGTCACCAGGACGAGCAGCGGGCCGGACAGCCACGGGCGCGCGGCCAGCTCGGCCGGCAGCAGGCGGTACGACGTCAGGAGCGCGGCGAAGACCGTCGTGCCGTAGGCGATCAGCAGGGTGCCCGACCGGTTCCGGCCGCGGGTGAGGGAGCGCATCGCCGCCTCGACGGTGAGCGCGAACACCACGCCGGCCAGCAGGTCCACGCCGTAGTGGTAGCCGAAGCCCAGCGTCGCCGAGAGGGTGGCGACCAGCCAGAACGTGCCGGCGTACCGCATCGCCCGTGAGCCCTTGCGGGTGTGGACGAAGAGGGTGGTGGCCCAGGCCGTGTGCAGGCTGGGCATGCAGTTGCGCGGGGTGATCTCGTCGAACGGCATCGGGTGCGGGACGCCGATGGACGGCAGCGTGTCCGGCCACAGGTGGCCGGCCGCCCACTGCCCGCCGTCGGCGCCGTAGGCGTAGACCGGTCCGACGACCGGGAAGATCATGTAGAAGGCGGGTCCCAGCAGGCCGATGACCAGGAACGTGCGCACCAGGTGATGGGACGGGAACCGGCGCTCCACCCCGACCCGGCGCAGCTGGTACAGCCCGACGAGCGCCGCCGCCAGCGGGAGCTGGCCGTAGACCACGTGGAGCACGAAGGGGCCGATCGGCTCGGTGGCCGCGAGGAGCCGTCCGGCCAGCCACGAGGGGTCGCCCAGCGCCTGGTCGGCGAGCGCCACGTACGGGTCGAGCACCGACGGGCGGGTCTTCGACGTGATGAGCAGCCAGGTGTCGCCGGTCTTGTGCCCGGCCACCAGCAGCAGGCCCAGCCCGGTGCCCTTGAGCAGCAGCAGGCGTTCCGCCCCGGTGCGGCGCAGGACCGCGACGACCGCGATGCCCAGGACCACCCACAGCGCGCCGTTGCCGAAGTTCATCTCGGCGCCGACGGCCCACCGCACCAGCCAGAAGACGACGTCGAGGCCGATCGCGGCGCCCGCCGCGACGAGCCGCTGCCGCCAGGTCAGCACCACCGTCGACAGCGCGAGACCGGCGTACAGCAGCGGTCCCGA
The DNA here is from genome assembly GCF_003665435.1 of Streptomyces fungicidicus. Lineage (NCBI taxonomy): Bacteria > Bacillati > Actinomycetota > Actinomycetes > Kitasatosporales > Streptomycetaceae > Streptomyces > Streptomyces fungicidicus. The sequence goes on from NZ_CP023407.1 coordinate 5,034,819, forward strand.
GTCGGGGGCGAAGATCACCTCGCGCGCCTGGTTGGTGAGGGGTCCCGGAAGGCCGTAACCGCGTGCGGCGCATTCCAGCGCGACGAGGAATCCGAGGGTCGCGACGGCGGCCGCGGTCCACAGCATCGCCCGGGGCCTGTGGGTGCGCGCCGGTATTCGGCTTGGTGTGGTCGTCAATGGTCTGGTCTATGCGCTCGATTGCGGACGAACGGGTCTTGTGCCGGGTCGACTCGTATGGATTTACGGTGAAGAACAGGTGATCGAGTAGATCACCACAAGTTCGCACATGCTAGCGGTTCCCCGAGGGTTTCCCGAGGGGCCCCGGCGCGTTCGCGCGAGGGCCCTCTTGTGTAAATCCTGTGGAGCGCTCAATCTTTCGACTGACGCCCGGATTTGACCGTTCAGGGATTGACATGATCCTGACAGCGGTCGACTCCCACACGCACCACCGACCCAGGAGGAACCCTCACATGGCAGTGATGCGTCACCCCCGTCGAAGACTGGCCGCACTCGGCGCCGCCACCACCGCGGCCCTCGTGACGAGCCTCGTCTCCGCCCTCCCCGCCGGCGCGGCTCCGCCGGCCCCCGAAGGCCACGTGCAGTACGCGGGCGCCGCGAACGCCGTCGCCGGCAGCTACATCGTGACCCTGAAGGCGGACGGGGCCCGTTCCGGCTCCGCCGAGGGCCGTGCGCTGGCGAAGAAGTACGGCGCCGACATCGAGCGCACCTACACCAAGGCCCTCAACGGCTACGAGGTCGACGCCTCCGAGGCCGAGGCGAAACGTCTCGCCGCCGACCCGGCCGTCGCCTCCGTGGTGCAGAACCGCACCCTCCACATCACCGGCACCCAGCCGAACCCGCCCTCCTGGGGCCTGGACCGGATCGACCAGAAGAACCTCCCGCTGAACAGCTCCTACACGTACCCGGATTCGGCGGGCCAGGGCGTTACCGCGTACGTCATCGACACCGGCGTCCGCATCACCCACAGCGACTTCGGTGGCCGTGCCTCCTACGGCTACGACGCCATCGACAACGACAACACCGCCCAGGACGGCCACGGCCACGGCACGCACGTCGCCGGCACGGTCGCGGGCGGCTCCTACGGCGTCGCCAAGAAGGCGAAGATCGTCGGCGTCCGGGTGCTGAACAACTCCGGCTCCGGCACCACCGCCCAGGTGGTCGCCGGCATCGACTGGGTCGCGCGGAACGCGGTCAAGCCGGCCGTCGCCAACATGTCCCTCGGCGGGGGCGCGGACAGCGCCCTCGACACGGCCGTCCGCAACGCCGTCGCCTCGGGCGTCACCTTCGTCGTCGCGGCCGGCAACGAGTCCACCGACGCCTCCACCAAGTCCCCGGCCCGGGTGACCGAGGCGATCACCGTCGGCGCCACCACGTCCGGCGACGCCCGGGCGAGCTACTCCAACTACGGCTCCGTGCTGGACCTCTTCGCGCCGGGCTCCTCCATCACCTCCTCGTGGAACACCGGCGACACGGCCACCAACACCATCTCCGGCACGTCCATGGCGAGCCCGCACGTCGCCGGCGCGGCCGCCCTGCACCTGGCCGACAACCCCTCGGCCACCCCCGCCCAGGTCTCCTCCGCGCTGACGTCCGCCGCCACCACCGGCGTCGTCGGCAGCCCGGGCAGCGGATCGCCCAACCGCCTGCTGTACGTCGGCGACGGAGGCACCACCCCGCCTCCGACCGGTGACCGCTTCGAGAACACCGCCGACTACACCATCGCCGACAACAGCACCGTCGAGTCCCCGGTGACCGTCTCCGGCGTCTCCGGCAACGCGCCCTCGAACCTGGCCGTCGAGGTCGACATCACCCACACCTACATCGGTGACCTGCGGGTCCAGCTGGTCGCCCCCGACGGCACGGTGTACACGCTGAAGGCGTACGGCACCGGCGGCAGCGCGGACGACATCCGCACCACCTACACCGTGGACGCCTCCTCCGAGACGGCCAACGGCACCTGGAAGCTGCGCGTCAGCGACAACGCGTGGTGGGACAGCGGGCGGCTGAACGGCTGGGCGCTGCAGTTCTAGCCCCCGCGCCGCCCGGAGCGGAGCCCCCGCCCCGGACAGTGCCAACCGGGACCACTGTCCGGCGGGGGCTCCGTCGGTGTCACCTGATGAGACAGCGCCCGAACCCCGGTGCCGTCCCGTCATGCTGGCAGGGAGCCCGGGGACGCCCGTCACCCGGGATTGCCATGCCCACGACAGTGACCCGCAACGGGGAGAAGAAGTCATGTGCGACTCCTGCGCCTCGGCCGCCGCGGCCGAGGAAGCCCGTCCGCCCGCCCGCCTCTCCCGCCGCGGCCTGCTGGCCGGCGTGGGCCTGGGACTCGCTGTCCCGCTGGGGTGGGTGCCGGGGCTGACGGCGACGGCCTCGGCCGCGTCGCTGAAGAACGGCGGCTGGTGCAACCCCGCCCTCGGCCGCTTCCCCGCCGGCGGTCACTACGGAGCGCCGCGGGGCGGGGGCCCGCACGCGGGCCAGGACATCACCAACACGACCGGCACCGCCGTCTACGCGGCGGCGGCCGGGACGGTGATCCGCCGTCAGTGGGGCGGCGGACTCGGCGGCCGGACCGGCAACGGCCTCGTCCTCTCGCACGGCGGCGGGCAGTACACGTACTACGGCCACCTCAGCGTGTACCGGGTCGGCCTCAACGCCACGGTCGCCGCCGGCCGGCGCATCGGTGACATGGGCGCGACCGGCAATGTGACCGGCCCCCACCTGCACTTCGAGGTGCACTCGGGCGGGCTCGGCCGCACCGTCGACCCGGTCTCCTTCATGGCCGGCCGGGGCGTGGACCTGGGCGGCGGCTGGTCCAGGATCGACCCCGGAGCGCGGGGCAGGAGGGTCGCCGCCATTCAGTACCTGATGACGCAGCGGGGCTACGGCCTGACCGCCGACGGGTACTACGGGCCGGTCTCCGCCGGCGCGGTGAAGCGGTTCCAGGCGGCCCGCGGGCTGGTCGCCGACGGCCAGGTCGGCCCCGCGACCTGGCCGCACCTGGTGTACACCCTCCGGCAGGGCCACGACGGACACCATGTCCGCGCCCTGCAGACGGTCCTCGACAAGCACGGCGCCGGACTCGTCGCCGACGGCGGCTTCGGCTCCGTGACGGCCTCCGCCGTCCGCGCGTACCAGAGCGTCAACCGGCTCGTCGTGGACGGCGTGGCCGGCGCCGTGACCTGGCGGGCGCTCGTCGGCTGACCGGCCCGTCGCCGGGAACACGCCCCGGGGACGGGGCGTGTCGCCCCGCGCTTACGATGCGCCTCGTGTCCATACCTCCGCCCTACGGGCCCCCGCACACCCCGGACCCGCAGGAACCCCAGGGCCCCCCGGGCCAGTACCCCGCCCACCAGGCCCAAGGCCCCTACCCGCCACCGCAGTTCCCCTACGGGGGACAGCCGGGCTTCGCGCCGTACGGGCTCTACGGGCCGTACGGGCCCCGTCCCCCGGCCGCCGTCAACGGTGTCGCCGTCGCCGCCCTCGTGCTGGGCGTGCTGTGCTTCCTGCCGGCCGTCGGGCTGGTCCTGGGGCTGGTGGCGCTGCGCCAGATCAAGCGGCGCGGTGAGCGAGGGCGGGGGATGGCGGTCGCCGGGGCGGTGCTGTCCTCGGCCGGACTCGCGCTGTGGGTGGCGGCGCTGTCCACCGGCGTCGCCTCCGACGTCTGGGAGGGGCTGAAGGACGGCGCGCGCGGCGGCAGCGTCCTCGAGCTGGACAAGGGCGACTGCTTCAACTCGCCCGGCGGGCTGGGCGGCTGGACCACCGACGCCGACCTGGTGCCCTGCGCGCGGGAGCACGACGGTGAGGTCTTCGCCGTGATCGACCTGCCCGACGGGGGCTACCCGGGCGACGACTCCCTCACCGACACCGCCGACGAGCGGTGCTACGACCTCCAGGACGCCTACGTCATGGACGCCTGGGCGCTGCCCGGCCACGTGGACGTCTACTACCTCGTCCCGTCCCGCGTGAGCTGGCGTTACGGCGACCGCGAGATCACCTGCCTCCTGGGCAACCGGGACCCGGGGGGCACCCTCACCGGGTCGCTGCGCCGGGACGCGACGACGCTCGACGCCCACCAGCTGGCGTATCTGGAGGCTGTGGCGGTGCTCAACTCCGCCATGGAGCAGGCCCCCGAGGCCGAGTCCGTCGAGGAGGACCTGCCGGGGCACCGGGAATGGGCGGAGAAGATCGCGGCGGCGCTCGGCGAGCAGACCGGGATGCTGCGCGAGCACGAGTGGCCGGCCGGGGCCCGGCAGCCGGTGCGGGAGCTGGCCGCCGGACTGGACGAGGCCCGGGAGGAGTGGACGAAGGCCGCCGGGGCCGACGACGTGGACACCTACTACGAGCACTACGACAGGGGCTGGGAGCTCACCGACCCCGAGGACTCGGTCACCGCGCGCGAGGCCCTGGGCCTGGCCACCACGCCGCCCGCGTACGACGAGGAGGCGGAGAACGACACCGGAGGCGGCGAAATGAAGGTGTGACGGCCGCCATAGCGGGGAGAAAGTGCCTGCGTAACCCCTCGCGCGGCAGATGTCATCACATCGAGTGATTCTCTGGCCTTTGCTTGCCCAGTACAACCTACGGTTGCCACGCTGTTGCTGTCTGTACAACCTGATGGGAGTGGCCCGTGACATTCGGTGAGCAGCCGGCGTACCTGCGTGTCGCGGGTGATCTCCGCAAGAAGATCGTCGACGGCCGGCTGCCGCCGCACACCCGGCTCCCCTCCCAGGCGAGGATCCGCGAGGAGTACGGCGTCTCGGACACCGTCGCGCTGGAGGCGCGCAAGGTGCTGATGGCGGAGGGGCTCGTCGAGGGCCGCTCCGGCTCGGGCACCTATGTGCGGGAGCGGCCGGTGCCCCGGCGGGTCGCCCGCTCCGGGTTCCGGCCCGAGCGGGGGGCCACGCCCTTCCGGCAGGAGCAGGCCGACGCGGGCGTGCGGGGCACCTGGGAGTCCCGCAGCGAGCGGGCGGAAGCCTCCGCCGCCGTCGCTGAGCGGCTCGGCATCGAGTCCGGGGACCCGGTGATGCGCACCAAGTACCTCTTCCGGGAGGCCGGGGAGCCGATGATGCTCTCCACCTCCTGGGAGCCGCTCGCCCTCACCGGCCGGACCCCGGTGATGCTGCCCGAGGAGGGCCCGCTCGGCGGCATGGGCGTCGTCGAGCGCATGCGCGCCATCGACGTGGTGGTGGACAACGTCACCGAGGAGGTCGGCGCCCGTCCCGGCCTCGCCGAGGAGCTGCTGCTGCTCGGCGGCGTCCCCGGACACGTCGTCCTGGTCATCCAGCGCACCTACTTCGCCTCCGGCCGCCCGGTCGAGACCGCCGACATCGTCGTCCCCGCCGACCGCTACCGGGCCGCCTACCACCTCCCGGTGAAGTAGTCCGGGCCGCCCGCCCCGGCCGTACCGGGGCGGGATCCGCCCGCCCCGCCGCCCGCCGGCTCCCTGCTCACGCGCCCATCCCCGGTGCCGTCGCGCGCCCTCGCACGCCCCCGCTCCGTGTCCGCCCCGGCGCGACGTGCCTCCCGCGACCGCCCCGGCGCCGTGGCAATCTGGCCGTTCTTCCAGGTCGACCCAGGAGTGCGGCGTACCGGGCGCCATGCCGCTGACCGGACCCGTCGGTGCTCCCGCACGGCGCGTCCACCACCGTGCGCCCCCCGCGTTCTGGCTGGTTGCGTACCTCTTTGTGAAAAGGCGTATTCGCTCAGTGAAGGTAAGGCGTAGGCTCGGGCATATGCGGACTGGGGTTTCCTTATCGGGCGGGGTGCGGCACCGGCCGCGGACGGGACGGAGAGGGGCGCGATGAACGACGGCACGGTGACTCTTCCCTGGCTCGTCGTGCGTCAGGACGACAACGGCAATCGCTACCGGGTGGGCAGGTACGCGACCCGCGCCGAGGCCGAGCGGATCGCGGACAGCCTCGACGGGCGCGGACACCAGCAGCTCTACTGGGTCGAACGGGTGGGGCAGCACGGGACGACCGCCGGCTGACCGCCTCCCGTAGGCTCCGGCGCATGAGCGAGCGGATCGTGGTGGTCGGAGCGGCCCTCTGGCACGAGGGGCGGCTGCTCGCCGCCCGCCGGAGCGCCCCCGCGGAACTGGCGGGGCGCTGGGAGCTGCCCGGCGGCAAGGTCGAGCCGGGGGAGGCCCCGGACGCGGCCCTGGTGCGGGAGTTGCGCGAGGAACTCGGTGTCGACGCCGAGGCCGGAGAGCGCGTACCGGGGGAGTGGCCGCTGCGGACGCCGTACGTCATGCGGGTGTGGACCGCGCGCCTGCGCCCCGGATCCCCCGAACCCCGGCCCCTGGAGGACCACGACGCGCTGCGCTGGCTCGCCCCCGACCGCGTCTGGGACGTCGACTGGCTCGACCACGACGTGCCCGCCGTCCGCGGCACCCTCGCCCACCTGGGCCTGCCCGACGGCGTGTGAAGCGCGACTGCGGCGCGCGGAGGCGGAGGTGACGGTGCGTGGGCGCCTTCCCGCGCCGCACGTGCCGCGATGCGCCGCCGGGTGCGGTACTGCGTCCGGGATATCGGGTATGGGCCCTTTAGCCCCATCAAACCTGACATGGGGGGACACTCTCGGCCGGGAAGTGATCCGCGTGATGGACGCCGGCGGCGAGCGCGCCGCGTGGACCTTCCCCGCTGATCCGGGAGCCGTGCGCGCCGCCCGTGCCGCCGTCCGCGGCCAACTGGGCCTCTGGGACCTCGACAGCCTGGGCGACCTCACGGCCCTGCTGGTCAGCGAACTGGTCACCAACGCCCTGCGACACGCCACCGGCCCCATCGGCGTACGCCTCACCCGCCCCGCGCACGCCGGGGACGTCCTCCTGGTGGAGGTCTCCGACCCGCTGCCCGAACCTCCGCGCCGGCGTGCCGCCCGGCCCGAGGACGAGAGCGGACGCGGACTGCAGCTGCTGGCCTCGGCCTCCCACCGCTGGGGCACCCGGCCGGGCGCCGGCGGGAAGACCGTGTGGTTCGAACTCGCGGTGCCGAGATGAGCCCTCGCACGCCCGTTCACGGTGTACGCGGCCGCCTGTTCCGTCCAGTGACCGGTACCGCGCGGCGGTGGTTGCCGAAGAGGGGGTTCGACGACGTGTCCGCTGGTTAGAAGACTGGGAGTGTTCTCACGGCGTGGACCGAAAAGCATCGGGATCGTGCTGTGATCGTGAACACCGTGTTGTGCGGCGCCGTAGTGCTGGATACTGCGGGCAGCCGCCCCCGGTGACCGGTGCCGGACGCGGTGAGCTGGAGGGGACGGTTCGCGTGAGCGAGATACCAGCGAAGGCCACGGGGTCCGAGGACTCGTCGGGCGGCGCGAGGCGAGAGGCCGTGGACGGCCTCGTCTCAGGCGATGCCTCGTCCGCCGACGCGATGTGGCAGAGCAGTCCGCCCGGCTCCCTCTACGACTACGTCAAGGTCGCCTCGTTCTCCATCGGCCCGGACGGGCTGGTCGACCAGTGGAGTCTGCGCGCCGAGCAGATCTTCGGCATCCCCGCCGGCCGCGCCCTCGGCATGGACCCGATCGAGGCGTTCGTCGACCCCGACCGGCGCGAGCGCGGCCAGCGGAAGATGGCCGAGATCCTCGACGGCCGGGAGTGGACCGGAGTGGTGCCCTTCCGGCTGCCGGCCGGGGCGGCGGACGACCGGCGCGACCGGGAGGGCTTCGCCGAGGTCTATGTGATGCCGACGCGCACCGAGGAGGGCGAGAAGGCCGCCGTCTGCATCGTCGTCGACGTCCGCACCCTGCGCACCATCGAGACCGATCTCGCCGCCTCGCAGGCCATATTCGGCCAATCCCCGTTCGGCTTCCTGCTGATCGACCCCGACCTGCGGGTCCGCCGCGCCAACCAGCGGTTCGCGTCCATCTTCGGCGGCACTCCCGACGACCACCGCGGCATGGGCGTGCACGACTATCTGCCGCGCGGCGAGGCGGAGCGGGTCGCCGCCACCCTGCGCCGGGTGCTGGAGACCGGCGACTCCATCACGGACATGCACGTCACGGGCTTCGTGCCGGGCGCCGACGAGCGCCGCCACTGGTCCGTCAACCTCTACCGCGTGCACAGCGGAAGCGGCCGCCCCATCGGCGTCGCCTGGCTGGGAACCGACATCACCGCCCGCCGCGAGGCCGCCCGCGAGGCCGCCGCCGCACGGCGTAATCTCGCCCTCCTCAACGAGGCGGGCGCCCGGATCGGCAACTCCCTCGATCTGGAGACCACCGCCCGGGAACTCCTCGACGTGGTCGTGCCCGGCTTCTGCGACCTGGCCACCGTCGACCTCTACCAGGGGCTGCTGGCCGGCGACGAGACCCCGCCGGGCCTCGCCGACGGCAGCGCGGAGGTGCGCAGGGTCGCGTTCGCCAGCGCCGTGTCCGACGCCCCGTTCAGCGGCACCGGTGAGCCGGTGAAGCTGGGCGCCGTCCACCACTACGCCTTCAACTCGCCCTGCGCGGACGCCCTGCGCACCGGCCGCCCGCAGAAGGTGCAGGGCGAGGACGGCGGTCTGGTGCAGTCCACGCTCGCCGTGCCGATGGTCGCCCACGACACGGTGGTCGGCCTCGCGCAGTTCGCCCGCACCAAGGGCAGCGAGCCGTTCGGCGACCGCGACCACGAACTCGCCGTGGAGCTGGCCGCGCGGGCCGCCGTCTGCATCGACAACGCCCGTCTGTACCGGCGCGAGCACGAACGGGCGCTGATACTGCAGCGGTCCCTGCTGCCGCCCGGCGACCCGGAGGCCTCCGGCCTCGACATCGCCTGCCGCTACCTGCCCGGCAACGTGGCCACCGGCCGGCCCAGCGAGGTCGGCGGCGACTGGTTCGACGTCATCGAACTGCCCGGCCACCGCACCGCGCTGGTCGTCGGCGACGTCATGGGGCGCGGGCTGCGCGCCGCCGTCGCCATGGGCGAACTGCGCACCGCCGTACGGACCCTGGCCCAGCTCGACCTGGAACCGGCCGAGGTCCTCTCGCAGCTCGACGAGATCGCCCGCGGTCTGGGCGCCCCCGGCGGCGTCCAGCAGGCCACCCGGGCGGCCCGCCGCCCCCGAGAGGCCGACCTCTCCGAGGTCTACCTGGCGACCTGCGTCTACGCCGTCTACGACTCGGTGACCCGGCGCTGCACCTTCGCCAACGCGGGCCATCTGCCGCCCGTCCTGGTCGAACCCGGCGAGCCCGCGCTGATGCTGGACGTGCCGCCCGGCATGCCGCTCGGCGTCGGCGGCGAGCCCTTCGAGGAGGTGGAGGTCGAACTGCCCGAGGGCGCGCTCCTCGCGCTCTACACGGACGGCCTGGTCGAAAGCCGCGACCACCCGCTCGACGAGGGACTCCAGGCGTTCGTGAACGCCCTGAGGGACCCGTCCGCGCCCCTGGAGGACGTCTGCGACCACGTCCTCAACACCCTCGACACCCACCACGGCGAGGACGACATCGCCCTGCTGATGGCCCGCGTCCAGGGACTGCCCGCCGAGTCCGTCGGCGACTGGGCCCTGCCCCGCGAGCCCCGCAGCGTGGGCCGCGCCCGCGAGTACGCCCGCGCGCAGCTGCTCGACTGGGACCTGGAGCCCCTGGTCGACACCACGGAACTCCTGGTCAGCGAGCTGGTCACCAACGCCCTGCGGTACGGCGAGGGCGAGATCAGACTCCGTCTCCTCCTCGACCGCACCCTGGTCTGCGAGGTCTGGGACTCCGGACTGGTCCAGCCGCGCCGCCGCCGCGCCCGCGACACCGACGAGGGCGGCCGGGGCCTCCAGCTGGTCGGCCTGCTCAGCGCGGCCTGGGGGTCCCGCCGTACGCCCCGCGGCAAGACGGTCTGGTTCGAACTCCCCCTGCCCGGCGCCGACACCACCCTCACCGACCCGGCGGAGGCGCTGCTGAGCCTGTTCTGACGGCCCGTCGGGGCGGCGCGTACGCTCGCGTCATGCACACCGTTCCGCCCGCCCCGGTGCGCCTGACGGCGGGCACCCTCACCCTGCGCCCCTGGGAGCCGGAGGACGCGGCCGGCCTCGCCGGGCTGTACGCGGACGAGGCGATGCGCCGCTGGGCGAGCGCGCCCGTGCACGACGGGCCGAGCGCCGCCCGCTGGGTGGCCGAGCAGCGGCGCGGCTGGGAGACCGGCGAGCGCCTCGCCTTCGCCGTGCGGGAGACGGACGCGTCCGACGCCCGGCCGTCGGGCCATGTCGTGCTCAGACGCGGGTCCGCGGGCTCCGCCTCGGCCGAGGTCGGCTACTGGACGGCGGCCCACGCCCGGGGCAGGGGAGTGGCCCCTCGTGCCCTCACCGCCGTGGCCGACTGGGCCTTCGCCGTCTTCGCCGCCGACGGCCTGACCCGCCTCGACCTGCTGCACCAGGTCGACAACACGGCCTCCTGCCGGGTCGCCGAGAAGAGCGGCTTCGCACTGTCCGGCCTGCTCCCCGCCGCCCCGCCCGCCTTCCCGCTCGACGGCCACCGGCACGTACGGCGGGTCCCCGCCCCCGCGTGACCGCAACCGGAACACCTGTTCCACTCGTCCTCCCCCTCGACATCGACCACGCGGCTGCCGGGGGAGGCGGCGGAGAAGGGGAGCCGGCATGGAACGCACAGGGCCACGGGATCCGGAGACCACGGCGGACGAGGCCGCACCGGAACCGGCCGGCGGTGACGCGCCCACGGCGCCCGAGGGGCGGGACGGCACGCGCCGCAGACCCTGGGTCCGCCCCCTCCGGCGCACCGCCCTCGTGCTCGCCCTGCTGCTGCTCGTGCCCCTCCTCGCCGCCGGAACCGCCCTGCGCGTCAACTACATGGGCGATCCGGCCGACGGCACGTACACCCGCGACCGGGACGCCATGTGGCTCGGGCACGCCTGGGTCGACGGGCGGAAGAAGGACGCCGACGTCACCGCGCTCGCCCGCCGCCTCGAGGACACCGGCATCCGCGACCTCTACGTCCACTCCGGCCCGCTGGAGCACGACGGGACCCTGCCGGAGTCGGCCTACCCGCGCGCCCGCTGGCTGATCGACGCCGTGCACCGGGAGCTGCCCGGGGTCCGCGTCCAGGCCTTCCTCGGCGACGTCCTCGCCACCGAGGGCCCCGACGGCATGCGCCTGGCGCGCGCCGCCACCCGCGCCGCCGTCGTCCGCAGCGCGGAGCAGGTCCTGGACGCGGGCTACGACGGCGTCCACCTCGACCTGGAGCCGCTGCACTCCGGCGACCGGGACTACCTCTCCCTCCTGGACGACCTGCGCGCCGTCACCCGCGCCGAGGACGCGCGACTGTCCGTGGCCGCCCACCAGATCGACCCGCTCCCGGCGCTCCACTCCGTCGCCGGCCTCTTCGCCGACCACCCCAAGTGGTGGTCGCAGGAGTTCTTCGGCCAGGTCGCCCGGCGCGTCGACCAGATCGCCCTGATGTCGTACGACACGGCGCAGCCGCTGGAGGGCACCTACGGCGGCTACGTGGCCCAGCAGACCTCGCTCGCCCTGGAGGTCACCCCGCCCACCACCCACCTGCTGATGGGCCTGCCCTTCTACTACGAGAGCAACCCCAGCCACTGGGGCCACGCCGAGACCGTAGCCGCCGCCGTCCGCGGCGTCCGCCTCGGCCTCTCCCGGACGGACGCCGACCGCGAACTCTTCGGCGTCGCCCCGTACATCGACTTCGCGGCGACGGAGACGAACTGGGAGGAGTACCGGGAAGGCTGGGTGAACCCCTAACGCCGGCGGATCCTGTTCCCCAGCCACACCAGCGGGTCGTACTTCCGGTCTGCCGCCCGCTCCTTCAGCGGGATCAGCGCGTTGTCCGTGATCCTGATCCCCTCGGGGCAGACCTCCGTGCAGCACTTGGTGATGTTGCAGTAGCCGAGGCCGTGTTCGTCCTGGGCCGTGCGCTTGCGGTCCAGGCCGGCCTCCTCGGCCGCGTCCAGCGGATGCATGTCGAGCTCCGCGACCCGCATCAGGAAACGGGGTCCCGCGAAGGCCGTCTTGTTCTCCTCGTGGTCGCGGACCACATGGCAGACGTCCTGGCACAGGAAGCACTCGATGCACTTGCGGAACTCCTGCGAGCGGTCCACGTCCTCCTGCGTCATCCGGTACTCGCCCGCGGCCACCCCCTCCGGCGGGACGAAGGCCGGAACCTGCCTGGCCTTGGTGTAGTTGAAGCCGACGTCCGTCACCAGGTCCCGGATCACCGGGAACGCCCGCAGCGGCGTCACGGTGATCGTCTCGTCCCGCCGGAACACCGACATGCGGGTCATGCACAGCAGTCGGGGACGCCCGTTGACCTCCGCCGAGCAGGAACCGCACTTGCCCGCCTTGCAGTTCCAGCGCACGGCGAGATCGGGCGCCTGGGTGGCCTGGAGGCGGTGGACGATGTCGAGGACCACCTCGCCGTCGTTCACCTCGACCGCGAAGTCCTCCAGGCCGCCACCCTCGGCGTCCCCCCGCCACACCTTGAAGCGGGCCTCGTAGCTGCTCACTCGTAGAGCTCCTCTTCGGCGAGGTACTTGACCAGCTCCTCCTTCTCGAAGAGGGCGAGCAGGTCGGGGCGGATGGGTTCGGTGGTCTCACGGGTGAGGGTGATCCGGCCGCGCACCGTGTCGGTGCCCGCGAGCCCGCCCGACGGGTCGGTCAGCGCGCACAGCAGATTGACGTTGCGCCAGGTCCGCTCCATCGCCGCGTGGTCCTCACGGGTGTGGCCGCCGCGCGACTCGGTGCGCTCCAGCGCCGCCCGGGCCACGCACTCGCTGACCAGCAGCATGTTCCTGAGGTCCAGCGCGAGGTGCCAGCCGGGGTTGAACTGCCGGTGCCCCTCGACCCCGGCGCGGCGGGCCCGCACCCGCAGCTCGGCGAGCTTCCGCAGCGCCTGCTCCATCTCGTGCTCGCGCCGGATGATGCCGACCAGGTCGTTCATCGTCTGCTGGAGCTCCTGGTGCAGCGTGTACGGGTTCTCCGGCGGCCCGTCCGCCGGTTCCCCGCCCTCCGCGGAGAACGGGCGCAGGGCCTCCGCGGCGGCCGCGTCGACCTGCGCGTCGTCCACCCGGGGCCGCGGGGCCCTCGCCCGGCTCGCGTACTCGGCCGCGTGCAGGCCGGCCCGGCGGCCGAACACCAGCAGGTCGGAGAGCGAGTTCCCGCCGAGCCGGTTGGAGCCGTGCATCCCGCCGGCCACCTCACCGGCGGCGAACAGTCCGGGCACCCCGCGCGCCGCCGCCGAGTCGGAGTCGACGGCGATGCCGCCCATCACGTAGTGACAGGTCGGCCCGACCTCCATCGCCTCCGCCGTGATGTCGACGTCCGCCAGCTCCTTGAACTGGTGGTACATCGACGGCAGCCGCCGTCTGATCACCTCGGCCGGCATCCGGGTGGAGACGTCCAGGAAGACCCCGCCGTGCGGGGAGCCCCGGCCCGCCTTCACCTCGGCGTTGATCGCGCGGGCCACCTCGTCGCGGGGGAGCAGCTCGGGCGGGCGGCGGTTGTGGTCCGGGTCGTCGTACCAGCGGTCGCCCTCCTCCTCGGACTCCGCGTACTTCTCCTTGAAGACGTCCGGGATGTAGTCGAACATGAACCGCTTGCCCTCGGAGTTGCGCAGCACCCCGCCGTCCCCACGCACCGACTCGGTGACGAGGATGCCCTTCACCGACGGCGGCCAGACCATCCCGGTCGGGTGGAACTGCACGAACTCCATATTCAGCAGCGGGGCCCCGGCCAGCAGCGCCAGCGCGTGACCGTCGCCGGTGTACTCCCAGGAGTTCGACGTCACCTTGAAGGACTTGCCGATCCCGCCGGTGGCGATCACCACGGCGGGCGCCTCCAGCACGAAGAAGCGGCCGGACTCCCGCTCGTACCCGAAGACCCCCGAGACCTGGCCCTCCTCCTTGAGCACGCGGGTGACCGTGCACTCCTGGAAGACCTTCAGCCGGGACTCGTGGTCCCCGGTCTCGCGGAAGTCCTCCTGCTGGAGCGCGACGATCTTCTGCTGGAGGGTGCGGATCAGCTCCAGGCCGGTGCGGTCGCCGACATGGGCCAGGCGCGGGTACTCGTGGCCGCCGAAGTTGCGCTGCGAGATCCGCCCGTCCTTCGTGCGGTCGAACAGCGCGCCCCAGGTCTCCAGCTCCCACACCCGCCGCGGGGCCTCCTGGGCGTGCAGTTCCGCCATCCGCCACTGGTTGAGGAACTTGCCGCCGCGCATGGTGTCGCGGAAGTGGACCTGCCAGTTGTCGCCGGAGTTGACGTTGCCCATCGCGGCCGCGATGCCGCCCTCGGCCATCACGGTGTGCGCCTTGCCGAACAGCGACTTGCAGATCACGGCCGTACGGGCGCCCCGCTCGCGGGCCTCGACGGCGGCGCGCAGACCCGCGCCGCCCGCCCCGACCACGACGACGTCCCACTCCTGTCGGTCGACCACGGACATAGGTAAGGCCCCCAGCTAGAAGAAGCGCGGATCGTCGAAGACGCCGGACGCGACGAGGTACACGTAGAAGTCGGCGAGCGCCACGCTCAGCAGTGACGCCCAGGCGAGCTGCATGTGCCTGGCGTTCAGCCGGCCCACCCACTGCCACATCCGGTAGCGCACCGGGTGCCGGGAGAAGTGCTTCAGCTTCCCGCCGACGATGTGCCGGCAGGAGTGGCACGAGACGGTGTACGCCCAGATCAGCGCGATGTTGACCAGGAACACCAGGGTGCCGAGACCCATGTGGCCCCACGCGTAGTGCTCGTCGCGGAAGGCGAGCACGGTGTCGTAGGTCAGCACGCAGGCGACCAGGAGCGCCGCGTAGAAGAAGTACCGGTGGACGTTCTGCAGGATCAGCGGGAAGCGGGTCTCCCCGGTGTACTTCGCGTGCGGTTCGGCGACCGCGCAGGCCGGCGGGGACGCCCAGAAGCCCCGGTAGTAGGCCTTGCGGTAGTAGTAGCAGGTCAGGCGGAAGCCGAGCGGGAAGATCAGGATGATGATCGCCGGCGAGATGCCCCACCAGGATCCGAACAGCTCCCAGTTCGGCCCGGCGCGCATCGGTTCGCAGTTCTCCGCGAGGCACGGCGAGTAGAACGGCGAGACGTACGGCGCCGCGTAGTAGTCGGCGTTGGCGAAGGCCCGCCAGGTCGAGTACACGACGAAGGCGAGCAGCCCGGCCGCGGTGGCGGCCGGGGCCAGCCACCAGCGGTCGGTCCGCAGGTGCGGGGCGGCGATCGCGGCGCGCGTGCCGGTCCGCACGCCGCCGCTTCGGTGATGGGGGTCTGTGGCAGGAGGTTCCGTGCCAGTGGCCACTTGTCCACTCCGGTAGGGGTCGGGGGGCGCCGCGATCGGCGGGGGGTCAGGGGGCGCGACGGTCGCGGGCGCCGAGCCCCTCGTCGTCGGTGTCCACCCACAGCGAGGGGTCGTACGGCGCGTCGGAGATGGTCACCAGGTCGGGCCGCTTCTGCGGGGCCGCGGTGGCGGCGGCCGTCTCCCGCAGCAGCGCGACGCTCTCCCGCAGGTGGTTGGTGTCGGAGCGGACGCGGCGCATCTCCAGGCCGCCGCTGCCCAGCTGCTTCTCCAGGCGCCCCACCGACCGAATCAGATCGTCGAGACAGCGCTGGACGGATGTCAGTTCGTCGTGCACGGACATGACTTGCCCTCACTTCCACGGGTCCTTCGGGCCCAAGGCGGCAACGTTCATGCGCCTGAGAGTGTCGCGCGTCACACCTTGCGCTGTGAAGGGATGTGCATCGATTGGCCGAGGCGTACGGGTGACGGTGCGGTGAGTTGCGCCGTACGGGTGAGCTTGCCGACCGTGGCCGCCGTGTCGCCCTGAGTTGCCGAACCCTTTCCTCTTCAGTGGGCCGCATACATCGGATGAACTCCAAATACCACCAAAAGTGAGCGTAACGCCCGCTGCCCCCGGAGGTAACCAGAGATGTCCCACGACGGCGTCGGCCCGCGCGCGGCTCTGCGCTCGGTCGCCCTCCTCACCGCGGGCCTCCTCGCGGTGCCCGCGCTGGCCGGCTGCGGTTCCGGCGACGACCCCGCGGGCGAGCCGCTCGCCGGGGCGGACATCGCGCACGCCGACCGGGCGAGGATCGCCGAGGGGGGCACCCTGCGCTGGGCGGTGGACACCGTCCCGGACACCCTGAACACCTTCCAGTCGGACGCCGACGCCACCACCACCCGGATCGCCCAGGCGGTCCTGCCGTCGATGTTCCGGATGGACACCCGGGGCCGCCCGGTGCGCAACCCCGACTACCTGGAGTCCGCCGAGGTCGTCGACACCGAGCCGAAACAGGTCGTCCTCTACAAGCTCAACCAGCAGGCCGTCTGGAGCGACGGCCGCGAGATCGGCGCCGCCGACTTCGCCGCCCAGTGGCGCGCCCTGTCCGGGAAGGACACCGCCTACTGGACCGCCCGCAACGCCGGCTACGACCGCATCGGGAAGATCGAGCGGGGCAGCAGCGACCTCGAGGTCAAGGTCACCTTCAGCCGCCCCTACGCCGACTGGAAGTCCCTGTTCACCCCGCTGTACCCCAAGGAGGTCATGGGCACCCCGGACGCCTTCAACGACGGGGCGCGCAAGAAGCTCAAGGTCACCGCGGGACCCTTCACGCTGAAGAAGGTCGACACCGGGGAGGAGGAGGTCACCCTCACCCGCAGCGCACGCTGGTGGGGCGCCCCGGCGAAGCTCTCGAAGATCGTGCTGCGCGCGGTGCCCCGGGACAAACGGATCTCCGCGCTCAGCGCCGGCACCCTGGACCTGGCCGAGATCGACCCGGCCGCCGCGCGCCGGGTCACCGCCGCGGCGCTCCCGCGGGGCGAGAGCAGCCCGCTCGCGGGCCCCGGCGCGGACCGGTCCGCCGCGGACGCGCTGCGCTCCTGGGCGGTCGCCAACGGCTCCGACGAGGAGGCCGCCGACGAGGAGTCGTCCGCCCGCAGGAAGCTGGCGAAGAAGGCCGCCAAGTACGCCCGGCAGCAGAAGGCCCTCGGCGGCTTCGAGGTGCGCAGGTCGTTCGAGCCGGCCTTCACCCAGCTGGCCCTCAACGGGGCCGACGGCCCCCTCGCCGACGAGCGGGTCCGCCGCGCCGTGGCCCGCGCCCTGGACCGGCGGGCCATCGCGGAGGCGGTGCTGAAGCCGCTGGGGCTGCCCGCCGAGTCCGTGGGCAGCCACCTCGCGCTGTCCGGCCAGGCCGGCTACGGCGACAGCAGCGGCGCCCTCGGCGAACAGGACGCCAAGGAGGCGCAGGCGCTGCTCGCGGACGCGGGCTGGGTGCCGGGCGGGCCGGTCAGGAAGGAGAAGAAGGACGACGGCGAGAAGGCGGCGGGCTCGGAGGGGGAGAAGGGCGGGGACTCCGGCGACGGGGACGAGTCCGAGGGCGGCGACGACGGCACGTACATCGTCGGCGAGGACGACGACGCCAACGACGACGGCAAGGCCCCGCGGGACTCCGGCACCGGCACCGGGCACCTGAGGCAGGGCGGCGCCCCCGGCGCCTACGCGCCCCGGGGCACCGCCGCCCCGGCCCGGGCCGCGAGCGCCCCCGTCGCCAAGGACGGCAAGGCGCTCACCCTCCGCTTCGTGCTGCCCTCGGGACCGGGCTCGGACACGCTGCGCACCGTGGCCGGCCGCATCTCGGCGATGCTGGAGCGGATCGGCATCCGCACGGACGTCACCAAGGTCGACGACGCGAGCTACTTCAAGGACCACATCGCCTCCGGGAAGTACGACCTCGCCCTGTACTCCTGGCCCGCGACCGCCTACCCCGCCACCGACGCCCGCCCCGTCTACGCCAAGCCGGTCGCGGCCGCCGACGGCTCCCTGAACGTGGAGCAGAACTACACCCGCGTCGGCACCGACCAGGTGGACCAGCTCTTCGACCAGGCCGTCACCACGCTGGACGACTCCGAGCGGGGCGCCCTGATCCGCAAGGCCGACTCCCGCATCTGGGCGGCGGCCGGCTCCATCCCCCTCTACCAGCGCCCCCAGCTCACCGCCGCCCGCAAGAACCTGGCCAACGCCGGGGCCTTCGGCTTCCGCACCCCGGTGTACGAGGACATGGGCTTCCTGAAGAAGTCCGCGCAGGGCCCGACGGGCACCCCGGGCGCGAAGAGCGCCGGCGCGTCGGCCGGGGACTGACGCGCCCGGCGGGAACGGCGCAATACGAGAGCGGCACACCCCCGCCGGGGGTGTGCCGCTCTCGTACGCGTGTGCGTCAGCCGTGCTTGGCGCGGCTCGCGGCGCGGGCGCGCTCGCGGGCGTCCAGGTTCACCTTGCGGATGCGGACCGCCTCCGGGGTGACCTCCACGCACTCGTCGTCGCGGCAGAACTCCAGGGACTGCTCCAGCGACAGCTTGCGCGGCGGGACGATCGCCTCGAACGAGTCGGCCGAGGACGACCGCATGTTGGTGAGCTTCTTCTCCTTGGTGATGTTCACGTCCATGTCGTCGGAGCGCGAGTTCTCACCGACGATCATGCCCTCGTACACCTCGGTGCCGGGGTCGGTGAACAGCACACCCCGCTCCTGGAGGTTGGTCATCGCGAACGCGGTGACCGCGCCGGCCCGGTCGGCGACCAGGGAGCCGTTGTTACGGGTGGTCAGCGTGCCGAACCAGGGCTCGTGGCCCTCGTGGATGGAGTGGGCGATGCCCGTGCCGCGGGTCTGGGTCAGGAACTCCGTGCGGAAGCCGATCAGACCGCGGGAGGGCACCACGAACTCCATGCGCACCCAGCCCGAGCCGTGGTTGGACATGTTGTCCATGCGGCCCTTGCGGACGCCCATGAGCTGCGTGACCGCGCCCATGTGCTCCTCGGGGACGTCGATCGTCATGCGCTCGACCGGCTCGTGGACCTTGCCGTCGATCTCCTTGGTGACGACCTGCGGCTTGCCGATGGTGAGCTCGAAGCCCTCGCGGCGCATCTGCTCGACCAGGATGGCCAGGGCCAGCTCGCCGCGGCCCTGCACCTCCCAGGCGTCGGGGCGCTCGGTGTCCAGGACGCGGAGCGAGACGTTGCCGATCAGCTCGCGGTCCAGGCGGTCCTTGACCTGGCGGGCGGTGACCTTGCGGTCCTTGACGGCCGCCTTGTTGTCGGCGCCCTTGCCGCTGCCGCCGCGGCCGACCAGCGGGGAGGTGTTGGTGCCGATGGTCATCGAGATGGCCGGCTCGTCCACCGTGATCAGCGGCAGCGGAACGGGGTTCTCCGGGTCGGCCAGGGTCTCGCCGATCATGATGTCCGTGATACCGGCCACGGCGCAGATGTCACCGGGGCCCGCCTTCTCGGCGGGCTTGCGGGTGAGCGCCTCGGTCATCATCAGCTCGGAGATGCGGACGTTGGTCACGGACCCGTCGCGCTTCATCCAGGCGACCGTCTGCCCCTTCTTCAGCTCGCCCTGGTGGACGCGGAGCAGCGCGATGCGGCCGAGGAAGTTGTCGGCGTCCAGGTTGGTCACGTGCGCCTGGAGGGGGGCGCCCTCCTCGTAGGTCGGCGCCGGGATGTGGTCCAGGATCGTCGAGAAGAACGGCTCCAGGCTGGTGGAGTCGGACGGGACGGTGCCGTCGTCGGGCTTGGTGAGGGACGCCACACCGTCCCGGCCGCAGGCGTAGACGATCGGGAACTCGATCTGCTCCTCGTCGGCGTCCAGGTCGAGGAAGAGGTCGTAGGTCTCGTTGACCACCTCGTCGATGCGGGCGTCCGGACGGTCCGTCTTGTTGATGCACAGGATGATCGGCAGCCGCTGCTGGAGCGCCTTGCGCAGCACGAAGCGGGTCTGCGGGAGCGGGCCCTCCGAGGCGTCCACCAGCAGCACCACGCCGTCGACCATCGACAGACCGCGCTCGACCTCGCCGCCGAAGTCGGCGTGGCCGGGGGTGTCGATGATGTTGATCGTGATCGGGTCCCCGCCGGCCTTGGGGTGGTACTTCACCGCCGTGTTCTTGGCGAGGATCGTGATGCCCTTCTCACGCTCCAGGTCGTTCGAGTCCATCATGCGGTCGTCGACCTGGTCGAGCTGGTGCGCGGCGAAGGCGCCAGCCTGCTTGAGCATGCCGTCGACGATGGTCGTCTTGCCGTGGTCGACGTGGGCGACGATGGCGACGTTGCGGATGTCGTGACGCGTAGTTGTCACAGCCATGAAAGGCGTATCTCCCGGAGTGCTGAGGAATGCCCCGCACGAGCGTCTGTGGTGTGCGGGCCCTGCCGGGCTGAACATGCCTCGGCCTCACCCCATGGTACGGGGCCGCCGCGAGGACCGCCGTCGCGAGCTCACCGGCACCAGGAGGCTCCCGAAACCCGCGAAGATCTGTTCGGATATCGGTGTGCTCGCGAACACGTTTCGGACATGTAAAGGAAAAGCTGTCCATAAATGTCCGGATTGCCGTTTTGTGTGGCGAGGTGTCAAGCGCGACCAGGTGTCAATCTTTGCAATTTTCGCTCAAAATATGAACGGTAGGGAGATCCCTATGCCTTCCGCCCTTGACGCGCGTTGACTGTCTTGGCGAAAGTTCCCCCAAACCACAGAACCTGCCGGTATCTGTGCTGCGCTCAACTCTCCAACCCCCCGGGGGACGAACACGATGACCAGTCCAATCAAGGCCGAGGACTCCGGGTCCGCGGCTGTCTTGGACCCTGAGCTCGCGCCGGCCGCTGAAAACACGGCCGCCAAGGGCGTCAAGCAGCCCGAGGGTCGTTCCCCCGGCCAGTTGATGTGGCAGCGCTTCAAGCGCGACCGTACCGGAGTCATCTCCGCGTGCGTGGTGATTTTCTTCTTCGCTGTCTCCGCGCTCGCGCCGCTCATCGCGAAGGTGTACGGCAAGAACCCGTACACGCTGTACGCCCAGGAGCCGGACTTCCCGTTCCTCCTGGACGACTTCGCCATGCCCACCGGTTCCTTCGGCGGCATGTCGGGCGACTTCTGGTTCGGTGTCGAGCCCAAGCTCGGCCGTGACGTCTTCACCATGCTGCTGTACGGCATCCGTACCTCGCTGTACATGGCTGTGGTCGTCACGACACTCTGTGTGCTTACCGGTGTGATCATCGGTATGGTTATGGGCTACTTCGGCGGTCGGGTCGACTACTGGCTGGGCCGGGTCACGGACTTCTTCCTGGCCTTCCCGCAGCAGCTGTTCTTCATCGCCTTCATGCCCGTCGTCACCGCGATGTTCGTCTCCCCGCAGGACGAGACCCCCACCTACCTGCGGGCCGTGGCGATCACCCTGGTGATGTGGTTCCTCGGCTGGATGGGCCTCGCCCGCCTGGTGCGCAGCTCCGTGCTGTCACTGGCGGAGCGGGAGTTCGTCGAGGCGGCCAAGGTGTCCGGAGCCTCTCCGTGGCGCATCGTGCGCAAGGAGATCCTCCCGAACATCGTCACACCGATCCTGGTGCAGGCCACCTACATCCTGCCGAGCACCATCCTCTCCATCGCCTTCCTCTCGTTCATCGGTGTCGGCTTCGTCGAGCCGACCCCGGACTGGGGCCGGATGTTCGCCATCGGCGCCGACGTGTACGAGCAGGATCCGATGTTCATGTTCTTCCCCGGCGTCGCACTGGTGGTCTTCGTGCTCGCCTTCAACCTTCTCGGAGACTCCGTCCGGGACGCATTCGACCCCAAGACCGGACGGTAATCGTCCATTGGTGGTGGGGGAGCTGCCGCCCCCGTGCCGGGCGACCGGACCGCTAGGCAGCACTCGTGGACAACTAATGACAGGTAGGTGCATCGGCATCATGAAGCCCACCAGAACGCGTACCGCGCGTGCCATCGCCGTCGCCATCGTGGCCGGCTCGCTGGCGCTGACCGGCTGCTCCAGCGACAACGGCGGCGGCAGCAAGGGCAAGGACGACTCGAAGAACCAGAAGGACGCCGCCGAGCAGCAGGACCCTGTCGCCTACGGGGACGCCGCCGCCTCCAACGGCCCGGCGGAAGAGGTCGCCGGCGCCAAGTCCGGTGGCTTCATCAACGTCTACATGCAGTCGGACCTGAGCCACCAGGACCCGGGGCAGATCTACGTCAGCGACGCCGGCCAGTTCGCCAACCTGATCCACCGCGGGCTGACGAACTACCAGGAGGACGACGAGGGCAACCTGACCGTCGTCGGTGACATCGCCACCGACTCCGGCCAGTCCTCCGACGGCGGCAAGACCTGGACGTACAAGCTCAAGGACAACATCAAGGACGAGGACGGCAACGCCATCACCTCGGCCGACATCCGTCACACCATCGAGCGCCAGTACTCGAAGGTCATTTTCGACGGCCCGACCTACATCCAGACCTGGCTCTCGGGCGCCGACTACCGCAAGGCGCTGCCGGACGGCCCGTACAAGGGCAAGCACCTGCCGGACTCCGTGCTGGAGACCCCGGACGACAAGACGGTCGTCTTCCACTTCGACCAGCCGCGCCCGGACCTCCCGCAGGCCCTCGCCATGGCCGGCTACGCCATCGTGCCCGAGAAGGCGGACACGAAGGAGAAGTACGACGACGCCCCGAAGTCGCTCGGCCCCTACAAGATCGCCGAGTACAAGCCGGGCAAGTCCATGAAGCTGGTCAAGAACGACCAGTGGGACGCCAAGACGGACTCGGTGCGCCACCAGTACGTCGACGGCTACAACTTCTCCTCGACCATCGACCAGGCCAGCCAGACCAAGCGTCTGATCGCCGACCAGGGCGAGGCCAAGAACGCCATCCAGTTCACCGACTCGGTGGACCCGGCGCAGATGTCCACGGTCATCGGTGACGCCAACGCCAAGAAGCGCACGATCCAGGGTTACCAGCCCTACGTGTGGCAGCTGACCTTCAACCTGGACCGGGTGAAGGACAAGAAGATCCGCGACGCCATCACCTACGCCATCCCGAACCAGTCCATGGTTCAGGCGGACGGTGGCCGTTACGGCGGTGAGGTCGCCGGCGGTCTGCTCGCCCCGACCCTGCCGAACTTCGACCCCGAGTACGACCCGTTCGGCAAGCTGAAGAAGCCCAACGGTGACATCGAGAAGGCCAAGCAGCTGCTGAAGGAGGCGGGTGTCAAGGAGGGCACGAAGCTCACCTACGCCTACTCCAACACCCCGCGCGGCCAGGCCCAGCAGGTCATCATCAAGGACGCCCTGGCCAAGATCGGCCTCGACGTCCAGGCCAAGGAGATCGACCGGGCCAGCTTCTACGAGCAGGTCGGCAAGCTGGACAACCCGTACGACATCTACATGACCGGCTGGGGCCAGGACTGGTCGTCGCCGTCCACGGTCATCACCCCCGTCTACGACGGCACGCAGGTCCAGGACGGTGCGTCGAACTACTCGCACATCGACGACAAGCAGGTCAACGAGCTGATCGAGAAGGCTCTGACGCAGCAGCCCGAGGAGGCCGCCAAGACCTGGGAGCAGGCTCACCACCGCATCGTGGAGGAGATCAACCCGGCTGCCCCGGTCTACTTCTCGAAGCAGATCCAGCTCTACGGCTCGAACATCGGTGGCGCCAAGTACAGCAACGAGTCGAGCTACATCGACATCAACGACCTGTACCTGAAGAAGCCGTAACCCGTCAGCTCGGCTGACCGCGGGGGTGTGCGCCAGGCGGAGCACACCCCCGCGGACGGTACCCCCTCCCTGCCGCCGCGTTTCGAAGAGAGCATCCACCCGCCATGCTTCAGTTCCTCATCCGCAGGCTGATCGGCGCCGTCGTCATCATGTTCCTGATCGGCGCCTTCACGTTCTTCCTGTTCTATACGATCCCTCAGGACTTCGCTGCGCTGTCCTGCGGCAAGAACTGCTCGCCCGAGAACCTCGCCGTGATCCGCGAGAACCTCGGCCTGGACAAGCCCATCACCACCCAGTTCTGGGAGTTCATGACGGGCATCGTCGCGGGGCGGGACTTCGCGACGGGACACTGCTCCGCGCCCTGCCTGGGGCAGTCCTTCGACACCGGTCAGTTCGTCTGGGACTCGATCATCGACCGCTTCCCGCTGACGCTCTCGCTGACCGTCGGCGGCCTGGTGATCTTCCTGATCGTGGGTCTCGGCTCCGGTCTGATGGCCGCCTGGAAGCGCGGCACGTTCACCGACAAGCTGGTCTCCGGCGCCTCGATCGTGCTCAGCTCGTTCCAGATCTACTTCCTCGGCCCGATCGTCCTCGGCATCTTCGTCTACCAGACCGGCTGGGCGGACAACCCGAAGTACGTCTCGCCCTTCGACAACCCGGCCGGCTGGATCGCGGGAATGATCATCCCGTGGGCCGTCATGGCCACCATCTTCACCGCGCAGTACACCCGTATGTCCCGCTCGACCATGATCGAGCAGCTGCAGGAGGAGCACGTCCGCACCGCTCGCGCCAAGGGCATGAAGCAGCGGTACGTCTTCTTCCGCTACGCCTGGCGCGGTTCGCTCATCCCGATCGTCACGATCCTCGGCATCGACCTCAGCGCACTGCTCTCCGGAGCGGTGGTCACCGAGTTCACGTTCGACCTGGCCGGAATCGGCCGTCTCGCGGTGGACTCCTCGCTGACGAAGGACCTGCCGGTGACGATGGGCGTCATGCTGTTCGGGGCGTTCTTCATCCTGCTCCTGAACATCCTCGTGGACCTCGTCTACGCGTACATCGACCCGCGCGTGCGGCTCAGCTAGGAGAAACACCGTGACCACACTGACCAAGACCGAAGGCGAGAAGGCCCCGACCGGGCCGGATTCCTTCCTCTCGGTCCGCGACCTGCGGGTGCGGTTCTCCACCGAGGACGGCATCGTCAAGGCGGTCGACGGGCTGTCCTTCGACGTCGAACGCGGCAAGACCCTGGGCATCGTCGGTGAGTCGGGCTCCGGCAAGTCCGTCACCAACCTGACCGTGCTCGGGCTGCACAACCCCAAGAGCTCCACCGTCGAGGGCGAGATCCTCCTCGAGGGGCAGGACCTCGTCACCGCCTCCGAGAAGGAGATGGAGAAGCTCCGCGGCAACAAGGTCGCGATGATCTTCCAGGACCCGCTGACGGCGCTCTCGCCGTACTACACGGTGGGCCGGCAGATCGCCGAGCCGTACATGAAGCACACCGGCGCCTCCAAGAAGGAGGCCCGGCAGCGGGCGATCGAGATGCTGACCAAGGTCGGCATCCCGCAGCCCAAGACGCGCGTGGACGACTACCCGCACCAGTTCTCCGGCGGCATGCGCCAGCGCGCCATGATCGCCATGGCGCTGGTCTGCGACCCCGACCTGCTGATCGCCGACGAGCCGACCACCGCCCTGGACGTGACCGTCCAGGCGCAGATCCTCGACCTGCTCAAGGACCTCCAGCAGGAGTTCGGCTCCGCGATCATCTTCATCACCCACGACCTCGGCGTCATCTCCGACATGGCCGACGACCTGCTGGTGATGTACTCGGGGCGGGCCGTGGAGCGCGGCACCGTCCGCGAGGTGCTGCGCCGGCCTCAGCACCCCTACACCTGGGGCCTGCTGAGCTCGATGCCGCGTCTCGGGGGCGACACCTCCCAGGCGCTGAACCCGATCCCCGGGTCCCCGCCCAGCCTGCTGAACCCGCCCTCCGGCTGCCCCTTCCACCCGCGCTGCGCCTTCACCGGCGAGGTGCAGGGGGACAGGTGCAGCACCGAGCGCCCGGCGCTCGGCGAGGGCCGCGCCGCCGCCTGCCACCTGACGGCGGAGCAGCAGCAGTCCATATTCATCGACACGATCCAGCCCCGGCTGCGCTAGGGAGAGATCCGAGACATGAGCGACAACCTCACCCTCCCCGCACAGCAGAGCTCCACCGGGGCGTCCACCGAGACGCTGCTGAAGGTGGAGGGACTGACCAAACACTTCCCGATCTACGGCGGCTTCCCGATCAAGCGGAAGGTCGGCGCCGTCCAGGCCGTCGACAACGTCGACCTGACCGTCGGCGTCGGCGAGAGCGTCGGCCTGGTGGGTGAGTCGGGCTGCGGCAAGTCGACCACGGGCCGGCTCATCACCCGGCTCCTGGAGCCGACCGGCGGAAAGATCGAGTACGCGGGCCAGGACATCACGCACGCCAAGCGCAGGCAGCTGGCGCCCGTGCGGTCCGAGATCCAGATGATCTTCCAGGACCCGTACTCCTCGCTGAACCCGCGGCAGACCGTCGGCACGATCATCAAGTCGCCGATGGAGGTCAACGGGATCGACCCGGCGGGCGGCCGGGAGA
Source organism: Streptomyces fungicidicus (assembly GCF_003665435.1). Lineage (NCBI taxonomy): Bacteria > Bacillati > Actinomycetota > Actinomycetes > Kitasatosporales > Streptomycetaceae > Streptomyces > Streptomyces fungicidicus. The sequence continues at coordinate 5,060,906 of NZ_CP023407.1, forward strand.
AGAGGGTCCGCGAGCTGCTCGAGCTCGTCGGCCTCAACCCCGAGCACTACAACCGCTTCCCGCACGAGTTCTCCGGCGGTCAGCGCCAGCGCATCGGCGTCGCCCGCGCGCTCGCGCTCAACCCGAAGCTGATCGTGGCGGACGAGCCGGTCTCGGCGCTGGACGTGTCGATCCAGGCGCAGGTCGTCAACCTGCTCCAGAAGGTCCAGGACGAGCTGGGGATCGCCTTCCTCTTCATCGCCCACGACCTCGCGGTGGTCCGGCACTTCTCGCAGCGCGTGGCCGTGATGTACCTCGGCAAGGTGGTCGAGGTCGGCGACCGGGACTCCATCTACAACCGGCCCCGGCACCCGTACACCCACGCCCTGCTCTCGGCCGTGCCCGAGGTCGCCATGGACGACGAGACGGAGGACCGCGAGCGCATCCGGCTCGCCGGTGACGTGCCCTCGCCGATCATGCCGCCGTCCGGCTGCCGCTTCCGCACCCGGTGCTGGAAGGCGCAGGACAAGTGCGCCACGGAGGAGCCGCCGCTGGTGCAGATCTCCGGCAACCGCGACGGTCACCTGACGGCCTGCCACTTCCCCGAGGACCCCACCACGGAGGCCCGTGACGAGGACGTCGTCCTCGACCCGGCGCTGAAGGCCCTGGAGGACTCGGTCGAGAAGGACTGACGCCCCGTCGTACGCACGAACGGCTGCCGCCCGCCTCCCCGAGAGGCGGGCGGCAGCCGTTTGCCCGTACGGGCGTCTCATACGTGCATACGGCTGGAGTCACCCCCGTACAGGTGCCGTACATGTGCGTGACGCACCCTTTGCCCCGATATTGGCGTAAAGGATCAGCGCACGTACGAGGAGGCACCCGATGCGCGGAGCCACGCACGCCCGACGGGCCGCTTGCGCGATGGCGGTCGCCCTCGCGGCGACGGCCTGCGGCGGAGACGGCGGAGGCGGCGGCAGCGACGCCGGCGCCGTACTGAGCGCCTCCTGGGGCGATCCGCAGAACCCGCTGGAGCCGGCCAACACCAACGAGGTCCAGGGCGGCAAGGTCCTCGACATGATCTTCCGGGGTCTGAAGCGGTACGACCCCAAGACCGGCGAGGCCAAGGACATGCTCGCCGAGAAGATCGACACCTCCGACTCGCAGAACTTCACCGTCACCGTCAAGGACGGCTGGACCTTCAGCAACGGCGAGAAGGTCACCGCCAAGTCCTTCGTCGACGCCTGGAACTACGGCGCGAGCCTGCGGAACAACCAGCGCAACGCCTACTTCTTCGGCTACATCGAGGGGTACGACCAGGTCCACCCCGAGCAGGGCGAGCAGACGTCCGACACCATGTCCGGCCTGAAGGTCACCGGCGACCGGACCTTCACCGTCAAGCTCACCCAGAAGTTCTCGACCTTCCCCGACACCCTCGGCTACAACGCCTTCGCCCCGCTGCCCCAGGCCTTCTTCGACGACCACGCCGCCTGGATCAAGAAGCCCGTCGGCAACGGCCCGTACCTGGTCGACTCGTACACCCGCGGCTCACAGATGGCCCTGCGCAAGTGGAACGACTACCCCGGCTCCGACAAGGCGCAGAACGGCGGCGTCGACCTCAAGGTCTACACCGACGCCAACACCGCCTACACCGACCTGATCGCCGGCAACCTCGACCTCGTCGACGACGTCCCCGCCGCCCAGCTGAAGAACGTCAAGAGCGACCTCGGCGACCGGTACCTCAACACCCCCGCCGGCATCATCCAGACCCTCGCCTTCCCCTTCTACGACGAGGCATGGAACAAGTCCGGCTCGGACAAGGTCCGCAAGGGCCTGTCCATGGCGATCGACCGGGCGCAGATCACCGACACCATCTTCCAGAAGACCCGCACCCCCGCCACCGACTGGACCTCGCCCGTCCTCGGCAAGGACGGCGGCTTCCAGGAGGGTCTGTGCGGCGAGTCCTGCGACTACAAGCCGGACGAAGCCAAGAAGCTCATCCAGGAGGGCGGCGGACTGCCCGGCGGCAAGGTGACCATCACCTACAACGCCGACACCGGCTCCCACCGCGAGTGGGTCGACGCCGTCTGCAACTCCATCAACAAGGCCCTGGACAACGAACGCGCCTGCACCGGAAACCCGGTCGGCACCTTCGCCGACTTCCGCAACCAGATCACCCAGCAGAAGATGAGCGGCCCGTTCCGCGCCGGCTGGCAGATGGACTACCCGCTCATCCAGAACTTCCTCCAGCCGCTCTACTACACCGACGCCTCCTCCAACGACGGCAAGTGGTCGAACAAGCAGTTCGACGACCTGGTGAACCAGGCCAACCGGGAGACCGACAACGCCAAGGCCGTCGGTCTGTTCCAGCAGGCCGAGGGGGTCGTCCGCGACAACATGGCGGCCATCCCGCTCTGGTACCAGAACGGCAGCGCCGGCTGGTCCGACCGGCTCTCCGAGGTCAAGCTCAACCCCTTCAGCGTCCCCGTGTACGACCAGATCAAGGTGAGCTGATCCGCCATGGGACGCTATGTCGTCCGGCGGCTGCTCCAGATGATCCCGGTGTTCATCGGGGCCACGCTGCTGATCTTCCTCATGGTCAACGTGATGGGCGACCCGATCGCCGGGCTGTGCGGCGAGCGGCGCTGCGACCCGGCGACCGCCGCCCAGCTGGAACGGGAGTTCGGGCTCGACAAGCCGGTCTGGCAGCAATACCTGACGTACATGGGGAACGTCTTCACCGGCGACTTCGGCACGGCCTTCAACGGCCAGGAGGTCACCGAGCTGATGGCGACCTCGTTCCCCGTCACCATCCGGCTCACCCTGATCGCGATCCTCTTCGAGATCGTCGTCGGCGTCACCCTCGGCGTGGTCACCGGGCTGCGCAGGGGCCGCCCCGTCGACACCGGCGTGCTGCTCCTCACCCTCGTCGTCATCTCCGTGCCCACCTTCGTCACCGGCCTGCTGCTCCAGCTGCTGCTCGGCGTGAAGTGGGGCTGGATCCGGCCCTCGGTCTCCTCCGAGGCGCCCTTCGACGAGCTGATCCTGCCCGGTCTGGTGCTGGCCTCGGTCTCCCTGGCCTACGTCACCCGGCTGACCCGCACCTCCATCGCGGAGAACCGCCGCTCCGACTACGTGCGCACCGCCATCGCCAAGGGCCTGCCCCGGCACCGGGTGGTCGTCCGGCACCTGCTGCGCAACTCCCTCATCCCCGTGGTCACCTTCATCGGGGCCGACATCGGCTTCCTCATGGGCGGCGCCATCGTCACCGAGCGGATCTTCAACATCCACGGCGTCGGCTACCAGCTCTACCAGGGCATCCTGCGGCAGAACACGCAGACCGTCGTCGGCTTCGTCACCGTGCTGGTGCTGGTGTTCCTGGTCGCCAACCTCGTCGTCGACCTCCTCTACGCCGTACTCGACCCGAGGATCCGCTATGACTGACCAGCACCACGAGCCCGAGCGCGCCATCGCGGGCACCGGAATGGGCGGCACCATGGACCTGGGTGTCGACGAGGCCGAGACCCTGGAGCGGCGGCCGGGCCCGGACGGTCACGGCCCGGAGGGCAAGCCCCGCTCCCTGTGGTCCGACGCCTGGCGCGACCTGCGCCGCAACCCCGTCTTCATCCTCTCCGGCCTGGTCATCCTCTTCCTGGTCTTCATCTCCCTGTGGCCCTCGGCGATCACCTCCGGCAGCCCGCTCCAGTGCGATCTGGCCAAGGCCCAGGAGGGCTCCCAGTCCGGCCATCCCTTCGGCTTCGACGGCCAGGGCTGCGACGTCTACACCCGCACCGTCTACGGCGCCCGCACGTCCGTCGCGGTCGGCGTCCTGGCCACCCTGGGCGTCGCCGTCCTCGGCAGCGTCCTGGGCGCCCTCGCGGGGTTCTTCGGGGGCGTCCCGGACTCCTTCCTGTCCCGGATCACCGACGTCTTCTTCGCCATCCCCGTGGTCCTCGGCGGACTGGTGCTGCTGTCCGTCATCACCAGCAACACCGTCTGGCCCGTCATCGGGTTCATCGTGCTGCTGGGCTGGCCGCAGATCTCCCGCATCGCCCGCGGCGCCGTCATCACCGCCAAGCAGAACGACTACGTCCAGGCCGCGCGGGCGCTCGGCGCCTCCAACTCCCGGCTGGTGCTGCGGCACATCGCGCCCAACGCCGTCGCCCCGGTCATCGTCGTCGCGACCATCGCGCTGGGGACGTACATCGCCCTGGAGGCCACGCTGTCCTACCTCGGCGTCGGTCTGAAGCCGCCCAGCGTCTCCTGGGGCATCGACATCTCCGCGGCCTCCCCGTACATCCGCAACGCCCCGCACGCGCTGCTGTGGCCCTCCGGGGCCCTCGCGATCACCGTGCTGGCGTTCATCATGCTCGGCGACGCGGTGCGCGACGCCCTCGACCCGAAGCTGAGGTGAGCCGCCGTGCTGCTCGAAGTGCGCGACCTGCACGTGGAGTTCCGCACCCGCGACGGGGTCGCCAAGGCCGTCAACGGCGTCAGCTACGGCGTGGACGCCGGCGAGACGCTGGCCGTGCTCGGCGAGTCCGGCTCCGGCAAGTCGGTGACCGCGCAGGCGGTCATGGGCATCCTCGACATCCCGCCCGGCCGGATCACCGGCGGCGAGGTGCTGTTCAACGGCCGGGACCTGCTGAAGCTCAAGGAGGACGAACGCCGCAAGGTCCGGGGCGCCGAGATGGCGATGATCTTCCAGGACGCGCTGTCCTCGCTCAACCCGGTGATCTCCGTCGGCGACCAGCTCGCCGAGATGTTCACCGTGCACCGGGGCATGTCACGCAAGGACGGGCGGGCCAGGGCCGTCGAGCTGATGGACCGGGTGCGCATCCCCGCCGCCCGGGAGCGGGTCAGGCAGTACCCGCACCAGTTCTCCGGCGGCATGCGCCAGCGCATCATGATCGCGATGGCGCTGGCCCTGGAGCCCGCGCTGATCATCGCCGACGAGCCCACCACCGCCCTGGACGTCACCGTCCAGGCCCAGGTCATGGAGCTGCTCGCGGAACTCCAGCGCGAGCTGCACATGGGCCTGATCCTCATCACCCACGACCTGGGCGTGGTCGCCGACGTCGCCGACCGCATCGCCGTGATGTACGCGGGCCGGATCGTCGAGTCCGCCCCCGTGCACGACATCTACAAGGCCCCGGCCCACCCCTACACCCGCGGCCTGCTGGACTCCATCCCGCGCCTGGACCTCAAGGGCCAGGAGCTCTACGCCATCAAGGGGCTGCCGCCCAGCCTCCTGAACATCCCGCCGGGCTGCGCCTTCCACCCCCGCTGCCCGCTCGCCCGCGACGTCTGCCGCACCGACGAACCCCCGCTGTACGAGGTCTCTCGGACGCGGGGGAGCGCCTGCCACTTCTGGAGGGAGTGCCTGCATGGCTGAGCCGATCCTGGAGGTCCGCGACCTGGTCAAGCACTACCCGCTGACCCGGGGCATCCTGATCCGCAAGCAGGTCGGCGCCGTACGGGCGGTCGACGGCGTGGACTTCGCGCTCGGCCGGGGCGAGACGCTCGGCATCGTCGGGGAGTCCGGCTGCGGCAAGTCGACGGTCGCGAAGATGCTGGTCAACCTGGAACGCCCGACGTCCGGTTCGATCCGCTACAAGGGCGAGGACATCACCCGGCTGTCAGGCCGCGCGCTGAAGGCCGTGCGCCGCAACATCCAGATGGTCTTCCAGGACCCGTACACCTCGCTCAACCCCCGGATGACGGTGGGCGACATCATCGGGGAGCCGTACGACATCCACCCCGAGGCGGCGCCCAAGGGCGACCGGCGCCGCAGGGTGCGGGAGCTGCTGGACGTCGTCGGCCTCAACCCGGAGTACATCAACCGCTACCCGCACCAGTTCTCCGGCGGCCAGCGCCAGCGCATCGGCATCGCGCGGGGCCTGGCGCTGCGCCCCGAGGTGATCGTCGCCGACGAACCGGTCTCCGCGCTGGACGTCTCGGTGCAGGCCCAGGTCGTCAACCTGATGGACCGGCTGCAGTCCGAGTTCGGCCTGGCGTACGTGTTCATCGCGCACGACCTGTCGATCGTCCGTCACATCTCCGACCGGGTCGGGGTGATGTACCTCGGCCGGATCGTGGAGACCGGGACGGACACCGAGATCTACGAACACCCCACGCACCCCTACACCCAGGCCCTGCTCTCCGCCGTGCCCGTGCCGGACCCGGCGGCCCGGGAGCACCGGGAGCGGATCATCCTCACCGGCGACGTCCCGTCGCCCACCAGCATCCCCTCGGGCTGCCGCTTCCGCACCCGCTGCTGGAAGGCGCAGGAGCGCTGCGCCGTGGAGGTGCCGGCGCTCGCGGTGCCCGAGTGGTTCCGCACGGCCGGCGGTCCGGCGGCCCACGACTCGGCCTGCCACTTCGCCGCCGAGAAGCAGGTGGTGCCCGTCGACGAGGACGGCGGCGGGCCGGGGTGACATGGCGGCACCCCGGCCCGTTTACGGCACCCGCACGGCCGTACGCAGTCCAGCGTCGCGTGTCCGTATATCGGAACCGCTTCCGCCGGGTTGCGTGTCCGTTAACGCGGTTCTTCCCCGTTCGGGAGGTTCAACGACCGCTTCAGGAAGTCCAGTTGCAGACGGAGAAGATTCTCGGCGACCTCCTCCTGCGGGGTCATGTGGGTGACGCCGGACAGCGGCAGCACCTCGTGGGGGCGGCCGGCGGCCAGCAGGGCGGAGGAGAGCCGCAGCGAGTGGGCGACCACCACGTTGTCGTCCGCCAGCCCGTGAATGATCATCATCGGGCGGTGCGGCCGGGCGGCGTCGACCAGGCCCGCGTCGTCGATCACCGAGTTGCGGCGGTAGACCTCCGGCTGCTCGTCCGGGTGGCCGACGTAGCGTTCCTGGTAGTGGGTGTCGTAGAGCCGGAGGTCGGTGACCGGGGCGCCCACCACCGCCGCGTGGAAGACGTCGGGGCGGCGCAGGGCGGCGAGTGCCGCCAGGTATCCGCCGAAGGACCAGCCCCGGACGGCGACCCGGCCGAGGTCGAGCGGGAAGTCGGCGGCGAGCGCCCGGAGCGCGTCCACCTGGTCCTCGACCACGACGGCGGCGATGTCGTCCTTGACGGACTTCTCCCACGCCGGCGAGCGGCCCGGCGTGCCGCGTCCGTCCGCGACGATCACGGCGAACCCCTGGTCGGCGAACCACTGCGAGGTCAGATGCGGGTTGTGGGCGGCGAGCACCCGCTGTCCGTGCGGGCCACCGTAGGGGTCCATGAGCACCGGCAGAAGGGTGTCCCCGGCGTAGTCCCGAGGCATAAGCACGGCGCACGGAATACGGCGTGCGCCCCCCTGGGTCAGCGTCACGCGGGGGGACAAACCGGGGTCTTCGGCGTACGAGGGGACGGTGGCCGTCGCTTTCCCGTCACGCAGGACCTGGACCCGGGAACCTGGCCGGTCCGGTGTCGCGGAGACCAGCACGGTCACGCCCCCGGCGCGTACCGCCGAGTGCACGCCGGGCTCCTGGGAGACGCGTTCCACGCCGAGTTCGTTCACCCGGTACACGTGCACCTCGCCGGTCTCCGGACCTGCCGCCTCCTCGCCCGCTGACGCCGAGACCAGCACGTCGCCGTCCGAGACGTCGACTACCGCACGGATGTGCAACTGCGGTCCGGTGAGCGGGCGTTCACCGACGGCGAGGCGCCGCGCGCCCCCCTCGTCCGCGATCCGCACCAACTGCCCGGAGGGGCTCCAGCAGGGCACCCCGGGGAAAAGTTCCAGCCAACTTGGATCTTCGTCGGCGTGCACCATCCGGGTCGCCCCGGAGTCCGGGTCCACGGCCAGGATCAGCTGGGCGCGCTGATCGCGCGCCTGGACGAGCAGCAGCGGGGCGCCCGCCGCTGACCAGTGCACATGTGCCAGATACGGGTAGCGCGCACGGTCCCAGGAGACCTCGGTGCGGGTGCCGTCGAGGGTGACCACGAACAGCCGCACGTCCGCGTTCGGGGTGCCCGCCGCCGGGTACGCCACCCGCTGCGGCTCCCGGTCCGGCCGCGCCGGATCGGAGATCCACCAGCGCCGTACCGGCGTGTCGTCCACCCGCGCCACCAGCAGCCGGTCCGACTCCGGAGCCCACCAGAAGCCCCGTGAGCGGCCCATCTCCTCGGCCGCGATGAACTCCGCCAGACCGTAGGTGACGCCCTCCGACTCCGGCGCCGCGAGCGCCCTGTCGTCCGCGCCCTCGGCCCCCACCACCCGCAACGCGCCCCGGGCGACGTACGCGACCTGCCGACCGTCGGGCGACGGACGGGGATCGATCACCTGGCCGGGCGTGGGCAGTTCGCGTGCCGTCCCGGCCCGCAGCTCGGCCGCGAAGAGCCGCCCCGACAAGGCGAAAGACGCCAGCTCGACGGCGGCGTCGGTGGCGTAGCCGACGATGCCGGCACCGCCCTCACGGCTCCGCTCGCGGCGCGCCCGCTCCTCGGCGGAGAGGTTCTCCAGGGCCCCGCCGAGGAGGGCGCGCGGGTCGGCCGCCACGCGCTCCCCGCCCCCTTCGGTGTCGAGGACCCACAGGGAATGAGCCCGGTCCGTACCCGAACCGGAGCGCAGGAACACGACCCGTGAACCGTCGGGAGCCACGCTGAACGAACGCGGCGCGCCGAGGGTGAAGCGCAGGGTGCGGGCGTGCCGCCGGGGGAAGGAGTCAGCATCGGTCGTCATGCCCTGACCATATTGGCCATGCGCCCCCTTGTGCGGCCGTGCGCCGACCGATGCGCACGTACACATAGTTATGATCGTTAGCGCATAGTGGGTATGAACCTGCTGGCTGCTGTGTGGCTATATGACTGCCCCCATGTTCCTACGTCTTCCTACCCCCGCGCCCTGGGACCTTTGGAGGTGAACCGCCGTGGCACTCTCGATTTCGGCGGTGGTGCTGCTGGCGATCATCGTCTTCTTGCTGGTCAAGAAGTCGGGCCTGAAGGCAGGGCACGCCGTCGTGTGCATGCTGCTCGGCTTCTACCTCGCCTCGTCGACGATGGCGCCCACGATCAGTGAGCTGACGAACAACCTCGCGGGGATGATCGGCAGTCTCAACTTCTGAGTCCTGTCTTCCGGCCGGGCCCGTGGCACGTCCCGGGACCCAGCCGGAGTCCACGTCCCGTCCGTCCTCCCCCTTCTCGTGCCCCGCACCGTGCGCCGTAAGCGCCGGGCCGGCGACACGGGAGGGGAGGACGGAGGGTCGTTCCGTGCCGAGCCCTCGCGTGTTACCGGTGGGTACGCGATGATGGCGGCGACCATCCACGTGTGCACGGGCGGAGCCGACGGTGACGACTTTCGAGGAACAGACCAGGGTGCACGCCTTCCGGGACGACGCCCTCGGCGACCATGACGCCGTCGGCCTCGCCGGGGCGATCCGCCGCGGCGAGGTCGGCGCCGCCGAGGCCGCCCGCGACGCGGCGGCCCGGGTCGCGGCCGTCGAGGGCCGGCTCCACGCCGTCCAGGTCCACCTCGACGTTCCGGCCCACGGCTCCGGGAGCGGCGCCCTCGCCGGGGTGCCGACCTTCGTCAAGGACAACACCGACTACCAGGGGCTCCCCACCGGGCACGGCAGCGCCGCGTTCGCGCCGAGGGCCGCGCGGCGGCACGCCCCGTTCACCCGTCAGTTCCTGAGCACCGGGGTCACGGTGCTCGGCAAGACCCGGCTGCCCGAGTTCGGGTTCAGCCCCACCACGGAGTACGAGGACGCCGAGCCGGTCCGCAACCCGTGGCACACCGGTCACTCGGCCGGCGGGTCCTCCGGCGGCAGCGCGGCACTCGTCGCCGCCGGGGCGGTGCCGCTCGCGCACGCCAACGACGGCGGAGGCTCGATCCGGATCCCCGCCGCCTGCTGCGGACTCGTCGGCCTGAAGCCCACCCGCGGCCGGGTGGTCGCGAACGCGCAGGGCCGCCGGCTTCCGATCGACCTGGTCACCGACGGCGTGCTGAGCCGCTCGGTACGGGACAGCGCGGCCTTCCTCGCGGCGGCCGAACAGCACTGGCGGAACCCGAAGCTGCCGCCCGTGGGCCTCGTGGAGGGCCCTTCGGGCCGCCGGCTGCGCGTCGGGCTCCTCGTGGACTCCCCGAACGGCGTCCACTCCGACGCCGGCACCCGGGCGGCCGTCACGGAGACGGCCGAGCGCCTGGAGCGGCTCGGGCACACCGTGCAGCCGGTGGAGCTCTCCCTCGACCCGCACTTCACCGAGGACTTCCTCACGTACTGGGGCCTGCTGTCGTTCCTGCTCGGCGCCACCGGCGGAACCCTCGGCGCGGACTTCGACCGGCGCCGCATGGACGGGCTGAGCCGGGGCCTGCGCGAGATGTACGTGGGGAGGTGGAGGCGGACGCCGGGCGTGCTGCGCAGGCTTAGGTGTACGCGGGAGGCGTACGCGGCGGGCTTCCGGGGCCTCGACGTGATCCTCTCCCCGGTGCTCGCCACGACCACGCCACCGCTCGGCCACCTCAGCCCGGCCGTCCCCTACGTCACGCTGATCGAACGCATCCTCGCGTACGTGGCGTTCACCCCGGTGAACAACGTCGTCGGAACCCCGTCGATCTCCGTACCGGCCGCGACCACGACGTCGGACGGGCTCCCGATCGGCGTCATGTTCTCCGGCCGCCCGGGCGCGGAGCGCACGCTCCTGGAGCTGGCGTTCGAGCTGGAGGCCGACCAGCCGTTCCGCCGCCTCCAGGACGCCTGACGGGGCTGAAGGGGGCGGGCAGCGGCGGGCAGGGTCCCGCACCTCATAGGGTGGACTCCATGACGGAACTGCCCTCCCGGCGTCTGCTGCTGGTGCACGCCCACCCGGACGACGAGTCGATCAACAACGGCGCGACCATGGCCCGGTACGCCGCCGAGGGCGCCCATGTGACGCTGGTCACCTGCACGCTCGGTGAGCGGGGCGAGGTCATCCCGCGGGAGTTGCGGCATCTGAGCGGCGCCGCCCTCGGCGGACACCGGCTCGGGGAGCTGAAGGACGCGATGCGGGCGCTCGGGGTCACCGACTTCCGGCTGCTCGGCGGGGCCGGGCGGTACTGCGACTCCGGAATGATGGGACTGCCGGACAACGACGACGCCGGCTGCTTCTGGCAGGCCGACGTCGACCAGGCCGCCGGGCTGCTCGCCGAGGTGATCCTCGAGACCCGCCCCCAGGTGCTCGTCACCTACGACGACGACGGCGGCTACGGCCACCCCGACCACATCCAGGCCCACCGCGTCGCCATGCGCGCCGTCGAGCTCGCCGCGGCCGCGGGCTGGGACATCCCCAAGGTCTACTGGAACCGCGTGCCCCGGTCCGTCGCCGAGGAGGCCTTCGCCCGGCTCGACACCGACCTCGCCGGACTGCCCTTCGACAAGGCGGGCGCCCTCGACGACGTACCCGGCGTCGTCGACGACGCGCAGGTCACCACCGCGGTCGACGGCACCGCGCACGCCGCCGCCAAGGCCGCCGCGATGCGCGCCCACGCCACGCAGATCACCGTCGCCGAACCGTACTTCGCGCTCTCCAACGAGCTCGCCCAGCCCCTCTTCACCACCGAGTACTACGAACTGGTGCGCGGGGAGCGTCCCGCGGGGCGGGAGAGCGACCTGTTCGCCGGGACCGGGGAGGCGTCGTGAGCGGCAGGTCGCCCTCCGCGCTCGCCCAGCCGCTGCGGCCGCCCTCCGCCGGGCGGGTCGTCGCCTGCCTCGGACTGCTGCTGCTCGGGGCCGTGGTCGGGGTGGCCGGGGCCCTGCTGCAGCCGGCCTGGTTCCCCGGCGGGCTGCTGCTCGCCCTCGCCGGTGAGGCCGGGCTGGTCCTGGGCGCCACCCGCGCCCTCCGCAGCCGTGCCGGAGGCGCCTGGGCCGCGGCAGGCTGGATGCTCGTCGTCGTCCTGCTCACCGCCAGCCGGCCGGAGGGGGACTTCCTGTTCGCCGCGGGCGGCGGCTCGTACCTCTTCCTCCTCGGCGGCATCGCCGTGGCTGTGATCTGCGCCACCCTTGCCCCGGGAAGGCAACCGGGCGGCGGCCCCGCCCGACTTGGCAAGTGACGTACTACTTCGCCGTGTCATGGGCGTGCGGGTCCGGTGTGGGTTTCCCCGGCGGTACTGGGATACGGGCCGGATATGGCCAGTAAGGTGGTGCGCGCCGCCGAGCCTCCCTCGAACCCTCGGCTTCGCCCGAGCAGGGGGGACCCCCACCGTGAGGTCGTGACGGGCGGCGGAGCCAACCGGGAGAACCTGCCTTGAGTCGTGAAACTGACACTCCGTCCTCCGGGCCCAACGGGCGCGGTGGAGCCGCCTACCCGTCGGGCACCCCGCCCTACGGGATCCCGGCGATTCCGGACGAGGGTACGGACGCGGGCCGTTCGGCCGCGCGGCCGGAGGAACGCAAGACCGAGACCACGCTGACGACGCGCATCCGCATCAACATCCCCGGATCGCGCCCCATCCCGCCGGTCGTCGTGCGCAAGCCCGTCACGGACGCGGACAGCAAGGGCACCACCGACGCCGAGACGCCGTCCCCGGCGCCGGCACCCGAACCGGCCGAGCCCCCCGCTCCGTCCGCGCCCGCCGGCCAGCAGCAGGCCCCCGGCGACAAGCCGGCCAGTGACTGGTTCGCGCCGCGCAAGTCGGGCGGGGGCAAGGGCGGTCCGGGCGGCGCCCCCGCCAACGGCGCGGCCGCGCCGGGCGGTTCGGCGGCTGCCGCGGGCGGTGCCGCGCCGCCCCCCGGCGGCGCACGGCCGGGTGCCGGACGCCCCGGTGGCGCGAGCACGCCGGGCGGCCCCGTCCTCGGCGGCGCGAAGGCCTCCGGGCCCACCGGCGCGACCGGTGCGACCGGCGGCCCGGTGGCCCCCGGCCACGGCGGCGGCACGGGCTCCTTCGACGTGACCGAGGCCCTGGGCGGCGGCCCGTCGGGCGCGGCACGCGGCGGTGAGCCGCGCCGCGACGACCTGCCCTTCTTCGCGGACGAGGCGCCTCAGCCCGGCCAGTCCGGTCCGCGCGGCCCGCAGGGCCCCTCGGGCCCCACCGGCGGACCGGTGACCGGCACCACCTCCGTCCCGCCCCCGGTGGGCAAGCTGCCCGGCGCTTCCCGCGGTACGGGCGCTCCCGCCCTCCCGGTGCGCTCCGGCGCCCAGCCGGCCCCGGGCAGCCCCGCGATCTTCGCCGACCAGGGCGGCTCTTCCGGCAACCCGGGCCCCGGCGGCGGTCTGAGCGACGACACGGCGATCCTCACCCCGCAGCGGCCCGCCGAGCCCGGCACCCCGGGCTACGGACCCCGCCACGACAACGTCTCCGGGCACACCGTCACCAGCGGCATCCCGGTCGTCCCGCCGGGCGAGTCCTTCAACGCCCCCGGCGGCCCGGCCGGCGGTCCGCCGACGCACACGCCCCCGAAGCTGCCCGAGCCGGTCTCCCCGCCTCCGGCGGGCTCCTCGAAGCCGGCGAAGAAGAAGGGGCGCAACAAGCTCGTCCTGCTCTGCGGCTGCGTGGTCTTCCTCGCCGGTGTCGCCTACGGCGCCGGCCTGCTGATGAACAGCTCCGACGTGCCGAAGGGCACCACCGTGCTCGGCGTCGACATCGGCGGCGGCACCCGCGACGATGCCGTGAAGAAGCTCGACGCGGCGCTCGACGAGCGGGTGAACAAGCCGCTGAAGCTGTCGGTCGACGGCAAGACGGTGGAACTGCAGCCGGACAACGCCGGCCTGCAGGTCGACACCGCCGCCACCGTCGGCGCGGCCGCCACCAGCGACTACAACCCGGTCAACGTCATCGGCTCCCTCATCGGGCAGCAGCGCGTCGTCGACCCGGTCATGCCCGTCGACGAGGAGAAGCTCCAGGCGGCCCTGGAGAACGCGGCCGGCGGCGCCGGCTCGGTGACCGAGGGCTCGATCAAGTTCGAGTCCGGCAAGGCCGTCCCCGTCTATCCCAAGGCGGGCCAGGGAGTCGACGTCGCCAAGGCGACCGACGTGGTGTCGCAGGCGTACCGCACGCAGGTCGAGACCGGCGCCGCGGGCTCGGTGAACGTCCCGACGGCCGTCCAGCAGCCGAAGGTCACCAAGGCCGAGGTGGACCGGATGGTGAAGGAGTTCGCCGAACCGGCCATGTCGGCCAACGTGGTCGTGCGGACCGACGCGGCGCACACGATCGAGATGAGCCCCGAGAAGTCGCTCTGGAAGTTCCTCGCGGTCCAGAACGTCAACGGCAAGCTGGTCGACAAGCCCGACCTGAAGGCCCTGGAGGAGCTGTACGGCCAGACGTTCGACGGTGTGCTCATCACCCGGGGCAACGGCAAGAAGACGGCCGTCACCCCGCAGGACGTCTACGTCGCCCTCCGCCAGGCGCTGCTCAGCAAGACCGAGCGGGTCGCCGTCATCGAGACGGACCCCAGCTGACGCGGTCACCACGCGCACGGGAGCGGCGCCGCACGGGTCCGGAAGGGACCCGCGCGGCGCCGCTCCGCAGTCCGGGGCGCGCCGTCGCTCAGTGCGCCGCGACGGCCACCGGCGCCTCCGCGCCCTCGGACACCTCCCGGTCGCGGCGCTTGATGCCCGCCACCGCCGCCACGGCGCCGATCAGGCACAGGACGCCGGTGACGGTGACCGCGGAGTGCAGACCGTTCACGAACGCCTGGCCGCTGCCCTCGATCACCGCGGCCCTGAGCTGCCCCGGCATGTCGGGGGAGACCGGGGCGACGCCCATCGCCACGGCGTCCCCGGCCTTCTCCAGGCCATGCGCCACGGAGGCCGGCACGCCCGCGCCGGTGAGCTCGCCGAACAGCGAGGATCCGACCCTGCCGGCGATCACGGTGACCAGCACCGAGGTGCCCAGCGCGCCGCCGATCTGCAGCATCGTGGACTGCAGGCCCGAGGCCACACCGCCGTCCCCGACCGGAGCGTTGCCGATGATCGCGGCGGCCGTGGCGGGCAGCACGACGCCCACGCCGAGACCCATCGCGACGTACGACGGCCACATGGTGGCGTAGGAGGAGTCGGTGGTCCAGGTGAGCATGCCGAACATGGCGGCGGCCGACAGGACCAGGCCCAGCGGGATGGTGACGCGCGGGCCGAAGCGGGTGGTCAGCTGGGAGCCCAGCGGTGAGGCGACCAGCGAGGCCAGGGACATCGGCAGGGTGCTGATGCCGGCCTCGACGGGCGTGTAGCCGCGCACGTTCTGCAGGTACAGCATGATGAAGAAGATGCCGCCGAGCATGACGAAGAAGTTCAGCCCGGTCATCACCACACCGGTGGTCAGCGAGCGGTTGCGGAACAGGCGCATCGGCAGCAGCGGGTGCGTCCGCCGGGTCTCGTACCAGCCGAAGAGGACCAGCAGCACCAGGCCCAGGGCGATGGAGCCGAGGGTTCCGGCGGAGGTCCAGCCCCAGGTCTCGCCCTTCACGATGCCGAAGACAAGCGCGAGCAGACCCGCGGCGAGCACGACGACGCCGACGAAGTCGAAGCGCTGCTCACCGCCGGAGTTCCTGGACTCGGCGAGGACCGCCGTGCTGAACAGCAGCGCGACGACGCCGATCGGCGCGTTCAGGTAGAAGACCCAGGTCCAGTCGACGTGCTCGACGAGCAGACCGCCGATGATCGGGCCGAGCGAGGTCGAGACGGCCGAGACCATGCCCCAGATGCCGACCGCGAGCCCGAACTTCCTCGGCGGGAACACCGCGCGCAGGATGCCCAGGGTGTTGGGCATCAGGATGCCGCCGCACAACCCCTGCAGGGCGCGGAAGAGGATGACGCCCTCGATGCTGCCGGCCAGTCCGATGGCGACCGAGGTGACGACGAATCCGCCGACGCCGACGAGGTAGTAGAAGCGCCGGCCGAACCGGTCGCCCAGCTTGCCGCCGAGGATCATCGAGGCGGCGAGCGCGAGCAGGTAGGAGTTGGTGACCCACTGCAGTTCCGCGGTGCTGGCACCGAGGTCCTTGCCGATCGCGGGGTTGGCGATGGCGACGACGGAACCGTCGAGCTGCACCATCAGCAGCCCGAAGGACACGGCGATCAGTGCGAGCCAGGGGTTGCCCCGGCGCACGGCGGAGTGAACCACGGAAGTGGACGACGACATGGAGAAGCCGTTTCTTTCTCAAAGGGAGTACTGGGGGAGGGGCCGCGAAAGCATGCGGGAACGCGGGCAGAGCCCGGAAACGCCTCGGGGGCGGGTCAGCGGGTCAGCTGGTCGCGGCGTGGAGGTGGTGCGTCAGCGCCTTCAGCGCGCCGAGTGCCGAACCGAGTGCGTCCATCTCGCCGTCGGTGACGGACCGCAGGGCCTGGCCGATCAGGCGCTCCTCGAGGGCGCGCACCTCGGCGATCCGCCGGCGGGACGTCGCGGTGAGGTGGAGATGGGCGATCCGCTTGTCGGCGCCGTCCTGGCGACGCTCCAGCTCGCCCCGCTCCGTGAGCTGGGAGACGAGCGCGCTGACGTTGTTGGGCTTCATCAGCAGCGCCGTGGCCGCCTCGCCCACCGTGGCACCCTCGTGCCCCGCGACGAACCGCAGCAGCGCCAGCTGTCCCTCGGACGGCTTCGGGTGCGGATACTCACTGGCGACCCGCCGGTCCAGCGCCCGGTGCAGCGCGGGCAGACACGCCGTGAGCTCAGAAGCCACGTACGCGACGCGCTCCTCGAGACCACCGCCACCGGACATGTACGCCACCATAGGTATTTGCACGTACCTATGTCAAAAGCGTCTCCGCGGGCAGTCGTGCCGCAGGGGCGATGGGGGAGGGTGGGCGCGACGGCACCCCGCAAGCCCCGGGCTGCGCAACCCCCCGCCCCGCACCCCCAACCGCTCAGTTCAACCGTGCCCGAGCCGCCAGCGCCTCCCCCCGCACCTGCTCAGCCGCCCCCTCGTCCACCGCCCCCACAACCTCCGCGTACGCCTCCAGCGCCACGGCCCCCGCCGAGAACTCCCCCCGCTGCACCAGCAACCGCGCCCGCTCGTACCGCAGCCGCGCCGAGTGCGAGGGGAGCAGCAGCGACAGATCCACCGCCCACAGCGCCACATCCGACCGCTCCGGCCGCGCTGCCGCCCACGCCCGCACGTTGTTCAGGATGCGCAGCACCACGTCCAGCGTCCCCGCCGGCGTCAGCATCGACGCGTCCAGCGCCGCCCCCGTCGCCCCCGCCACCAGCAGCTCCGCGTCCTCCCCGCTCAGCAGCCGCCCTCCGTCGAACGGGTCGACCAGCACCTGCCCCGCGCCCTCGCCGAGGCCCGCCCCCGGCTCCCCGAACCCGACGACGAAGTGCCCGGGCAGCGCCACGCCGTACACCGGCGCCCCCGCCCGCCGGGCCACCTCGATCCACACCACCGACAGCAGGATCGGCAGCCCGCGCCGCCGCCGCAGCACCTCGTGCAGCAGCGACGACTCCAGCCGCTGGTAGTCGTCCGCCACGCCGTGGAAGCCGTACCGCCCGCCCAGCAGGTCCCGCAGCGCGAGCGCCCAGGCACGCGGCGCGCCCGGCCGGTAGGGCAGCTCGCCGGCCAGCCGGTCCAGCTCCACCTGCGCGGCGTCCATGCCCGCCTCGTCCAGCGTGCCGTCCCCCTCCGCGCCCGCCAGCAGGCACAGCGTGGACAGGTCCGGCAGCTCGCAGCGGGCCTCCTCGGCGAACCGCCGGCGCAGTTCGGCGGAGCGCCCGGGCGGCGGGGGATGAGGTGCGCGCATACCCGGTTCGTGCCCGTTCACAGCGCCCCGTCACCTGCCGGAGCCGACGATTCCGGCGCGCGGTGGTGGTGGTACGCGTGGTGCGCGGCGAACCCCAGGCGCCGGTACATCGCACGCGCCCCCGCGTTGTCCTCCTCGACCTGGAGCCAGGCCGCCGACGCGCCCTCGTCCAGCGCCTGCCGGGACAGCGCCGCCATCACGGCCGTCGCGAGCCCCCGGCGCCGCTGCGCCGGATCCACCTCGACCGCCGCGAACCCGGCCCACCGCCCGTCCACGACACACCGCCCGATGGCGGCCGGCGCGTCGTCCGTGCCGCCGGGCACCGAGGCGAACCACACCGACGGCCCGCTCCCGAGCACCCGCAGGGCCACCTCGCCGACACCCTTGCGCCGGTACCGGGCGAGCCACGCCTCGTCCGCCTCCCGCGACAGCACCACCCGGGACGACTCCCCGCCCCGGTCGGCGACCGGGGCCAGCGGGCCCGTCCACAGCTCGGCGGTCACCTCGCGTACCCAGCCCCGCCGCTCCAGCTCCGCGCACAGCAGCTCCTGCGCGCCCTCCGCGCCCGTCGCGGTCTGGACGTAGGCGGGCAGCCCGCGAGCCGCGTACCAGCCGCGTACGGCCGTCAGCGCGTCGTCGAGCGGCATGCCCGGGTCGCCGAGCGGCAGCACCGAGTTGGCCCGCCGGGTGAATCCGCCCGCCGCCCGCAGCTCCCACTCGCCGAGCCGCTCGCTCTCCACGGGCGGCCACGCCCGGGCGGACACCCGCGCCAGTTCCTCGTAGCCGGCGGCGGGGCCCCGGCGACGCGCCGGGGCGGACGGCACGACCTTGCCCGCGACCAGCGTGGACTCCGCGACGCGGACACTTTCGCCGCTCTTCCTTGTGATCCGCAGCACACCATTGTCCCATGATGTGAGAACACCGACCGTGTCGGTGAACTTCTCACCCGAGGGACCATGTTCGATCAAGCTCCTGACGGAGACCCGTTTTCCCACGTCAGCGGTGGTGATACGGACCTCGAGGCGCCCGGCGGCAGAGATTTCCACAGGTCAGTTCACCCCTCCTGTTCGGATCATGCCCAAGAACGGAGATACTAGGGGCGGGCATCGACGACGCCGCGCTCCCGCGCGCCCAGGCGGCGGAGCCTGAGGAGGCCCGCCGGCGCCCTATCGAGGAGGAACGACAGCGTGACCTACGTCATCGCGCAGCCTTGTGTCGACGTGAAGGACAAGGCGTGCATCGAGGAGTGCCCGGTCGACTGCAT
Organism: Streptomyces fungicidicus; assembly: GCF_003665435.1. NCBI lineage: Bacteria > Bacillati > Actinomycetota > Actinomycetes > Kitasatosporales > Streptomycetaceae > Streptomyces > Streptomyces fungicidicus. The sequence goes on from NZ_CP023407.1 coordinate 5,079,786, forward strand.
CTACGAGGGCCAGCGGTCCTTGTACATCCACCCGGACGAATGCGTCGACTGTGGTGCCTGTGAGCCGGTCTGCCCGGTCGAGGCGATCTTCTACGAGGACGACACTCCGGAGGAGTGGAAGGACTACTACAAGGCGAACGTCGAGTTCTTCGACGAGCTCGGCTCGCCCGGCGGCGCCAGCAAGCTCGGTCTGATCGAGCGGGACCACCCGTTCATCGCCGCGCTGCCGCCGCAGGCGTAACCGTCCCGCAGGCGGCCCCGCCGCATCGCACGACGTGCCGCCTTGGTCCCGTACGGCTCTCGAAGCCGCACGGGGCCGAGGCGTTTGCCGTACCAGAAAGTGAGCCCGCGCCCGTGTCCGCAGTCTCCGACCGGCTGCCCACCTTCCCCTGGGACAAGCTGGAGCCGTACAAGAAGACGGCCGCCGCGCACCCCGACGGCATCGTCGACCTCTCGGTCGGCACGCCCGTCGACCCGGTGCCCGAGTTGATCCAGAAGGCACTGATCGCCGCGGCGGACTCGCCGGGCTATCCCACGGTCTGGGGCACCCCGGAACTGCGTGACGCGATCACCCGCTGGGTGGAACACCGCCTGGGCGCCCGCGGGGTCACCCACCGGCACGTCCTGCCCGTCGTCGGCTCCAAGGAACTGGTCGCCTGGCTCCCCACCCAGCTCGGACTCGGCCCCGGCGACAAGGTCGCCTTCCCGCGCCTGGCCTACCCGACGTACGAGGTCGGCGCCCGCCTCGCCCGCGCCGAGCACGTCGCCTACGACGACCCGACGGAGCTGGACCCGGCCGGCCTGAAGCTGCTCTGGCTGAACTCCCCGTCCAACCCGACCGGCCGGGTGCTCTCCCGGGAGGAGCTGACCCGGATCGTCGCCTGGGCCCGCGAGCACGGCGTCCTCGTCCTCTCCGACGAGTGCTACATCGAGCTCGGCTGGGAGGCCGACCCGGTCTCGGTGCTCCACCCCGACGTCAACGGCGGGTCCTACGACGGCATCGTCGCGGTCCACTCCCTGTCCAAGCGGTCCAACCTGGCCGGATACCGCGCCGCGTTCCTGGCGGGCGACCCGGCGGTGCTCGGCCCGCTGCTGCAGATCCGCAAGCACGGCGGGATGATGACGTCCGCGCCGACCCAGGCGGCGGTGGTCGCGGCCCTGGGCGACGACGAGCACGTCCGCGTCCAGCGCGAACGCTACGCGGCTCGCCGCGCCGTCCTGCGCGAGGCGCTCCTCGCCCACGGCTTCCGCATCGAGCACAGCGAGGCCAGCCTCTACCTGTGGGCCACGCGGGACGAGTCCTGCTGGGACACGGTCGCCCACCTGGCCGACCGGGGCATTCTGGTCGCCCCCGGCGACTTCTACGGCCCCGCGGGCGCCACCTTCGTCCGCGTGGCCCTGACGGCCACGGACGACCGAATCCGCACAGCCGCCCACCGCCTCACCCCCTAACCCACCCCACCCACCCCACGCCCCGCCCGGCCCACCCGCCCGGCCCACCCGCCCGGCCGCCCGCCCGCCCGGCCGGCTGTGGGCAGTCGTTCCGCAGGGCGGAACGGGTGGGCACAGCCCACCAACGCCGGGCCACCGGTCGGCAAGGGCACCTGCACCCCCGGCGGCACGCACAGCAACGGGGCCCGAGGGGAAACCCCCGGACCCCGTCACCGTGACAAAAGCCGGCCGCAGGCCAGGACTCAGCCGACCGGCAGCCCCTTCACCGGCGCGTTCTGCGCCAGCGCCCCGGCCGCCTCCTTCACGGTCTCGCCGGCCGCAGGCGCCACCTTGCCGGGCGTGACCGGGGTCTTCGCGACGTCGTCCACGGTGTTGCCCGCCGCACCGTCCAGGGCGGACACCCCACCGAGGTTCGGGGTGGCCGGCAGCTCCGGAGCCGCGCTGGCGGAGCCGGCCGCACCGACCCCGGCAGCCGCTCCCGCAGCGACGAGCAGCGCGGCACGGGCGATCCGACGGGTCAGGGGGAGGGACATGGTGCTCCTTCGACGGGAGAGAACGCTGACGCCGTGACTACCGCTCGACCGCCGCGAAAGTTGCGGCACGACAACGCAAAGACTTGGCAAGGCGCCCCCTGGGGGCCGCACTTCCCGCCCTGCGGGCGACACCCCGCACACCCGAGCGATCCCCGCGAGCGCCCTACGGCATGGTCGTGAGCGTCACGACACCCGCGCCGTCCCCCGAGCCCCCGGAGTTCTTGCCGTCCGCCGTCCGCCACTGGCTGTCGGTGTGCCCGGCCGTCCACTCCCGCCCCGCGTACGACACCCGCTGTATGCGCAGCTGGGAGGCGTTGGCCACGGCCCAGTGGGCCAGCTGCCAGCCCCGCGTCCCGGCCCCGGCCGCCGCCCCGGCACCCTCGCCGTCGGACACCGGCAGCCGCACCGTCCGCCCGTCGGAGCCACCGGAGTCACTGGTGGCACCGGACTCCGCCGGCGCACTCGCGGACGGCGAGGCCGTCGCGCTCGCGCCCACCTCGGCGGCGGCCGGCTCCAGCACGTCCCGCCCGAAGTCCCGCGCCAGCGCCGCACGCACCGTGTCCGCGTTCGCCGCGCCCGCCGCCCGCGTCGCCGCCGGCCGGCCGTCGCAGGTCAGCGTCGCCGCCGAGCGCCCGGTGAGGGCGGCGGCCAGCAGCGCGGCGTCCGGCTCGTGCTTGGCGTACGCCTGCGGGAAGCCACTGCGCTGCACCCGCTGCGCGGCGACGGTGAGCGGCAGCCGGGTGTAGCCCGGCACCTCCTCCAGGTGCTCGTAGAACTTCCCCGCCGAGTACGTCGGGTCCATGATCTCCTTCGGCGTGCCCCAGCCCTGCGAGGGACGCTGCTGGAACAGACCCAGCGAGTCACGGTCGCCGTGGTCGATGTTGCGCAGCGTCGACTCCTGCAGGGCGGTCGCCAGCGCGATCGTCACCGCCCGCTCGGGCAGTTCGCGCGCCGTGCCCACCGCGGTGATCGTCGCCGCGTTCACCGCCTGCTCGGGCGTGAACTCGTAGGTCGCGCCGTCGCCCTTGGCGGACACGACCTTGCAGCCCGGTCCGCGGGTGTCGCCGGTGACGTACTGCACCGCGAGATACCCGGCGACCGCGGACAGCACCACGAAGGCCGCTCCGCAACGGAGGAGACGGCCGCGACGCTTGCGCTTGGAGGGAAGGGACGGCTCAGGCACGCGTACAAGGTACTGGAGAGTACGGTTCGTTGTGAGCCGGGTGCGGACAGTGGGCCGCGGCCCCGGCGCGCTAGGGTCGACGGCATGGCCGACACCCCGCTTGACCTCACGCTGGACGCCGCCCGCCTGACCGCGCAGCTCGTCGACTTCCCCTCCGTCAGCGGCACCGAGAAGCCGCTCGCGGACGCGATCGAGTCCGCGCTGCGCGCCCTCCCCCACCTCACGGTCGAGCGGTACGGCAACAACGTCCTCGCCCGCACCCGGCTGGGGCGCCCCGAGCGGGTGATCCTCGCCGGTCACATCGACACGGTCCCCATCGCGGACAACGTCCCCTCGCGGCTCGACGACGACGGCGTGCTCTGGGGCTGCGGCACCTGCGACATGAAGTCCGGGGTCGCCGTACAGCTGCGCATCGCGGCCACGGTCCCCGCCCCCAACCGCGACCTGACCTTCGTCTTCTACGACAACGAGGAGGTCGCCGCCGACCTCAACGGCCTCAAGCACGTCGCCGAGGCCCACCCCGACTGGCTCGAGGGCGACTTCGCGGTGCTGCTCGAGCCCTCCGACGGACAGGTCGAGGGCGGCTGCCAGGGCACGCTGCGGGTGCTGCTGAAGACCACGGGTGAGCGCGCCCACTCCGCGCGCGGCTGGATGGGCTCCAACGCGATCCACGCGGCCGCCCCGATCCTCGCCCGCCTGGCCGCCTACGAACCCCGCTACCCGGTGATCGACGGACTGGAGTACCGCGAGGGCATGAACGCGGTCGGCGTCTCCGGGGGAGTGGCGGGGAACGTCATCCCGGACGAGTGCGTGGTCTCCGTCAACTTCCGCTACGCCCCCGACCGCAGCGAGGAGGAGGCCCTGGCGCACGTCCGGGAGGTCTTCGCGGACTGCGGGGTGAGCGAGTTCGTCGTCGACGACCACAGCGGCGGTGCGCTGCCCGGCCTGTCCCACCCGGCCGCCGCGGCCTTCATCGAGGCGGTGGGCGGCACCCCGCAGCCCAAGTACGGCTGGACGGACGTCTCCCGCTTCTCGTCGCTGGGCATCCCGGCGGTCAACTACGGTCCCGGCAACCCCCACTTGGCGCACAAGCGGGACGAGCGCGTGGAGACCGCGAAGATCCTCGCGGGGGAGGAACGGCTGCGGTCCTGGCTGACGGCGTGACACGTCCGGGGTTTGGGGCGCTGTGTGCCGGACATGCTGAGGTCCCTCGTACGTAACCCGCGTAGATCTACGCTGAGGTGGAACAACCTGCGAACACGGAGGGAGCGCGCATGGCTACTGGCAACCCCGAGGGCAAGAAGCGGCCACCGGAGGAGCAGCGCCTGGGCCCGGTCCTCCGGAGGCGCGGCCAGGTGCAGAAGAGCACCACTGACCAGCGCCTGCTCGACGAGCGCGCGCCGACGGACTGGGTCCACACCGACCCCTGGCGGGTCCTGCGGATCCAGTCGGAGTTCATCGAGGGCTTCGGCACGCTCGCCGAACTGCCCCCCGCGATCAGCGTCTTCGGCTCCGCCCGCACCGCGGTGGACTCACCGGAGTACGAGGCGGGCGTCCGGCTGGGGCGCGGCCTGGTGGAGGCGGGCTTCGCGGTCATCACCGGCGGTGGGCCCGGCGCCATGGAGGCGGCCAACAAGGGCGCCCTGGAGGCCCAGGGCATGTCGGTGGGGCTCGGTATCGAACTGCCCTTCGAGCAGGGGCTGAACCCGTACGTCGACATCGGCCTGAACTTCCGGTACTTCTTCGTCCGCAAGATGATGTTCGTCAAGTACGCCCAGGGCTTCGTGGTCCTGCCCGGCGGCCTGGGCACCCTGGACGAACTCTTCGAGGCCCTGACCCTCGTCCAGACCCAGAAGGTCACCCGCTTCCCCATCGTCCTGTTCGGCACGGACTACTGGGGCGGCCTGGTCGACTGGCTCCGCCACACGGTCATCGCCGAGGGCAAGGCGGCCGACAAGGACCTCCTCCTGTTCCACGTCACGGACGACGTGGACGAGGCGGTCGCCCTGGTCTCCAAGGAGGCGGGCCGCTAGCGGCCTCCCGAGCCCCGTATCCCCGGGGCGCGGCCCCGGGGACGGCAGGGAAAGGGATCGGCGGGGGCGGGAGACCCTACGCCAGTCCCCTCCGGGCGACAGCCGGCACCCGCTCGCCCGCGATGGACGACACCATGTCCAGCACCTGCCGCGTCTCGGCGACCTCGTGCACCCGGTACACCCGCGCCCCCAGCCACGAGGAGACCGCGGTCGTCGCCAGCGTCCCCACCACCCGCTCCTTGACCGGCCGGTCCAGCGTCTCCCCCACGAAGTCCTTGTTGGACAGGGACACCAGCACCGGCCACCCCGTGGCGACCATCTCCCCCAGCCGCCGGGTCGCCTCGAGACTGTGCCGCGTGTTCTTCCCGAAGTCGTGCCCGGGATCGATCATCACCGACTCCCGGGGCACGCCCAGCGCCACCGCACGCTCCGCCAGTCCCACGGTCACGTCGAGGATGTCGGCCATGACGTCGTCGTACGCCACCCGGTGCGGCCGCGTCCGCGGCCGGGCACCGCCCGCGTGGGTGCACACCAGCCCGGCGCCGTGGCGCGCGGCGACCTCCGCGAGCCGCGGGTCGACCCCGCCCCACGCGTCGTTCAGCACGTCCGCGCCCGCCTCGCACACCGCCTCGCCGACGTCGTGCCGCCAGGTGTCCACGCTGATCACGACGTCCGGGAAGCGCCGCCGCACCTCCGCGACGAAGCCGACGGTCCGCCGCGCCTCCTCCTCGGCGGTGACCTCCTCGCCGGGCCCGGCCTTCACCCCGCCGATGTCGATGATCGCGGCGCCCTCCGCCACCGCCTGCTCCACCCGCGTGAGCGCCGGCTCGTCGTGGAACGTCGCGCCCCGGTCGTAGAAGGAGTCCGGGGTCCGGTTCACGATCGCCATGATCACCCGCTCGTGCGGTGCGAATTCCCGCCTGCCCAGCCTGAGCATCCCCTGTGACCTCTCCTCATGCGTTCCGTTGACGACCGCCTCCGACCGCCCGGCGGCCCCGGCTGTCAGACTCGCATGGCACGATCGGAGCCACACATCCGACTCCGACTCATCCCACCGTGGGGGCCCCGGCGATGGTTATGTTCCTGTTCCTGGTCGTCGCGCTCGCCGTCGTGGTCGCCGCGGTGACGCTCGCCGTGGTGGGCGGCGGCGACAACGGCCCGCTGCCCGAGGCCGCCCCGGAGCGCCTGCGGGACTCCCTGCCGCCGGACCGCCCCGTCGGCCGCGCGGACGTGGACGCCCTGCGCCTCCCGGTCGCCGCCCGCGGCTACCGGATGGCCGACGTGGACGACGCCCTCGGCCGCCTCGGCGCGGAACTGGGCGAGCGGGACGCCCGGATCGCCGACCTGGAGTCCGCGCTGGCCGGCGCCCGCGCCGCCGCGGCCCACCTCTCCATGGACAAGCCGGCCGCGCACCACGAGGACGAGCAGCCGTGAGCGGGGAACCGGCCGCCGCCGTCGGCCCGGACGGCGCCCCGCGCTGCCCCTGGGCCCTGTCCACGGCGGACTACGTGACGTACCACGACGAGGAGTGGGGCCGCCCGGTCCACGGGGACGACGCCCTGTTCGAGCGGCTCAGCCTGGAGGCGTTCCAGTCCGGGCTGTCCTGGATCACCATCCTGCGGCGCCGCCCCGGCTTCCGCGCCGCCTTCGCCGACTTCAAGATCGCCACGGTCGCGGAGTTCACCGGCACCGACCGCGAGCGCCTGCTGGCCGACACCGGCATCATCCGCAATCGCGCCAAGATCGACGCGACCCTCGCCAACGCGCGCGTGCTGGCCGGGTGGGAACCCGGTGACCTGGACACCCTGATCTGGTCCCACGCCCCCGACCCGGCCACCCGCCCGGCGCCGAAGACCCTCGCCGAGGTGCCCGCGGTGACCCCCGAGTCGACCGCCCTGTCCAAGGCGCTGAAGAAACAGGGCCTGCGCTTCGTCGGCCCGACCACGGCGTACGCCCTGATGCAGGCCTGCGGACTGGTCAACGACCACCTGGAGACCTGCGTGGCACGCCGGGGCCCGGCCGGGGGCGGGTGAGAGGGAGCCCCTGAGAGGGTCAGCGGCCCAGGTACTTCGGCTTCTCCTTGTTCACGAACGCCTGCACCGCGATCGCGTGGTCCTGCGAGGAGCCGGCCCGGGTCTGCAGCTCGTCCTCCTTCTCCAGGGCCTCCTCCAGCGAGTGGCTCAGCCCGTACGCCACGGACTCCTTCAGCGCCGCGTACGCCACCGTCGGGCCCTCGGCCAGCGCCCGCGCCACCTTCTCCGCCTCCGCGCGCAGCTCCGCGGCCGGCACCAGGCGGTTGGCGATGCCCAGCTCGAACGCCTCCTGGGCGGAGACGCCGCGCGGGAAGAGCAGCAGGTCCGTGGCGCGCCCGGGGCCGATCACCCGCGGCAGCGTCCAGGAGATCCCGGAGTCCGCGGTCAGCGCCACTCCGGCGAACGAGGTGTTGAAGGCCGCGGTGTCCGCGACGATCCGGTAGTCGGCGGCCAGCGCGAAGCCGAAGCCGGCGCCCGCCGCCACCCCGTTCACCGCGGCGACCACCGGCTTCGGGGCGCCGGCGATCGCCTTCACGATCGGGTTGTAGTGCTCGCGCACCGTGCTCATGGTCTGCCCCGAACCGGTCTCCCGGTCCTCGATCAGCAGCCCGATGTGCTCCTTGAGGTCCTGCCCGACACAGAACGCCCGCTCACCGGCGGCGGTCAGCAGCACGGCCCGTACGGCGTCGTCGTCGGCGGCGGACCGTACCGCGTCCCGGAGGGCGACCTTGGCCGCGACGTTCAGCGCGTTCATCGCCTCCGGGCGGTTCAGCGTGATCGTCGCGAGCCCGTCGCTCACCTCGTAGAGCACGGTGTCGGCCATGGCGTATCCCTCCGTGTGCGGCTCGGGACGTACTGGCGAGTACGTCCCCGTCTGCAGGACAGCATGACGGAGAACACCGGCCGCGGCGGACGGCCGCCGTGTGACCTGCGTCAAACAATTCCGGTGCGATTCCGGTCCGTGGAACTGTGTGCGGCGGCGCAGTATCGCAGTCACATCGCCGAATTGAGTGGTTTTGCTCGCGCGCGTTGCCCAAGCGATGCCTACTGATGTTGGTCATCGGGTCCCGCGATGCGGGATAATGGCCTGGAAGCAATGTGTTCGATGCCGGTGGCGTGTGTCCTGCTTCGGGGACCGCAGGTGCCCTTCAGTGGGCCGTCGGCTCAGACGGTTTAGCTGGGTTTCAGGAAGGGGAACGAGCATGGCGGCCATGAAGCCGCGGACGGGTGACGGCCCGCTCGAGGTGACCAAGGAGGGGCGGGGCATCGTCATGCGCGTTCCGCTCGAAGGCGGCGGTCGGCTCGTCGTCGAGCTGACCCCGGACGAGGCCGACGCGCTCGGCGACGCCCTCAAGAAGGTCGTCGGCTGACGCGCAAGCGACCATACCCCTTCAGTCGCCCCGGTGCCGCACGCGGTGCCGGGGCGGCTGTTTGCGTACGGGCGCGAGGCGTGGAACCGGGTCCGCCGGTCAGCGCTTCACGACGCAGAGGAGCCCGTCCCCGACCGGCAGCAGCGACGACACCAGTTCCGTGCTCTCGCGCACGGCCCGGACCAGCTCCCGCAGCCGCAGCACCTCGGTGGGCTGCGGTCCCGAATCCACCGTGCGGCCGTTCGCGAACATCCCTTCGAAGGCGACCAGGCCTCCCGGGCGCAGCAGACGCAACGATTCGGCGAGATAGTCCTGGTACTCCTGCCGGTCGCCGTCGCAGAAGACCAGGTCGTAGCCGGCGTCGGCGAGGCGGGGCAGGACGTCCAGCGCGCGGCCGGGGATGAAGCGGGCCCGGTTGCCGGCGAAACCGGCGTCACGGAAGGCCTGGCGGGCCGACTGCTGGTGCTCCGGCTCCTGGTCGACCGTGGTCAGCACCCCGTCGGGGCGCATCCCGTGCAGCAGGTGGATCCCGGAGACTCCGCAGCCGGTGCCGATCTCCGCGACCGCCTTGGCGTCCACGCTGGCCGCGAGCAACCGCAGCGCCGCGCCCGTGCCGGGCGACACCGAGCGCAGTCCCGCGTCGCGGGCCCGGTCACGGGCCCAGTGCAGCGCGTCGTCCTCGGCGACATAGGCGTCGGCGAACGCCCAGCTCGTCTGCCGGTTGGCGGTAATGACCCTCTCCTGTCCCCGTGGGTGCCTCGGCGTGACTGTATCCGTTGGCGTCGGGAACCCGCAGATGGGACCGGTCGTTTGTAGGGGTGTGCAAGTGGCGCGTGCCGTGACGGGGGGAAGACGGTGGACGAGGACGCCGAGCAAGTGCTGACGCAGCCGTACGAGCCGTGGCAGCCCAGATCAAATTCTTGTAAAACCGCTTATCCGGAGCTAACGGGCGAGGTGGCTATGGTAGGGGCTCCACTGGACACCACCAGAGCTGATAGGGGAGGTGCGGCTGCGCCTGTGGATCGCGGAGGAGTGCTGCGGCGCATCCTCGGATCGGCGGGCAGGCCGAAATCCGTGAACAACACCGCTGCTGACCAAGACCACGCCGGCGACCCGGCCCAGACCGCGACCTTCTCCAGCGACGCGGACGGGCAGGCGTGGACTCCGCCCACCTGGGAGGAGATCGTCAGCATGCACAGCGGCCGGGTGTACCGGCTCGCCTATCGCCTCACCGGCAACCAGCACGACGCCGAGGACCTCACCCAGGAGGTCTTCGTCCGCGTCTTCCGCTCCCTGTCGACGTACACGCCGGGCACCTTCGAGGGCTGGCTGCACCGCATCACCACCAACCTATTCCTGGACATGGTCCGCCGCAAGCAGCGGATCCGCTTCGACGCGCTCGGCGACGACGCGGCCGAGCGGCTCGCCAGCAAGGAGCCCTCGCCCCAGCAGGTCTTCAACGACGCGCACTTCGACGCGGACGTCCAGCAGGCCCTCGACACCCTCGCCCCCGAGTTCCGCGCCGCCGTCGTCCTGTGCGACATCGAGGGCCTCTCGTACGAGGAGATCGCGGCCACCCTGGGCGTCAAGCTCGGCACCGTCCGGTCCCGCATCCACCGCGGCCGTTCCCAGCTGCGCAAGGCACTCGCGCACCGCTCGCCCCAGGCACGTGCGGAGCGCCGCTCCTTCGTGCCGCGTGTTCCCGCACTGGGAGGAGGGGGCGCGAGCGCGTGAGCGGTTCACAGCCGAAGTCCGCCGAGGGACACCTCGCGGAGCAGCATCTGGGAGACCGACTCTCCGCCCTGGTGGACGGGGAGCTCGGTCATGACGCGCGCGAGCGCGTACTGGCGCACGTCGCCACCTGTGCCAAGTGCAAGGCCGAGGTGGACGCGCAGCGCCGTCTGAAGAACGTCTTCGCGGCGGCGGCGCCCCCGCCGCCCTCCGAGAGCTTCCTGGCCCGCCTCCAGGGGCTGCCGGCCGGGGGAGACCTGGGCGACGGCGGTTCGCCGCTGGGCGGCGCGGGCCTGCCGGGCGGCACGCCCGGGCGGTTCGGCGGCGGCTCCGGAGTCTTCGGGACCAGGCGGAACGAGCGCTTCGAGTTCGCGTACACGCCCGTCCGCGGACACGAGCCCGGGCCTGCGGCGGTGGACGGCCGGGGCTTCGGCATCCACGACGTCAGCCGTCACGACCACGACCGCACGTCCTCGCGGGGGCTGCGGTTCGCGTTCGTGGCCGCCGGGGCGGTGTCGCTGGCCGCGATCGCGCTGGGCGGGGTCACCACGAGCGCGCCCACCGACGCGGAGGCGCGCGGCTCGGGCAAGGGCAGCAACGTGACGCCGATGCGCACCCAGGGCACGGGCGCGGCGATTCCCGACTCCCAGCGGCGCCGCGGCGTCGGGCCCCTGCTGGGCCAGCTGGCGGGCGGCAGCGCGCCGGCCGAGACCCCCGCGGCGCCGACCGCGGCCTCCGCGCCGCTGCTGCCCGGGGTTCCGCCCCCGCCGCAGCGCCACCCCAGCCTGGGCACGCCGACGACGGGCGGTGCGACGGTCATGTCTCCCCTGATACAGCCGCTCACCTCCACCCCGCCGCTCACGCTGACCGCATGGGTCTCCTCCGCCACGCTCCGGGACCCCGGCCTGGTCACCGCGGCCCCCACGGCGGCTCCGCCGCCCACGGCCCGCTGAACCGTTCCGTGCGCGTGGGCGCGCGAACCTGATTGAATCCAGGAGGCGCGCGCCCAGGCCCACCCGGCCGGGCGCCGAGCCACGGAGCAAGTAGTCCAGCTGTGGGGAGAGCATGAACGAGGGGAAGCCGGGCCCATCGGGGGAGGAGCCGGCCGCGAGTCCCGGGGGACCCGACGGCGACTTCGAACTGGCCCGCCCGGACCGCGAGCGGGCCGTCGTCGGCGACGACCACGAGGGCGACTACGAACTGGACCGGCCCCTGAGGCCCGAGAGCGACCCGGGCGAGCCCCTCGCCCCCGACGCCTCCGCGGCCGCTGCCGGCGGGGACGACGCCCGCACCGAGTCCGCCCCGGACGAGCCGCCGACGGCGGCGGCCTTCGCGCCCCCCGCACACGGGCAGCAGAGGCCCCTGCACGACCCGGACCCCTACAGCACCCCGCCGTACGGCGAACCGGGCCCCTGGGCCCCCGCCCCACCCGTCCAGCACCCGGCTGCCACCCCCGCCCACGGAATCCACACCCACCAGGCGCCCCAGGACACGACACCTTTCGGCGCCGGCACGCCACAGACCACCGCCGCGGCCCCCCACGACACCGCCACACACCCCGGTGCAGCCCCGGCCCCCCAGGACCCCCCGCCCTTCGGCGCTCCCGCACAACACGGCACGCACCCGTCGGCCCCCGCCGCCCAGGACGCCGCGCCTTTCGGTGTTCCCGCGCCGCAGGGCGCCGCGACGGCACCGCATGAGGCTGCCCCGCAGCACGGCGCGCCTCCGGTGGCCCCCGTCGCCCAGGACGCCGCGCCCTTTGGCGCCCCCGCGCCAACGTCACCGCACGAGGCTGCCGCACAGCACGGTGTGCCCTCAGCGACCCCCGCCGCCCTGGACACGGCGCCCCTTGGCGCTCCAGCGCCGCAAGGCAACCCGACAGCACCGGGCGAGACTGCCGCGCTGCACGGCGCGCCGGCGGCACCGCACGAAGCTGCCGCGCGGCAGGACGCCGGGGCGTTCGGTGGTTCTGGGGGGTCGGGCGGCGTGCCGGGTGACGGCGTGGCTGTCGCGGCCATTCCCGCGCAGGCGCACCCGGGCGCCCAGGACGCGTCGGCCGCCGATCCCTGGGGGCGTTACGACCCCTGGGCCGCGGCGGCCGCCGCGGCGCCGTTGCAGCACGCCGGGCCCGCCGTGGTCAGCGAGAAGCAGAAGCGCCGCCGTGCCCGGCGGGTGCTCGTCGGGGCCGCCCTGACGCTCGCGCTGGTGTCCGGCGTCATCGGCGGCGCGGTAGGCGTCTACCTGGAGCGCAACGGGGGCGTGGGGACCGTGGAGCTCCCCCAGGCCGGCAAGGAGGCGTCCGAACGCGACCCCGGCAGTGTCGCCGGCATCGCCGCGCAGGCGCTCCCCAGCGTCGTCACCCTGCACGTCAGCGGCTCCGGCGAGGCCGGCACCGGCACCGGCTTCGTGCTCGACGGCCGCGGCCACATCCTCACCAACAACCACGTCGTCGAGCCCGCCGGCGACAACGGCGACATCACCGTCACCTTCAACAGCGGCGACACCGCCGAAGCCACCGTCGTCGGCCGCGACAGCGGCTACGACCTGGCCGTCGTGAAGGTGAAGGGCGTCAGCGGACTCACCCCCCTGCCGCTCGGCAACTCCGACAACGTGCGGGTCGGCGACCCCGTCGTCGCCATCGGCGCCCCCTTCGACCTGGCCGGCACCGTCACCTCCGGCATCATCAGCGCCAGGGAGCGGCCGATCACCGCCGGCGGCGAGAAGGGCGACGGCAGCGACGTGTCGTACGTCGACGCCCTGCAGACCGACGCCCCGATCAACCCCGGCAACTCCGGCGGCCCCCTGCTGGACGCCCGGGCCCGGGTGGTCGGCATCAACTCGGCCATCCGCTCCGCCGACGGCGCCGCCACCCCGGACGGCGGCCAGTCCGGCTCCATAGGGCTCGGCTTCGCCATCCCCATCAACCAGGGCAAGCGCGTCGCCGAGGAGCTGATCAACACCGGGAAGGCGGTCCACCCGGTGATCGGCATCACCCTCGACATGGACTACAGCGGCGACGGCGCCCGCGTCGCCGCCAAGGGCGGTGACGGCGGCCCTCCGGTCAGCACCGGAGGCCCCGGCGCCAGGGCCGGGATCAAGGCCGGCGACGTCATCACCGAGGTCGACGGACGGCGCGTCCACTCCGGCGAGGAGCTCATCGTCAAGACCCGCGCCCACCGCCCCGGGGACCGACTGGAACTCACCCTGGAACGGGACGGCGAGGAGCGCACGGTCACCCTGACGCTCGGTTCGTCGGGTGGCGGCTGACGGATGCGTGGCACGCGGGCCGCAGGGACAGTACCGGTCGCCAGGGGTGGCCGGGTACCGTGGACCCGGCCCGGACCACGGATGACCGCAGGCCGCCCCGAGGGCCGGGGACCGAAGGCATCGCGAGGAGCTTCAGGTGTTCAATGACATAGGTGCGCTCGAGCTGGTGACGCTCATCGTCCTCGCCGTGCTCGTCTTCGGTCCGGAGAAGCTCCCCAAGGTCATCCAGGACGTGACGCGCACGATAAGGAAGATCCGGGACTTCTCGGAGAGCGCCAAGCAGGACATCCGGCAGGAACTCGGCCCGGAGTTCAAAGACTTCGAGTTCGAGGACCTCAACCCCAAGACGTTCATCCGCAAGCAGCTGGACAACGACGACCTGGGGCTCAAGGAGATCCGCAGCGGCTTCGACCTGAAGAAGGAGATGGCCGAGGTCACGGACGCCGTCCACGGCCGCGACAGCGACCCCTCCTCCTCGTCGTCCCCGGCCTCCCCCGGATCGACCGGTGGACGCGTGGACATGACCAAGAAGCCCGAGCCCCCGGCGGCCGGCGAGCGCCCGCCGTTCGACATGGACGCCACCTGAGCCGGTAAGCGCGGGACCCCGTGCCCCCGCGCAAGGCGTCCCCCACGTGACGCGTTTCATACTCCACCCGGGCTGCGCAAAGGCCTGATCAGCGCCTCCGTGCGGCCCATGCACGGGCCGATTTCCCGGCCGGTGGCGGCAAGGTGGCTATGCTGCCGAGTTGTTGTGCGGAACGGACGAGTACGCCCGAAGGGGGGCGGGCCGCCCGGTCCGACGAGAACGAGGAGGCGTCCGGGCATGGAGACGACTAGTTCGGCAGTCGCGCAGGCGCCGGCCGCGGAGGACGGACCACACGTCCCCGCCCGGCGTACGGTCGACGGCTACCTGCGTGCGCCCTTCCCCTGGTACGGCCTGGACGAGGCCTTCACGGGCCCGCGCTGGCTGATGCAGGTCGGACTGGCGGCCGAGGGCACCGTCGAGCACGGATCGGTCGGGCACGGCGACGAGCCCTCGGTGCGCAGCGAGTACACGGCAGGGGCCGACCAGGAGGCCAAGGAGAAGTTCGCGGTCGTGGTGACCGTGGCCGCCAACCCGGTGCGCCGCAGCGCCGACGGCACCGGTCTGCTGGAGGCCACCTCGGTCTCCTCCGCCGCCTGGCTGGCCGGCGTGGGGCTGCTGTCCTTCACCTGGCCCGGCCAGATGGACCACTCCCTGCGCGACGACTGGCTGGACCAGCAGACCGAGACCGCCTGGGTGCTCGCCGACGACCTGGAGGGCGAGGACTGGTCGACGCTGTCGCTGCCCGTGGACGGGGTGCCGACGCCGTTCCACTACCGGGAGTCCGAGTTCGGCTGGGTGCTCGCCGGTTCCACGCAGGCGGGGGTGCACGTGGGCGCGTACGGCAGGGGTATGAGCGCGTACGGCCTCGGCTTCGCCGTGGTCAAGGACATCACGGCCTACGAGGCCTGAGCGGGGTACGCGGAAGGGCGCCGTCCGGGGTGGACGGCGCCCTTCCGCGTGAGTGCCCTCAGAACTTGTTGCGCGGGGTGATCCCCAGGGACATGCCCGACAGGCCCCGCTGCCGCCCGCCCAGCTTGCCGGCGATCGAGCGGAGCGCCGAGCCCGCGGGGGAGTCGGGGTCGGACAGCACCACGGGCTTGCCCTCGTCGCCGCCCTCGCGCAGCCGGACGTCGATCGGGATGGCGCCGAGCACCGGGACGCTCGCACCGGTGGTCCGGGTCAGGCCGTCGGCGACCGACTGGCCCCCGCCGGTGCCGAAGACGTCGACCATCTCGCCGCAGTGCGGGCACGGCAGGCCCGACATGTTCTCCACCACGCCGACGATCTTCTGGTGCGTCTGCACGGCGATGGACCCCGCGCGCTCGGCGACCTCGGCCGCCGCCTGCTGGGGCGTGGTGACGACCAGGATCTCGGCGTTCGGCACCAGCTGGGCCACGGAGATCGCGATGTCGCCGGTGCCGGGCGGCAGGTCGAGCAGCAGCACGTCGAGGTCGCCCCAGTACACGTCCGCGAGGAACTGCTGGAGCGCGCGGTGCAGCATCGGGCCGCGCCACACCACGGGGGCGTTGCCCGGGGTGAACATGCCGATGGAGATGACCTTCACGCCGTTCGCGGACGGCGGCATGATCATGTTCTCGACCTGGGTGGGGCGGCCCTCGGCGCCCAGCATGCGCGGCACCGAGTGGCCGTAGATGTCGGCGTCCACGACGCCGACCTTCAGTCCGTCGGCCGCCATCGCCGCCGCCAGGTTCACGGTCACGGAGGACTTGCCGACGCCGCCCTTGCCGGACGCGACCGCGTAGACCCGGGTCAGGCTGCCCGGCTTGGCGAAGGGCACCTCGCGCTCGGTCTGGCCGCCGCGCAGGGCGCTCGCCAGCTCCTTGCGCTGCTCGTCGCTCATGACGTCCAGCGTCACGTCGACCCGGGTGACACCCTCGACCCCGGAGACCGCGTCCGTCACACGCTGCGTGATGGTGTCCCGCATGGGGCAGCCGGAGACCGTCAGGTACACGGTGACCGCGACCGCCCCGTCCGCCCCGATCTCCACCGATTTGACCATCCCGAGCTCGGTGATGGGCCGGTTGATCTCGGGGTCGTTCACCGTCGCCAGTGCCTCGCGCACCGCGTCTTCCGTAGCCATAAGGACGATGGTACGGCTCCGGGTACACCCGCGGGTAAGTACGTCAGCGGTCGTCTGCGTCACGTCCCGGCGGGTGTTCCGCCCGCATCGCCGGGAAGGAACCCTGATGGTCCTTGTGCCCGTTCTGCCGTCCCTCCAGCTCCTTGACCATGTCCTGCAGCTCCGAGCGGATCCAGTCCCGGGTGGCCACCTCCCCGAGCCCGATCCGCAGGGCCGCGATCTCCCGGGTCAGGTACTCGGTGTCCGCGATCGACCGCTCGTTCTGCTTGCGGTCCTGCTCGAGGTTGACCCGGTCCCGGTCGTCCTGCCTGTTCTGCGCGAGGAGGATCAGCGGGGCCGCGTAGGACGCCTGCAGGGACAGCATCAGGGTCAGGAAGATGAACGGGTACTGGTCGAAGCGCAGGCTCTGCGGCGCTGACACGTTCCACACCACCCACAGGATGATGACGACCGTCATCCAGACGATGAACCGCCCGGTGCCCAGGAACCGCGCGATGCGCTCCGAGAGCCGCCCGAAGGCCTCCGGGTCCCACTCGGGCAGGAACCGGCGCCGGGGGGCGCGCGGCTGGTCCAGACGGGGCGCCCGGGGCCGTCCCGCGGCGGTGGCGCCCACCGGTACGCGCTCGCGTACGCCCTCGCGCTCAGGAGCCATCGGTCACCGCCCCCTCGTCGAGCTGGAACTCGTTCTCCCGCCAGTCCTCGGGCAGCATGTGGTCCAGTACGTCGTCCACCGTCACCGCGCCCAGCAGCGACCCCGACTCGTCGACCACGGGCGCCGCCACCATGTCGTAGGTGGCGAAGAAGCCTGCCACCACGGGCAGCGCCGCGTCCGGCTCCAGCGGCTGCAGGTCGTCGTCCAGGATCGAGCCGACCAGCGTGTACGGGGGATCGCGCAGCAGACGCTGGAAATGGACCGTGCCCAGGTACTTGCCGGTGGGCGTCTCCTCCGGCGGACGGCAGACGTAGACCTGCGCGGCGTGCGCGGGGGACAGGTCCGGCTCGCGGATCCGGGCGAGGGCGTCCGCGACGGTCGCGTCGGGCCGCAGCACGATCGGCTCGGTCGTCATCAGACCGCCCGCCGTGTGCTCCTCGTACGACATCAGACGGCGCATGTCAGCGGCGTCCGCGGGCTGCATCAGGCTCAGCAGCCGCTCCTTGTCCTCCTCCGGCAGCTCGCCGAGCAGGTCGGCGGCGTCGTCGGGGTCCATGGCCTCCAGGACGTCGGCGGCGCGCTCCTCCTTCAGCTTGCCGAGGATTTCGATCTGGTCGTCCTCAGGCAGTTCCTCCAGGACGTCGGCGAGCCGGTCGTCGTCGAGGGCGGCGGCCACCTCCGCGCGCCGTTTGGGGGAGAGGTGGTGCAGGACGTTGGCGAGGTCCGCGGGGCGCAGCTGCTCGAAGGTGGCGAGCAGGTTCTCGGCGCCCTGGCCCTGCTCCTCCAGGGAGAACCCGGTGACCGCGGACCACTCCACGGTCAGCGCCTCGCCCTTGCCGCGCCGGAACGCGCCGCCCTTCTTCCCCTTGCGCACGAACACGCGGTCGATCTCCCACTCGCGGCGGGCCGGCAGCTGATGCACCGACAGGTCGAGGACGGTGACCTCCTCGCCGCTCTCCACGAGCGTCACCCGCCGGTCCAGCAGCTCGCCGAAGACGAGCCGCTCGGTGGGCCGCTGCTCGAAGCGGCGCACATTGAGCACCCCGGTCGTGATGACCTGGCCGGACTGCACGGCGGTGACCCGGTTCATGGGCAGGAAGATACGGCGGCGGGTGGAGAGTTCGACCACCATGCCGAGCAGCCGCGGCGGACGCCGGCCGGGCCGCAGGATGACGACCAGATCGCGCACGCGCCCCACCTGGTCGCCGGCCGGATCGAAGACGGCGACGCCGGAGACGTGGGAGACGAAGAACCGGGGGGCGCCCCCTGCCATGGTCGCCACTCCTTTCCGTGCGGGTGTTTTCGTCGCGGGTACTGCCTGCTGCGTCTGATCTCCGAATTGCCCGCTCGGGTGGGCTTCAGGCTAGCCCGTACCGATCGGCCGTGCGCTTGCGGCCGGTCCGGACGGACTGGCTCCGTCCGGCCCACTGTCCCCCGGTACCCTGCGGTACGCCGTTCAGGTCCCCCGTCAGAGAGGTAGCCCACCTGTGATTCCGATCTCCCCGGGCCGTTCCCGCAGGGTCGCGCTGGCGGGCGCCGTGTGCGCGCTGCTCGTGACCGGGACGGCGCTCACGGGATGCTCCGAGGATCCGAACGAGGGCACCAACGGTGTCGGCAGACTCTCCGCCGACCAGATCCAGGACAGAGCACAGAAGGCCGCCGGGTCGGTCGGGGCGGTGCGGCTGCACGGCACCGTGGTCACCAGCGGACGCACGTACACCCTCGACATGCGGCTGAAGGAGGACGGGGGCATCGGCTCCGTCACCACCAAGGGGGAGACGTTCCGGCTGGTGCGCGTCGACGACCAGCTGTACCTGAAGGCCGGTGCCTCGTTCTGGGGGCACGAGGACGGCAAGGACGACGGCAAGGCGGACGCGGCGGCGGCCGACAAGCTCGCCGAGAAGTATGTGAAGGTGCCGCAGGGCGACCCGTCGTACAAGAAGTTCATCGGGTTCACGGACAAGGATGTCCTCCTCGGCGGTCTGCTGACGCTGCACGGCAAGTTGGCCACGGACGGCCACCACGAGCAGTCGGGGGTGCGCACCATCCGGGTCACCGGGGACGAGGGCTCGGGCGGCACCCTGGACGTCTCACTCGAGGGCAAGCCGTACCCGGTGCGCCTGGTGCGCGCCGGAAAGGCGGGCACCCTCACGTTCTCGTCCTGGGGCACCGACTTCCCCGTGGAGAAGCCGGCCAAGGACGACACCCTCGACTACGGCCAACAGCTCCCGGCGTCCTGAGGACCTAGCGCCGGCCCCGCCGCTTCCTCCCGAACAGCAGCCGGGGCAGGGCGGCCGGGGCGGGGCGGCGGGTGGTCACCGGGGTCGGCAGCGGGGGCTCGGCCAGGGAGCCGTCGGGGAGCGGGGCCGTCGCCCCGGTCGGCTCCAGGCGCAGGACGCGGCACTCGCGGGCCCAGCGCTCCGTCATCGCCTCGCCGTCGGGCGCGTTGAGCCGCTTGCCCTTGAGCTCGGCGACCGCCGCCGTCCACTCCTCGGAGCCGGACGGCAGCTCCACGACCGTCGCCGCCCAGGAGACCAGCCGGCCGCCCTTGTCCTTGCTGCGGACCGTCACCTCGGCCGGCCCGCCGTCGGCCAGTCCCGGCAGCGGCTGCTCGCCGGGCCCGTCGCCGACCACGCAGGCCGCGCCCTCGTGCCACACGTGCCACAGCGCGCGGGCCGCGGCGCCGGGCCCCTTGACCCAGACGAGGCCGGACTTCTTCGTGGCCTCCTCGACGAGGGCACGGTCGAGCAGCTCGCTTGTCATGGGCCCAGCCTATCCAGGGGCCCTCAGAGCCAGCCGTTGCGCTTCAGCGTCCGGTGGATGCCGAGGCAGAGGGCCACGGTGACGCCGACGATCACCGGGTAGCCGTACTTCCAGTGGGTCTCCGGCATGTAGTCGAAGTTCATCCCGTACACCCCGCACACCATCGTGGGCACGGCGATGATCGCGGCCCACGAGGTGATCTTCCGCATGTCCTCGTTCTGCGCCACGGAGGCCTGGGCGAGGTTGGCCTGGAGGATGGAGTTCAGCAGTTCGTCGAAGCCGATGACCTGCTCCTGGACGCGAGCCACATGGTCGGCGACGTCCCGGAAGTACTTCTGGATCTCCGGGTCGACCAGCCGCATCGGACGCTCGCTCAGCAGCTGCATCGGCCGCAGCAGCGGCGCCACGGCCCGCTTGAACTCCAGCACCTCGCGCTTGAGTTGGTAGATCTCCCCGGCGTCCGTACCGCGTGGGGTGCCCTTGCGGCCCGGCGAGAACACCTTCGTCTCGACCTCGTCGATGTCGTCCTGCATCGCGTCGGCGACCGCGATGTAGCCGTCGACCACGTGGTCAGCGATGGCGTGCAGCACGGCCGAGGGGCCCTTGGCCAGCAGCTCGGGGTCGTCCTGGAGACGGTGCCTGAGGGCCCGCAGGGAGCCCTGCCCGCCGTGCCGGACGGTGATGAAGAAGTCCCGGCCGGTGAAGCACATCACCTCACCGGTCTCGACGACCTCGCTGGTGGCGGAGAGCCGCTCGTGGTCGAGGTAGTGGACCGTCTTGAAGACGGTGAAGAGCGAGTCGTCGTAGCGCTCCAGCTTGGGCCGCTGATGGGCCTGGACGGCGTCCTCCACGGCCAGCGGGTGCAGCCCGAACTCCCGCGCGATCCCCGCGAACTCGGCCTCGGTCGGCTCGTGCATGCCGATCCACACGAAGCCCCCGTCGCGACGCACCAGACGCATCGCGTCCTGGGGGGTGAGCTGACCGCCCTCGGGCTCCAGGCGGCGGCCGTCGCGGTAGACGGCGCAGTCGACGACGGCGGTGGCCGTCGCGGGGTCACGGGTGGGGTCGTACGAGCCGCTCTCCTTGCGCAGCGAGATGCGGGAGGAGGGACGGACCACGGCGCGCAGGTCGCGGATCATCGACATGGCGGGCTCCTTCGCGGGCAGGCAACGAAAGGCGCCGGAACGACGGGTGGAACAACCCGGAATGAGGACGTCCTGGACTGCGCGTGTTTGGCACGTCCACAAAGCGGGGAGCACCGCACCGTCGCGGTGGCGAGCTTCGTCGCTGAGCTACTGGGGCAGATCAGGCAGAACGAAACGAAGTGCTCTTCCGATGGAGACGCGCGGGCGAAAGGCGGGAGCCAGACAGGAAGCAGCTGCCTCAGAGGGCGGAAGAGCGGGTGCTACTGCACGGTCGACTTCGGTCCATGCCAGCCCCACCTCCTCCGGCCGGTCCCTCGTAAGGGACGATCCACGATCCCCTTCAGGGGATTCCCCGAGAGACGGGGAGTGTCACAGCGTCGGGACTTGACCGCGACGCTTCTGCGTGCTGTCCCGAACCACCGGGCAAGCGTATCAGCCGACTGCCATGTCAAGGCTCTGCTTTGCCCGGTGCGGACGAGTTCTATGCTCGCCGCATGGCTGATGTTCTTCCTCTGGTCGAGGCCCGGTTGCGTACGTCACTGGGCGAACCGGACGCCCGCGCGGCGGTCACCTTCCTGGGCACGGACCGCATCGAGGTGCTGCGCTTCCACGAGGGCGACATCGTGCGCTACGCGACCCTCGGCATGTCCGCGCAGCCCATGGCCGACCCCACGGCCGTGCTGGCGGACCCGGTCAGGGGCCCGCGTGCCGAGCTGGTGCTGTCCGTCCGGGCCGGCGCCGCCGACACCGGCAAGGTGCTCCGCCCACTCGCCGTGCTGGCCGCGTCCCCGCAGGTCGAGGGCGTGATCGTGGCCCCCGGCGCGTCGCTCGACGTGGGTGAACCGCTGTGGCCCGGAGCCCCGTTCACCTCGGTGCTGGTCGCCGAGCCGGGCGGCCTGGTGGAGGACCTGGAGCTCGACGAGCCCCTGGACCCCGTACGGTTCCTGCCGCTGCTGCCGATGACCCCGAACGAGGCCGCCTGGAAGCGGGTGCACGGCGCCCAGGCCCTCCAGGAACGCTGGCTGAACCAGGGCACGGACCTCAGGGATCCGTCCCGGAAGTCCGTGCCGCTGGAGTGAGCGAGGTCACCAAAGGCGTACTGGCGCACGTCAGTTGGCGAAAACGGTGACGCCGTCCTCGGTGGCGTGCCGCGGCTGCGACTCCTCCGCCTCGTGGGCCAGGGCCCGCCGCCGTACGACGACCACCAGCGCGCCGAGCAGGGCCGTGACCGCCGCGACCACGAACGGGATGCGGACGTCGGTCCACTCCTCGATCTTCGGGGCGAAGTAGGGCGCGGCGGCCGCCGCGAACCACCGCACGAAGTTGTAGCCGGCGCTCGCCACCGGCCGCGGCGCGTCCGACACCCCGAGGGCCAGCTCGGTGTAGACCGTGTTGTTCACTCCGATGAGGGCGCCGGACAGCACGGTGCAGACGACGGCCGTGGTGTGGTCGCCGTAGCCGAGGACGAGGACGTCCGCCGCGAGCAGCACCAGCGAGCCGCCCAGCACCTTCAGCGAGCCGAACCGCCGCTGCAGCCGCGGGGCGACGAGCACCGAGAAGACGGCGAGCAGCAGTCCCCAGGCGAAGAACACCGCGCCCGACCGGTACGGGGACATGTCCAGCACGAACGGCGTGAAGGCCAGCACGGTGAAGAACGTGTAGTTGTAGAAGAACGCCGAGGCCGCGACGGAGGCCAGTCCGCCGTGCCCGAGCGCCCTGACCGGGTCGAGCAGCGAGGTCCTGCGGGCCGGCTTCGGCTGCTCCCTCAGGAACGCCGCGATGCACAGGAAGCCCACCGCCATCAGGGCGGCCGTGCCGAAGAACGGGTAGCGCCAGCTCGCGTCGCCGAGCAGCGCGCCCAGCAGGGGCCCGCAGGCCATGCCGAGGCCCAGGGCGGACTCGTACAGCAGGATGGCCGCCGCGCTGCCCCCGGCGGCCGCGCCGACGATGACCGCGAGGGCCGTCGAGACGAACAGCGCGTTGCCGAGGCCCCAGCCCGCCCGGAAGCCGACCAGCTCGCCGACCGATCCCGAGGTGCCGGACAGGCCGGCGAAGACCACGACGAGCGCGAGTCCGAGCAGCAGGGTCTTCCGTCCGCCGATGCGGCTGGAGACGAAGCCCGTCACCAGCATCGCCAGCGCGGTGATGAGGAAGTAGGAGGTGAAGAGCAGGGAGACCTGCCCGGCGGTGGCGTCGAGGCCCTTGGCGATGGAGGGCAGGATCGGGTCGACGAGCCCGATCCCCATGAAGGCGACGACGGAGGCGCCGGCCGTCGCCCACACGGACTTCGGCTGCCGCAGGATGCTTCCCGCTCCCGTGTCGAAGGGGTCGCGGGGGCCGGTGGGGTCGGTGGGGTCGTCCATGGGTGCTCCAATCCCGGGACACGGGCCGTGAAGATGGTTGGGTTTTACACACAATAGATTAGCCAAGCTAATTAATGCAAATTACACCTAATGCTTCGGCTGGCCGGTTCCGGCCGGACGGGTGATCGTCCTTGACGGGAGGCGGCGCGGGTAGGACCGTGGGGCCCTATGAGGGGCGAACCCAGTTGCCCGAAGTGTGGTGGCCGGGTCAGGGCTCCCGGCCTCTTCTCGGATGCCTGGCAGTGCGACATCCACGGCACCGTCCACCCGCTGCAGCCCGTGATACCGCCGAGCGTCGAGGCGCTGGAAGTGGTCGTGCACCGCACGAAGGTGCCGGTGTGGATGCCGTGGCCGCTGCCCGTGGGCTGGCTGTTCACGGGCGTGGCCTGCGCGGGCGACGACCGCAGCGGAGGCCGGGCGACCGCCGTCGCGTGCACCGGACCCGGACCGCTCGGCGGGATGGGCGAGCTCATCCTGGTCGCCGAGGAACTCGGAGTGGGCCTCGGCGCGCGGTACGCGGGCGTCGACGGCCCGGATCCGGGGCCGTACATGGACGTCGAGAAGCCGCCGCAGGCCAAGGTGCTGGCCGCGGGTCGGCCCACGTCGCTCTGGCACGTCTCCAAGACGCCGGACGACCGCGCCGTGTTCGCGGGCGAGGCGCTCGGGATGTGGTTGTGGGCGGTGGTCTGGCCGGAGCAGTCCGGGCTGCTGATGTACGACGAGCTGGTCCTCGCCGACCTGCGGGACGCGGGCGCCGAGGTGGAGCTGGTGCCCTGCGGCGCGCTGTCACCGCGCCTGCTGGAGGCGTAGCCGGCTCACGGCGGGCCGGTAGGGGGCGCACAGCCGTTTCGGGTGTGACAGGAGGCGGGTGAAAATCCGGTTATCCTGGAGCGTCCCCGTCCGTTCGTCACCGCTTGGAGTAACGCGTCGTGCGCATCGATCTGCACACCCACTCCACCGCGTCCGACGGCACGGACACGCCGGCCGAACTGGTCCGCAAGGCCGCCGCAGCCGGTCTCGACGTCATCGCGCTGACCGACCACGACACCACCCGCGGGCACGCCGAGGCGCTCGCCGCGCTCCCCGAGGGGCTCACGCTGGTTCCCGGAGCCGAGCTCTCCTGCCGCCTCGACGGCATCAGCATGCACCTGCTGGCCTACCTCTTCGACTCCGAGGAGCCCGCGCTGCTCGCCGAGCGCGAGCTGGTCAGGGACGACCGGGTGCCGCGGGCCCAGGGCATGATCGTCAAACTGAACGCGCTGGGCGTGCCGGTCACCTGGGAGCAGGTCGCCCGGATCGCCGGCGACGGCTCGGTGGGGCGCCCGCACGTGGCCAGCGCGCTGGTCGAACTGGGCGTCGTGCCGACGGTGAACGACGCGTTCACCCAGGAGTGGCTGGCCGACGGCGGCCGGGCGTACATGGAGAAGCACGAGACGGACCCCTTCGAGGCCCTGCGGCTGGTGAAGGGCGCGGGCGGTGTCGCCGTCTTCGCGCACCCCGCCGCGAGCAAGCGGGGCAGGACGGTGCCGGAGTCCGCGATCGCCGAGCTGGCCGAGGCCGGTCTCGACGGCATCGAGGTCGACCACATGGACCACGAACCCGGGACCAGGGCGCGCCTGCGCGGCCTCGCGAAGGACCTGGGGCTCCTGGTGACCGGCTCCAGCGACTACCACGGCAGCCGGAAGACCTGCGTCCTCGGCGAGTTCATGACGGACCCCGAGGTGTACGGCGAGATCACGCGCCGTGCGACCGGGGCGTTCCCGGTGCCGGGGGCCGGCGGAGTCTGAGGGCCGCCGCCCTCCCCGCACCCCTTCTCCCTCGTTCCCGTCCTTCTTCAGCAAGGCAGTCATGCTCGACGTCGCCGTCTTCGGCTCTCTCTTCCTCACCCTTTTTGTCATCATGGATCCCCCGGGGATCACCCCGATCTTCCTCGCGCTGACCGCGGGCCGGCCCGCCAAGATGCAGAAGCGGATGGCCTTCCAGGCGGTCTGCGTGGCCGGTGGCGTGATCACCGTGTTCGGCCTGCTCGGCCACCAGATCCTCGCCTATCTGCATGTGTCGGTGCCGGCGCTGATGATCGCGGGCGGGCTGCTGCTCCTGCTGATCGCGCTCGACCTGCTCACCGGCAAGACCGACGAGCCCAAGCAGACCAAGGACGTCAATGTGGCGCTGGTCCCGCTGGGCATGCCGCTGCTGGCCGGGCCCGGTGCGATCGTGTCGGTCATCCTCGCCGTGCAGAAGGCCGACGGCGTCGCCGGACAGGTCTCGGTGTGGTCGGCGATCCTCGCCATCCATGTCGTGCTGTGGCTGGTGATGCGGTACTCGCTGCTGATCATCCGGGTCATCAAGGACGGCGGCGTGGTCCTGGTGACGCGGCTGGCCGGCATGATGCTCTCCGCGATCGCCGTGCAGCAGATCATCAACGGCGTCACCCAGGTGGTCCGGGGCGGCTGACCACCCCGTCAGCTGCGCCTGACGCGCGCGGAGCCCCCGTACCGATGGGGGTACGGGGGCTCCGGGGCGTACGTACTCCGGGAAATCCGGCCCGTGCGGCCGGCGTCCGGTGTCCCGCGCGTTATGAGGCCGGTGTGTCGGCCGGGCGGATCCACAGGCGCTGTCCGATGGCGGCGGCCTGCTGAACGATGCTGTTGACGGAGGCGGCGTCCACGACGGTGGTGTCGACGGGTGTGCCGTCGACGTCGTCGAGTCGCATGATTTCGAAGCGCAAGGGGCTTCTCCCTTCGTCTGGTCATCCTCCTGGAGGAGAACTACTCGGTGGGCGGCCCACGGGCCACTCGGGCCCGGGGTCCATGTCGATTCCAACGCCCTGTGCGATGCAGACATTCCCTACGCTAAGGAAATTTTTCGATCGACTAAATACTGACCAGTAAGGGTTTCGAACGAGACCGACCGGTACCGGTTGTGTTCGTAGCGTGACCACCGGGACAATGGAGGTGATGAACGAAGACCTCGCGGCCCTGCACGCCCGTATCGACCGCACGAACGAGCTGCTCCAGCGCATGCTCGCCGAGGTGGCGAAGACGCCCTCGACGCACGCCATCTTCGTCGACGCGGGCTACCTGTACGCCGCCGCGGGACGGCTGGTCACCGGCACGGAGGACCGCCGGGCCTTCGACCTCGACGCCGAGGGACTCATCGACGCGCTCATCGACCGCGCCCGCACCGTCTTCGCGGACAGCAGGCTGCTGCGGGTCTACTGGTACGACGGCGCCAGGCGCCGCATCCACACCGCCGAACAGCAGACCATCGCCGAACTCCCGGACGTCAAGGTCCGCCTCGGCAACCTCAACGCCAACAACCAGCAGAAGGGCGTCGACTCCCTGATCCGCACCGATCTGGAGTCACTGGCCCGGTACCGGGCCATCAGCGACGCCGCCCTGCTCGGCGGCGACGAGGACCTGGTCTCCGCCGTCGAGGCGGCCCAGGGGTACGGCGCCCGCGTCCACCTCTGGGGCATCGAGGCCCCCGAGGGCCGCAACCAGGCCGAGCCGCTGCTCTGGGAGGTCGACAGCCAGCGCACCCTCGACCTGGACTTCTTCAAGCCGTACGTCTCCCGGCGCACGGCACCGGCGTACGAGGCCGCGGCGGGCCGGCCCACCCGGGAGGACGTCCGGTTCGTCGGCGCGCAGATCGCCGCGAAGTGGCTGGCCGCGCGGGGCCGGGACACGCTGGTGGAACTGCTCCCCGGCCACCCCTATCTGCCCGGCTCCGTCGACCAGGACCTGCTGGTGGAGGCGGAGGGCATGCTGCAGTACTCCCTGCGGGGCCAGGCCGACCTGCGCCGCGCCCTGCGCGACGGCTTCTGGGACCACCTGCAGGCGCAGTACTAGGACCCCGCGGGGTGCGGGGCGTCCCAGAAGTCGGCGAGGGCCCGCGCGGTGGGCCCCGGCCGGTCGGCGGCCGGTGAGTGCTCGGCGCCGCCGACGACCGTGCGGTGCGCCCTCAGCCGCCGCGCCATCATGTCGAGGTCCGGCACCGGCCAGGTGTCGTCGCGCTCGCCGGACAGGACGTGGAACGGCAGCGGTACGGCGGCCAGTTCGGCGACCCGGTCCGGTTCCGTGCACAACTGCCGTCCGGTGGTGAGCAGTTGCGCCGGCCTGGTGCCCAGCCAGCGGCCCCGCAGAAACTCCTGACCGCCGGGTCCGCGTGCCGGGCCGCCCACTTCCTCGGGCGGGCCCATGGCCAGGATGGCCTCCCAGCACTCCGCCATCGACATCACCGCGAGCGCGTCCCGCAGCAGCTTCACCCGCTGCTCCTGGGAGACGGAGATCCGCGCGGGCCCTGAGGAGACGAGCGTGAGCGAACGGAAGGGGGAGTGGTCGAGGAGGACGGCCGCGCGTGCGATCTGGCCGCCGAGGGAGTGCCCGACGAGGTGCACGGGCGCCCCGAGCGCGTCCGCCTGCGCGAGCACGTCCCGCGCCAACTCGTCCTGGGCGTATGCGGCTTCGTCGTCGGCGGGCCCGTCCGACTCGTGCTGCCCCCGCCCGTCCACGGCGACGGTGCGGTAGCCGCGCGCGGCGAGCGGCCCGTGCACCGAGGTGAAGTCCTCCTTGCTGCCGGTGTACCCGGGCACCAGCAGCGCGACCCCGCGCACCGCGACCCCGGCGGCCGGTGACACGTCCACGACGGCGAACTCCCCGCGCGAGGTGCGGAGTCGGCGGGTGCGGGGGGACGCGGTGGCGGGGGAGTGGCTGGTCACGGGGTGAGGGTAGCGGGTGCGGAAACGCCGGTGGCCCGGCCCCCCACAGGGGGACCGGGCCACCGGCGCGCTCCGTCAGCCTTCCGCGGACTCCGCGGCGGCAGCCGTCTTGCGGGCCCGGCGCGGCTTCGCCTCCACGGCCTCCGGCTCCTGCGCGGCCTGCGCGGGGATCTCGGCGGCCTTGCGGGTGCGGCGGCGCGGCGTGGCCTCGGCCTCCTCGGCCGGCGCTGTGGCCGCCGTCGCCTTGCGGGTCCGCCGGGGCTTCGCCTCGACGGCCTCGGCGGTGTCCACGGCAGCCTCGGCCTTCTTCACCGCGGTCTTGCGGGTCCGCCGGGGCTTGGCCGCCACGGGCTCGGACTCCTCGACCGTCTGCACCGGGATCTCGACGACCTCGGCCGTCGGGTCCGCCTCGGCGGCCTTGCGGGTACGGCGACGCGGCTTGGCCTCGGCGGCCTCAGCCGTGTCCACGGCAGCCTCGGCCTTCTTCGCCGCGGTCTTGCGGGTGCGACGCGGCTTGACCTCGGCGGCCTCGACCGGCTCGGCAGTGTCGACCGCCGCCGTCGCAGCGGTCTTCACCGCGGTCTTGCGGGTGCGGCGCGGCTTGGTCTCAGCCACCTCGGCCGACTCGGCCACCGGCTCGACAGCGGCCTCGGTCTTCGCCGCCGTCTTGCGGGTGCGGCGCGGTTTGGTCTCCGTCGCCTCGGTCGGCTCGGTGGTGCCCTCGGCCGTCTCCACCGCCGTGGTCGCCGCGGTCTTGCGGGTGCGGCGGCGGCGCGGTTCGGCGGCCGGTGCCTCGGGCTCCGCGACGACCGCGGTCTCCGTCACCACCGGAGCCGCCACGGCCACCGTGGTCTCCTGCGCGACCGGGGTTTCAGCCGCCCCCTGGCCGACGACGGCCGCAACCTCGTCCGCCGCGCCCCTGCGGGTCCGGCGGCGGCGCGGCTTCTCGGGAGCCTCGACGGCGTCCACGACCGTGCCCTCCGCCGTGGCGACGGCGGTCTCCGCCGACTCCACCGCGGCCGGCGCGGCCCCGGCCGGGGCTCCGCCGCGGGTACGGCGACGGCGGCGCGGGCTGCGGTCGGCAGTGTCGGCCGCCGCCTCGCCGGCGCCTTCGGCGACCGGGCCCGCGGGCTGCCGCGAGGTCTCGTCCAGGGACGCACCGCCACGCGTGCGGCGACGGCGCCGCGGCGTACGGGGCGAGGTCTCGCGCTCGGCGGTACGGGAGCCGTCGCGCCCGCCCCGGCCACCGCGTCCGCGCGGACCGCGTCCGCCCGGCTCGCCCAGGTCCTCCAGCTCCTCCGCGTCCAGCCCGGCGCGGGTGCGCTCCGAGCGCGGCAGGACGCCCTTGGTGCCCTCGGGGATGCCGAGGTCGGAGAACAGGTGCGGGGAGGTGGAGTACGTCTCCGGCGGGTTGCCGAAGCCGAGGTCCAGCGCCTTGTTGATCAGCTGCCAGCGAGGGATGTCGTCCCAGTCGACCAGCGTGATCGCCGTACCCTTCGCTCCCGCGCGGCCGGTGCGGCCGATGCGGTGCAGATACGTCTTCTCGTCCTCGGGGGACTGGTAGTTGATGACGTGGGTCACGCCCTCGACGTCGATGCCGCGGGCGGCGACGTCGGTGCAGACGAGCACGTCCACCTTGCCGTTGCGGAACGCGCGCAGCGCCTGCTCACGGGCGCCCTGGCCGAGGTCGCCGTGGACCGCGCCGGAGGCGAAGCCGCGCTGCTTGAGCTGGTCGGCGAGGTCGGCGGCCGTGCGCTTGGTGCGGCAGAAGACCATGACCAGGCCCCGGCCGTCGGCCTGCAGTATCCGCGAGACCATCTCGGGCTTGTCCATGTTGTGCGCCCGGTACACGAACTGCGTGGTGTTCGCAACCGTCGCGCCCTCGTCGTCCGGCGCGGTGGCGCGGATGTGCGTGGGCTGCGACATGTAGCGCCGGGCGAGACCGATCACCGCGCCCGGCATGGTGGCCGAGAACAGCATGGTCTGGCGCTTCACCGGAAGGAAGTTGATGATCTTCTCGACGTCGGGCAGGAAGCCCAGGTCGAGCATCTCGTCGGCCTCGTCCAGGACGAGCGCCTTCACGTGCTTCAGGTTCAGCTTCTTCTGCCCGGCCAGGTCGAGCAGCCGGCCCGGGGTGCCGACGACCACGTCGACGCCCTTCTTCAGCGCCTCGACCTGCGGCTCGTAGGCCCGGCCGCCGTAGATGGCGGTGACGCGCACATTGCGCACCTTGCCGGCGGTGAGCAGGTCGTTGGTGACCTGCGTGCACAGCTCGCGGGTGGGGACGACGACCAGTGCCTGCGGCGCGTCGGTGAGGTCCTCGGGCCTGGCGCGGCCCGCCTCGACGTCCGCGGGGACGGTGACCCGCTCGAGGAGCGGAAGGCCGAAGCCGAGCGTCTTGCCGGTGCCGGTCTTGGCCTGGCCGATGACGTCCGTGCCCGACAGGGCCACGGGGAGCGTCATCTCCTGGATGGGGAACGGAGTGATGATGCCGACGGCCTCAAGGGCCTCGGCGGTCTCGGGGAGGATTCCGAGCTCTCGGAACGTCGTAGTCAGGGTGCTGCCTCTTCTGTGTACGCGGTGCGAGGCGAGCGCGGGGGGTCGTGTAGGGGACCGTGCCGGGGACGTCGGCTGCCTTACGGGCGATGCCGTAGGGCACGGGACCACTGCCGACGCTCGAGCGCTCGTACCGCTGAGGGTTCCCTCCGATCGTCGTACGCGATGTGCCGTACGGTCAGGGAGGGCTGTCGGGTCGGAGCCGATCGGGCCAACGACCGGGCATCCTCATACATGCGGCCCGTCGAGTACGTCAGAGTGCTCAGCAGGCGCATTACCACCATACCCCGGATTCGCGCACATGCCATGGCCGATTTGGTCACGTAGTCGTCGTCACACTGATCGGCCACGGCCTTACGGGGCGGGACGAGCGGGCTATTGTGCGCTTCATGACGAGCTCTGACAAGCCTGACAACGCCGCGGACACCTCCGACACCACCGCCGGGCACACCGGCGTCGCCGCCATGGACTGGGCGGCCGCCTCCGCCGACCCCCAGTACCGTGCGGCTGTCGTGGACCTGCTCGGCGCGCTCGCCTACGGCGAGTTGGCGGCGTTCGAGCGGCTCGCGGAGGACGCCAAGCTGGCGCCCACCCTGGCGGACAAGGCGGAGCTGGCGAAGATGGCGTCGGCCGAGTTCCACCACTTCGAGCGGCTGCGCGACCGGCTCGCCGGCATCGGCGAGGAGCCGACGCAGGCGATGGAGCCGTTCGTCGCCGCCTACGACGGCTTCCACAAGCAGACGGCGCCCTCCGACTGGCTGGAAGGGCTGGTCAAGGCGTACGTCGGCGACTCCATCGCCAGTGACTTCTACCGCGAGGTCGCGGCCCGT
Source organism: Streptomyces fungicidicus (assembly GCF_003665435.1). Taxonomy (NCBI): domain Bacteria; kingdom Bacillati; phylum Actinomycetota; class Actinomycetes; order Kitasatosporales; family Streptomycetaceae; genus Streptomyces; species Streptomyces fungicidicus. Next base: position 5,111,104 of record NZ_CP023407.1, read on the forward strand.
CTGGACTCCGACACCCGCGCGCTGGTGCTGGCGGTGCTGGACGACACCGGGCACGGCGGCTTCGCCGTGGAGAAGGTGCGCGCGGCGATCGACGCGGACCCGCGGGTGGGCGGTCGGCTCGCGCTGTGGGCGCGGCGCCTGATGGGCGAGGCGCTGTCGCAGTCCCAGCGGGTGGTCGCCGACCGGGACGCCCTTTCGACCATGCTCGTCGGCGGCGTCGCGGACGGGTTCGACCTCGCCGAGGTCGGCAGGATGTTCTCCAGGATCACCGAGGCGCACACCAAGCGCATGGCGGCACTGGGCCTGGCGGCCTGAGGACCGCCCCGGGCCGGCTCAGTCCCGGCGCCACCATCGGCGGCCGGTCACGCGGTCGCCGAGCGGCGGCGCAGTCTTCCCGCCGGGCGCAGCAGCAGCGACAGGGACGCCACGGACACGATCACCGCGCCGAGCAGCACCGTCAGCAGGCTGCCGGCGTCCAGCGCGGAGTTCACGAGGAACGCCCCGAGGAGCGCTCCGGCCACCCCGGTCGGCAGCACCAGGGCGCGGGCGGGAAGACGATGCGGCAGACGGCGGTGCGCCGCCAGTGCCAGAGCCAGGCCGAGGATCGCGGAGCTGAGCGCTTCCAAGAGCATGTCGGGGTCCCTCCCACATGGCCGGCCTGCTCGCATCGGTCGTAGCCCGTCTTACCCCTGACCTGCGGAATCCAATCCTCCCCTGTGGAGGACCCGTGTGCCGTCCGTGAACGCGCGCGGGAACGCGAAGGGCCCGGCGGGATGAACCGCCGGGCCCTCGTGCGACTGTTCGACAGCCGGTCGCGCCTACAGTGCGCCGAAGCCCACCTTGCGCGGGGCCGGCTCGCCGATCTCGATGTAGGCGAGCCGGTCGGCCGGGACCAGGATCTTGCGGCCGTGCTCGTCCACGAGGCTCAGCAGCTGCGACTTCCCGGCCAGCGCCTCGGCCACCACGCGCTCGACCTCCTCGGCGCTCTGACCGCTCTCCAGAACGATCTCGCGGGGCGCGTGCTGCACGCCGATCTTGACCTCCACGGCTATGTCCCTCCGACGGTCAGTGAAGTGCGCGACCTTTACGCGCCGTACCAGCACACATTAGCCCGGTGAGGGGATGTACACGCTGTGCCCGGCCACGCCAGGAGCGAACACCCGACGGGAACAAGCGGCCGCCGTCGTCGCCCGCCCGCAGCTCAGTGCTGCTGTTCGTTGCCGTGCAGCGGGAATCCGGCGATGCCCCGCCAGGCCAGCGAGGTCAGCAGCTGCACCGCCTGGTCGCGCGGCACGCTCCGGTCGCTGTGCAGCCAGGACCGCGCCACCACCTGGGCGAGTCCGCCGAGCCCGGAGGCGAGCAGCGTCGACTCCGCCCGCGAAAGCCCGGTGTCCTCGGCGATCACGTCGCAGATCGCCTCCGCGCACTCGTTGGTGACCTTGTCGACACGCTCGCGCACGGCGGGCTCGTTCGTCAGGTCCGACTCGAAGACCAGGCGGAAGGCGCCGCCGTCGTCCTCGACGTACGCGAAGTAGGCGTCCATCGTCGCCCGGACGCGCTGCTTGTTGTCCGTCGTCGACGCCAGCGCGTGGCGCACCGACTGGATGAGCGCCTCGCAGTGCTGGTCCAGCAGCGCGAGATAGAGATCGAGCTTGCCCGGGAAGTGCTGGTAGAGCACCGGCTTGCTGACGCCCGCGCGCTCGGCGATGTCGTCCATCGCGGCCGAGTGGTAGCCCTGCGCGACGAAGACCTCCTGGGCGGCGCCCAGCAACTGGTTCCGCCGGGCACGGCGCGGCAGGCGTGTACCCCTCGGGCGTACCGCGTCTGTCTGCTCGATGGCTGTCACGCCGCCTCCCATTGTCGTCCACATGCGGTGTGAGCCGCGCCGCCATCGTACTTTTCGGTAACCGTGCCGCGCGCGGTGCGGGTGCAGAATTTCACGGACCGGACGGTGGGGAAAGCTGTACGGACGGTTTCAAAAGATGTCAGAGCGGGCAAGGGGCGTCCTCCTCACTGCCCGGCGACGGTCCCGGTCGGCGCTCCCGTCACCGGTAGTCGTCCTCGTCGAGGGAGACGATCCGGGCCTGCTCCACGAGATCCGCCTCGTTGGCGCGGTCGGGATCGACACCGGTCATCGGGTCGTCGCGGTCCGGCGCCACCTCCGCCTGCTGCTCGGCCGCGTCCACCCGGGGCGCCTCGACGTCGTACTCCTTCTCCTCGGGCGCGTTCTCGTCTTCCTCGAACGTCTCGGGGTCGGTCGGATCCACGGCCATGCTGGGCTCCCTTCCTACGAACGTCCCTGACGCATACAGGGGTCACATGCGGGTGCCCTGTATGCGAGCCTAGGAGACACCCGATCCGGACGCCATGCGATTCGCGACCGGGGCGTGACGGGGAGCGCACGCCGGAGAAGGGTCTCGCGGCGGCCTGTGACGGCGAACACATGAGCCGCCACGTGATCGTCTCGTAACATTGCCGCATGTCTTCGACCGAGCTGCCGTTCGTGCCGCCCGCCACCGTGCTTCCCAAGGTGGCGCCGGTCAGGGTGGCGGAGGGCGAGCGGCTCAGGTCGGTGGAGCTGCCCGGCGTCACGCTGTCGCTGCGGTCGCGGCCCCCCGCCCGGGAGGGCCTGCCCCCCGCCCTCTACGTCCATGGACTCGGCGGCTCCTCGCTGAACTGGTCGGCGCTGATGCCGCTGCTGGACGACTGCGTCGAGAGCGAGGCCGTCGACCTGCCGGGCTTCGGCGACTCCCCGCCCCCGGACGACGGCGACTACTCCGTCACCGCGCACGCGCGCGCGGTCATCCGCCATCTCGACGCGGCCGGCCGCGGCCCGGTGCACCTCTTCGGCAACTCCCTCGGCGGCGCGGTCACCACCCGCGTCGCCGCCGTGCGCCCCGACCTCGTGCGCACCCTCACGCTGGTGTCACCGGCCCTGCCGGAACTGCGGGTGCAGCGCACCGCCGTCCCGACGGGACTGCTGGCGATCCCCGGCATCGCACCGCTGTTCACCCGGATCACCCGGGAGTGGACGGCGGAACAGCGGGTCCAGGGCGTCCTGCGGCTCTGCTACGGGGACCCCGCGCGGGTGACGCCGGAAGGGTTCCGGCACGCCGTGCAGGAGATGGAGCGGCGGCTGCGGCTGCCGTACTTCTGGGACGCGATGGCGCGCTCCGCGCGGGGGATCGTCAGCGCCTACACCCTGGGTGGCCAGCACGGACTGTGGCGCCAGGCCGAAAGGGTGCTGGCGCCGACCCTGCTCGTCTACGGCGGCCGGGACCAGCTCGTCGGCTTCCGGATGGCCCAGCGGTCGGCGCGCGCGTTCCGGAACTCCCGGCTGGTGACACTCCCGGACGCGGGGCACGTGGCGATGATGGAGTACCCCGAGACGGTGGCCCTCGCCTTCCGTGAACTGCTCGCGGATGCAACGGAATCGGCGCGCGAGGGGGATACTGGTGAGCCGGGCGCGCTGGGCGCCCCGGGTCCGACCGCCGGCACCGGCGGGGAGACCACCACCGAGAACACGAGGGGCTGAGGCGCGACGTGGGACGCCACAGCCGCCGCGGACCCGCCCGGAAGGGCGGCGCCGCGGACACCGGAGCAGTACGGGACGGCGCTCCCGCCCCGGCCGCCCGTCCCCGGCAGGTGCCGGGCCAGGGATACGGCACCCCGCCCTACGGCACCCCGGCAGCCGGAACCCCACGCCACCCCGACGGCACCCCGGCGCACGGCGTGCCGCGCCTGCCGGACGGCACTCCCGCGCACGGCGTGCCGCGCATGCCGGACGGCACCCCGGCGCACGGCGTGCCGCGCATGCCGGACGGCACCCCCGCGCACGGCCTGCCGCGCATGCCCGACGGGACCCCGGCGCACGGGTTTCCCCGGCTTCCCGACGGAACCCCGGCCCACGGCTTTCCCCCGGCGCGGGGCGGACACCCCGAGCAGCGGGAACCCGGCGGCGGCTGGGGGGCGTCGAACGGCCGGACGGCCGCCGGAACCGGATACGGCACACGGCCCGGACAGGGCGCCCCCCTCCCGCGCCAGCGGCAGGCACCGCCCGGAGGGCCGCGCCAGGACTACGTCGACGCCTTCGACGACGAAACCGACCTCTTCACCCCGCTCGACACCCCCGCCGCGCACCGCGCGGATCCCTACGCCGCCGTCACCGACTGGGACACCGCGCCGGCTCCCGGCGGCCCCTCCGGCCCCGAGGACGGCGGCCCGCCGCCGGCCGCGGAACCCGAGCAGCCCAAGGGCGGCAAGAGCCGCACCTTCACCGGGATCGCGGCCGCCGCCGTCACCACGGTGCTGGCCGTCGTGGTGGCCGGACAGGTCGCCGACGATCCCGGCGGCTCAGCCGGGCGGCCGCAGTCCGTCGGCGACCAGGCCCGCGACGCAGGGGACTCCGCCTCGCGCGGCGACGACCGGGAGACGCCCTCCGCGCCCGACGCCGAACCGCTGACGTACGGGCAGATGATGAGCCAGAAGAACCCGGTCAGCGCCGCACGCGGCGGAACGGGGAAGTTCCGGGCGATCCCCGGAATCGACAAGGCGCCGGGCAAGGGGCAGAAGAGCACCTACCGTGTGGACGTCGAACAGGGGCTGGACCTCGACGGCGAACTCTTCGCCGAGGCCGTGCAGAAGACCCTCAACGACAACCGCAGCTGGGCCCACAACGGCGCGCGCACCTTCGAGCGCGTCCACTCCGGCCAGGTCGACTTCGTGATCACCCTGGCCAGTCCGGAGACGACCGCCGACTGGTGCGCCAAGTCCGGCCTGGACACCACCGAGGACAACGTCTCCTGCGACTCGGCGGCCACCGAACGCGTGATGATCAACGCGGACCGGTGGGCGCGGGGAGCGGACACGTACGGCGACGAGATCCACGCCTACCGCCAGATGCTGATCAACCACGAGGTCGGCCACCGCCTGGGCTTCAACCACGTCACCTGTGACAAGGACGGCGACCTGGCCCCGGTCATGCAGCAGCAGACCAAGTTCCTCGACCACGACGGGATCAGCTGCCGCCCCAACGCGTGGGCGTACCCCAAGGACTGACCGCCCGGCGCGGCGAACGCGCTCCGCGCGGGAAAGTTACGCCCGTTCACCCCTTTTGATGGCGTGATGGACAACCGTCCGTCACGCCACCTCCTTGTCCGCATACGTTCGTCCCGCTGCGAGCCGCCGGACCAACGGCGGCTCCCCACACGGGAGATCGGGGGTGCACACGTGCGCATCGGACTGCTTACGGAGGGTGGCTATCCGTATGTGGGCGGTGAGGGCGGGCTCTGGTGCGACCGCCTGGTACGCGGACTGGACCGGCACGAGTTCGACGTCTACGCGTTCAGCAGCGGCGAAGCACAGGAGGACGCGGGCTGGGTCCCGCTGCCGCCCCAGGTCGGCAGGGTCCGCACCGCCCCCCTGTGGACGGCCGAGGCCGACGGCGTGGTGCACGGCCGCCGCGCACGCCGGCGCTTCTCGGAGCACTACGGCGAACTGGCCGCCGTCCTCTGCGCCGCTACGCCCGAGGCGGACCGTTTCGCCACCGCTCTCCTGGGCCTCGCCGAACTCGCCCGCGACGAAGGCGGTCTGGTGGCGGCACTCCGCTCCGAGACCGCCGTACGCGCCCTGGAACGCGCCTGTCGCGCGCCCGGCGCCCGGCGGACCGCGCGTGAGGCCCGCGTCCCCGATCTGCTGACCGTGGCCGCGCACCTGGAGCGCGCCCTGCGCCCCCTCTCGCTCGACTGGTACGAGGAGGACGGGCTGGGCGCGGTCGACCTGTGCCACGCGGCGGCCGGGGGAGTGACGGCTCTTCCGGGCCTGCTCGCCCACCACTTCTTCGGAATCCCCTTCCTGGTCACCGAGTACGGCGTACGCCTGCGGACGCACTACCTGACCCGCCCGGACTCCTCACCCGCGGTCCGCTCCCTGCTCGCCGCCTTCCACGGCGCGCTCGCCTCCGAGACCTACCGCCGGGCCGCGTTCGTGACGCCGGGCAACACGCACGCACGCCGCTGGCAGGAGCGCTGCGGCGCCGACCGGTCCAAGGTCCGCACGGTGTACCCGGGCATGGACGCCGCACCCTTCGCGGAGGCGGGGGAGTCGCCGGAGACGGCGGATCCGCACACCCTGGTCTGGGTCGGCCGGGTGGAGCCCGCCAAGGACCTGGTCTCCCTGCTGCACGCCTTCGCGGCGATCCGCAAGGAGGAACCGAGGACCCGTCTGCGGATCGTCGGCGGTCCGGCGGACCCGGAGGGCGCCGCCTACCTCGGCCACTGCCGGGCCCTGGCCGCGCAGCTCTTCCCCGACGAGGCCGAGGGCCCGCACTCCGTGGGCGCCAACCCGGTGTCCTTCGAGGAGACCGGCGGCCCCGACCTGCCCACCCGCACCGCCGCGTACGCCTCGGCCGCGGTGACCGTGCTCTCCAGCGTCGTCGAGGGGTTCCCGGCCGGCCTGGTCGAGGCGATGTTCTGCGGGCGCGCGACGGTCTCCACGGACGTCGGCGCGGTCGTGGAGGCCATCGGCGGCACCGGTCTCGTCGTACCGCCGCGCAACCCGCGGGCCCTCGCCGACGCCTGCGTCTCCCTGCTGCGCGACCCCGAGCGCCGCGCACGCCTCGGCGCGGCCGCCCGCGCCCGCGCGCTCGAACTGTTCACCGTCGACCAGAACATCGCGGCCTTCCACGGGATCTACCTGGAGATCGTCGCGCGGACCCCGGCCCGCCGCCTCCCCCTCGACGGCACCGGCGCCCCCCTCCCCTTCGCGGCTCCCGCCGAGGCCCACGTCCCCGGCCACTGGACCGAACCCACTCCCCGTGCCGTCCCCACGTGGGCGACGCAGACACCGGTACCCGCGACGGAGACAGTCCGATGACCGACCTCGGCGAACTGAACCGCAGCACCCCGCCCGGCGCGGCCGACCCGGTCAAGGCGCTGCTGCACCGCCACCGCGACCTGTGCGAACGGGCGGTGGACCCCCTGGAGATCGCGGCCGGCCTGGAGGCGCACGGCATCACCGACCGCACCGCCGCCCGCTTCCGCCACCGCGACGTCTTCTCCCTCGCGGAGGAGCTCTACGCCCGCGTCCCCCGCGACGAGACACCCCCGGAGCCCACCCCCACCACCACCGCCCCCAAGAGGAGCACGGGCTGGACGGTCCTCACCCTCCTCCCCGGCGCCCTGTGCGTGGCAACGGTGATCGCCCTGCGCCTCACCCACGGCCAGACCCGCCTCTACGCGGTGGCCGCCGGCGCCCTCGCCATCACCCTCGCCCTGCGCGCGGCGCTGCGCCGGGGCCCACTCAGCGCCCGCACCGCCATCCCGCCCCGCTCCGCGACCGCGACCTGCTGGCTCCTCACCTACGCCGTCCTCGGCGACGGCCTCCTCGACGCCGCCGTCACCGGCGGCCCCGACGGCCTGCCCGACGGCACGGCCGAGGGGGACTGGCCGATCGCCCTCGCCCCCGTGACGGCCCTCGCCCTCTCCTGCGCGCCCGCTGCCTGGGCCGCGCACCTCTTCACCGCCCGCGTCCGCCGCAGGCTGGCGTCGAGCCGGGGCCTGGAGGACTTCTCGGCTTCCGTACGCCCGGTGCTCATCGGCGTCTTCACCCTGTTCCTCGCGGCGCTGACCGCCCTCCTCACAGCCACGACGGCACTCCTCGACGAGCCCCTCGCCCTCCCCGCGACGCTCGCCCTGGGCGGCCTCCTCTTCCTGGCCCGCCTCCTCACCATCCACGGCTTCACCCACGCGCCGAGGGTGATCCTCACGGTCACGGCGGTGGCCCAGACGGCGGGACCGGCCACGATCCTCATGGCACGCCTGCCCGGCTGGGACGTGCTGGCGACACCGGTGCAGACGCTGACCTCCGCGTGGGGGGTTGCCGCGCTGCCCACCCTCACCTGCGGTGCGGCGGCGCTGGTCCTCCTCCTCCACGCCTCCCGCAAACTCCCCCGGGCCTCCGCCCACATCCCCCCGGAGCCACCCCAGTGAGCCCCCGTCGACACCACGGTTGCCCGGCGCGGGTGCGGGCCGGGGGTGGGTCGCGCAGCCCGGCGTCCACGGGGTGCCGTCGCGCCCACCCGTGCCGCCCTGCGGCACGACTGCCCGCGGGGAGCGGCGGGTGCGGCAGCCCGCGGAGAGCGGCGGGTGTGGCGGATGGCCGCCGACGGCGCGGAGGGGGTGGGGCGGGGGTGGTCGCCCGCAGTGGCTGGCGCGTCCGCACCCTGCGCCCCTTCCAGCTGGGACAGTCGCGCCAGTCCGAGGACGTCCACCCCCGCCCCGCCCCCGACCCACCCACCACCCGTAGGCACCCACCGCACGACGGAGAACCCCGCATGACCACCCCGGACGTCAAAGGAGCCGCCCGATGAGAGTCCTGTTGATCGGAGCCAACGGCTACATCGGCCGCTTCGTGGCCGACCGCCTCCTGGCCGACCCCGCAGTCCAGCTCACCGCCCTAGGCCGCGGCGACGACGCCGACGTCCGCTTCGACCTCGCCACCGGCAGCCCCGGCGCACTCACCCGCTTCCTCGACGCCGTCCACCCCGGCGTGGTCGTCAACTGCGCCGGCACCACCAGAGGCGGCGCCCGCGACCTCACCCGGCACAACACCGTCGCCGTCGCCACGGTGTGCGAGGCCCTCCGCCGCAGCGGCTGCGGCGCACGGCTCGTGCAGATCGGCTGCGGCTCGGAGTACGGCCCCAGCCAGCCCGGCTCGTCCACTGCGGAGGACGCCGTCCCCCGCCCCGGCGGCCCCTACGGCGTCAGCAAGCTCGCCGCCACCGAGCTGGTCCTCGGCTCCGGCCTGGACGCCGTCGTCCTCCGCGTCTTCTCACCCGTCGGCCCCGGCACCCCCGCAGGCTCCCCCCTGGGCCGCCTCGCCGAGGCGATGCGCCGCGCCATGCAGTCCGGCGACGGCGAGCTGAAGCTCGGCGGCCTCGGCACCCAGCGGGACTTCATCGACGTCCGCGACGTGGCCCGCGCCGTCCACGCCGCCTCACTCTCCGCCGCCCAGGGCGTCATCAACATCGGCTCGGGCCGCGCCGTCCGCCTGCGGGACGCCGCCGGAATCCTCGCCCGCGTGGCCGGCTACGGCGGCACCCTCAACGAACTGGACGCCCACCCACCCCACGCACCCCACACACACGCACCCCACACACACGCACCCCACCCCACCACCCCCCTCCGCACCACCATCGGCCACCCCCGCCCGGACCCGGACCGCGACCGCGACCGCGACAGCGACCGCGACCGGGAGCGCGACCGAGACCGCCACCGCGACCACCCCCCCACCACCCAGGTCGCCTTCCCGTACCCCGACGGCTGCGGCAGCTGGCAACAGGCCGACGTCCGCACCGCACGCGACCGCCTCGGCTGGCGCCCCCGCATCAACCTCGAGGAGTCCCTCGCCGACATCTGGATGGAGGCGGCATGCCGTATCTGACCAGCGTCAAACCCCCCACCGCGAGCACCGGCGTCCGCACCGGCTTCGGCGTCCCCGGCCTCGCCCACCCCCTCGTCGCCCCCACCGAGTGGGCCGGACTCACCCGCCCCGGCACCCCTCTGCACTGGGTCGTCCTCAACGTGGCCGACGGCCCCGGCGTCCAGCCCGACCCGCACTGCCTGGAGGCGGCCGGGCGCCTCCGCAACGCCGGTGTCCGCGTCCTCGGCCACCTCGACCTCGCGTACGGTCTGCGCGCGTTCGGCGAGCTGGCCCCGGACGCCCGCCGCTTCATCGACTGGTACCAGGTCGACGGCTTCCTCCTGGACCGCTGCCCCGCGGACCGGGCCGCCCTCCCGGAGGTGCGGCGCACGGTCGCCACCCTCCGCGCGCTCCACGACGACCCCCGCGACGCGCACCTCGTCCTCGGCCACGGCACCCACCCGCACGCCGGGTACGTCGAACTCGCCGACCAGCTCGTCACCTTCTCCGGCCCGTGGAGCGACTACCGCTGGTCCCAGGTGGCGGAGTGGACCGCCGACCATCCGCCCGAGCGCTTCTGCCACTTCGTCCACGGAGTGCCCGCCCCGCATCTGGACGAGGCCCTGCGCATCGCCCGCTGGCAGGGAGCAGCAACGATCTACTTCACGAACCACACTCACCGAGCCCACCACCCGGGCCCCTCGGCCCACCGGACCCGCACCGCCCCCTGGGAGCCCCTGCCCGGCTACTGGGACGACATCGTCTCGCGCCTCGGGACGGGTGTCTCGGAATGAAAAAGGCCATGGCAGTGTTAAGCGGAGAACAACCGTAGTGATTGACCGATCAACGGAGTCCCCGTGTCGCTGCCACCCCTGGTCGAGCCGGCCCCCGAGCTCACCGTAGACGAGGTCCGCAGGTACTCCCGCCACCTGATCATCCCCGATGTGGGCATGGACGGGCAGAAGCGGCTGAAGAACGCCAAGGTGCTCTTTGTGGGCGCCGGTGGCCTGGGTTCGCCGGGTCTGATGTACATGGCCGCGGCGGGCGTGGGCACGCTCGGCATCGTGGAGTTCGACGAGGTCGACGAGTCGAACCTGCAGCGTCAGGTCATCCACAGCCAGTCCGACATCGGCCGTCCCAAGGCCGAGTCCGCCCGTGACACCGTCAAGGGCATCAACCCGTACGTGAACGTGATCCTTCACGAGGAGCGGCTCGAGGCCGACAACGTGATGGACATCTTCAGCCAGTACGACCTGATCGTCGACGGCACGGACAACTTCGCGACCCGCTACCTGGTCAACGACGCCTGCGTGCTGCTGAACAAGCCGTACGTCTGGGGTTCGATCTACCGCTTCGACGGGCAGGCCTCGGTCTTCTGGTCCGAGCACGGCCCCTGCTACCGCTGCCTCTACCCGGAGCCGCCGCCGCCCGGCATGGTCCCCTCCTGCGCCGAGGGCGGCGTCCTGGGCGTGCTCTGCGCGTCCATCGGCTCCATCCAGGTCAACGAGGCCATCAAGCTGCTCGCCGGCATCGGCGAGCCCCTCGTCGGCCGTCTGATGATCTACGACGCCCTGGAGATGCAGTACCGCCAGGTCAAGGTCCGCAAGGACCCCGACTGCGCGATCTGCGGCGAGAACCCGACCGTCACCGAGCTCATCGACTACGAGGCCTTCTGCGGCGTCGTCTCCGAGGAGGCCCAGGCGGCGGCCGCCGACTCCACGATCACTCCCAAGCAGCTCAAGGAGTGGATCGACGACGGCGAGAGCATCGAGCTCATCGACGTCCGTGAGCCGAACGAGTTCGAGATCGTCTCCATCCCGGGCGCCCGGCTGATCCCCAAGAACGAGTTCCTGATGGGCAACGCCCTGGAGAGCCTGCCGCAGGACAAGAAGATCGTCCTGAACTGCAAGACGGGCGTCCGCAGTGCGGAAGTCCTCGCCGTCCTGAAGTCCGCGGGCTTCGCCGACGCCGTCCACGTGGGCGGCGGCGTGATCGGCTGGGTCAACCAGATCGAGCCCGAGAAGCCGGTCTACTGACAGACACCGGACCCTGACGAGGTCGGGGCGGGGGCTCCGCGCACGACGAGTGCGCGGAGCCCCCGTCGTCATGAGCAGACCTTGCCGTCCTCGGGCACCGTGCCGTCCAGCAGGTAGGCGTTCACCGTGGAGTCGACGCAGTCGCTCCCGCTGCCGTACGCGCCATGGCCCTCGCCCTTCCAGGTGAGCACCACGCCGACGCCCTCGCCCAGCTCGTCGGCCATCCTCCGTGCACCCTCGTACGGCGTGGCCGGGTCGCCGGTGTTGCCCACGACGAGGACCGGCTTCGCGCCCGGCGCGCTCACCTCCGGGGTGTCGTACTGGCCGGGGACCGGCCAGTCGTGGCACCAGCCGGCCGTGTCCCAGCCGAGGAAGGACCCGAACACGGGGGAGATCTCCTCGAACTCGGGCAGCAGCCGCTTCGTCTCCTCGAGGGTGGGCCGCTGCTTGTCGTCCAGGCACGATATGACCCGCTGGGAGTGGGTCGTCGTGCCGTAGCCTCCCGAGTCGTCGCGCTCGTTGTAGCCGTCGGCGAGCGCCAGCAGCTCCGAGCCGTCCCCCTCCTCCGCGGCCTCGAGCGCGCTGGTCAGCACCGGCCAGCTGCTCTTGCTGTACAGCGGCAGGACGATGCCGGTCAGCGCCAGCGTCTGTGTCAGCTCCCGCCCGGGCGAGGACGTCGGCAGCGGTTCGGAGTCGATCCGGTCCAGCAGCCCGGCGATCTCCCGCGACCCCTGTTCGGGGTCCCGCCCGGTGGACTTCAGGTAGTTGTCGAGCGCCGTCTGGAAGCCCCGGGTCTGGTTCTTGGCGTGGCCGAACGTGTCGGCGCTCGGGTCGACCACCGCGTCGAGCGTCATCCGCCCCACCTTCTTCGGGAACAGGTGGGCGTAGACACCGCCGAGTTCGGTGCCGTAGGAGATGCCGAAGTAGTTCAGCCGGTCGTCGCCGAGGACCTGGCGGATGCGGTCCATGTCGCGAGCGGTGTCGGTGGTCGAGACGTGCGCCATCAGCTTCCCGGCGGCCTTCTGGCAGCCCTTGCCGAAGCCGGCGGCGTCCTCGAGGAACGTCCGCTCCTCGGCCGGGGTGTCCGGGGTGCCGTCCACGGACGACTCGGCGGCCTGGATGTCCTTGTCGTCGCGGCAGCGGACGCCCTCGCTGGCGGCGACCCCGCGCGGATCCCAGCTCACCAGGTCGTAGCGCTCGCGCAGTTCGGAGACCGAGGCGGCGTAGGACGGCATCATGGACACGCCCGAGCCGCCGGGCCCGCCGAAGTTGAAGAGCAGCGAGCCGAGGCGGTCGTCTCCGGTGGCCTTGGCCCGGATGAGGGCCAGCCCGATCGTGGAGCCGTCCGGTTTCGACCAGTCCAGCGGCACCCGGAGGGTGGCGCACTGCCAGTCGCCCCCCGGCGCGGGGGTGTCACCGGAGGCCTTGCAGCGCCCCCAGTCCAGGGCCGTGCCACCGCTCCTTCCGTCGTCGCCGGACGAGCCGCCGCCGGTACAGCCGGCCGTCAGCAGCGCGGCGGCGGCCGTGAGGGCCGCCCACCGTGTGAAACGGGTCATGTGCCACATCCCCCCTCTCTGGCCGTCCGCACCGTGCCGCGGATGGCGGTCAGGCCATGGTAGGCAGATCCGCCGTCCGCCGCCGCGACCTGTGGATAACGCTCTGACCTGCGGTTTTAAAGTGAGCGTGACGGTGAACGCGGCAGCGGGCGTGACGTCCGCTCACGAACAGACGGTCCCGGCTTCCGGCACTTTCCCGTCCAGGAGATAACCGTCCACCGCTGCCCGCACGCACCTGTTCCTGCTGTCGTACGCTCCGTGCCCCTGCCCCTTGTACGTCAGTTCCACACCGACGCCCCGCCCGAGAGCCTGCGCCATCCTGCGCGCCCCCTCGTACGGGGTGGCCGGATCGCCCGTGTTGCCGATGACCAGGATCGGGGCCGCGCCGGGGGCGTGGACGTCCGGATGGTCGGCGGCTCCCGCCACCGCCCAGTCGGTGCAGCCGACCAGACCCCACGCCAGGTACTCACCGAACAGCGCGGAGGCGGCCCGGAACTCCGGGAGCGCGCGCTCCACGTCCCCGGCGGTGTAACGGGGTTTGTCGTCGGCGCAGTTGATGGCCACGTTGGCCGGGACGAGGTTGCTGTACCCGCCGTTCTCGCTGCGGCCGTTCATCGAGTCGGACAGCACCATCAGAATCGTTCCGTCGCCGTCGTACGCCTGGTCGAGGCCGTCGGTGAGGTAGGGCCAGAAGTCCTTCGAGTACAGGGCCTGGGCGATCCCGCTGGTCGCCGCGGTCTGGGTCAGCTCGCGCGGGAAGATGCCGGGCAGGGGTTCGCCGTCAAGGTCCTTCAGCAGCTTGGCGATACGGTTCTTCACGTCCTGCGCGCTGTCGCCGACCGGGCACTCCTCGGTCCCCGAGACGCAGTCCTCGGCGTAGTTGTCGAGTGCGAGCTGGAACCCGCGGGCCTGTCCGAGCGAGCCCTGTTCCGCGTTCTCCGTGGGGTCGACGACCGCGTCGAACACGGCCCGGCCCACCTTCTTCGGGAACAGGTGGGCGTAGACACCGCCGAGTTCCGTGCCGTAGGAGACGCCGAAGTAGTGCAGCGCGTCGTCGCCGAGGACCTGGCGCATCAGGTCCAGGTCGCGGGCCGCGTCCGTGGTGCGCACATGGGGCAGGACCCGCTCGGAGTTGTTCTCGCAGGCCGCGTTGAACTTCTTGGTGCTGTCCAGCAGCTCCGTGCGTTCGGCGTTGTCGTCGGGGGTGGCGTCCTGCTGGAAGTACGCGTCGAGCTGCCGGTCGTTCTCACAGATCACGGGGTCGCTGCGGCCGACCCCGCGGGGGTCGAAGCTCACCAGGTCGTAGCGGGTGCGCAGGGTCGCGTAGTCCTCGCCGAACGCGGGCAGCGCGGTGACGCCGGAGCCGCCAGGTCCGCCGAAGTTGAAGATCAGGGAGCCGATGCGCTCGCTCGCCGCGCCGCTCGACCTGGCCCGGATCAGGGCGAGACCGATGGTGTCGCCCCCGGGTTCGCTCCAGTCCAGCGGCGCCTTCAGCGTGGCGCAGCTCCAGGTGCCCCGCGGGCCCGGCAGCGGGGAGGGGGCGGTGCCGCCGCCCTGCGCCTCGTCCGGAGCCGGGCAGTCCTTCCAGTCGAGCTGCTGCTCCGTCAGGTCCGCGTCCTTGTCGTCGCTCCCGCCGCAGCCCGCCAGCGGCGCGGACAGCAGGAGGGCGGAGAGGGTCAGGACGGCGGCACGCGGGCGGAAGGGGCGGAGCATGCTCCCATCTTGCGGTCGCCCCGTACGGCACGCGCGGGGCACGGGCCGTACGAGGGAGAACCTCCCGGCACAGAGCCGCCGGCCTACAGCGCCGCCTTGCGCGTGAGGTGGTTGAAGGCCAGCCAGCCCGGCAGCACCGGCAGCCACAGTGTCAGCAGCCGGAAGAGCAGCACCGCCGGCGCGGCGACCTCCTTGGGGAGCCCGACCGCGATCAGACCGACCGTCAGGGTCGCCTCCACCGCGCCCACACCGCCCGGTGTCGGGGCCGCCGACCCCAGGGCGTTGCCGGCGAGGAACACGACGGCGACGCTGGCGATGCTGACCGAGGTCGTGTCGTCGCCGAACGCCCGGATCGAGGCGTCCAGGCACATCACGAAGCAGGCGGTCAGCAGCAGCATGCCGCCGATCCCGGTGACCAGCTTCTGCGGCCGCTGCAGCACGTCCAGCATGCGCGGCACGACCCCGGCGAAGAGCGACCGCACGCGGGTGACGACGAACTTGCGCAGGAACGGCACCGAGGTCACCACGAGCACCAGCACCGCCACCGTCAGCAGGCCCCCGATGACCGTGCGGGAGGGGGTGAGGGAGGGCGTCTTCTCGGTGCCGGTGAGATAGCCGAAGGAGAGCAGCATCAGGATGTGGCAGCCGAGCCCGAAGAGCTGCGACGCGCCCACGCTCGCCACCGCGAGCCCCGGCCGCACCCCCGCGCGCTGCAGGAACCGCGTGTTCAGGGCGACCCCGCCCACGGCCGCGGGGGCGACGATCTTCACGAACGACCCGGCGACCTGAGCCGCCACGGTCCGCGGGAACGGCACCCGCTCCGGGACGAACCCCAGCAGGGCCATGGCGGCCGCGACGTAACTGGCGGCGGAGAACAGTACCGCCGCGGCCACCCAGCCCCACTCGGCGTTGGCGATGAGCGGGCCGAACTCGATGTGGGTGAGCTGCGTCAGCAGGAAGTACGCGCCGATCGCACCGGCGATGAAACTGATCAGGGTCCGCGGCCGCACCCGCTCCAGGCGGGCAGGTTCCACCGGGGCCTGCGGCCTGATCCGCAGCACCTCGTGCCGGATCTGGGAGAGCAGGTCCTCCTCGCGCGCCTCGTCCATGGCTTCGTCGAGGGCCCGTTTCTCGGCCCGCTGCTCCGCGCGGACGGCCTTCTTGTCGGGCTTGTCTGTCTTGTCGGGCCCGGCTTCGCCGGCGTCCTGCTCCGCGCGGCCCGCCTTCGACTGCCGGGAGGCCTCCAGGACCGCCTCACGTTCGCGCTCCGCCCTTTCGCGGGCCAGCCTGCGCAGCGTCCCGCGCGTGGAACGGCTCAGCGCGATGGGCTGGAGCATCGGCAGACAGTCCGCCACGGTGTCGGGGCCGAGGACGCTCAGCGCCGAGGCCACCGCGCGTTCGGCGCCCACCCTGAGGCCCAGCGTCACCAGCAGCTGGGAGGTGTCCATGCGGAGCAGCAGATCGCCGGCCGCGATCTCGCCGACGCGCAGATCGGTGAGGATCACGGTGCCGGAACGGTCCACCAGGATGGCGTCGCCCACCAGCCTGCGGTGCGCGATACGGCGGGACTGCAGGGCCTGTACCTGGCGCCAGGTGTCCCGCAGAAGGTCGTCGGTGATCTCCTCGTCCGGCAGCGAGTCCAGGGTGCGCCCGCCGCTGTGCTCGTAGACGAGCATGACCGCGTCGGGGCCGAGCTCGGAGGTCGCGATCAGCTTGGGCGCGTTGGCGCCCGCCGCGATGGCCGCGTAGGCCAGCAGCGCCTCCTGCTCCAGCGCCTGGCGCAGCGACTGCAGGCTGCTGCGGGTGGCGAAGCCGCGCAGGGCCAGGTTGCGCCACGCGCGGTAGAAGAAGCCCTGCGCCTGCTGTTCCCGGTCGACGACGGTGACGTCGAGCGGCGGGCCGTCCTCCAGGGTGACGAAGTACCGGCGTCCCCGGTCCCCGGTCTCGGAGGCGTCGCCGGACTCCACGCGCGAGGCGGTCACGGGGTGGAAGCCGACGGTCTGCAGGCCGGCCATCAGGGTGCGGCCGGTGGGGCGCACGTTGGGCGAACCCACCGCGTAGAGGGTGCCGTAGGCGACGGTCCAGCCGATCAGGACGGTCAGGATGATCGAGAACGGTGTCGTGTAGCCGGTGACGAGCATGGAGAAGGCGTCGAGGAGCAGCACCACCCACAGCACCGCGCGCCACCGGGGTCTGCGGGACATGCCCACGGCCGTCATGTACGCGATCACCGGGGCCAGATATCCGTGCACCGGGTCGGTGAGGGCGTGGATGTCGCCGGGGGAGGGCTGGGTGAGCGCCTCCTGGATGGAGTCCGGGGCGGCGCGCGCGACCCACAGGTCGGTGGCGAGTGTCACACCGTGGGCGAGGACGGCGGCGAGCACGCCGTCGGCGATCCGCAGGCCGTCCCGTTTGATCAGCCGTTCGATGGCGAAGGCCACCGGCACCAGGAGGATCGCGATGCTGGAAGCCAGTCCCGCGATCTTGATCAGCAGGTCGGGGGCCTGACCGGTGCCCTTGTTGATGTCCTGTTCCAGCCCCGACGTGGTGCCGTGGGCGAACGCGGCGATCGCCAGCAGCAGCACCACGGCGAGCACGCCGGCCAGGAGCCGCATGAGGTCGGAGGGGCGGTGCACCCGCGCGGGAAGCAGCGGTTCGTCGCCCTCCACCTCGTCGATGTGCGCCGTCTCGGGCTCGGCGGTGTCCGGGCGCGACGAGGCGTCAGGGGTGCCCTCTGTGTCCTCGGGGTGCGCACCCTGCTGCTTCATCGTCTCTTCTCGATCTTGTATCACCAGTCACCGCCCGCACGATGGTGGCATGCCGTACCGGTACAAGGGGGCATCAGGGTCCGAAAGCGGGGCGGCACAGTCTGCCCGACGCGCCGCCCGGGAGCGAGCCCCGCGGACGTGCGCGAGCGCGTCGCGTTGTCGGTGGGGTGGGGCAGGATGGACCGGATGAGCCAGGAGAGCCTTGCGTCCGACGGCGGTCCGGAGCACCCGGACGCCCTGCCCGAGTACGCCGAGCGCGTCCTCGAGGTGGCCGAGCTGATTCCGCCGGGGCGCGTCATGACGTACGGGGACGTGGCCGAGTGGCTGGGGGAGGGCGGTCCCCGGCAGGTGGGGCGCGTGATGGCCCTCTACGGGGGAGCCGTCCCGTGGTGGCGCGTCGTCCGCGCGGACGGCGTGCTGCTGCCGGGGCACGAGCCGAGGGCCCTCGGCCACTACCGCGCCGAGGGCACGCCGCTGAAGGAGGCGAGCCGGGCCGCCGAGGGCCATGTGCCACGCCTCGACATGAGGCGCGCGCGATGGGACGGCGGCGGGCACACCGAGGGTCACACCTGACAGCTTCCGCCATCGCGCGGGCCGCCGTGTGACCTGTGATCCCTCAGGGGAGGCCGGGGCGCATGCGCGGCATGACGTACGTTCGTGAGGCAAGGGGCAGGTGCGGCGGGAGTGGCCGGAGGGAAGAAGCGGAAGGTCTGCTTCCGTACTTTTCACCGGCGTAGCGTCGGCTGCGCGTTCCCCCTTCACCCCGCGACCACCACCCCGTACGCACGGCGAACGGACCCACAGCACACCCACCAGGACCGGCGAACCACGTGAGCACCTCTTCCTTCACCAGCGGCCTGTCGCACCCCCAGGTGCGGCGGGGGAACCGTGGCGCTTATCGACTGGTGCGTACCCCACCCGCTCGCGGGAATCCCCCCCGTCTGGACGCCGCGCAGCGCTCCGTGGTTGAGCACACGACCGGCCCCCTGCTCGTTCTCGCAGGTCCGGGCACCGGAAAGACCACCACGCTCGTCGAGTCCGTGGCCGCGCGGATCGCCCGTGGCGGGGACCCGGAACGGATCCTGGTGCTGACGTTCAGCCGCAGGGCGGCCGTCGAACTGCGCGACCGCATGGCCCTGCGCATCGGGGCGGCGCACGCCCCGCAGGCGACCACCTTCCACTCGTTCTGCTACGCCCTGATCCGCGCCCACCAGGACAGCGACCTCTTCGTGGAACCGCTGCGGCTGCTGTCCGGCCCCGAGCAGGACGTCACCGTCCGCGAGCTGCTCGCCGGCCAGGTGGACCTGGAACGGCTCGGACTCGCCCATGTGCGCTGGCCGGACGAACTGCGCGCCTGCCTCACCACCCGCGGCTTCGCCGACGAGGTCCGCGCGGTGCTCGCCCGCAGCCGCGAACTCGGCCTCGGCCCCGGCGCCCTGGACGCCTTCGCCCGCCGCATCGGACGCCCCGACTGGCGCGCCGCCTCCGCCTTCCTCGCCGAATACCTCGACGTCCTCGACCTGCAGGGCGTCCTCGACTACGCCGAACTGGTCCACCGCGCGGTGCTCCTCGCCCGCCGCCCGGAGATCGCCGGACAGCTCGCCGCGCGCTACGACGCCGTCTACGTCGACGAGTACCAGGACACCGACCCCGCCCAGGTACGGCTGCTGCACGCCCTGGCCGGCGGACGCACCCTCGTCGCCTTCGGCGACCCCGACCAGTCGATCTACGCCTTCCGGGGCGCCGACGTGGGCGGCATCCTGGAGTTCCCCCACGCATTCCCCCGCGCGGACGGCCGCCCCGCCCCGGTCGAGGTGCTGCGCACCTCCCGCCGCTCCGGAGCCGCCCTGCTGGACGCCACCCGGCGGGTGACCCGGCGCATGCCGCTGCCCCGCCTGCCCGCCGAGAAGGTCCGCGCGCACCGGGAGCTGACCCCGCACCGCGACGGCGGCCGGGCCGAGGTGTACACCTACCCGACGTCCGGCACCGAACTGGACAACATCGCCGACATCCTGCGCCGGGCGCACCTGGAGGACGGCGTCCCCTGGAACGAGATGGCCGTCCTGGTGCGGGCCGGCGCCCGCACCCTGCCCACGGTGCGCCGCGCGCTCACCTCGGCGGGCGTCCCCGTGGACGTCGACGGCGACGACCTGCCGCTGCGCCACGAACCCGCGGTCGCCCCGCTGCTGACGGCCCTGCGCGCGGTGGCGGCGGCGGAGGCGGACGGCCCCGCGGACACCGGGGCCGACGCCGCGGCCGCGCCGTGCTGGCTCGCCACCGAGACCGCCCTCACCCTGCTCACCTCCCCCCTCGCCGGCATGGACGCCGCCGATCTGCGCCGCCTCGGACGGGCCCTGCGCGAGGAGGAGCGGGCCGCGGGCAACCCGCTGCCGCCGCCCTCGGACGAACTGCTCGCGCGTGCGCTGGCCGAACCGGAGCGGCTCGCCGTGCACGACCCCGCGTACGCGCGGGGCGCCCAGCGCCTCGGCGCCCTGCTGAGCCGGGCCCGCGAACGCCTCGCGGGCGGCGGCACGGCCGAGGAGACCCTGTGGGACCTCTGGGACGGCACGCCGTGGCCGCAGCGCCTGGAGCGCTCCGCCCGGCGCGGCGGCGCGGCCGGCCGCAACGCCGACCGGGACCTCGACGCGGTGTGCGCGCTGTTCGCGACCGCCGCCCGCGCCGAGGAACGCACCGGCGGCCGGGGCGCCCTGAACTTCCTGGAGGAGATCGAGGCCGAGGACATCGCCGCCGACACCCTCACGCGGCGCGCCGCCCGCCACGACGCCGTGCGCCTGATGACCGCGCACCGCTCCAAGGGCCTGGAGTGGCGCCTGGTCGTCGTGGCCGGCGTCCAGGAGGGACTCTGGCCGGACCTGCGCCGCCGCGGCTCCCTGCTGGAGGCCGACCGCATCGGCCGCGACGGACTCGCCGAACCCCTCACCCCCGGCGCGCTGCTCGCCGAGGAGCGCCGTCTCTTCTACGTCGCCGCCACCCGCGCGCGCGAGCGTCTCGTCGTGACGGCCGTGCAGGCGCCCGCCGACGACGGTGACCAGCCCTCCCGCTTCCTCACCGAACTCGGCGTCGAACCCAAGGACGTCACGGGACGACCGCGCCGCCCCCTGTCCGTCGCCGCGCTCGTCGCCGAACTGCGCGCCACGACGGTCGACCCACGGGTCTCCGACACCCTCAGGGAGGCCGCCGCCCAGCGGCTGGCCCGGCTCGCGGCGCTCGCCGACGAGGACGGCCGCCCGCTGGTCCCGTCCGCGCACCCCTACCGCTGGTGGGGCATGTTCGAACCAACCCGCAGCAGGGTGCCCCTGCGCGACCGCGACCAGCCCGTCGTGCTCTCCGGCAGCGCCCTCGACCAGCTCGCCAACACTTGCGCCCTGCAGTGGTTCCTGGGCCGCGAGGTGAAGGCCGACGCGCCCGCCACCGCCGCCCAGGGCTTCGGCAACGTGGTGCACGTCCTCGCCGACGAGGTGGCCTCCGGGCACACCCCGGCCGATCTCGACGTCCTCATGGAGCGCCTCGACTCCGTGTGGAACGCGCTCGCCTTCGACGCGCCGTGGAAGTCGGCGCAGGAGAGGGAGAACGCGCGCGTGGCGCTCGAACGCTTCCTGAAGTGGCACGTCATGGACCGCACCGGACGCACCCCGGTGGCCAGCGAGCACGACTTCGACGTCACCCTCGGGGCGGGCGACTACGAGGTCCGCATCCGCGGCCAGATGGACCGGGTCGAGACCGACGGCGACGGCCGCGCGTACGTCGTCGACTTCAAGACCGGCAAACAGGCGCCGAGCTCCACGGAGGTGGAGCACCACCCGCAGCTCGCCGTCTACCAGCTCGCCGTCCGCGAGGGCGCCGTTGACGAGGCCTTTGGCGGAACCCGCCCCGAACCGGGCGGCGCCGAGCTCGTCCAGCTGCGTCAGGGGGCCGCCAAGCGGGACGGCGGCGAGACCCTGCCCAAGGTGCAGGCCCAGAAGCCGCCCGAGGGGGAGTGGGTCGGCGATCTGCTGGCCACGGCCGCCGGCAAGGTCCTCGACGAACGGTTCACCCCGACCACAGGCCAGCACTGCGCTCACTGCGCCTTCCGCGCCTCGTGCAGCGCCCGGCCCGAGGGCCGGCACGTCGTCGAGTGACCGGCGTGACGTATCGCACCACCCGCCCCGACCTGCGGTTCTCCGCTCCGGGAGGGCTCTGACGGCCTCCGCTGTCAGTGCCCGCCGCTAGATTCTGCGTGTGCCCGCTCGTATCACCGATCCCGATCAGCTCAAGGAGCTCCTCGGCATCCCCTTCACCCCGGAGCAGACGGCCTGCATCACCGCGCCGCCCGCCCCGCAGGTGATCGTGGCCGGAGCCGGATCGGGCAAGACGACGGTGATGGCGGCGCGCGTGGTGTGGCTGGTGGGCACCGGCCAGGTCGCCCCCGAACAGGTGCTCGGCCTCACCTTCACCAACAAGGCCGCGGGCGAGCTCGCCGAACGCGTCCGCAAGGCACTGGTCAGGGCCGGCGTCACCGACCCGGACGCCATCGACCCGGACAACCCCCCGGGCGAGCCGGTGATCTCGACCTACCACGCCTTCGCGGGCCGCCTGCTGACCGACCACGGACTGCGCGTCGGCCTCGAACCGACCTCCCGGCTGCTCGCCGACGCCACCCGCTACCAGCTCGCCGCGCGCGTGCTGCGCGAGGCCCCCGGCCTCTACCCGGCGCTCACCCGCTCCTTCCCCGACCTGGTCGGCGACCTCCTCACCCTCGACGCCGAGCTCGCCGAACACCTGGTACGCCCCGAGGACCTGCGCGACCACGACGCCGAGCTGCTGCGCACCCTGGAGAACACCAGGCTCACCAACGCCGACCTGCGCAAGGTCCCCGAGGCGGCCGCGGCCCGCCGCGAACTGGCCGACCTGGTGCTGCGCTACCGGGCCGCCAAACGCGAACGGGACCTGCTCGACTTCGGCGACCAGATCGCCCTGTCCGCCCGGCTCGCCGCCCTCCCCGAGGTCGGCCGAGTGCTGCGCGACGAGTTCCGCGTGGTCCTCCTCGACGAGTACCAGGACACCTCGGTCGCCCAGCGCGTCCTGCTCGCCGGACTCTTCGGCGGCGGCACCGGCCACCCGGTGACCGCGGTCGGCGACCCCTGCCAGGCGATCTACGGCTGGCGCGGCGCCTCCGTCGCCAACCTCGACGACTTCCCCGAGCACTTCGCCCACGCCGACGGCCGCACCGCCACCCGCCAGTCGCTCAGCGAGAACCGCCGCAGCGGCGGCCGCCTGCTGGACCTCGCCAACGGGCTCGCCGAGCCACTGCGCGCCATGCACGCGGGCGTGGAGGCGCTCCGCCCGGCCCCGGGCGCCGAACGCGACGGCACCGTGCGCTGCGCCCTGCTGGCCACCCACGCCGAGGAGATCGACTGGATCGCCGACTCCATCGCCCACCTCGTGAACACCGGCAAGGCACCCGGCGAGATCGCCGTGCTGTGCCGCACGGCCGGCGACTTCGCCGAGATCCAGGGCGCCCTGGTCGCCAGGGACGTCCCCGTCGAGGTGGTCGGCCTGTCCGGGCTGCTGCACCTGCCCGAGATCGCCGATCTCGTCGCCGTCTGCGAGGTCCTCCAGGACCCCGGGGCCAACGCCTCCCTGGTACGGCTGCTGACCGGCCCGCGCTGGCGCATCGGCCCCCGCGACCTCGCCCTGCTGGGCCGGCGGGCCCGGCGGCTCGTCACCCACGCGCGCGTGGACGGCGACGACGACCCCGACCGGCGGCTCGCCGAAGCCGTCGAGGGAGTCGACCCGGCCGAGGTGATCTCGCTCGCCGACGCCCTCGACACCTTCCTCGAGACCCCGATGGACGGCCGCCGGGACGACGACGGGCTGCCCTTCTCACCGGACGCGCGCGTGCGCTTCGCCCGCCTGGCCACCGAACTGCGCGACCTGCGCCGCTCCCTCGCCGACCCCCTCATGGACGTGCTGCACCGCGTCCTGGCCGTCACCGGCCTGGAGGTCGAGCTGTCCGCCTCGCCGCACGCCCTGGCCGCCCGCCGGCGCGAGACCCTGTCCAACTTCCTCGACGTCGCCGCCTCCTTCGCCGCCGGCGACGGCGAGGCCACCCTGCTCGCCTTCCTCGGCTTCCTGCGCACCGCCGCCCAGTACGAGAAGGGCCTCGACAACGCCCTGCCCGGCGGCGAGAACACCGTCAAGGTGCTCACCGCCCACAAGTCCAAGGGCCTCGAATGGGACGTCGTCGCCGTCCCCGGACTGGTCACCGGCACCTTCCCCAGCGGCCAGGGCCGCGAGAAGTGGACCGCGCAGGGCAAGGTGCTGCCGCACGCGCTGCGCGGCGACGCCGACACCCTGCCCGACGTCGACTCCTGGGACTCCCGGGGCCTGAAGGCCTTCCACGAGGCCATGAAGGAGCACCAGCACACCGAGGAACTCCGCCTCGGCTACGTCACCTTCACCCGCCCCCGCTCCCTGCTGCTCGGCTCCGGCCACTGGTGGGGACCCAGCCAGAAGAAGCCGCGCGGACCCTCCGCGTTCCTCCACGCCCTGTACCGGCACTGCGCCGCCGGGTACGGCGAGATCGAGGCATGGGCGGACGAGCCCGCCGAGGACGAGGAGAACCCGGCCCTTCACCGGGCCACCGACGACCAGGTGTGGCCCCTGGCCCTGGACGACGCCGCCCTTGCCCGCCGCCGCGCGGCCGCCGACACGGTCCTCGCCCACCTCGACCGCCTCGCCACCCGCTCCGACGGCCCCGCCGCGGCCGTGCACGACCCCGACGCCCAGGACCATCCGGACTGGCCGCCACCGCCCGATGACGAGGACCTCCCCGAGGAGGACCCCTTCGCGGACGCCGATCCGGGCGACTGGGACTCCTGGGTCACCGACCGTCCCGCCGTCCCGCACCAGGCGTCGGCCCCGGAAGCCGCCCCGCGCCCCCGCACGCCGGAGCGGGAGCCGGTGCCCCCGCCGCGCCCCCGGCTCACCCCCGAAGAGGCCCGCGCCGTCGCCTCCTGGGACCGCGACCTCGACGCCCTCGCCGGAGAGCTGCTGCGCACCCGCGAGAGCGTCACCGAGGTCCTGCTGCCCGCCTCGCTGACCGCCTCCCAGCTGCTGCGCCTGGCCGCCGACCCGGACGGCTTCGCCCAGGAGCTGGCCCGCCCCATGCCCCGCCCGCCGCAGCCCGCCGCACGCCGCGGCACCCGTTTCCACGCCTGGGTCGAGGCACGCTTCGAGGAACTGACCCTGCCCATGCTCGACCCGGACGAGCTGCCCGGCAGCGACGCCGAGATCGAAGACGAACGCGACCTGGAGGCCCTCAAGGAGGCCTTCGAACGCACCGAGTACGCCCACCGCACCCCGCACCGCGTGGAGACGCCCTTCCAGCTGTCGATCGCCGACCGCGTTGTCCGCGGCCGCATCGACGCCGTCTACACCAAGCAGGACGGTGACGGGACGACGTACGAGATCGTCGACTGGAAGACCAGCCGGGGCCGCACCGCCGACCCGCTCCAGCTCGCCGTCTACCGGCTCGCCTGGGCCGAACAGCAGGGGATCCCCCTGGAGAGCGTCACGGCCGCGTTCCTGTACGTGCGCACCGGCGAGGTGGTCCGCCCCGGCGCACTGCCCGGCCGTCCCGAACTGGAACGGCTGCTGCTCGGAGAGCCGCCCGGCGGGACGCCCGGTGAGATACCGCACTCCGAGGACACCGGCGCGGGCCGATAGGCTCGAGGACATGAGCCAGCCCGTTGACAGTGCCGTCAGCGCCGTCCGTACGTACATCGAGCAGCACCGTGCCGCCTTCCTCGACGACCTCGCCGAGTGGCTGCGCATCCCGTCGGTCTCGGCCCAGCCCGACCACGCGCCCGACGTGCGCGGCAGCGCCGAGTGGCTCGCCGCCGCACTCGAGGAGACGGGCTTCCCCACGGTTGAGGTCTGGCACACCCCCGGCGCCCCGGCCGTCTACGCCGAGTGGCCCTCCGACGACCCCGGGGCGCCCACCGTGCTGGTCTACGGCCACCACGACGTGCAGCCCGCGGCACGCGAGGACGGCTGGGACAGCGACCCCTTCGAACCCGTCGTCCGGGACGGCCGTCTCTACGCGCGCGGCGCGGCCGACGACAAGGGGCAGGTGTTCTTCCACACACTCGGCGTCCGGGCCCACCTCGCGACCACCGGCCGCACCGCCCCCGCCGTGCACCTGAAGCTGCTGATCGAGGGCGAGGAGGAATCCGGCTCCCCGCACTTCCGGGAGCTCGTCGAACAGCGCGCGGAGCGGCTCGGCGCCGACGCCGTGATCGTCTCCGACACCGGCATGTGGTCCGAGGACACCCCCACCGTGTGCACCGGCATGCGCGGCCTCGCCGAGTGCGAGATCCGGCTGTACGGCCCCGACCAGGACGTCCACTCCGGTTCCTTCGGCGGCGCCGTCCCCAACCCGGCCACCGCCGCCGCCCGCCTGGTGGCCGCCCTGCACGACGACCGGGCGCGCGTGGCGATCCCCGGCTTCTACGACGGAGTCGTCGAACTCACCGACCGCGAACGCGAACTCTTCGCCGAGCTGCCCTTCGACGAGGGACAGTGGCTGCGCGCCGCGAAGTCCCACGGCACCCGGGGTGAAGCCGGCTACTCCACCCTGGAGCGCGTCTGGGCCCGCCCCACCGCCGAGGTCAACGGCATCGGCGGCGGCTACCAGGGACCCGGCAGCAAGACGATCATCCCGTCATCCGCCATGGTGAAGCTCTCCTTCCGGCTCGTCGCCGGCCAGGACCCCGAGCAGGTGCGGAAGGCCGTCCTCGCCTGGGCGCCCGGACAGGTGCCCGAGGGCATCCGCTGCGAGATCTCCTTCAGCCCCGCCACCCGCCCGTGCCTGACCCCCCTGGACCACCCGGCCCTGCGGTCCGTGGTCCGCGCGATGGGCCGCGCCTTCGACAAACCCGTCCGCTTCACCCGCGAAGGAGGCTCCGGCCCCGCCGCCGACCTCCAGGACGTCCTCGGCGCCCCCGTGCTGTTCCTGGGCATCTCCGTCCCGTCCGACGGCTGGCACGCCCCCAACGAGAAGGTCGAGCTGGACCTGCTCCTCAAGGGCGCCGAGACCAGCGCCCACCTGTGGGGCGACCTCGCCGAGCACTGGCGGCCCGTCCCCTGACCTCCCACGCCGTCCGAACCGGACCTCCGCGCGGGGCACACTGGAAGGAACCCGCCGCGCCCCGCGGGACCCGGTTCCCACCGCCGCACGTCCCGCCGAACCGCCCGCCGACCCGATCCGTTCCCCCGGGGGAGTTGGAAGCACCCGTGACCACCTGGACCGACCACACCGCCGACCGCCCCATCTCGCTCACCGCCCCGAGCGGCATCGACCGCGCCGCCCACCACCGGCTCGACGAGGCATGGCTCGCGGCGGCGTGGAGCCACCCCTCGACCCGCTGCTTCGTGGTCTCCGGCGGCCAGGTGCTCATCGACGAGGTGGCGGACGGGCGGACCGAACTCGTCATGACCCCGTCCTTCGAGGCCCCGCTCACCGAGGCCCACCGCTACTTCCTGGGCAACGACGAGAACGGCGTCAGCTACTTCGCCCTCCAGAAGGACTCCCTGCCCGGCCGCATGGACGACTCCGCCCGCCCGGCGGGCCTGCGCGAGGCGGGACTGCTCCTGTCGCCCCGCGAGGCCGGCCTGATGGTGCACGCGGTCGCCCTGGAGAACTGGCAGCGGCTGCACCGCTTCTGCTCCCGCTGCGGCGAGCGCACCGTCATCGCCGCCGCGGGACACATCCGCCGCTGCCCCGCCTGCGGCGCCGAGCACTACCCCCGCACCGACCCCGCGGTGATCATGGCCGTCGTCGACGACCAGGACCGCATCCTGCTCGGCCGCCAGGTGCACTGGCCCGAGGGCCGCTTCTCCACGCTCGCCGGATTCGTCGAGCCCGGCGAGGCCATCGAGCAGTCGGTGCGCCGGGAGGTCCACGAGGAGGTGGGCATCGGCGTCGGCGAGGTCGAGTACGTCGCCAGCCAGCCCTGGCCCTTCCCGTCCAGCCTCATGCTGGGCTTCGTCGCCCGCGCCACCACCACCGTGATCGATGTCGACGGCGACGAGATCCACGAGGCCCGCTGGTTCTCCCGCGACGAACTCGGCGCCGCCTTCGCCTCCGGCGAGGTCCTCCCGCCCTACGGCATCTCCATCGCGGCCCGTCTCATCGAGCGCTGGTACGGCAAGGAGCTGCCGACCCGCGGCGCCTTCTGACCCGGGACACACGGAAGCGGGGTGGCCCCCTCTCGTCGAGGGAGGGCCACCCCGCTTCCGGGTGGACGTCTCAGACGCCGACCTTCTGCTTCACCTGCGCCAGCGACGGGTTGGTGAGCGTCGAGCCGTCGGGGAAGAGAACGGTCGGCACCGTCTGGTTTCCGCCGTTCGCCTTCTCCACGAACGCCGCGGACTCCGGGTCCTGCTCGATGTTGATCTCGGTGTAAGCGATGCCCTCGCGGTCCATCTGGCTCTTCAGCCGGCGGCAGTAGCCGCACCACGTGGTGCTGTACATCGTCACAGTGCCCTGCATGCCTCTCGCGCTCCTTCGGCGGCTCGGGGAAGTCCTCGTACGGTCAGGAACGTACTTGAAAGCGCAGGCATTCCCCCAGGGAGGGTGTGCCGCTCCGCGCCCCGGGTGACGTCCGCCGCATTGATACGACCGCGAGGCCTCCCCTGTGGACAACCCGCTCACCTGTCTCCGGCGACCTGGCAGCATGGCTGTGTGACAGCAGCAACGCACTCCACCCTCTTCCCGCAGGTACCGGACTCGGCCGACGCGGTGCTCGAAGGGCTCGACCCCGAGCAGCGGGCCGTGGCCACCGCCCTGCACGGCCCGGTGTGCGTGCTGGCAGGCGCCGGGACCGGCAAGACCCGGGCCATCACCCACCGGATCGCCTACGGGGTGCGCGCCGGGATCCTCCAGCCCTCCAGCGTGCTCGCCGTCACCTTCACCAACCGGGCCGCCGGGGAGATGCGCGGCCGGCTGCGCCAGCTCGGCGCCGTCGGTGTCCAGGCCCGCACCTTCCACTCCGCGGCGCTGCGCCAGCTCCAGTACTTCTGGCCGAAAGCGATCGGCGGCTCCCTGCCCCGCCTGGTCGACCGCAAGATCCAGCTCGTCGCCGACGCGGCCGCCGCCTGCCGCATCCGGCTCGACCGGGGCGAGCTGCGGGACGTCACCGCGGAGATCGAGTGGTCGAAGGTCACCCAGACAGTCCCGGCCGACTACGTGGCCGCCGCGGCCAAGGCCGGCCGTGAGGCACCGCGCGACCCCGCCGAGACCGCCCAGCTCTACGCCGCCTACGAGGAACTGAAGCGGGAGCGCGCCGTCATCGACTTCGAGGACGTGCTGCTGCTGACCGTCGCCGTCCTGCAGGACCGGCACGACATCGCCGAACAGGTCAGGGCCCAGTACCAGCACTTCGTCGTGGACGAGTACCAGGACGTCAGCCCGCTCCAGCAGCGGCTGCTGGAGCTGTGGCTCGGCGAGCGGGAGAACCTGTGCGTGGTCGGCGACGCCAGCCAGACCATCTACTCGTTCACGGGCGCAACCCCCGACCATCTGCTCGACTTCCGCACCCGCCATCCCGGAGCCACCGTCGTCAAGCTGGTCCGCGACTACCGCTCGACCCCCCAGGTCGTCCGACTGGCGAACGGACTGCTCTCCCAGGCCCGTGGCCGGGCCGCCGACCACCGGCTGGAGCTGGTCTCCCAGCGCCCCGCGGGTACCGAGCCGGTCTTCACCGAGTACTCCGACGAGCCCGCCGAGGCCGAGGGCGCCGCCCGCCGCATCCGTGAGCTGGTCGACTCGGGGGTTCCGGCGAGCGAGATCGCCGTCCTGTTCCGGACCAACGCGCAGTCCGAGACCTACGAGCAGGCCCTCGCCGACGCCGGGGTGCCCTACCAGCTGCGGGGGGCCGAGCGGTTCTTCGACCGCCCCGAGGTGCGCAAGGCGGGCATCGCCCTGCGCGGCGCGGCCCGCTTCGGCGGCAACGACTCCCTTCTCGACGACGCCCCCGACCTGCCCTCCCAGGTGCGCGCCGTGCTCTCCGGCGAGGGCTGGACACCGCAGCCGCCGGCCGGTTCGGGCGCGGTCCGGGAGCGCTGGGAGTCGCTCGCGGCCCTGGTGAACCTCGCCCAGGACTTCGCCGCCGCCCGGCCCGGCGCCACGCTCGCCGACCTCGTCGCCGAGCTGGACGAGCGGGCCGGCGCCCAGCACGCCCCGACCGTGCAGGGCGTCACCCTCGCCTCCCTGCACGCGGCCAAGGGCCTGGAGTGGGACGTCGTCTTCCTGGTGGGAGTCGCCGAGGGCATGATGCCGATCACCTACGCAAAGACCGACGAGCAGGTCGAGGAGGAGCGCCGCCTCCTCTATGTCGGTGTCACCCGTGCCCGCGAGCGCCTCCACCTCTCCTGGTCGCTCTCCCGCTCGCCCGGCGGCAGGCCCAACCGGCGCCCCAGCCGCTTCCTGGATGGACTGCGCCCCGGTTCGCACACCGCCGCCGCCCGCGGCGGCGCGGCCGGCACGGGTGGTGTGGAGCGCGGCTCCTTCGGAGCGGCGTCCGCGCCGGCGGCGCCCGCCCCGAGACGCCGGCAGCGCAGCCCTGCCCGCTGCCGGGTCTGCGGCCGCACCCTGACCGACGCGGGCGAGATGAAGCTGATGCGCTGCGAGGACTGCCCCACCGACATGGACGAGGGTCTGTACGAGCGGCTCCGTGAGTGGCGGGCCGGCCAGGCACGGCGCAGCGGGCAGCCGGCGTTCTGCGTCTTCACCGACAAGACACTGATGGCCATCGCCGAGACGGTCCCCGACGACGAGCACGCACTGGCCAGGATCCCGGGGGTCGGGATGCGCAAGTTCGGCCGCTACGGAGCCGATGTTCTGGCCATCTGCGCAGGCCGGGACGTCGACGTGGATCAAGGCCGGGACTGATGCGAACTCGTCGAAAAAATAGTTTGCGCATGCCCCGGGAATCCCCATAGGTTCTTAGGCACGGGGACAGCGGCCTTCTCGAAGGGCCCGACTCCGTGTTGTACTTGCATATCCGCGGACTGGTTAACCCCGGTCCCCTAGACGCCGAGAGGAGGCGAGTCCAGTGATCAGCATCAACAGCAGCTCCGTCGTCAAACTGACCGATCGCTCGGCCGTCTCCCTGTGCATTCTCGGCGCCTCGAACCAGGGCACCGGTCTGTCCGGCATCCGTGCCGCACGCCCGGCGTCCTTTGTCGCTCCCGCGGCTCCTGCCGTCCGTGAGCGCAATGAGCGACCGACCAAGGCACTGGAAGCGGTAGTGGCACAGGCGCACGCCTATGCCTTTGCGGCGGCCGGTGCCGGATTCCGGAAGCAGACGACGCAGCACCACCTGATGTGGGCCTTCCGTGGGCCAGAACCCTGGAGTGATCCAGCCTGATGCGATCAGGCCGGCGCCTTCAGGGCCGCGGAACCCCACCCGGGATCCGCGGCCCTTCTGTTTTCCCCGAACGGGGGCAGACCGAAGCGCCTCGGGACACGAGAGAACCCGGTACCAGCCGCCACCCGGTCAACAGGCCGGAAACGACCAGACGAGGAAGACGATCCGTGCAACTCGAAGCGCACGCCCCGTCCGTACCGCCTTCCGCCACGATCCCCAAGCCCGGCTCCACGGAGGACCCGACCTTGACTCCGCTCACCGCGCTCACCGCGCTCGACGACGCCATCGAGAACCTCGGCGTACCCGTCCCGTGCCGCTCCTACGACCCGGAGGTCTTCTTCGCCGAGTCGCCGGCGGACGTCGAGTACGCCAAGTCCCTCTGCCGCACCTGCCCGCTGGTCGAGGCCTGCCTCGCCGGCGCCAAGGAGCGGCGTGAGCCCTGGGGCGTCTGGGGTGGCGAGCTGTTCGTCCAGGGCGTCGTCGTCGCCCGGAAGCGGCCGCGTGGCCGCCCGCGCAAGAACCCGGTCACGGCATGAACGCCCCAGGAACGATCGACCGCCCCCTCACGCACGACCCCCAGAAGCAGGCCCCGATGATGCCGTCCACTCACGAGCCCGCGGGCTCCGCGACCGAAGACTTCACCACCAGTGGTGCGAACGACTCGCGCCAGAACAGGACCCGAGAGATGCAACTCATCCCAGAAGCCCTGGCCCGTGCGCATATGCACGAGCGGCTGCAGGACGCGCAGCGGGAACGCCAGGCCGTGGGCCTGGTGACCGCTCGCCGGATGCAGCGCCGGGCCGAGCGCGCCTCGCGGCGCGCCCGCCGCGCGCTCGCCATGGCGGTCATGCAGTAAGCGAACCCATCTGAAGCAGAGGCCTCCCCCAGCCGGAGGCCCGGCTCTCCCCGCGGGGGCCGGTCCGTGTGAACGGACCGGCCCCCGCGGTGCGTTGCACCGGGCGGGCCGCCGGGAACGGCGTTATCGTCGCCGGGTGACGAGTCATCCCGGTGGCAGTGACGACGAGGGCTCCGCCACGGAGCCCGAGCCGCTGGTGTGCGCCCGCTGCGGCCTCCGAGCCGAGGGGCCGCGGCCGACCTGGACCCTCTCCGTCGAGAACGGCGCCCGCCGCCACTACTGCGAGAGGTGCTCCCGCGACAATCTGCGGGCGATCGAGGGACGGCTGGACTCGCGGTGGTGGTAGTGACGTCCCGTCCCTGATTCGCCCGCCCGGTACGTCACGCCGGGGCGGCCGGTTCCCGGGCCGCCGGCTCCTCCGGGAGGAAGCCGGGCAGCCACTCCTCCAGCTCCTCCCGCAGCCGCACCGTCGCCCCCAGCTGACAGAGCACGCCGATCGTGCTCAGGGTCACCCGGTGGATCAGCAGGTAGGCGGGGGGCAGGTTGAGCCGCTTGGCCAGCTGGTAGGCGGGCGAGCGGGGATCCGCTATGCGGGCCGCCTGGCCCCGCATCCAGCCCCGGGTGAAGGTGAACTCGCCGACCTGGGCCGGCTCGATGATCGGCAGCAGGTAGTCGAGGACGGCGTCGGGGTCCAGCTCGATGGACTCCTTGACGAAGCCCTCCGCGCAGAGCATCTCGTAGACGGCCTCCGCCTCGCCGTCCAGCGTCATCCGCAGCGCCTCCCCGATGGGCTCGGGAAGCCCGCCCGGAAGCCGGTCGACGGTGCCGAAGTCCAGGACGCCGAGCCGCCAGTCGTCCTCGCCCTCCGGACCGCCGGGCAGCAGACGGAAGTTGCCGGGGTGGGGGTCCGCGTGCAGCAGACCGGTGCGGGCGGGGCCGGAGAACAGGAAGCGGGCCAGGAGCTGTCCCGCCCGGTCGCGCTGCTGTTCCGTGCCGTCCGAGATGACCTCCGACAGCGGTACGCCGTCCATCCACTCGGTGACCAGCACCTGCTCGCACTGGTGGACCACGTCCGGCACGACGACGTCGGGGTCGTCCGCGAACTCCTCGGCGTGGGCCCGCTGGGCCTGGGCCTCCAGGCCGTAGTCCAGCTCCTCCGAGACACGGTCCTTGAGCTCCGTGATCAGCGGCTTGACGTCCATGCCGGGGATCAGCGGACCCAGCAGACGGGCGAAGCGGCTCAGCTGGTTCAGGTCGGAGAGCAGGGCCTCGCCGGCGCCCGGGTACTGCACCTTGACCGCCACCTCGCGGCCGTCGTGCCAGACACCCCGGTGCACCTGCCCGATCGAGGCCGCCGCGGACGGCTTGTCCTCGAACTCGAGGAAGAGCTCCTGCCAGCCCTCGCCCAGCCGCTCCTCCAGCACCCCGTGCACGGTGCGGGTCGGCATCGGCGGCGCCGCCTCCTGGAGCTTGGTCAGCGCCGCACGGTAGGGACCGGCGACCTCTTCCGGCAGGGCGGACTCGAACACCGAGAGGGCCTGGCCGAACTTCATCGCGCCGCCCTTCAGCTCCCCGAGCACCTTGAAGAGCTGCTCGGCGGTGCGCTGCTGGAGTTCGCGGCCGACAAGCTCCGCGGACTCGCCCACGATCCGCTTGCCGAGTCCCCAGGTCGCCCGTCCGGCGAAGCCGAGCGGAAGCGCGGCCAGCTTGGCGGTCCGGGTGACCGCCTTCCGGGGAAGATCAGACATGCGCCCTCCAAGTCCCTGCCGGCCGCTCCGCGTCCGCTGTGCGGCGCAGCTCCTCCGCCGGCCCGTGCACCGCCATTGTCTCGTGGGACTCCCCGTTTCCGGGTGTGAGTTCTCCCTTACCTTTCTCCGGACCGCTCCGCGCGGCCCCGCACGCGCAGTCGGCATGGGGCCAGACCGGCCGTGCGTGCCAGTCCAGCGCGGGCACGGAGACCTCCCAGCGGGCGCCGGCGCTGGACGGGGTCCGGCCGTCCAGGAACATCAGCGCGTGGGCGGCGGCCAGTCCGGCCACCGTTGTGGCCAGCGTCAGATCGCAGGCACCGACCCGGCGCTGCCGTCCGGAGCGCCACTGGGCGACCAGGCGCGGCCAGGTCGGGTCCCGGTCGGCGCGGTCCTGCTGGAGACAGCCCGCGCAGCTCGTCTCGCCGGGCAGCACGAGCGGTCCGACGACACCGGTTCCCTCCGCGACGCCGGCGTAGAGGTGGGGTGTGCCCGAGGACAGCAGGGTTTCGGCTGCCGCCGGGTCGGGCGCGTGGACGGCGACGTCGTCCCGCGGGGCGAGGATCACCAGGGAGAAGCCGGGATGACCCTCCTGGAGCGGGGTCCGGTCGGCCCGGCGCGGCGGCCGGTCCGGTGCGGCCCGGCGTGCGGCGCGGCGGGCCGCCTCGTCCCTGCGGTCGCCGACGGCCTCGGCGGGCAGTCCGCCCGGCGCGACGTCCCACGGCTCGACCTTCCCGACGTCGCGCACGTCGACCTCGCCGACCCCGGCCCCCGACAACAGCGCCGCGAGCGCGGCGCCCACCCGTCCCGCGCCTCTCACCTGCACCCGCATGCTGCGGCGGGCCGCGAGCCGGCGCAGCGGATCGCCCGGTGCGGAGGTGGTCAGGGCGAGGGACGCCAGGTCCGGGCGGAGCCGGTCGAGCACGTCCGTCTTCCCGCGCAGGGCGTCGGCGTCCGGCCCGCCGCCCCGGGAGTCGTCCAGGAGCCCGGCCCGCGACAGCCGTCCCACCAGCCGGTCCACATGGCCCTCGGGCAGATCCATCCGCCGCGCCTCCTGCCGCAGGAGGCCGAGACCGCGGGTGCCGTTGAGAAGGTCGAGGAAGCTGCCCGTGGCGGTGTCCACCGGGCCCAGCGTCAGCGCGTGCGCCGGTGTCATCCCGAACTGGACGGTGTTGAGATCGCGCCAGCCGCGCCGGAGCGCGGGCTTGACCGTCGGATGCATGACCGGCCCCCGTACGTCGTGGATCGTCCCCGTGGAGCGGGCGAGTCCCTCGTGGGTCGCCCGACGCCTGCCAGCATGCCCGCAGGGCCCGCGGGCCGCAGAAAGTTGTCCACAGGCGAGGGGATTCATCGTACAAATCCGGCGCCCGGTGGCGGTATCGGCGGGGAACCGTCCCGGAGTCAAGACTTCCCCGTGTGCAGCGGGTAACGTCGGGGCGTGCCCGCCGACCCACTGCACCGCGCCGGAATGTCACAGCGCAGCGCGACGAGCCAGCCGACGAACGGCTCGCGGGCGAGCGTGATCGAGGTCCGCAGGAGCGCCCGCCGACGCAGGACGGTCTCCGCGTACCGCGAGGGCGATCGCACCGTCGTGCTCATCCCCGCCCGGATGTCCGAGGCGGAGGAGCAGCGCTGGGTGACCGTCATGCTCGACAAACTGGCCGCGCAGGAGAGCAGGCGGACACTCGGGGACGCCGAGCTGTCCGAGCGCGCCCGGCGGCTGTCGGAGCAGTACTTCGGCGGGCGGGCCGAAGCCGCCTCGGTGCGCTGGGTGACCAACCAGAACACGCGCTGGGGCTCCTGCACCCCGTCCGAGCGGAGCATCCGGCTGTCGCACCGGCTGCAGGGTATGCCCGAGTACGTCGTCGACTACGTCCTCTGCCACGAACTCGCGCACCTGTTGGTGCCCGGTCACGGGCCCCGGTTCTGGCGGCTGCTGGAGGCGTACCCGAAGACCGAGCGGGCCCGTGGCTATCTCGAGGGGGTCGTCGCGGCCGAGCGGCTGCCGCACGTGCCCGGAGCGCGTGATTCCTGAGGGCGCGGCGCCCGGGCGCGGTCCCCGGTGAGCGCACCGTAGGCCCGCGTACGCGTTGTGTACCGGGTCTGTCCCGACTCCGTCCGGTGTCGGAGTTTGCCGTTAGCCTGGCGCGACGCACTCACATTCGGGATGGGGGACGGTCGTACGCATGGCCAGGGAATTCCAACGCGGCCACAAGGCCAGGATCAGTGACCTCACGGCGGGGACGGATCTGTACGTAGGTGTGCAGATCTCCGGCCCGGGGCTGACCTTCGACATCAGCTGCTTCGGCCTCGACGCCGACGAGCGGCTCTCGGACGACCGGTACTTCGTCTTCTACAACCAGCCGAAGTCCCCCGAGGAGTCCGTCCAGCTCCTGGGCGCGCAGGCCGGCGACACCGAGTCGTTCCGCGTGACGCTGGACCGGATCCCGCAGCAGATCAGGAAGCTGTCCTTCACGGCGACCCTCGACGGCGCCGGGCAGATGTCGCAGATCGGCCCCGGCTACATCCGTATCGTCGCCGGCGGCGAGGAAGTGGCCCGGTACCCGTTCAGCGGTTCGGAGTTCTCCACCGAGCGGGCCGTGATGCTGGGTGACTTCTACTTCAAGGACGTCTGGCGCTTCGCCGCCGTCGGACAGGGCTTCGACGGCGGTCTCGACGCGCTGCTGAAGAACTTCGGCGGCGAGGTGGCCGAGGAAGAGCCAGCCGCCCCTCAGCAGCCGCAGCCCGGCGGAGCCGCCCCCGGTTTCGCCCCGCCCGCCCAGACCGCCGCGCCGCCCGCGTTCGGCGCGCCCGCCGGCGGCCCCCCGCCCGCGCCCGCTCCGGCCCCCGCGCCCCAGCCCGCCGCGCAGGGCTTCACACCGCCGCCGGCCCCCGCACCCCCGGCCCCCCCGGTGCACGCCGCGCCGACCATCGTCGCCCCGCTGCACACCCCTCCCGGCGGCTCCCAGGTGCCGCCCCCGGCACCGGCCCCCGCGCCCTACGGACAGCCGGGCCAGCAGCCGCCGCCGTACGGCCAGAGCGCCCCGCCGCCCCCGGGATACGGCCAGCCGGGGGCCCCGCACGCCCCCGCCCCGCCGCCCGGCTACGGACAACCGACGCCCCCTCCCGGCTACGGCCAGCAGCCCCCGCCCGGACAGGTGCCCCACCAGCAGGCCCCGTACGGCGCTCCCCAGGCCGCACCGCAGGCTCCCGGCGTGCTCGGCGCGCTCCAGCAGTTCAAGGAGACGCCCACCGGCCAGCGCTGGACCCAGCAGAACAAGAAGCTCGTCCGCGCGGACCTCGGCATCGGCGGGCAGCCCGTGCTGGCCCGGCAGGGCAGCATGGTGCTCTACCAGGGCAAGGTCGAATTCAGCTACAAGGGCGCCGGCTTCTCCGGCCGCATCGTGGGCAACGCCACCGGCCAGGAGATGCAGCTGATGCGCTGCACCGGCCAGGGCCAGGTGTTCTTCGCCGAGGACTCCACGATGCTGCACCCGATCGAGCTCCAGGGCGACGCCGTGTGCGTCTCCGCGGAGAACGTCCTCGCCTTCGACGAGGGCCTCCAGTACGAGGTCCGCCGCATCGAGGGCCACGGCATCCCGGGCGGCGCGCTGTTCACGATGCAGTTCCAGGGCACCGGCACGATCGTCGTGAAGACCCACGGCACGCCCGTGGTGCTGCCGGTCACGCCCACCACCTTCGCCGACTGCAACGCCGTGGTCGCCTGGTCGGCCGCCTCCCAGGTGGTCGTCTCCAGCCAGGTGCGGATGCGCCGCAACTCCTACCCCGGCGACACGGGGGAGAGCGTCAACCTGCAGTTCCGGGGCGCACCCGGCAACTTCATCGTCGTCCAGCCGTACGAGATCTGAGGGAGCCCGTCATGAACCAGCCACTCGCGGGCTTCGCCCCCGCCCCCGTCACCGCCCGCATGGAGAACCACGGCAACCACATGCTGAAGGTCGCCATGCAGACCGGGCACGACCTTCTCGCCCGCGTCGGCTCGATGGTCGCCTACGAGGGCTTCGTCCAGTACGAGCCCAACCCGCCGGCCGTGCGCCAGATCGCCAAGGACTGGCTCACCGGTGAGGGCGCGCCGCTGATGAAGTGCTCCGGCGACGGCCTGCTCTACCTCGCCGACTACGGCGCCAACGTGGTCGTGATCAACCTCAACGGCGACGGCATCTCCGTCAACGCCACCAACCTGCTCGCCTTCGACGCCCATCTCACCTGGGGCGTGGAGCGGGTCAAGGGCCTGGCCAAGTTCGCCGGACAGGGGCTGTGGAACACCAAGATCTCCGGGCAGGGCTGGGTCGCGCTGACCTCGCGCGGCAAGCCGATCGTCGTCGACTGCGGCGGCGGTGACGACGAGACATACGTCGACCCGGACGCCCTGGTCGCCTGGTCCCCGAACCTCAAGGTGAAGGGCAAGCGCAGCTTCCGCGCCCAGTCGCTGATCGGCCGCGGCAGCGGCGAGGCCTACCAGATGGCCTTCTCCGGTCAGGGCATCGTCGTCGTCCAGCCCAGTGAGGACAGCACCGACCGTCTCCGGGTCCGGGGCTGAGGGGGAGCAACCACATCATGCAGAGCCCGCTTTTCGCCTTCAACGACCAGCAGACCCAGGAGCGCTGGAGCCTGCAGAACCAGCAGATGCTCCGCGTAGCCCTGGAGGGCCACGACGACATCCTCGCCCGCAAGGGCAGCATGGTCGCCTACCAGGGGCTCATGGAGTTCGACGCCGAGTTCCAGAGCAACAGCGCGTCACGCGCGCGTGCCCACACCGGCGAGGGACTCGACCTGATGCGCTGCCACGGGCAGGGCACCGTCTACCTCGCCAACCTCGCCCAGCGCATCCACATCATGGAGGTGGATCACGACGGGCTGACCGTCGACAGCAGCTATGTGCTCGCGATGGACTCCTCGCTGCACCACGAGGTGATCGCCGTCGACAGCCTGTACGGCATCTCCGGCTCCGGGAAGTACCAGCTCAACATCACCGG
Source organism: Streptomyces fungicidicus (assembly GCF_003665435.1). Taxonomy (NCBI): domain Bacteria; kingdom Bacillati; phylum Actinomycetota; class Actinomycetes; order Kitasatosporales; family Streptomycetaceae; genus Streptomyces; species Streptomyces fungicidicus. The sequence continues at coordinate 5,149,628 of NZ_CP023407.1, forward strand.
CAGCGGCAAGGTCGCCCTGATGACCTCGGGCATGCCGCTGCTGATGCAGGTGACGCCGGACAAGTACGTCAACTGCGACGCCGACGCGATCGTCGCCTGGTCCACCTCGCTGCGCGTGCAGATGCAGGCCCAGACCCACTCCTCCGGGGTGTGGCGGCGGCGCGGCAGCACCGGTGAGGGCTGGGAGCTCAGCTTCATGGGCAGCGGCTTCGCGCTCGTCCAGCCCAGCGAGCTGCTGCCGCCGCAGAACGCCCAGATCGGCTCGGGTCTCGCCGCCCAGTACGGCATGGGCCAGCAGGGCGCCCGCGGTCAGAACCAGGGCAACGTCTGGAGCTGACGAGAACGCGCACAGGGGTGAGGGGCGACCGCCGCGGCGGCCGCCCCTCACCCCTGTGCTCAGACGCCCAGTCTTCTCCGGGTCGCTTCCACCAGTCGGGTGACCGACGCGTCCGCCACGTCCGCCACCCCGTCGTACGGGAGCCAGCGCAGGTCGAGCGACTCGTCGCTGATCGCCTCCACTGCCCCGGCGGGCGCCAGCGCCGCGTACTGCACGTCCAGGTGCCAGGCGCAGGGGGTGTGATGCCGGTCCAGGCGGACGGGGCCGCCCGGGACCAGCGCCAGTCCCGCGATGCCGGACTCCTCGGTCGCCTCCCGCAGGGCCGCGCCCGCGAGCGAGACGTCACCCGGCTCGCAGTGGCCGCCCATCTGGAGCCACATCTCCAGCTTGCGGTGCAGGGTCAGCAGCACCCGGCCCCGCTCGGGGTCGATCACCAGACCGCTCGCGGTGATGTGCCCGTCCGTACAGGCCTTCCACATGCCGTCCGGGTGGGCCGCGAGATGGTCCAGGTAGACCTGGCGCAGCTCGGGCTGGTCCTCGTAGCCCTTGAGTACGAGGACCGCGTCGTCGTGCAGGCTCATGCGGTGCCGTCGCCCCCGGCCCCGTCCTCGCCGGCGTCCTTGTCGCCCTCGTCGCCCTCGTCGCGCTCGGCGTCCTTGGCGTCCCTCTTCCTGAGGTCCGGCTTACCGGCGGCCTCGCCGAGCATCTTGTCCAGTTCGGAGAAGTCGATCTGCTCGCGGTGCACGAAACCGTCCGGATCGTCCAGGTCGGTCGCCGTCGGCAGCATGTCCGGGTGCGCCCAGAGGGCGTCCCGGCCGTCGACCCCGCGCGCGTCCGTGAGCGAGGCCCACAGACGGGAGGCGTCGCGCAGCCGGCGCGGCCGCAGCTCCAGACCGATCAGCGTGGCGAACGTCTGCTCGGCCGGGCCGCCGGAGGCGCGGCGGCGGCGCAGCGTCTCGCGCAGCGCGTCGGCCGACGACAGCCTGGGCTTGGCCGCCGCGTGCACCACGGCGTCCACCCAGCCCTCGACGAGCGCCAGCGCCGTCTCCAGACGGGCCAGGGCGGCCTTCTGCTCCGGCGTGTCCTCCGGCTGGAACATGCCCTGCTGGAGGGCCTCCTGCAGCTGCTCGGGATTCTGCGGGTCGAACTGGCCGACCACGTCCTCCAGCTTGCCGGTGTCGACCTTGATGCCCCGCGCGTACCCGTCGACGGCGCCGAACAGGTGCGAGCGCAGCCACGGGACGTGCGCGAACAGGCGCTGGTGGGCGGCCTCCCGCAGGGCGAGGTACAGCCGCACCTCCTCCTGGGGGACGCCCAGGTCCTTGCCGAACGTCTCGATGTTCAGCGGCAGCAGCGCGGCGCGGCCGGCCGGGCCCAGCGGCAGTCCGATGTCGGACGAGCCGACGACCTCACCGGCGAGCACGCCCACGGCCTGCCCGATCTGCGTGCCGAACATGGCGCCGCCCATGGAGCGCATCATGCCGATCAGCGGGCCGGCCATGGCCTGCATCTCCTCCGGCAGGACGTCGCCCATCGCGTTCCCGACGCGCTCGGCGACCGGGTCGACCAGCTCCCGCCACGCGGGCAGGGTGGCCTCGACCCACTCCGCGCGGCTCCAGGCCACGGCGGAGTGGGCGCCCGAGGGCAGCGAGGTCGCGTCGTCCAGCCACAGGTCGGCCAGGCGGACGGCTTCCTCCACGGCTCTGCGGTCGGCCGGGCCGACGCTCGCGTCCTTCGTGCCGTCCGCCGTGCCCTGCGACACGGTCTGCCGGGCGATCTGTTTGGCCATGTCCCAGTTCACCGGCCCGCCCTCGTAGGAGAGCATCTGGCCGAGCTGCTGGAACGCGGCGCCCAGGTCGGTGGGGTTCAGCGACCCGAACATCGCGGCGAACGGATTGTCCCCGCCAGGGCCGCCAAAGCCTCCGGCTCCGGGCATGCCGAAGCCGAACGGGTTGGCCGGTCCCTGACCACCACCGCTCTGCGGGTCCTTCTTCTTGCCCTCGTCGCCGTCGTCCGGCTCCTCCGGCGGAAGGCCGAATCCGAATGGGGTGTCACTCACGGGATTCCTCGGCTGATAGGGCCACCGGTTCTTTCCGGCGGCACGGCTGCCCGACAACACCACCCAGCGTAGACACCTGAAGCGGTTCGGGCCTCGGTGCTTCGCCGACAGAACGCCTGCGGCAGGATGGATGCCACCTGGTACGTACGCGTCGCTTGCGCTCGTACTGAAGACAACCTCTGGAGACGCCCGGTGAGTTCCCCAGATCCACAGGTTCGCGCAGCGCGAAACAACTCAACCAGTCCCGCGGCGCGCGGGCCCGTCGTCGCGGTCACCGGCGCCGCGTCCGGCGTCGGAGCGCTGCTCACGGCCCGGCTCGCCGCGTCGGAGGAGATCAAACAGGTCGTCGCCATCGACGAGCGGCGCGGAGAGTGCGCCGAGGCGCGCTGGCACATCCTGGACGTGCGGGATCCGGCCATCGCGGACAAGCTGCGCGGGGCCGACGTGGTGGTGCACCTGGCGCTCGACCTCGACCTGGAGACCGACGCCGCCGCCCGGACGGCGTACAACGTGCGCGGGACGCAGACCGTGCTCACGGCCGCCGCGGCCGCGGGCGTGCCCCGCGCGGTGCTCTGCACGTCGACGATGGTCTACGGGGCGCTGCCGGACAACGAGCTGCCGCTGTCCGAGGACGCGGAACTGCGGGCCACGGCGGAGGCCACCGGTGTGGGCGACCTCCTGGAGATCGAGCGGCTCGCGCGCCGGGCGCCCCGGGCGCACCCCGGCCTCAACGTCACCGTCGTGCGCCCCGCCGTGCTGGTCGGAGGCACCGACACCGCGCTGACCAGGTACTTCGAGTCGCCCAGGCTGCTCGTGGTGGCCGGATCGCGGCCCGCGTGGCAGTTCTGCCATGTCGACGACCTGTGCAGCGCCCTGGAGTACGCCGTCCTGGAGAAGGTCGACGGCGAGCTGGCCGTCGGATGCGACGGGTGGCTGGAGCAGGAGGAGGTCGAGGAGCTGAGCGGGATCCGGCGGATGGAGCTGCCGTCGGCGGTCGCGCTCGGAGCGGCGGCCCGCCTGCACCGGATCGGGCTCACGCCCTCCCCGGCCGGGGACCTGGCCTACACGATGTACCCGTGGGTGGTGAGCGGGAGCCGGCTGCACGACGCGGGGTGGCGGCCCGCGCACACCAACGAGGAGGTGCTCGCGGAGCTGCTCGAGGAGGTCTCCGGCAGGCACACGGTCGCCGGGCGGCGGCTGGGCCGCAAGGACGCGACGGCGGCGGGCGCGGCGGGCGCCACGGTCGCCCTGCTGGGCGCGGCGGCGGTGGTACGGCGGGCCCGCAAGGCCCGGCGCCGGATCTGACGCGTTCCCCGCGGCCGGCGCCGCTGTTCCGCGTCGCCGGCGGGGTGGGGCACGATGGTGGCATGGCATCGACGCACGATCACCCGGGTGAGCAGGCGGCACAGGACCCGATCAAGCTGATCTCGATCCGCGACACGCCGCTGTCCGTGGACGAGGTCCTCAGTGCGGTCGGCGACGACGCGGCCGGAGGGACGGCGCTGTTCGTGGGGACCGTGCGCAACCACGACGGGGGCGCCGACGTCGACGAGCTCGGCTATTCGTGCCACCCCAGCGCCGAGGACGTGATGCGGCGGATCGCCGAGAAGGTCGCCGCCGAGCACCCGGTGCGTGCGCTGGCCGCCGTGCACCGTGTGGGGGACCTCCGGGTGGGGGACCTCGCCGTGGTCGTCGGCGTGTCGTGCCCGCACCGGGGGGAAGCCTTCGAGGCCTGCCGGAAACTGATCGACGACCTCAAGCACGAGGTGCCCATCTGGAAGCACCAGCGGTTCTCGGACGGGACCGAGGAGTGGGTCGGCGCGTAGCGCCGTCGTTGGGGGGCGGTGGTCGGGCGACGGGAGCGTGCCGGGCTCCGGTTGCGTAACCGCACCCCGGGCGTGAGCGTTGTCACTGCGGATGGTTAATCTGCTGATCAGTCAGTTGCGGACCATCATGGGGTTGGGAGGTCGGCATGGCGGCGCTTGCCTGGTTGCTGATACCGCTTGTGGCCGCGATCGGAGCGGGACTGTGGGGCAGTTGGGCCAACCGCACGCGCAAGGTGCGGAGCGACGGCCCCGAACTCATCGGTTACGCCCGTTTCCGCGAGGCCATGGAAAAGCCGCGCACGGGTAGCTGAGGACCGGGAAACAGCCGGTCACGGCGTGCAGCGTGAGCAGGGCCGCCCGTCCGGGCGGCCCTGACGGTGCGCCGACAGGTCAGTCCCGTACTGTCGAGGCATGCCACGCCGCACCGCGACGATGCTCGCCTCGACCCTGATGCTGATCGCGCTCCTGTGCGCGGGTGTCTTCATCCCCGTGCCGTACTCGGAGATGTCCCCGGGGCCGACGGTGAACACGCTGGGCGATCACGACGGCGAGCCGGTGCTGCAGATCGCCGGGCGCAAGACCTATCCGACGGACGGTCACCTCAACATGACCACGGTGCGGGTCACCAGCGCGGACTACCGGATGAACCTGGTCGAGGCCGTCTACGGCTGGCTCGCCCACGACAACAAGGTCGTGCCGCACGAGACCCTCTACCCGGACGGCAAGACCGAGGAGCAGTCCACCCAGGAGAACGCCGAGGAGTTCAGCCAGTCCCAGGAGAGCGCCAAGGTCGCGGCCCTCAAGGAGCTCGACGTCCCGGTGAAGTCCTGGGTGATCGTCTCCACGGTCGTCAAGGGGTCCCCGGCCGAGGGCAGGCTGCACGCGGGCGACGTGATCAAGGCGGTCGACGGCAAGACGGTGAAGGAGCCGGCCGACGTCGCCGAGCTGGTGACCCAGCACAAGCCGGGCGAGGACGTCGTCTTCACGATCGTGCCCGCCAAGGAGCAGGCCGCCGCCGAGAAGGAGAACCGGACGGCGACGAAGACCGAGAAGATCACGATCACCACGACGGCCTCCGACGACGGCGGCGAGGAGCGTGCCATCGTCGGGATCTCCGCCGGAACCGACCACACCTTCCCGTTCACCATCGACATCAAGCTGGCCGACGTCGGCGGGCCGAGCGCGGGTCTGATGTTCGCCCTCGGCATCTACGACAAGCTCACCCCGGGCAGCCTGACCGGCGGCAAGTTCGTCGCGGGCACCGGCACGATCGACGACGACGGCAAGGTCGGGCCGATCGGCGGGATCGAGATGAAGACGGTCGGCGCGCGCAGCAAGGGCGCCCGGTACTTCCTCACGCCCGCCGACAACTGCGCGTCCGCCGCCAAGGACACCCCCGAGGGCCTCACCCTGGTGAAGGTGGGCACCATCCACGACGCCCTGGGCGCCCTCGAGGACATCCGCTCCGGCGACACCGCGGACCTGCCGCGGTGCACCACGTCCTGACCGGCCCGGCTACTCCGCGAAAGTCGCCGTCAGGGCCTCGGCCAGACCCGGCACCAGCTCGGAGCCGGTGAGGACCTCCGTCGCGGAGTCCTTCTCGCGCAGCCGGAGAGCCGACTCGCGGGTGCCGTCGCGCAGCACCGCGACCGTCATCCGGACCTCCTGACGCTCCGGGTGCTCCGCCACCCACTTCGTCAGACCCGCCTCGTCCAGGTCCTTCGGGACCTGGGCCTCGGCGGACGGCGGCAGCATCAGCCGCTCCACGGTCAGGGCGCAGCCGGTGACCGCGTCGGGCCACGCGATGGTGCCCAGGAACTCGTCGAGCGGCTTGCCCGTGGGAATCTCGTCCTGCTCGATCGGGGTGAGGGCGGTCGTCTCCTGCGCGTCGCCCAGACCGAGCCGGTCGGCGAGCGAGGGCTGTTCGGTGCGCAGCCGGGCGGTGTCGACGAGGGCGAACAGGCGGGCGGGCTGGTCCCAGCCGAGGCCGGAGACGTATTCGTCGATCTCGAGCACGGCCCGGGTGAGCGGGGTGGCAGCCATGGGTGTGTTGGACATGGTCACAATCCTCTCTCGTTCCTGGCCGGAATCGGGAACCGAGTAAAGCGTGAGTAAGTTGCATAGGTGTGGGCTCACGATCGCGGGAGCCCACGCACGGTCCGTGAAGACGCGGGCCCGACGAATCAACAGCGAACCTTGAGGTGCCAACCTTGGCTTTCCAGATGCCGGACCGCGGCGGAGGCCCGACGGGGCCACGGATCAGAGTGGGCCGCCCGTCCCGGCGGGTCCGGACCCTGCTCATGACACTGGGCGTCCTGGCCGTCCTCGGCATGGTGTTCACCATGTTCGCGGGGTTCTGGACCGACTGGCTGTGGTATCGCTCGGTCAACTACTCGTCGGTGTTCACGACGACCCTGTGGACCAAGATCGGGCTGTTCTTCGTCTTCGGTCTGCTGATGGCCCTGGCGGTCGGCTTCAACATCTGGCTGGCACACCGGATGCGGCCGCCGCTGAGCGCCATGTCGATGGAGCAGCAGAACCTCGACCGCTACCGGATGGGCATCGCCCCGTACAAGAAGTGGCTGCTGCTCGGGATCACCGCGCTGGTGGGCCTGATCGCCGGCGCCTCGGCGTCGAGCCAGTGGCGGACCTGGCTGATGTGGGTCAACGGCGTGCCCTTCGGCCAGAAGGACCCGCAGTTCAAGCTCGACGTCTCCTTCTACGCCTTCGACCTGCCGTGGTACCGGTTCATGCTGGGCTTCGGCTTCGCCGCCACGATCCTGGCGCTGATCGCAGCCGCGCTCACCCACTACCTGTACGGCGGGCTGCGCATCACCAGCCCGGGCGCCCGTGCCACGGCCGCCGCCACCGGTCACCTGTCGGTGCTCCTCGGCATCTTCGTCGCCCTCAAGGCGGTCGCCTACTGGCTCGACCGGTACGGACTGGCGGTGAAGTCCAGTGACTTCAAGGCCACCGACAGCTGGACGGGCCTGAGGTACGTCGACGCGAACGCCTATCTGCCGGCCAAGACGATCCTGTTCTGCATCGCCGTGATCTGCGCGCTGCTGTTCTTCGCCACCCTGTGGCGGCGGACCTGGCAGCTGCCCGTGATCGGCTTCGGCCTGATGGTGCTGTCGGCGATCCTCATCGGCGGCCTGTACCCGGCCATCGTGCAGAAGTTCCAGGTCCAGCCGAACGAGCAGGCGAAGGAAGCGCCGTACGTCGAGAAGAACCTCAAGGCCACGCGTGAGGCCTACGGCATCGACGACTCGCAGGTCACCGAGTACCCGGGCATCGGCCAGACCGAGGACAAGTCCAAGCTGCGGGACGACGTCGGCGACACGGCGAGCATCCGGATCATGGACCCGAACATCGTCTCGCCGACGTTCCAGCAGCTCCAGCAGATCAGGAACTACTACGCGTTCCCGACCAACCTGGACGTGGACCGCTACGCCAAGGACGGCAAGGACCAGGACACCGTCATCGGTCTGCGTGAGCTGAATCTCAACGGCATCCCGAAGCGGAACTGGATCAACGACCACTTCCGCTACACGCACGGCTACGGAGTCGTCGCCGCCGAGGGCACCAGCGCCGACGCCGGCGGCCGTCCGGCGTTCACCGAGTCCGACCTCCCGTCCAAGGGCGACCTGGGCTCGTACGAGCAGCGGGTCTACTACGGCGAGCGGACGACGACGTACTCGATCGTCGGCGGTCCCCAGAAGGAGATCGACTACTCCGACGACAGCGGCGAGAAGACGTACAGCTACAAGGGCGACAGCGGGGTCAACCTCGCCAACCCGGTCAACCGGGCCGCCTACGCGGTCGCGTTCGGCGAGCCGCAGATCCTGTACTCGGGCGCCATCGGCGAGGGTTCGCGGATCCTGTACAACCGCACGCCCAAGGAGCGCGTCGAGGCGATCGCCCCGTGGCTGACCATCGACGGCGACGCCTATCCGGCGGTCGTGGACGGCCGGATCCAGTGGATCGTCGACGCCTACACGACCACCAACGGCTATCCGTACGCGTCGCGCACGACCCTGGGCGACACCACGGCGGACTCGCTGACCGCCACCAACGACCAGCGCGCGGTGGTGGCCCAGCAGAACCAGGTCAACTACATCCGCAACTCGGTGAAGGCGACCGTCGACGCGTACAGCGGCGAGGTCAAGCTCTACCAGTGGGACACCCAGGACCCCGTCCTGAAGACCTGGATGAAGGCCTTCCCGGACACGGTGGAGCCGAAGTCCGAGATCTCCGGCGACCTGATGGCCCACCTGCGGTATCCGCAGGACCTGTTCAAGGTGCAGCGCGAGCTGCTGACCCGCTACCACGTGAAGGACGCCACCACGTTCCTCTCCGGCAGCGAGGTGTGGCAGGTGCCGGACGACCCGACCAACAAGACGGGCGACGCGGTCCCTCCGTACTACCTGAGCATGAAGATGCCCGATCAGCAGGAGCAGACCTTCTCGCTCACCACGACGCTCACACCGAACGGCCGTGACAACCTCAGTGCCTTCATGGCGGTCAACGCCGATCCGGGCACCAAGGACTACGGCAAGATCAGAGTGCTGAAACTGCCGACCAGCACCACGGCCGCCGGACCCAAGCAGATCCAGAGCCAGTTCAACTCCGAACAGGACATCGCCGAGTCGATCAGGCTGTTGAGAGGCGGCGACTCCGAGGTGGAGTACGGCAACCTCCTGGCGGTCCCGCTCGACGGAGGACTGCTCTACGTGGAGCCGGTCTACGTGCGCGGTGGCGGACTGAAGTACCCGCTGCTGCGGAAGGTGCTGGTGACCTACGGAGGCCAGACCGCCTTCGAGGACACCCTCGACGAGGCCCTCAACAAGGTCTTCGGAGGCGAGGGCACCCCAACGGAGCCGCCACCGGGCGAGGACGAGGGAAGCGGCGAGGACGAGGGCACGACGCCTCCGCCGTCGTCCGACAACCCCACGGTCCAGGAAGCGCTGAACGACGCCCAGAAGGCGTTCGACGCCGGCCAGGAAGCCCTGAAGAAGAACGACTGGGAGGCCTACGGCAAGGCGCAGAAGGACCTCGAGGACGCGCTGCGCAAGGCTGAGGACGCGCAGTCGGCCGCAGGGGGTGGCGGGGACGGCGAACCCGCTGCCGACGCGAGTCCGAGCAGTTAGCGAGCAGGCTGGTCAGAGGCTCCTCCCGCGCCGTGCTACGGTTACAACACAACGGCGCGGGGTGGAGCAGCTCGGTAGCTCGCTGGGCTCATAACCCAGAGGTCGCAGGTTCAAATCCTGTCCCCGCTACTCAGGTCGCGCAGTTGGCGACACCGAAGGCCCGGATTCCTATAGGAATCCGGGCCTTTGTGGTGTGCGAACGCATGTGCCGGGGCAGTCGACGGCCGTGCCGCCGACGGGAGTTGGCGGTTTTGTGTTTGACTTGTCTCTCTGTGGGCATGTCGACAAAACGCTGTAGTGACCTCACTGACTGCGGTATACCAGGTGTACCCAGGTTGCAGGTGGTGCGACGATGGATGTTATGGGGGACAAGGCAACTCTGTACGGGACAGGGCGTTTTGTGCAGTCCTCCCCTCGGGAGGAACCCCGCGACGAGGCGGGTGAGGCCGCCGACGAGGCGGCGGAGGAGTTGCGCCGGCGGCTCGCGGCCGAGGCCGGCGACGTCGAGGCGATGAGCGTTCTCGGCGCCATGCTGCTGCGCCGCGGTGATCTCGACGGAGCCGAACCCCATCTGCGTGCCGCCACCGGCGCCGGCGACCGCGCCGCCGCCAACAACCTGGGCGTCCTGCTGCACCAGCGGGGCTACCCCGACGAGGCGGCCGGCTGGTGGCGGATCGCCGCCGTCGCCGGCTCCACCGCCGCCGCGCACGCGCTCGGCCGCCACCACCGCGAGCGCGGTGACGAACCCGCCGCCGAGTACCTGCTGCGCCAGTCCGCCGAGCAGGGCCACACCCTCGGCGCGTACGCCCTCGCCGACCTGCTGGAGCACCGCGGTGACACGGCCGGCACCGAGCGCTGGATGCGTGCCGCCGCCGACCGGGGTCACCGGGAGGGGGCCTATCGGCTGGCCCGCGCCCTGGACCGCAGGGCCGCCGCGGAGGGCGACGGCGGCGCGGAGCTGCTGGAGGAGGCCGAGCAGTGGTACCGGCAGGCCGCCGCGCGCGGCCACCGCCGGGCCGCGCTGCACCTCGGGGCGATCCTGGAGAAGCGCGGCGAGCTCAAGGAGGCCGGCCGCTGGTACCTGACCTCCGCCAAGGACGGCGAGGCCCGCGCCGCGTGCGCGCTCGGCTTCCTGCTGCGCGACGCCGGGGACACCGAGAACGCGGCCGTGTGGTGGCTGCGCGCCGCCCAGGAGGGCGACGGCAACGCGGCCAACGCGCTGGGCGCGCTGCACGCCGAGCGGGGCGAGACCCAGACCGCCGAGCGCTGGTACCGGGCCGCGATGGACGCCGGTGACATCAACGGCGCGTACAACCTGGGGCTGCTCTGCGCCGACCAGGGCCGGACCGTCCCGGCCGAGCAGTGGTACCGGCGGGCCGCCTACGCCGGGCACCGCGAGGCGGCGAACGCGCTGGCGATCCTGCTGCTGCGGGCCGGCGACCGGACCGGCGCGGAGCCGTGGTTCTCCAAGGCCGCGGAGGCCGGCAGCGTGGACGCCGCCTTCAACCTCGGCATCCTGCACGCGGGCCGGGGCGAGGAGGCGGCCGCGCTGCGCTGGTACGAGCGGGCGGCGGCCGCCGGACACACGGAGGCGGCGCTCCAGGTCGGCATGGCGCGGCTGCGGGAGGGCGAGGAGAGCGAGGCGGAGCGGTTCCTGCGGTGCGCCGCCGGTGGCGGCAGCGCGGAGGCCGCCTACCGCCTGGCGGCGGTGCTGGACGCGCGCAGACCTCCGGAGCCGGCGCATGAGCTGGGGGAGCCGGTGAACCGGCGCAGTGAGTGCGAGGAGTGGTACGAGCGGGCGGCGTCGCAGGGGCACCGGCGGGCGCAGGTGCGGGTCGGGATGCTCGCGGCGGCGCGCGGTGACGTGGTGGAGGCGGCCCGGTGGTACCGGGAGGCGGCGGAGGCCGGGTCCCGCAACGGCGCCTTCAACCTCGGGCTGCTGCTGGCGCGCGAGGGGAGCGAGCCGGAGGCGGCGGTGTGGTGGACCCGGGCGGCGGACGCGGGGCACGGCCGCGCGGCGTTGCGGCTCGCGCTGGTGTACGCGCGGCGGGGAGAGCTGGCGGAGGGGCAGCGGTGGGCCGAGCGTGCCGCGGCGCTGGGACCGCAGGCGGTCGCGGAGCGGGCGACGCGGCTGCGGGACGCGCTGCGGGAGGAACTGTCCGCCTGAGGCCGGGCGGGAGGGGGGGGCAGGATTCACCCGTCCGCGGCCCGGAGGGAATGGATTTGCTTCTGTCCGCCGTCTTGACGTAGTGTTCCATTCATCGACGCGGGGTGGAGCAGCTCGGTAGCTCGCTGGGCTCATAACCCAGAGGTCGCAGGTTCAAATCCTGTCCCCGCTACTGAAGGCCGAGGGCCGGAATCCGAAAGGGTTCCGGCCCTCGGTGTTTCCGGCGTCGCACAATGCCCGGCGTCGCACACGAGGAAGCCCCGGCCACCCATCGGTGCCGGGGCTTCGGTGTGAAGTGTTCGATCGCTACGCGGCCGCGCAGTTCGGGCAGACGCCGCGGTAGGTCACTTCGACATCGGAGACCGTGAAGCCGAAGCGCTCCGTGTCGGGCAGGTCGGCCAGCGGGTTGCCGGTCGGGTGGACGTCGCGGATCGCGCCGCACTGCGCACACACCAGGTGGTGGTGCGGGCGGTGGGCGTTGGGGTCGTACCGCTTGGCCCGCTTGTCCGTGGCGACCTCCAGCACCTCACCGAGCGAGACCAGCTCGCCCAGGGTGTTGTAGACGGTCGCCCGGGAGATCTCGGGCAGCCTGGTCACGGCCCTGGCGTGCACCTCGTCGGCTGTCAGGTGGACGTGTTCGCCGTCGAGGACCTCGGCCACGACGCGGCGCTGCGCGGTCATCCGCCATCCCCGTCCACGGAGCCGTTCCAGAAGGTCACTCATAGCACCAGCCTAACAGCAGGGGGACAGGAATCCCGAACGGGTGTGACTTTGGAGCCTTACTTGACTTAGACAATGTCCATTGTAGGATCGAGACTGGTTTTGGCCAAGGCACAGATTGGTCAGCGATGACGCAGGAGGCGCACGTGACGCAGGGACCGCTTACTACGGAGGCCGGTGCTCCGGTAGCCGACAACCAGAACAGCGAGACCGCGGGCGTCGGCGGCCCGGTCCTCGTCCAGGACCAGGTCCTCCTGGAGAAGCTGGCCCACTTCAACCGTGAGCGCATCCCGGAGCGCGTGGTCCACGCCCGCGGCGCCGGCGCCTACGGCACCTTCACGGTGACCGCCGACGTCACGAAGTACACGAGGGCCAAGTTCCTCTCCGAGGTCGGCAAGCAGACGGAGACCTTCCTGCGCTTCTCGACCGTGGCCGGCAACCTGGGCGCCCCGGACGCCGTGCGCGACCCGCGCGGTTTCGCGCTGAAGTTCTACACCGAGGAGGGCAACTACGACCTCGTCGGCAACAACACCCCGGTCTTCTTCATCCGGGACGCCATCAAGTTCCCCGACTTCATCCACACCCAGAAGCGCGACCCGTACACCGGTTCGCAGGAGGCGGACAACGTCTTCGACTTCTGGGGTCTGTCGCCCGAGTCCACGCACCAGGTGACCTGGCTGTTCGGTGACCGCGGCATCCCGGCGTCCTACCGCCACATGGACGGCTTCGGCTCGCACACCTACCAGTGGAACAACGAGGCCGGCGAGGCCTTCTGGGTCAAGTACCACTTCAAGACGGACCAGGGCATCAAGAACCTGACCGCGGAAGAGGCCGAGATCCTCGCGGGCAAGGACCCCGACTCCCACCAGCGGGATCTGCGCGAGTCCATCGAGCGCGGCGAGTTCCCGACCTGGACCGTCTCCGTCCAGGTGATGCCGGCGGCCGAGGCGGCCACGTACCGCTTCAACCCGTTCGACCTGACCAAGGTCTGGCCGCACGCGGACTACCCGCTGATCGAGTTCGGCAAGCTGGAGCTCAACCGCAACCCGGAGAACGTCTTCGCCGAGGTCGAGCAGTCGATCTTCAGCCCGGGCCACTTCGTGCCCGGCATCGGTCCCTCGCCGGACAAGATGCTCCAGGGGCGCATCTTCTCCTACAGCGACGCCCACCGGTACCGCGTCGGCATCAACGCCGACCACCTGCCGGTGAACCGCCCGCACGCCACCGAGGCGCGCACCTACTCCCGTGACGGCTACCTCTACGACGGCCGCCACAAGGGCGCGAAGAACTACGAGCCGAACAGCTTCGGCGGCCCGGTCCAGACGAGCCGCCCGCTGTGGGAGCCCCTCCCGGTGGCCGGTGTCACCGGTGAGACGGCGACGCCCCGGCACGCCGAGGACGACGACTTCGTCCAGGCGGGCAACCTCTACCGGCTGATGGCGGAGGACGAGAAGGAACGCCTGGTGAACAACCTGGCGAACGCCATCTCCGGGGTCACGCGCGACGACATCGCCGAGCGCGCGATCAACAACTTCCGCCAGGCGGACGAGGACTTCGGCAAGCGGCTGGAGGCCGCCGTGCAGGCTCTGCGCGGCTGACACCGGCGCTGGACGGCTTGCCGATCGACGGGCCGGGCCCCCTCGGGGGGTCCGGCCCGTTTCCCGTGCCGTCAGGCCGGTACCTGCTCGGCCCGCCGCCGCTGCGGTGCCCAGCAGCGGATGATGTCGCGGACCGAGACGATGCCGACGGGCTCGCCCCGGTCCAGCACGATCAGATGGCGGAAGCCGCCGTGGGTCATGGCGACGGCGGCCTCCTCCAGGGTCCAGGACGGTGCGGCGAAGACGACGTCGGTGGTGGTGTGGGCGTGGGCGCGCTCGGTGTCGGGGTCCTGGCCGAGCCCGACGGAGTTGAGGACGTCCCGCTCGGTGAGGATGCCGATGCCGGTGCCGTCGGGGTCGAGGACCACGGCCGCGCCCACCCGGCGGGCGGACATCAGGGCGGCGGCCTGCCGGAGGGTGTGGGCAGGGCCGATGGTGAGGACCAAGGTGCTCATGGCGTCACGGACGAGCATGGATGGAGCCACCTCCTACCGGAAACCGCGTGGTCACGGGCCCGGTGGCCCGCTCGTTCACGGTTTCACAAATTCACAAGTGGGGGAGCTCCCAGAGTGGCAGGCGAAGAGGGGGTCAACAAGGGGGCGCGTGCGGCCGGCCGGGGGCGCGCACGCTCACGCCACGCCGCTCAGTAGCGCTGGTTGAGATACCCGAGCAGCTCGTCGTGCAGCAGGCCGTTCGACGCGGCCGCGTTGCCGCTGTGCGGTCCGGGGCGGCCGTCGAGGCCGGTGAAGGAGCCGCCGGCCTCCGTGACCACGATCGCGGTGGCCGCCATGTCCCAGAGCGACAGCTCGGGCTCCGCGCACATGTCGACCGACCCCTCGGCGACCATCATGTACGGCCAGAAGTCGCCGTACGCGCGGGTGCGCCACACCTCGCGGGTGAGGTCGAGGAAGCCGTCCAGCCGCCCCTGCGACTCCCAGCCGCTGAGCGAGGAGTACGCGAAGGAGGCGTCGGAGAGCTTGGAGACGCGGGAGACGTGGAGCCTGGAGGCCGACGACAGGCTGCGGCCGGCGAAGGCGCCGTGCCCCTGCGCGGCCCACCAGCGGCGGCCCAGGGCGGGAGCGGAGACGAGGCCGACGACCGGCTGGAAGCCGCCCTCGCCTGCCTCCATCAGGGAGATCAGCGTGGCCCACACGGGCACTCCGCGCACGTAGTTCTTGGTGCCGTCGATCGGGTCGATCACCCAGCGCCGGGGCCCCGTGCCCTCCACCCCGTACTCCTCGCCGAGGACCGCGTCCCTCGGCCGGGCGCGCTTCAGGTGGCCCCGGATGAGCTCCTCGGCGTTCTTGTCCGCCTCGCTCACCGGCGTCATGTCGGGTTTGGTCTCCACCTTGAGGTCGAGGGCCTTGAACCGTTCCATCGTCGCGGCGTCGGCGGCGTCGGCGAGGACATGGGCGAGACGCAGGTCGTCAAGGTAGTCGGGCATGCGGTGAACGGTATCTGCCGAGGTCGGTGCGGGGCCACCAGGGGCGGGGCGCGCGTCCCCTTGACAGCGCCCGACGGCGCGTCAAATCTGGCGGCAGGGTCGGCCGCTCGCCCCGAGGGAGGCGAAGATGCCTGCAGCGCGGGAATCTCTGCTGGACGCCGCGTACACGGCACTGGTGCGCCGCCCGTGGTCCGCGGTACGGATGGTGGACGTGGCCGCCGCGGCCGGGGTCTCCCGGCAGACGCTGTACAACGAGTTCGGCAGCAAGGACGGACTCGCCCGGGCCCTCGTCCGCCGGGAGGCCGACGGCTATCTCGCCGGCGTCGACCGCGCCCTCACCGGCCCCGGCGACCCGCGCGACCGGCTGACCGCGACCGCCGAGTGGACCACCGTCAGCGCCCGGGAGAACGTCCTGGTCCGCGCCCTGCTCACCGGATTCTGGAGCGAACGCCTGCCCGCCCCGGCCCTCGCGGCCGCCCGGTCCGGCTCCGCCGTGCCCGCGCAGCACCGCGCCGACGGGCCGCTGCCCTCGCCCGCCGACTTCGTCGCCCTGGTCCGCGACCGGGCCGTCGCGGCGCTTGCCGGCCCCGTCCTCCCCCGGTCCGACACCACCGACCTGGCCCGCTCCTGCGAGCTCGTGGTGCGTCTCGCCCTGTCCTGCGTCGCCGCGCCACCGGCCGGCGACGCCGTCGCCGAACTGGTGCGCGGCGCGCTGCACCGGTACCCCGCGGTGCCGTAGCGGGCCGCTCAGTGCGCGGACCCCGACAGCTGCAGCCCGATCACACCGACGATCACGAACGTGATGGAGACGATCTTCAGCGTGGACACCAGGTCCCCGAGGAACACCATCCCGTAGATGGCCGTCCCCGCCGCGCCGATGCCCGTCCACACCGCGTACGCGGGCCCCACGTCGAGCTTCTTCAGCGACAGGGTCAGCAGTCCGAAGCTGCCCAGCGCGAACGCGCAGAAGGCGACGGTCGGCCACAGCCGCGTGAAGCCGTGCGACAGCTTCAGGCACACGGCGAAACCGGTCTCGAGCACCCCGGCCACTACGACCAGCAGCCACGCCATGTGTCGTCCTCCCGCATTCGCCACGTACAGTGACCGCTTCGTCAGGTTCGACGGGTTCGGGTCCGGCTCGGTGCGATTATGCACTTACCGTCCGGACACCACGACAAACAACGCGGAGGTCAGTCGCCCTCGGTGCGCTCCCGCGTCGCCAGCAGCCGCCGCAGCGAGTAGAGCCGCGCCGGATCCGCGTGCCCCTCGGCCACCCACGCGTCCAGCGCGCAGTCCGGCTCGTCGTGGCTGCACGCGCGGGGACAGCCCTCGGTGCCCGGCTCCAGATCGGGGAAGGCGTGGATGACCCGGGACGGGTCGACGTGGGCGAGCCCGAAGGACCGCACGCCCGGCGTGTCGATCACCCAGCCCTCCGCACCCGACAGCGGCAGCGCCAGCGCGGACGTCGTCGTGTGCCGCCCCCGCCCGGTCACCGCGTTGACGTGCCCGGTCGAACGCCGCCGTTCCTCCGGCACCAGCGCGTTCACCAGCGTCGTCTTGCCGACCCCGGAGTGCCCCACGAACGCGGTGATCCGGCCGTCCAGCTGCTCCCGCACCCGGTCCGCAGCCTCGCCGCTCTCCAGTTCCGCGCGGCTGGTCACCACGTAGGGGATGTCGAGGTCGCCGTAGAGCTCCAGCAGCTTGTCGGGCGGCGCGAGGTCGGACTTGGTCAGCACCAGCAGCGGCTCCAGACCGCCGTCGTACGCCGCGACCAGACAGCGGTCGATCAGCCGGGGCCTGGGTTCGGGATCGGCGAGGGCGGTGACGACGGCGAGCTGGTCGGCGTTGGCGACGACGACCCGCTCGTAGGGGTCGTCGTCGTCCGCGGTCCGGCGCAGCACCGACGCGCGCTCCTCGATCCGCACGATCCGCGCGAGCGTGTCCTTCCTGCCGGACAGGTCGCCCACCAGCGCCACCCGGTCACCGACCACCGCCGCCTTGCGGCCCAGCTCACGGGCCTTCATCGCCAGCACCACCCGGTCCTCGACGAGGCAGGTCAGCCGGCCCCGGTCCACGGTGAGGACCAGGCCCTGGGCGGCGTCCTCGTGCTTGGGCCGGATGTGGGTGCGCGGCCGGTTGCCCCTGCGGTTGGGGCGGGAGCGGATGTCGTCCTCGTCGGTGTGCTTGCCGTAGCGGCGCATCGTGAACCCCTACGCCCCGAGCATCCCGGTCCACAGATCGGGGAAGTCCGGCAGGGTCTTCGCCGTGGTCGCCACGTTCTCGATCTGCACGCCCTCGACCGCGAGGCCGATGATCGCGCCCGCGGTGGCCATGCGGTGGTCCTCGTAGGTGTGGAAGATCCCGCCGTGCAGTCGGCGCGGGCGGATGTGCAGACCGTCCGCGGTCTCGGTGACGTCGCCGCCCAGTTCGTTGATCTCCTTGGTCAGCGCGGCGAGCCGGTCCGTTTCGTGCAGCCGCAGATGGGCCACGCCCCGCAGGGTGGACGGGGAGTCCGCGAGCGCCGCGACGGCCGCGATGCCCGGCGTGAGCTCGCCGACCTCGCCGAGGTCCACGTCGACGCCGTGGATCGAGCCGGAGCCGGTGAACACGAGTCCCGACTCGGTCAGCTCGCAGGAACCGCCCATCTCGGTGAAGATCTCCCGCAGCCGGTCGCCGGGCTGGGTGGTGTGGGCCGGCCAGTCCGGGACGACGACCCTGCCGCCGGTCACCAGCGCGGCCGCCAGGAACGGCTGGGCGTTGGACAGGTCGGGCTCGACGGTCAGGTCCCGGCCCAGCAGGGCGCCCGGGGTGACCCGCCAGACGTTCGGCTCGCCGCCCGACTCGGGGGTGTCGACCTGGGCGCCCACCGCGCGGAGCATGTCGACGGTCATCCGGATGTGCGGCATGGACGGCAGCGTCGCGCCGGTGTGGCGGACCTCGACGCCCTGGTTGAAGCGCGGCGCGGACAGCAGCAGCGCGCTGACGAACTGCGAGGACGAGGACGCGTCGACCTCCACGGTGCCGCCGTCGAGGGCGCCCCCGCCGTGCACGGTCATCGGCAGCGCGCCCCGCTCCTCGTCGTCGATGCGGGCGCCCAGCCGGCGCAGCGCGTCGATGACGCCGTTCAGCGGACGCTCGTAGGAACGCGGGTCGCCGTCGAAGCGGACGGGGCCGTCGGCCAGCGTGGCGACCGGGGGCAGGAACCGCATCACCGTGCCGGCGTTTCCGACGTCGACGGTGGCCGGGCCGTGCAGGCCCGTGGGGAGCACCCGCCAGGCCTCGCCGGTGCCGTCGGGGCCCACGCCCTCCTCGATCTCGACGCCCATCGCGCGCAGCGCGCCCGCCATCAGCAGGGTGTCGCGGGAGCGCAGCGGGCGGCGCAGCCAGCCCGGCTCAGAGGCGAGGGCGGCGAGGACGAGAGCGCGGTTGGTGACCGACTTGGACCCGGGCACGTGGACCGTCGCGTCGACGGCTCCGCTCGCGTGCGGGGCGGGCCAGAGGGCGGTGTCTGCGGGGTTTCGGGCCATGGGGCCCACTCTATAAGGAGGGGGCTGTGCGGACCGGCTGTCGGCCGCGGGTCCGTTCCGGCTGGTCGTGCCCGCGCGGCGCAGCCGGGCACCGGCACGGCCCCGCGCTTTGCGGAGTGCCCCGGCCGGGGGTGCTCACAGGCCCAGCAGCCACCTGCCGCCGCCCAGCAGCGCACACAGGGACACCGCGTGGAACAGGAACAGCCACAGGCCCGCCGGTACGTGCGTCAGCCTCGACAGCTGGTCCGCGTCGGAGTCGCCCGCCCCGCCGCGGGAGCGCTTGGCCTGCAGCTCGAAGGCCGGACGCACCCCGCCCAGGAGCAGGAACCACACCACGGCGTACGCGAACGCCGCCTGCACCTGGGGTCCGGCCAGCCACGACACCAGCACGAACGTGCCGCCGGTGACGAGCACCGACATCGCCCCGTAGGCGTTGCGGATCATCACCAGCATCGCCACGAGGAGCGCCGTGGCCAGCCACAGCAGCAGCGTGATGCGGCCCGCGCCGAGCAGCGCGGCGCCGCCCAGGCCCAGCAGCGGGGGCGCGGTGTAGCCGGCGGCGGCGGTGAGGATCATGCCGATGCCGTGCGGTTTGCCGCGGCTGACGGTCAGGCCGCTGGTGTCCGAGTGCAGGCGTATCCCCGTCAGCGTGCGGCCGGTGAGCAGCGCCACCAGACCGTGCCCGCCCTCGTGGGCGATGGTGACGGCGTTGCGGGAGAGCCGCCACAGCCCCTGCGGCACCACGACGGCGGCCGCGGCGGCCAGAGTGGCGAACACCACCCAGGTGTCGGGGTCGGGCTGGGTGCCGGAGACCTCGTCCCAGAGGGAGGCGAGTGAGGCGGCGGCGACGGTGCTGACCATGCTTTCCATGTGCTTCCGATTGCTCCCTCTGCGCGTGCGGAGTCTGGCAGTGTTGCACGTATGTGCGGACGGTATGCAGCGAGTCGCAGGCCCGAGGATCTCGCGGGAATCTTCGGGATCGAGAAGTGGGAGCCGGAAGAGACCCTGGAGCCCGACTACAACGTGGCGCCGACCAAGGAGGTCCTCGCCGTACTCGACCGTGTCCTCAAGGACGTGGCGGACCCGCGCCCGGTTCGGCAGCTGCGCAAGCTGAAGTGGGGTCTGGTGCCCTCCTGGTCCAAGACGCCCGAGGGCGGCGCCCGGATGATCAACGCCCGCGCGGAGACCGTCCACGAGAAGCCGTCCTACCGCCGGGCCTTCTCCTCCCGGCGCTGCATCCTGCCCGCCGACGGCTACTACGAGTGGGTCACCGGCAAGGAGGAGCGGGACCTGGAGGTCGAGGGCAGGAAGAAGCGGCCCCGCAAGCAGCCGTACTTCGTGACGCCCGCCGACGGCTCGGTGTTCGCCATGGCCGGGCTCTACGAGTTCTGGCGGGACAGGACGCTGCCGGACGACCACCCCCAGGCGTGGTGGGTGACGTGCTCCGTCATCACCACCGAGGCGGAGAGCGACCCGCTCGCCGTCTCCCCGGCGGACGGACCGCACGCGCTCGCCGAGATCCACCCGCGGATGCCGCTGATGCTCACCCCGGACCGCTGGGACGCCTGGCTGGACCCCGCCCGCACCGACGTCGGCGAACTGCGCGAACTGCTCGCCCCGCCGCCCTCCGGGCTGATGCGCGCCTACCCGGTCGGCACGGCGGTCAGCAACGTCCGCAACAACGGTCCGGAGCTGCTGAAGGAGCTGGCCGCGCCGGAAGAGGGCACACTCTTCTGACGTGACCCCCCACACCACTCACGCCCCGGACACGACCGAGACCGTCGCCACGGAGGCCGGCCCCGCCCGCATCACCTGGCACCGCGCGCGAGGGCGGGCCCGCCTAGTCCTCGCGGTGAGCCACGGCGCGGGCGGCGGCATCGAGGCCCGGGACCTCAGGGCGCTCGCCGCCGGGCTGCCCGCGCACGGCGTGACCGTCGCCCTCGTCGAGCAGCCCTGGCGGGTGGCGGGCAAGAAGGTGGCACCCGCCCCGAAGACCCTGGACACCGGCTGGCGCGGCATCTGGCCCGCCCTGGCGGAGCCGGGCCTGCCGGTGGTCTCGGGAGGGCGCAGCGCCGGAGCCCGCGTCGCCTGCCGCACCGCCACGGAACTCGGCGCCCGCGCGGTGCTCGCCCTGAGCTTCCCGCTGCACCCGCCGGGCCGGCCGGAGAAGTCCCGCGCGGACGAACTGCTCGGCGCCGGGGTGCCCACGCTCGTCGTGCAGGGCGGCAACGACCCGTTCGGCAGGCCCGGGGAGTTCCCGGAGGGCGACTACGAACTGGTCGAGGTGCCGCACGGCGATCACGGCTTCGCCGTCCCCAAACGGGCGGACATCACACAGGAGGAGGCCGTTTCCGTCGTCACCGCCGCCGTCGTGCGGTGGACCGGCACGCTCGGCTGAGGCCCGGGAATGCCCGGGCGGCTCCCGCTGTTGGGAGGGACGTATGTGCCGGTGAACGGCATGGCCGTCGTAGGAGAGGAAGTCCGCCCCATGGGTTCGACCACCTGCCCACCCGCCTCCCGCCCCCATTTCGTGGACGGGCTGCGCCCGGCAGTGTCTGATTCGACCCGCGGCGCCCGCGCCGACCTCGACTGGACGGTGCTGCACGCGGCCACGACCGCCCCTGTTCGGGCGGCGGGCGGACCGGATCGTCGTCTATCCTCCGATTCGGGTGGGACCGGTCACGGTCGCACGACAACACTGGAGGAGGTGGGTCCGGTTCCCGGTACCGACGCAGGGACCGAACACGGCCAGGCGGAGCAGCCCGAGGGCCGGGGCGGCACGGGCACGGAGTCGACCGCGGAGCGCAGCGCGCGCTTCGAGCGGGACGCGCTCGAGTTCCTCGACCAGATGTACTCGGCCGCGCTGCGCATGACGCGCAACCCGGCCGACGCGGAGGACCTGGTCCAGGAGACCTACGCCAAGGCGTACGCGTCCTTCCACCAGTTCCGCGAAGGCACCAACCTCAAGGCGTGGCTGTACCGGATCCTCACCAACACGTTCATCAACTCCTACCGCAAGAAGCAGCGCGAGCCCCAGCGCAGCGCGGCCGAGGAGATCGAGGACTGGCAGCTCGCGCGTGCCGAGTCGCACATGTCCACCGGTCTGCGCTCCGCGGAGTCGCAGGCGCTGGACCACCTGCCCGACTCGGACGTCAAGGAAGCCCTCCAGGCGATCCCGGAGGAGTTCCGCATCGCGGTGTATCTCGCGGACGTCGAGGGCTTTGCGTACAAGGAGATCGCCGACATCATGGGGACACCCATCGGCACGGTGATGTCCCGTCTGCACCGGGGGCGCCGTCAGCTGCGCAACATGCTGGAGGACTACGCCCGCGAGCGCGGACTGGTCCCGGCCGGCGCCGGAGAGTCGAACGAAGCGAAAGGCTCGGGGTCATGAGCTGCGGAGAGCCGCACGAAACCGATTGCGGTGAGATCCTCGATCACCTCTACGAGTTCCTCGACCGCGAGATGCCGGATTCGGACTGCGTGAAGTTCGAGCACCACTTCGAGGAATGCTCGCCCTGCCTGGAGAAGTACGGGCTCGAGCAGGCGGTGAAGAAGCTGGTCAAGCGGTGCTGCGGGCAGGACGACGTGCCCGGCGACCTGCGCTCCAAGGTGATGGGCCGGATCGATCTGATCCGCTCCGGGCAGGCCGTGCCCGACCAGGACGTCACGGCCTCCCCGGCCACACCGCAGGAGTCCTGACACCTCGCCGTTCCCCGGCCTCAGTGTCACTCGAACGTGCTAATCCGCGGGTTATCGGCCCGTGGAGGCACCTCCCCCCGTCCTAGGCTCCGGAGCCTGGTGTGCGGCACGGCGGGCACGGGCGGGGGAGGGGCTCATGGAGGCGTTACCGGCACGGGCTCGCGTCTACGTCGTCTGTGTCACCCTGACGGCCCTGGTCTGTCTGGTCCCGCCACCGGGCCTCCTGTCGTCCTCCCCGGCCACCGGGGTCCCCTGGTGGCCGGTCGTCCCGCTCGCCGCGCTGTACGCCGGCTGCGAGCGCCTGGCCCGGTCGCGTCCGGTCGCCACCCCGCACCCGGGCGGAGCCTCCTACCCCGTCCTGCTCGCCGGGGCCTTCCTCCTCCCCCCGTCCGGCGCGGCGCTGGTCGCGCTGGCCGGGGCGCTGCCGCTGCCCGTGGAGCAGCGCCCGTACCTGGTGCGCCGGCTCTGGCGGACCGGCCGGCTGGTGCTCGCGGTGTGGGCCGCGAGCCGGGTCCACCTGGCGGTGGGCGGCCGGGAGGCGGTCGCGGACTGCGACGTCCCCGGCGCGCTCGGCACGGCCGGGGCCGCGGTGCTGGTGTTCTGCCTGGTGCTCACCCTGCTGGACGGCGGCATCCTGGCGCTCACGGCAGGCGTGCTCCCGCGCGGCGGGCGGACGTCGGCCACCGCCGCCTGGTGGCAGCTGTTCCTCCGGTCGCTGGTACCCCTCACCGTGCACGGCCTCGCCGGCCTCATGATGGCCCTGCTCTGGCGCAGCCCGTACGGCCCGGTGGCCGCGCTGCTGGTGCTGCTGCCGATGGGCGTGTCCTGGTGGGCGTTCGCCCAGTACCACCGGGAGCGGGCCGCCCACCAGGCGACGATCCGCGCGCTCGTCCAGGCCGTCGACATCAAGGACGGCTACACCCGCGGGCACAGCGAACGCGTCGGACAGGCGTCCATGATGATCGCGCGGGAGCTCGGTCTCGACGACGACCGGGTCGAGGTGCTGCGCTTCGCGGGCATCCTGCACGACGTCGGCAAACTCGGCGTGCCCACCCGGCTGCTCACCAAGAACGGTCCGCTGACCCCCGAGGAGCGCCGGGTGATCGAACTGCACCCCGAGTACGGGCACGAGATGGTGCGGGGCATCTCCTTCCTCGGCGAGGCCCGCGCGGCGGTGCTGCACCACCACGAACGGCTGGACGGCAGCGGCTACCCCTACGGGCTGGCGGGCAGTCAGATCCCGGAGTCCGCAAGGGTCGTCGCGGTGGCCGACGCCTTCGACGCGATGACCTCCACCCGCTCCTACAGCAGGGCGCGGCCCGTGCCCGTGGCGCTGGAGGAACTCCGGCGGTGCGCGGGAGCCCACTTCGACCCGCGGATGGTGGCCGCGCTGGTCCGCGCGATCGGACGGTCCGGCTGGCGTCCCGCGGTGACCGCCGACGACGTGCGGCCGGACGCCGACGGCCACCGGCCGCCCGCCGCCGTGACGGAGCCCGCCGGACCCGTCACCGACCGGCCCGGGGCGCGACGGTGAGGCCCCGGCTGCACACCGTGGTGCTCCTGTGCGCCGCCGTCCTGGCCGCCGGCTGCCTGGGCGCCACCCTGTACAGCGGCGTCGAGGAACGCGGCGCCGCCCTCGCCTTCGGGGTGCTCGTCGCCGTCGGCGAGCTCACCCGCCGCAGCGGGACCCGGATCAGGGAGGCCGCGCCGCTCGCCGCCGCGGGCTCGCTGGCCTACGCGCTGCTCGGCGAGGCCGCGGGGCGGCCCACGCACCACGGGGCCGCCCAGGTCGTCACCGTGGTGCTCGCCGCGTCCCTGCTCGGCAGCGTGCCGCACGTCGTGCGCGGCGCCGGCCCCGCCCTCGACCCGTCGGCCCGCCGGGTGCTCACCGTCGGCTTCGTCGCCGTGTGCTTCCAGCCCCTGTACAGCCAGGGCGCCTTCGACGGCTGGAGCGGGTCCGCCCACGCGCTGCTGCTGCTCGCGCTGCTCTCCCTCACCGCGCTCTGCGACGCCGTGCTCGCCGCCGCGCTGGCCCACTCCCGCACCGGATGGCCCTTCCTGCCGGCGCTCCGCGACGAACTGCGGGCCCTGCCCGGCATCGGCGCCGCCGTCATCGCCACCGGCGCGGTGACGGCCCTCGGCGTCGCGGTCGTCGGGCTGTGGGCGCTGCCCGTCTTCTCCGTGCCCCTGCTGCTCGCACAGCTGTCCTACCGCCGGTACGAGGCGGTCCGCGCCACCTACCGGCAGACCATCGCCTCCCTGGCGCGGGCCACCGAGATCGCCGGATACACCCCGGCCGGGCACGCCCACCGGGTCGCCGCCCTCGGCCAGGCGGTGGGCCGCGACCTCGGGCTGACCGAGCCCGAGCTGACCGTGCTCGAGTACGCCGCCCTCATGCACGACATCGGCCAGCTCAGCCTCGTCGACCCGGTCCCCGCGGGCGCCACCGCCGTCCTGCCGGCCGCCGAACAGCGGCGGATCGCGCTGCTCGGCGGCGCCGTGGTGCGCCAGACCGGGGTGGACCCGCGCGTGGCGGCGATCGTCGAACGCCAGGCCGACCCGCACCGGGAGCAGCCGCTCGCCGCACGTATCGTCCGGGTGGTCAACGCGTATGAGGAGAAGTCCCGGGAAGGAGGGCCCGGCGGGCCGCTGACCGCGTTGGAGGAACTGCGCCTGGGCACCGCCGGCGAGTACGCGCCGGAGGTGGTCGAGGCGCTGGCCCGGGTCCTGTCACGGAACACGGAGGGGACGCGTGAACACGGAGGCCGAGCGTGGCGGGAGCCGCGAACGGGACTGTCTGACCCTGCCCGAGGCTGGGTAACCCATGGGTAATGAGCGCCCTCATGGCCGTACGTGGTTGGATGCGAAGGAGAGGGTGTACGGGGGCGCGGACAGGTACGGCCAGCCCACCGACGGAACTGGCAGGCGGGAATCGTGAGGATCTTCGGCAAGGGACGGAACCGGCCCTCCGCCTCCTGGCGGCAGGCCACGGACCGCGCGTTCACGCTGATCGGCGACGGCCGGTACGAGGACGCGGGCGCGCTCCTGACCAGGGCCGCCGATCTGGAACCCTGGCTGTCGGAGTCCTGGTTCAACCTGGCGCTGCTGCACAAGTTCCGGCACGACTGGGAGCAGGCGCGGGCGGCCGGCCTGCGCGCCGTGGCCCTGCTCGACCGCGACACCGGGGCTCCCGACTGGTGGAACGTCGGGATCGCCGCCACCGCCCTGCAGGACTGGCCGCTGGCCCGGCGGGCCTGGCAGGCCTACGGGCTCAAGGTGCCCGGACCGGCCACCGACTCCGGCGAGCCCCTCGGCATGGAGCTGGGCAGCGCGGCCGTACGGCTGTCCCCGGAGGGGGAGGCCGAGGTCGTCTGGGGGAGGAGGCTGGACCCCGCCCGGATCGAGGTGCTGTCCATCCCGCTGCCGTCCTCCGGGCGCCGCTGGGGCGAGGTCGTCCTGCACGACGGCGTGCCGCACGGGGAGCGGAGCACCGCCGCCGGGCACACCTACCCGGTGTTCGACGAGATCGAGTTGTGGGCGCCCTCGCCGGTGCCCACCTGGGTGGTGCTGCTGGAGGCCGCGACCGAGGCAGACCGGGACGCCCTGGAGCAGCTGGCCTCCGACGCGGGGTTCGCCGCCGAGGACTGGTCGTCCTCCGTACGGCTGCTGTGCCGGATGTGCTCGGAGTCCCGGATGCCGTCCGACGAGGGCGAGGGCGAGCATCTGGACCCGCACGACCACAGCGAGCCGGGGCATCCCGGCCCGCTCGGGCACCGGACGGACGGGCAGCTGTGGGTGCCGGAGCGGGAGTGCGGCGTGGCCGCGCCCGCTTCCCTGGTCCGGGGGCTGCTCGACGGGTGGGTCGCGGACAGCCCGGACTCGCGGGACTGGCGGGATCTTGAAGAGGTCTGCTGAGGCACGGCCCCGCGCTCCCGGCTGAGACGCGGTCCCGCGCTCCCGAGGGGGCGACTCACCGTACTCTTGTCAGGTCGCAACCCCGGTTTCATTCAGGAAGGCACACGTCGGTCATGGCTCAGCAGGACACCGATCAGCAGCACGCGGGCGTGCTCCCCGTCGACGGCGAGGGGTACGTCATCGACACGGAGGGCTGCGAGGAGCGCGAGACGGCGTGGCGGGAGCGCGGCACCTCGCGCCCGATCACCGTGGTCGGCAACCCGGTGCTGCACCAGGAGTGCCAGGACGTGACGGACTTCGGCGAGGAACTCCAGCAGCTGGTCGCCGACATGTTCGCCAGCCAGCGCACCGCCGAGGGCGTGGGCCTGGCCGCCAACCAGATCGGCGTGGACAAGAAGGTCTTCGTCTACGACTGCCCGGACGACGAGGGTGTGCGGCACGTCGGTGTGATCTGCAACCCGGAGCTGGTCGAACTGCCCGCCGAGAAGCGCCGGCTGGACGACAGCAACGAGGGCTGTCTGTCGGTGCCCACCGCGTACATGCCGCTGGCCCGCCCCGACTACGCCGAGGTGACCGGCCGGGACGAGCAGGGCAACCCGGTCCGGGTACGCGGCACCGGCTACTTCGCCCGGTGTTTGCAGCACGAGACCGACCACCTCTACGGCTACCTCTACATCGACCGGCTGTCCAAGCGGGAGCGCAAGGACGCGCTGCGGCAGATGGCCGAGAACGAGCCGCGCTACCCCGTGGTGGCCAACGGCTGACCGGCCCCCGGAGGTCCGCCGGACCCCCCTCCGCCTTCGCACGAACGGCGTCCGATCGAGCACTTCTTCGATCGGACGCCGTTCGTCTGTCTGCCTCCAGAGGTAGTGAAAGAAGCAAATCCGTTCCCAGAACGGTCAGTTGTGGTGCTGAATGGGGGTGTGGGATACGCACGGCGTGCGCCCGGCTCGGGGGTGGGCGCGCCAACTGGCGGCAGAGAGGGGTTTGTTCGTGCATGCTTTGTCACACGGCACCACATCGACACCGACCACCATCGCAGTTCCACCGGCGCTGTCTCTCCCGGCGATCGAGGCGGCTTTTCCCCGGCGACTCCACCCGTATTGGCCGAAGCTTCAGGGCAAGACCCGGGCGTGGCTGCTCGAAAAGCGGCTGATGCCGGCGGACAAGGTGGCGGAATATGCCGACGGCCTGTGCTACACCGACCTTATGGCGGGCTACTACATTGGCGCCCCCGACGAGGTCCTGCAGGCGATAGCGGACTACAGCGCGTGGTTCTTCGTCTGGGACGACCGGCACGACCGCGACATCGTGCACGGCCGCCACGCCGCCTGGCTGCGGCTGAAGGACCGGCTGCACGGAGCCCTCGACAGCCCCGTCGGCCACCTGGACCACGAGGATCCGGTGGTCGCCGGCCTCGCGGACAGCGTGCGGAGGCTGTACGCCTTCCTGCCGAGCACCTGGAACGCCCGGTTCGCGCGGCACTTCCACCGGGTGATCGAGGCGTACGACCGGGAATTCCACAACCGCACGGAGGGCATCGTCCCCACCG
Organism: Streptomyces fungicidicus; assembly: GCF_003665435.1. NCBI lineage: Bacteria > Bacillati > Actinomycetota > Actinomycetes > Kitasatosporales > Streptomycetaceae > Streptomyces > Streptomyces fungicidicus. Next base: position 5,177,625 of record NZ_CP023407.1, read on the forward strand.
TCGAGGAATACCTGGAACTGCGCCGTCTCACCTTCGCGCACTGGATCTGGACCGATCTCCTGGAACCGAGCGCGGGGACCGAACTGCCGGACGGAGTGAGAAAGAACCCGGCTTATCGCAGGGCGGCGCTGCTCAGTCAGGAATTCGCCGCCTGGTACAACGACCTGTGCTCTCTGCCGAAAGAACTGGCGGGCAGCGAGGTGCACAATCTCGGAATCAGCCTCATCGCACACGAGAAATTGACTCTCGAAGAGGCGATCGTGGAGGTGAGGCGTCGCGTCGAGGAATGCATCAGCGAATTCCTGGACGTGGAGAAGGACGTCCTGCGCCTCGCCGACAGCTTGGACGACGGCACTGTCGGAGGAAAGGAGACGAGTGCCGCCGTGCGCGCCTGCGTCGGCAACATGCGGAACTGGTTCAGTTCCGTCTACTGGTTCCACCACGAGTCCGGCCGGTACCGGGTGGACAGCTGGGACGACCGGTCCACGCCCCCGTACGTCGACAACGAAGCGGCAGGTGAGTCATGACCACCGAGTCGGTGAGGCCCGAGACGCCCGGGGCGCCCGTGCTGCGCGAGCCGCCCCTGGCCGGCGGGGGCGTCCCCCTCCTGGGCCACGGCTGGAAACTCGTCCGCGATCCACTGGCCTTCATGTCCCGGCTGCGCGACGACGGCGACGTCGTGCGGCTGAGGCTCGGACCGAAGACGGTGTACGCCGTCACCACCCCCGCCCTCACCGGTGCGGTGGCGCTGAGCCCCGACTACATCATCGCCGGCCCCCTGTGGGAGTCCCTCGAGAGCCTGCTCGGGAAGGAGGGCGTGGCCACCGCCAACGGTCCGCTGCACCGGCGTCAGCGGCGCACCATCCAGCCCGCCTTCAAGCTGGAGGCGATCCCCGCCTACGGGCCGATCATGACGGAGGAGGCGTACGCGCTCGTGGAGCGCTGGCGTTCCGGCCGGGTGCTGGACGTCACGGCGGAGTCCTTCCGGGTGGCCGTCCGGGTCGCCACCCGCTGCCTCATGCGCGGCAGCTACATGGACGCCAGGACCGAACGCATCTGCGCCGACCTCGCCACGCTGTTCAGCGGCATGTACCAGCGCATGGTGGTGCCTCTCGGACCGCTCTACAAGGTGCCGCTCCCGGCCAACCGGGAATTCAACCGGGCGCTGGCCGATTTGCACCTCCTGGTCGACGAGATCGTCGCCGACCGACGAGCGAGCGGTCAAAAGCCGGACGATTTGCTGACGGCTTTGCTGGAGGCGAAGGACGAGAATGGCGAGCCCATCGGGGAACAGGAGATCCATGATCAGGTCATCGCCATAATCACCCCCGGCAGCGAAACCATCGGGGCCACGATCATGTCGCTTCTCCTGGTTCTCGCCGAGCACCCGGAACTCGGCGGCAAGATCCGCGACGAGGTGGAAACGGTCGTGGGCGACCGGCCGGTGGCATTCGACGACGTCCGAAAGCTGACGTACACCGCGAATGTCGTCACGGAGACCCTGCGGTTGTATCCGGCCGTCTGGATATTGACGCGCCGTGCGGTGACCGAAACGGAACTCGGCGGCTACCGCATTCCCCGGGGGGCCGACCTCATCTACAGCCCCTACGCGGTCCAGCGCGACCACCGGTCGTACGGGCGGCACGAGGAGTTCGACCCCGACCGCTGGCTCCCGGAGCGGGTCAAGGACGTGCCCAAGTACGCGATGAGCCCGTTCAGCGTGGGCAACCGCAAATGCCCCAGCGACCACTTCTCGATGGCCGAGCTCACCCTGCTCACCGCCGTGGTCGCCTCCGCCTACCGCTTCGAGCAGGTGTCCGGTTCCGATGCCCGCCCCCGGATCGGCATCACGCTCCGGCCGCGCCGGCTGATGCTGCGGGCGCTGCCCCGCTGACCCTCCGCGCGGCGCGCGTTCAGGCGGCCTGGGGGCCCCTGAACGTGCGCCGGTAGGCGTGCGGGGTCGTGCCGACGGCACGCACGAAGTGGTGGCGCAGCGCCGCCGCGTTGCCGAAGCCGGTGCGGCCCGCGACCGCGTCCACCGTCTCGTCCGTCGCCTCCAGCAGGTGCTGGGCCAGCAGCACCCGCTGACGCAGGATCCAGCGGTAGGGAGTGGTGCCGGTCTCCTGCTGGAAGCGGCGGGCGAAGGTGCGCGGGGACATGTGGGCGCGGGCGGCGAGCTGTTCGACGGTGGTCTCCTCGTCGAGGTGCCGCTCCATCCACACCAGCACCCCGGAGACGGTGTCGCCCCCGGACACCGGCAGCGGGCGCTCGATGTACTGGGCCTGCCCGCCGTCGCGGTGCGGGGGCACCACCATGCGGCGGGCGATCCTGTTGGCCACCTCCGGGCCCTGCTCCTTGCGCACCAGGTGCAGACAGGCGTCGATGCCGGCGGCGGTGCCCGCGGAGGTGATCACCGGGTCCTCGTCGACGTACAGCACATCGGGTTCCACGGTCAGATGGGGGTACTGCCTGGTCAGCTCCTCCGCGTGCTTCCAGTGGGCGGCGGCGCGCCGCCCGTCGAGAAGTCCGGCGGCGGCCAGCACGAACACCCCGGAGCAGACGCTGAGCACCCGCGCGCCCCGGTCCACGCCCCGGCGCAGGGCGTCCAGCATCCCGGGCGGGAACTCCCGGGAGGTGTAGGCGGCGCCGGCGGGCACGGCGATGAGGTCCGCCGTCTCCAGACGCTCCAGACCGTGGGCGACCTGGAGGGAGAAGCCGTTGATGGTGCGCACCGCGGGGCCGTCGGCCGAGGCGACGGCGAAGTCGTAGACCGGCAGCCCGTCGTCGCTGCGGTCGACGCCGAACACCTCGCAGACGACGCCGAGTTCGAAGGGGTTCACACCGTCGAGGAGGACGGCGGCCACATTCCGGAGCATGGCCCCAGTCTGCCGTGCGGTTGGCAGTAAGTCGAGGGTGTGCGGCAGTACTGCCACTCCCGGTAAGGGGTGTAGAGCGGGACAGTGGTGTCCATGGATACGACGCAGAGTGAAGCACTGACCGCGATGGTGGCCGTGATCGGCCTGTTCCTGTTCATGACCCTGCCGGCCCTGATCGGCATCGCCCACGAGCGGCGGACCGACCGGCAGATCCGGCGGGCCGAGGCGGCGAACGCCGCCGCCGAACGCGGCGACGCGCCGGCCGCGACGCGTCCGGCCGGCGGCCGTCCGGCGAAGGGGGCCGCCCCGCGTCGCACCGCTCGCGCGGCGTGACGGCGGGGCGGCCCCCGGGACCGTCCCGGCCTAGAAGTCCTCGTCCAGGTCGACCGTGCCCTCCACGGCGACCTGGTACGCGGACGGCCGGCGCTCGAAGAAGTTGGTCAGCTCCTGGACGCCCTGGAGCTCCATGAAGGAGAACGGGTTCTCCGAGCCGTACACCGGAGCGAAGCCCAGCCGCACCAGCCGCTGGTCGGCGACGCACTCCAGGTACTGGCGCATCGACTCGGTGTTCATCCCCGGCAGCCCGTCACCGCACAGGTCCCGCGCGAACTGCAGCTCCGCCTCGACGGCCTCCCGCAGCATGGCGGTGACCTGCTGCCCGAGCTGCTCGTCGAACAGCTCCGGCTCCTCCTTGCGCACGGTGTCGACCACGTCGAAGGCGAAGGACATGTGCATCGTCTCGTCGCGGAACACCCAGTTGGTGCCGGTCGCCAGACCGTGCAGCAGGCCCCGGCCGCGGAACCAGTAGACGTAGGCGAAGGCGCCGTAGAAGAACAGCCCCTCGATGCACGCCGCGAAGCAGATCAGGTTGAGCAGGAAGCGGCGGCGGTCGGCCTGGGTCTCCAGCCGGTCGAGCTTCTCCACCGAGTCCATCCACCGGAAGCAGAACTCGGCCTTCTCCCGGATGGACGGGATGTTCTCCACGGCCGCGAAGGCCGCCGCCCGGTCGTCCGGGTCGGGCAGATAGGTGTCGAGGAGCGTCAGATAGAACTGGACGTGCACGGCCTCCTCGAACAGCTGCCGCGACAGGTACAGCCGCGCCTCGGGGGAGTTGATGTGCTTGTAGAGCGTCAGCACCAGGTTGTTCGCCACGATCGAGTCGCCCGTCGCGAAGAACGCGACCAGCCGCCCGATCAGGTGCTGCTCCTCCGGGCTGAGCTTCGCGAGGTCGGCGACGTCCGAGTGAAGGTCGACCTCCTCCACGTGCCAGGTGTTCTTGATCGCGTCCCGGTAGCGCTCGTAGAAGTCGGGGTAGCGCATGGGGCGGAGAGTCAGCTCGAAGCCGGGGTCGAGCAGGTTCTTCGTGGTCTTCACTGGCAGGCCTCGCAGGACTCGGGGTTTTCCAGGGAGCAGGCGACCGCTTCGGGGTCCGGGCCGGCCTGCACGGGGACGGTGGTGCGGGCCGCGGCCCGGGCGATCCGCGTCGCCGGGCGGGAACGCAGGTAGTACGTGGTCTTCAGGCCCTGCTTCCAGGCATGGACGTACATCGAGGAGAGCTTCCCGATGGTCGGCGTCTCCAGGAACAGGTTCAGCGACTGGGCCTGGTCGAGGAACGGGGTGCGGGCGGCGGCCATGTCGATCAGACCGCGCTGCGGGATCTCCCACGCCGTGCGGTACAGCCGCCGCACGTCCTCGGGGATCCACGCGAAGTCCTGCACCGAGCCGCCCGCCTCGCGCAGCGCCTCACGGGTGCGCGCGTCCCACACGCCCAGCCGCTTCAGGTCCTCCACCAGATACGAGTTGACCTGGAGGAACTCCCCGGACAGCGTCTCGCGCTTGAACAGGTTGGACACCTGCGGCTCGATGCACTCGTACACGCCGGCGATGGACGCGATGGTGGCGGTGGGCGCGATCGCGAGGAGCAGCGAGTTGCGCATCCCGACGGCCGCGATCCGCGCCCGCAGCGCCGCCCAGCGCTCCGGCCAGGTGAGCTCCGTGTCGTAGTGGTCGGGGTGCAGCACGCCCCGGGCCGTACGGGTCTTCTCCCAGGCGGGCAGCGGACCGCTTCGCTCGGCGAGGTCCGCGGAGGTCTCGTACGCGGCGAGCATGATCCGCTCCGCGATCCGGGTGGACAGGGCCTTCGCCTCGGGCGAGTCGAAGGGCAGCCGCAGCCGGAAGAGGACGTCCTGCAGGCCCATCGCGCCCAGACCCACCGGGCGCCAGCGGGCGTTGGAGCGGCCCGCCTGCTCGGTCGGGTAGTAGTTGATGTCCACGACCCGGTCGAGGAAGGTGACGGCCGTGCGGACGGTCTCGTCCAGCCGCTCCCAGTCGAGGTCGCCGGCGGCCTGGTCGACGAACGCGCCGAGGTTGACCGACCCCAGGTTGCAGACCGCGGTCTCCCCGTCGTCGGTGACCTCGAGGATCTCCGTGCACAGGTTGGACGAGTGGACGACGTGGCCCGGCTCGGCGGTCTGGTTGGCGGTGCGGTTGGCGGTGTCCTTGAAGGTCATCCAGCCGTTGCCGGTCTGCGCCAGGGTGCGCATCATCCGGCCGTACAGCTCGCGGGCCGGAAGCGTCCTGCGGGCCAGGCCCTGCGCCTCCGCGGCCCGGTACGCCGCGTCGAACTCCTCGCCCCACAGGTCGACCAGGCCGGGCACGTCGGCCGGGGAGAACAGCGACCACGGCGCGTCGGCGTCCACCCGGCGCATGAACTCGTCCGGCACCCAGTGCGCGAGGTTCAGGTTGTGCGTACGGCGGGCGTCCTCGCCGGTGTTGTCGCGCAGCTCCAGGAACTCCTCGATGTCGGCGTGCCAGGTCTCCAGGTAGACCGCCGCCGCGCCCTTGCGCCGGCCGCCCTGGTTCACGGCGGCGACCGAGGCGTCCAGCGTCTTCAGGAACGGGACGATGCCGTTGGAGTGCCCGTTGGTGCCGCGGATCAGCGAACCCCGGGCGCGGATCCGGGAGTAGGACAGGCCGATGCCGCCGGCGTGCTTCGAGAGGCGGGCGACCTGGTGGTAGCGGTCGTAGATCGAGTCCAGTTCGTCCAGGGGGGAGTCCAGGAGGTAGCAGGACGACATCTGCGGGTGCCGGGTGCCGGAGTTGAACAGGGCGGGGGAGGAGGGCAGGTAGTCCAGGCGGCTCATCAGCCCGTACAGCGCGGCGACCTCGTCCACCGACCGCGCGCCGTCGTCCTCCGCGAGACCGGCGGCGACCCGCAGCAGGAAGTGCTGGGGCGTCTCCACCACCTTGCGGGTGACCGGGTGGCGCAGCAGGTAGCGGCTGTGCAGGGTCCGCAGGCCGAAGTAGCCGAAGCGGTCGTCGGCCCGGGTGTCGACCAGCGCGTCGAGACGCTCGGCGTGCAGCCGGACGAACGCGGCGGTCCGGTCGGCGATCAGACCCTCGCGGTGTCCGGTCGCCACGGAGCCGGTGAACGAGGTGACGCCCTGCGAGGCGGCCTCGGCGCGGATGCCGATGGTCAGCAGCCGGGCGGCGAGCCGGGAGTAGGCCGGGTCCTCGGAGATGAGACCGGCCGCGGCCTCGGTGGCGAGTTCCCGCAGCTCCGCCTCGTCGGCACGGGCCGACCGCCCGCGCAGCGCCGCGGCGGCGACCCGGCCGGGGTCGGCGTCGGGCAGGTCGGCGGTCAGCTCGGTCAGGGTCCGCAGCAGCGCGGCACCGGGGCCGTCGCTCTCCGGGGTCACGTCGACCGCTGAAGCCGGATCGGCTGGCGCGATGGTCACGTGGGGCTCTCCCTCGCTCGGCACGGGGCCTCGAAGAGCGCAGGGGGCAGTACACGAGCGCACACGGCCTCGCGTCCACCGGCCCATTCCGCGAGGCCCGGACGTCAGACACCCGGACCGGACGGCCGGGCGCACTGTCGGCAGGTCCTCGGACTGACGCCCATGCACGCGGGCATGGGTACACCGTTGCGGGACAGTTCCGGACTCACACCGGATTCCCCTGCGGCGACAGCGAGCATGAGCATACATCTTGTGCCGGGTGCCGCCAGCAACCCCATATGTTGTGTCGCGGACGTGTCAGAGCGTCAACTCATAAGTGAGCAGAGTGATGTCGTCCAGCTCCGGCAGGGGGTTCCAGTCGCGCTCCGGGCTGCGGGTGAAACCCAGCCGTTCGTAGAGGCGGTGGGCCGAGCGCATGGTGCGCTGCGTCGACAGCACGACCCGGACACAGCCCTCGACGGACCGCGCCCGGCCGAGGCAGGCGCGCACCAGGGCCTCCCCGGCACCGCGGCCCCGGGCCGCGCGGGCCACCGCGAGCATCCGGATCTCCGCCTCACCCGGCCCCGCTATGTCGGCCATCGGCCCGCCGGCCGGCACGAAGGTGACGCCGCCCAGCAGCGCGCCGTTCTCCACGGCGACCAGCACCTCGGCGGCGGCCGCCCGTTTCGCCACGTCCCTCAGCTCACCGAGGTACGCGTCGCTCTCCCCGAAGTCGAGGAGGCCGTCCCGCAGGTAGGCCCCCGCGGTGATCTCACCGAGTTCCCCGTGCTCGCCGGGTTCCACCGGCCGGATGACGATGTCCATGAGGGGGAGTGTGCCGGACGGGGACGGCAGCGGGCCGCCGGATTTCTCCGGCGGCCCGCTGCTTGGTGCGTACGGCGTCAGTGCGAGCTGCCCGCCGTGGCCGGCGGGAGCTCCACCTGGACACCGGGGTCGCCCGCGTCCGCCGTGTAGTCCTGCGGCTTGGTCTCGTCGACGCCGTCGGGCGCCTTCACGGCCCGCATCACGAAGGTCAGCACGACCGTGACCAGGACGTTGATCACGAAGGCGGTGAGACCGATGTAGCCGATCTCGCCGATGCCCGGGATCTCCTTCGACGACCCGCCGAAGTGCTTCTGGGTGGGCGAGGCCACCCCGTACGCGGCGACCGTGCCGTAGACCATGCCGACCGCCCAGCCGCCGATCAGCGCCCAGCGGTGGAACCAGCGGGTGAACAGGCCGCCCACCAGCGCCGGGAACGTCTGCAGGATCCAGATGCCGCCCAGCAGCTGGAAGTTGATCGCGACCGTCTTGTCCATGGTCAGGACGAAGACCAGCGCGCCCACCTTCACCAGCAGGGACACGATCTTGGAGACCTGGGTCTCCTGCTTCGGTGTCGCGTCCGGCTTGAGGAAGTCCTTGTAGATGTTGCGGGTGAACAGGTTCGCCGCCGCGATCGACATGATCGCCGCCGGCACCAGCGCGCCGATGCCGATCGCCGCGAAGGCCACGCCCGCGAACCAGTCGGGGAACATGTTCTCGAACAGCTGGGGGATCGCCAGCTGACCGTTGCTGACCTTGACCCCGGCCGCGATCGCCATGAAGCCGAGCAGCGCCAGCAGGCCCAGCATCAGCGAGTACAGCGGCAGGATCGTGGTGTTGCGGCGGATCACCTCACGGCTGCGCGAGGACAGCGTCGCGGTGATCGAGTGCGGGTACATGAACAGCGCGAGCGCCGAGCCGAGCGCCAGCGTGGCGTACGTCCACTGGCCAGCCTCGCCCGGCACCGTCGCGCCGCGCGGCGCGCCCGTGGCCGGGTTGGTCTCGCTGTACGCCTCGCTCGCCCTGGCGAAGATCTCGTCGAAGCCGCCCAGCTTGATCGGGATGTAGATGATCGCCACCGCGATCACCAGGTAGATCAGCGTGTCCTTGACGAATGCGATCAGCGCGGGGGCCCGCAGACCGGACGAGTACGTGTACGCCGCCAGCACACCGAAGGCGATCAGCAGCGGCAGGTCCTTGATGAACCAGTTGGTGTCCTCGCCGCCGCCGACGCCCATCACGTCCAGCACCGCCTGGATGCCGACCAGCTGGAGCGCGATGTACGGCATCGTAGCCAGGATGCCGGTGACCGCGACGGCCAGCGACAGCCCCTTCGAGCCGAACCGGCCGCGCACGAAGTCCGACGTCGTCACATAGCCGTGCTTGTGCGACACCGACCAGAGCCGGGGCAGGAAGGTGAAGATCAGCGGGTACACCAGGATCGTGTACGGCACCGCGAAGAAGCCCGCCGCGCCCGCCGCGTAGATCGCCGCCGGCACGGCCACGAAGGTGTACGCGGTGTACAGGTCGCCGCCCAGCAGGAACCAGGTGACCCAGGTCCCGAAGGACCGCCCGCCCAGACCCCACTCGTCGAGGCTGTGCTCGTTCTCGGCCTTGCGCCACCGCGAGGCCATGAAGCCCATCGCCGTGACCAGCAGGAAGAAGAAGATGAAGACGGCGAGTGCCACGCCGTTCACGCCGTCGTTCACTGCGACGCACCGCCCTTCGCGGCGGAGCGGGCGCGCTGGTCACGCTGCCACAGCTTGTACGCGATCATGGTCAGCGCGGTGGACAGCAGCACCCACAGCATCTGGTACCAGTAGAAGAACGGGATGCCGATGAACACCGGGTCGGTCTTGGCGTAGGACCCGACCCACAGCATGGCCACGAACGGTGCGACGAGACAGAGGGCGATGACGACGCGCACGGGCGTCACCACCGGCCCTTCTCTGGTTTCTGGGGCTTGTGACATCTGACGGCTCCCGTCCCCTCACTGATCACCGGCGGTAATGCGCAGGAAATCTAGGTCAGGGCGCGGCGCGGTCGTAACCCCTCGTCCGGACAGCGGTACCCAGGCGCCGCCCAACCGAGAGGCAACAGCAACGAAATTCCTGTCAACCGCCCGCTTCGTCGGGTTTTGCGGGCCGGGTCCGGGCGCGGACCGGCCGTGCCGGGCCCGGTTCAGTCCTGGGGGCGCTTCAGACGCGCGACGAACTTGTACCGGTCACCGCGGTACACCGACCGCACCCACTCCACCGGCTGTCCGTCACGGTCCCGCGAGTGCCGGGACAGCATCAGCATCGGCAGACCGACGTCGGTGCCGAGCAGGCCGGCCTCGCGCGGGGTCGCCAGGGACGTCTCGATGGTCTCCTCGGCCTCCGCGAGACGGACGTCGTACACCTCGGCGAGGGCGGTGTAGAGGGAGGTGTACTTCGTCAGGCTGCGGCGCAGCGCGGGGAAGCGCTTCGCGCTCAGATGGGTGGTCTCGATGGCCATCGGCTCACCGTTGGCCATGCGGAGCCGCTCGATGCGCAGCACCCGTCCGCCGGGGGTGATGTCCAGCAGCCCGGCGAGCCGGTCGTCGGCGGTGATGTACCCGAGGTCCAGCAGCTGGGAGGTCGGCTCCAGCCCCTGGGCGCGCATGTCCTCGGTGTACGAGGTGAGCTGGAGCGCCTGGGACACCTTGGGCTTGGCGACGAAGGTGCCCTTGCCCTGGATGCGCTCCAGACGCCCCTCGACCACCAGCTCCTGGAGCGCCTGGCGCACGGTGGTGCGCGAGGTGTCGAACTCGGCGGCCAGGGTGCGTTCGGGCGGGACCGGGGTGCCGGGCGGCGCCGTCTCGGTCATGTCGAGCAGGTGCTTCTTCAGCCGGTAGTACTTGGGCACACGCGCCGTACGGACCGCGGTACCGCCCTCGTTCGCCGCACTGCTGACGTCGGTGCTCATGCTCTGCCTTCCCGGCTCCGGGTGACGAACGACCGACATCCCCATCGGCCACGGCTGACATCGTGGCACGGCTCGGGGCGGGGGTGTGCCCCGCACGCTCCGTGATCCCCTTTGTATACCCCTGCGACCGAGGCTGGTCTAGTCCACGGCAGGTCGGCCGTCACCGCCGCCCGCCCCCGGAACGCGTGCTCAGATGCCCTGCCAGTCCGGCTTGTTCGCGTAGGTGTGCCGGAAGTAGTCGGCGAGCTTCAGCTTGGAGGCGGCGGCCTCGTCGACGACCACCGTGGCGTGCGGGTGCAGCTGGAGCGCGGAGGCCGGGCACACCGCCGCCACCGGTCCCTCGACGGTCGCGGCGACCGCGTCCGCCTTGCCCTCGCCGGTGGCGAGCAGCACCAGGTGGCGTGCCTCCAGGATGGTGCCGATGCCCTGGGTGATGACGTGGTGCGGGACCTGGCCGATGTCGCCGTCGAAGAAGCGCGCGTTGTCCACCCGGGTCTGCTCGGTCAGGGTCTTGATGCGGGTGCGCGAGGCGAGCGAGGAGCACGGCTCGTTGAACCCGATGTGCCCGTCCGTGCCGATGCCGAGCAGCTGGAGGTCCACGCCGCCGGCCTCGGCGAGCTCCCGGTCGTACGCCTCGCAGGCGCCCTGCACGTCCTCGGCGGTGCCGTCCGGGCCCATGAAGGCGTCCATCCCGATGCCGAGCGGCTCCAGCACCTCGCGCCGGAGCACGGAACTGTAGGACTCGGGGTGGTCGGCGGGCAGTCCCACGTACTCGTCGAGCTGGGCGATCCGGGCCTTGGAGGCGTCCACCGCTCCGGAGCTCACCCCGGCCGCCAGTGCCTGGTAGACGGGCAGCGGGGTCGAACCGGTCGCCACCCCCAGCAGCGCGTCGGGCTTGCGCCGCAGGAGCGCGGCCATGGCATCGGCGATGAGCTCGCCGCCCGCCTTGGCGTCCGCAACGATGACAACTTCCACGGTGGGCCTGCCGATCTTCAGGGAACTCGACTGGGACGGGGACCCGAGGGACGCGGGTCCGGGTGTGGCGCAATGTGGTTTAGACCAATCTCAATCTAACAGAGCGGGCGCCGGGGCCGCTCCCCGAAATTGCCGCGCACGACCGGCCCCGCACGGGAAGCGGGCGGGTTAGGCTGCCTGACGGAACGCCCGCGCGCGCCCGCACGGGCGGCGGTGCGACGGCGGACCGCGAAGCGACAGAAACCAACGGTGTTCCACGCATTTACACGGACAGTGGTCTAGTCCACAATGGCGTAGCAGGACACGACACAAGCCTGCCTTCCCCGCACAGGAAGGCGGAACCGAGGAACCGGAGCTCTCTGCCCTGACTGCCCCGGCTCCTCGTCCCTCGGCCGACCGGGACCGCACACCCCACGGCCGATATTGCTCCGGGCTGCGGTGCCGGGAGGGTTGAGGGTCCCTCTCAGGCGCCGCGGCCCGCGGGTGTTTCGGGGCCCCGCGGACCGCCGGGTACGCTCGCTGACGTGCCCTCCATGAACGAACTCGTACGCCAGCACACCGCCCTCGACGACACCGATCTCGAGTGGCTCCACCTGCTGGTCTCGGAGTGGCAGCTGCTCTCCGACCTGTCCTTCGCCGACCTGGTCCTGTGGGTCCCCACCCGTGACGGCACCCGCTATGTCTCCGTCGCCCAGATGCGGCCGAACACCGGCCCGACCTCGTACCAGGACGACATGGTCGGCCACCTCGTCCCGCGCGGGCGCCGGCCCATGCTCGACGCCGCCCTGGACGAGGGCCGGATCGTGCGCGAGGGGGACCCGGAGTGGCGCGAGGAGGTCCCCGTCCGGGTGGAGTCCATCCCCGTGCGGCGCGAGGGGCGCGTCCTCGGGGTGATCGCGCGCAACACCAACCTCCTTACCGTGCGCACCCCGAGCAGGCTGGAGCTCACCTACCTCCAGAGCGCCTCCGACCTGGCGCAGATGATCGCGGCCGGATCCTTCCCGTTCGCGAACCAGCAGCTCGAGATGGACGCCTCGCCGCGCGCCGGCGACGGGCTGATCCGGGTCGACGCCGACGGCATCGTGCAGTACGCCTCCCCGAACGCCCTGTCGGCGTACCACCGCATGGGGCTCGCCGCCGACCTGGTGGGACATCACCTCGGCCGGACCACCGCCGAACTTGCCCCCTCCCGTGGGCCGGTGGACGAGGCGCTGGCCAAGGTGGCCAGCGGCTGGGCGCCGCGCGAGTTCGAGATCGAGGCGAACGACGGGGTGATCCAGTTCCGGGCGATCCCGCTCAAGCCCAAGGGCACCCGTATCGGCTCCCTGGTCCTGCTCCGCGACGTCACCGAACTCCGCCGCCGCGAACGCGAGTTGATCACCAAGGACGCCACCATCCGGGAGATCCACCACCGGGTGAAGAACAACCTCCAGACGGTGGCGGCGCTGCTGCGGCTCCAGGCCCGCCGTATCGGGTCCGAGCGCGGCCGTGCGGCGCTGGAGGAGGCGGTGCGCCGGGTCGGCTCCATCGCGATCGTGCACGAGACGCTGTCTCAGAACCTGGACGAGCGGGTGGAGTTCGACGAGATCGCCGACCGCGTCCTCGCGATGGTCGCCGAGATCTCCCCGGGCAAGGTGACCGGCCACCGCTCCGGCCGCTTCGGGATACTCGACGCCGAGGTCGCCACTCCGCTGTCGATGGTGCTGACCGAAGTGCTGCAGAACGCCCTGGAACACGGCTTTCGCGAGGGCGAGACCGGCACGGTCGAGGTCTCCGCGGTCCGGGGCGGCAGTACCAAGGAGACCCGTCTGCTGGTCACCGTGCAGGACGACGGCGTGGGTCTGCCCGCCGGCTTCGACCCGCACACCGCGGGCAACCTCGGGCTGCAGATCGTGCGGACCCTGGTGGAGGGCGAGTTGGGCGGCACCTTCGACATGGTGCCGGCCCCGGAGCGGGGGACCAGGGTGATCCTGGACATCCCGGTGCAGTCGGACAGTTAGCCGGACGCGCGGAACGGCGGAAGCGCAGCGGGACAGCAAAAGGCCCCGGACCGGGATGCGGTCCGGGGCTGATGCTCGTTGCTTCGGTTCCTCCGCGCGAGCGAGTGTGCTCGGGGGGAATCGCGCGCTGCGGCTCGGGGCGGGAGATGCGTGCGCGGTGCACGCGCCGCCAAGCTCAGGCTGTCAGCAGCAGGGGCAGGGTGTCAGGCGGAGGCCTGACGGGCCCGGTTGCGGGCGGCGCGGCGCTTCATCGCGCGACGCTCGTCCTCGCTGAGACCACCCCAGACGCCGGAGTCCTGACCGGACTCGAGCGCCCACTGCAGGCACTGCTCGATCACCGGGCAGCGACGGCAGACGGCCTTGGCTTCCTCGATCTGCAGCAGCGCGGGACCGGTGTTGCCGATGGGGAAGAAGAGCTCGGGGTCTTCCTCGCGGCAAACGGCGTTGTGACGCCAGTCCATGGCTGCTACCTCTCCTTGGTATGACTTGCATGTGCTTGTGAATGTGAACGCTTTCACGAATCCCTCAACAAGGGAAGGGCCGACTGCCAGGTTCCCTGGTGTGGTCCTTGGGTTTGAAGAGGGGTTCCGGTGATCTGTTGAGGCCGGTGTTGCGGGCCGTCCCGATCGCCATGTAGAGACTCGCAAACCTCGGCGGCGGATACAACCCCTTCCGAAAAGTTTTTTTTGATTCTTCGGTGTCGACTAGGTCACAGCCGTACTTCCATGGGGTGGACCCTGGCCTAAACGTTCGAGTGAAAGGACTTTGGCCCTTTCTGCTCACACAATCACACGCAGTGCACGGCGTACGCCTGTGAACGTCACGCTGGTTCGCAGCCCCAGGTGGTCACCGTCCATCTGGAGGGGGAGCGGCACCTTCGAATGCAAGGTGAAGCGGGTCAGATCGTGCCGGGAGACGGCATGCCTGCCACGGGGTCCGCGCTCCGGGGACGAAGTGAGCAACTGGGTGCCATACCGGGCAACCGCGGCGGTCGACATCCGGCTCAGACCGAAGAGATCGAGGCCCGTATCGAACGAGGCCTTAGGTGACGCGTAGATCGGGCGATTGCCGAGAAACGTCCACGGTGAGGTGTTCGACACTATGGAGAGCACCAGATCCCTGACCGGCTCCTCGTCCGGGTGTTCCAGGGTGATCATCCCGCGCCTGCGGTGCGGCTCCCCGAGCAGTTGACGGACGACCTGTCGCATGTACAGCGCGTGGGTGGACTTCCTGCCGCGCTCCCGGTGCTGCTCCACCCGGCCGACCACTCCGGCGTCGAAGCCCAGTCCGGCGTTGAAGGTGAACCAGCGGGCCGGCACGGCCTCGTCCTCCGAACCCGGCGTGCCCGAGGTCAGCCCCAGGCCGACGGTGCGCTCGCGGCCCTCGCGCAGCGCGTCCAGCAGGACGCCGGTTGCCTCCACGGGCTGGTTGGGAAGACCCAGCGCGCGGGCGAAGACGTTGGTGGAGCCGCCGGGGACCACGGCGAGGCCGGGCAGGTGCTCCGGGTCGGGGCCCGCGTGCAGCAGCCCGTTGACCACCTCGTTGACCGTGCCGTCGCCGCCGAGGGCCACCACCAGGTCTATGTCCTCGCTCTCCGCGGCCTGCCGGCCGAGGTCGCGCGCGTGCCCGCGGTACTCGGTGGTGACCGCCTCCAGCTTCATCTCGCTGGCGAGGGCGTGGATCAGCACATCGCGCGTGCGCGCACTGGTGGTGGTGGCCGCCGGGTTGATCACGAGAAGTGCGCGCATGACGTGCAGGGTACCTACTGAGCGGTACCTGTCCAGACCGGGACGGTGGCGGAGGGCGGGGCCCGGGGGCGTGAACCTCGGCACGGGAGGCGCGCACGACGAGGGCTACCCTTCTGGGGTGAGCAGTGAGCAGACCTCCACGACCGCCCCGGACGCCACGACCACCGGCCCCCGCCCACGCCGGCTGAGCTACGCCGCGGCGCTGGCCGCCCTGGAGGGGCTGGCGCTGGTGGCCGGCGGGGTGTGGATGCTGGTTCTCGGCATCACGGGCGAACCGGACGACCGGCAGCAGGCCGTCACCGGCGGGGTGACGCTGATCGCGCTCGCGCTGCTGCCGCTGCTCGCCGCGCGGGGACTGTTCGCCCGGCGGAGCTGGAGCCGCGGTCCCGCCGTGATCACACAGCTCATGGCGCTGCCGGTGGCCTACAACATGCTGCGGTCCGACGGCGTGGCCATCCCGGCCGGCATCGTGCTCGCCGTCGTGGCCGTCACGGCGCTCGTCCTGCTGATCAATCCCGAGACGACCCGGGCCCTCGGAATCCGGGGACCCGGGAACGCCGGGAAGTAGCGCCGCTCCGGGTCACTCCTCCACGAGCAGCTTCTCCCGCAGCTGGGCCAGGGTGCGGGCCAGCAGCCGGGAGACGTGCATCTGCGAGATGCCGACCTCCTGCGCGATCTGCGACTGGGTCATGTTGCCGAAGAAGCGCAGCAGCAGGATCCGCTTCTCGCGCGGCGGCAGGTCCTCCAGCAGCGGCTTGAGCGACTCCCGGTACTCCACGCCCTCCAGCGCCTCGTCCTCGGCGCCGAGGGTGTCGGCGACCGCCGGGGACTCGTCGTCGGTGTCGGGGACGTCCAGGGACAGCGTCGAGTACGCGTTCGCGGACTCGAGGCCCTCCAGGACCTCCTCCTCCGAGATGGCCAGCTTCTCGGCCAGCTCGTGCACCGTGGGGGAGCGGCCGTGCAGCTGGGAGAGCTCCGCCGTGGCCGTGGTGAGCGCCAGCCGCAGCTCCTGGAGCCGGCGCGGCACCCGCACCGCCCAGCCCTTGTCGCGGAAGTGCCGCTTGATCTCACCGACGACCGTCGGGGTGGCGTAGGTCGAGAACTCCACGCCCCGGTCCGGGTCGAAGCGGTCGACCGACTTGATCAGCCCGATGGTGGCGACCTGGGTGAGGTCGTCCAGCGGCTCGCCGCGGTTGCGGAAGCGGCGCGCGAGATGCTCGACGAGCGGGAGGTGCATGCGCACCAGGCGGTTGCGCAGCTCCGCGTACTCGGGAGTGCCGTCCTGCAGCGTGCGCAGCTCGAGGAACAGGGCGCGTGCCCCACTGCGGTCCCGCGGGTCGTGGTGCGCGTGCCCGCCCTGGCCGGCCGGTGCGCCGGGGGTGCTCCGCGCGCCCCGGGCGGCGGGCGCCCGCGGCGTCTCGTCCTCGGCGTGTCGCTCGTGCTCGCTCATCGTCCCGCCCGTCGCCCTTCCCCGAGCGCTCGCCTCGTCCCCGGTCGCCGGCTTCGCCGGGGCGGGGGCGCCCCCATGGCCCGGAGCGCCCCCGGCCGGTCCGGCCGGGGGCGCGCTCCGCACGGCGCCGCCGGGCTGCCCGCCGCCCGGCGGGCCCGCCTCCGCGGAGTCGTCCTCCGGATGCGGCCGGGCCTGCTCGGGGATGCCGTCGATGCCGTCCGGCACGCGCTCGGCCGGCATCTCCCGTGTGCCGCGTTCGTCGTCCCGCACCGGCCCGTCCTCGCTCCTCACGCCGGCCCGGGTCCCGCGCCGCGCTGTTTGTAGAGGCTGATCGACACGGTCTTGTCCTCGTCCACGGCGGAGGAGACCTTGCCCGCGAGCGCGGACAGGACGGTCCAGGCGAAGGTGTCCCGCGAAGGGGCGTGACCGTCCGTGGTCGGCGCCGAGACGGTGACCTCCAGCGAGTCGTCGACGAGCCGGAACACACAGCTGAGCACCGATCCCGGCACGGCCTGCTGAAGCAGGATCGCGCAGGCCTCGTCGACCGCGATGCGCAGGTCCTCGATCTCGTCGAGGGTGAAGTCCAAACGGGCCGCGAGGCCGGCCGTGGCCGTACGCAGCACCGACAGGTAGGCCCCCGCGGCCGGCAGCCGGACTTCGACGAAGTCCTGGGTCGCGGGCTCGCCTGCGATCTGGGACACCCTCACCTCCAAGGTGGTACAAGCGTTTCAGGGCCCGGGTCGCTCCCGGGTAACGCGCTACGTGGTTCAGCGGTGACGCTATCGCGCTCCCGGCGGTCCTGTCCCGGGACCCCGACCACATGGTGTCACTCATAGTAAAACTATGAATACGCTCCGTGGCTAGGGGTCTGCGGCTCCCAAATGGGAAGAGCGCGCGCCGGATTGACGTACCCAGACGTCAGACGGTCGAACCGTCCGGCACCGGGGTCGCTCCGGGTCACACGAGTACGTGATCGACGAAGCACCAGCGCCAGTCCTCGCCCGGCTCGTGGGTCCGCATCACGGGGTGGCCGGTTTCCCGGTGGTGCTCCGTGGCGTGCCGTTTCGGCGAGGAGTCGCAGCACCCGACGTGCCCGCAGGTGAGGCAGAGGCGCAGCTGCACCGGATCGGTGCCGTCCCGCAGACACTCCGGACACGTCTCACCGAGCGGGACGGGTTCCGGGTGCGGCAGCGCGGCGGCGTGCGTGCACTGTTTCATGATTGCCAGATTACGACGCCCGAGCGGGAGACCGCGCGGAAAAACGAGGGTGGGCCGGACATGGATGTGATGCCCCTGCTGTTGCTGGTGGCGGGCAGCGCGGCGATCGCCGCGGCGGCCCGGCGCACGCCGGTGCCGCCCCCGCTGCTGCTGGTCGCGGCCGGCCTCGCGGTCAGCTACGTCCCCGGGGTGCCCGAGTACACGCTCGACCCGCACATCGTCCTGCCGCTGATCCTGCCCCCGCTGCTGTACACGGCGGCCACCGACAGCTCCTACCTCGACCTGCGGGCGCAACTGCGGCCGGTGGCGCTGCTGTCGGTGGGGTACGTGCTGTTCGCGACGTTCGCCGTCGGCTGGGTGCTGTACCTGATGGTGCCGGGCCTGCCGCTGACCGCGGCGCTGGTGTTCGGCGCGGTGGTCGCCCCGCCGGACGCGGTGGCGGCGACGGCGGTGGCGCGCCGGGTCGGTCTGCCGTCCCGGATCACCACCATCCTCCAGGGCGAGTCCCTGCTGAACGACGCCACCGCGATCACCGCGTTCCGGGTGGCCGTGGCGGCCGCCGTCGGGGAGGGCGCGACCTGGGCCGGGGGAGTCGGGGAGTTCCTGGTCGCGGCGGTCGGCGGGTTGGCGGTCGGCCTGGTGCTGATGGCGCCGCTGCACTGGCTGCGCACCCATGTGAAGGAGGCGCTGCCGCAGAACACCCTCTCCCTGCTGATCCCGTTCGTCGCCTACGCCGTCGCCGAGCAGGTGCACGCCTCCGGCGTCATCGCCGTCGTGGTCGTCGCCCTCTACCTGGGCCACCGCGCCTGGGAGGTCGACTTCGCCACCCGGCTCCAGGAGGAGGCGGTGTGGAAGATGGTCGCGTTCGTCCTGGAGTCCGCGGTGTTCGCGCTGATCGGCCTTCAGCTGCCCGTGGTCCTGAGGGGACTCGGCGAGTACCAGGGGATCGAGGCCGCCTGGTACGCGCTCGCCGTGTTCGCGGTGGTCGTCGTCATGCGGTTCCTCTGGGTGTACCCGGCGACCTGGCTGCCCCCGATGCTGTCGGCGAGGATCCGGGAGCGCGAGGGGAGACCCGGCTGGAAGGCGCCGTTAGTCATCGCCTGGGCCGGGATGCGCGGCGTGGTCTCGCTCGCCATCGCCTTCTCGATCCCGGTCACCGCCGAGGGCGAGGACTTCCCGCAGCGCAACCTGCTGCTCTTCCTGACCTTCACCACCGTCATCGGCACCCTGGTCGTGCAGGGGCTGACGCTGCCCCCGCTGATCCGGGTGCTGAAGCTCCCCGGCCGCGACGCGCGGGCCGAGACGCTGGCCGAGGCCAACGCCCAGGCGCAGGCGTCCCGGGTCGCCGAGCAGCGCCTCGACGAGCTGCTGGCGGACGAGCGCAACGCCCTGCCCGCACCGCTCGCGGAACGCCTGCGCACCGTCCTGGAGCGCCGCCGCAACGCCGTCTGGGAGCGGCTCGGGCAGGTCAACGCGGTCACGGGGGAGTCGGTGGACGACACCTACCGGCGGCTGTCGCGGGAGATGATCGGCGCGGAGCGCGAGGTGTTCGTCCGGCTGCGCGACGGCCGCTACATCGACGACGAGATGCTGCGCACGCTGCTGCGCCGGCTGGACCTGGAGGAGGCGGCGGCGTACCGGGAAGCGACGTGAGGTCGGCCCCGCTCAGGGGAAGGGGCGTCCGGTGATCACGGCGGCGACCGTGCTCCCGCGCGGGAACGCGTCCTCACCGGCCAGGACGACAAGGGCGTAAAGCAACTTGGCGACATAGAGACGCTCCACGGGCAGGCCGTGGCGGTGTTCGAAGTCCTCGGCGAACGCCTCGAGCTCCGGGGTGATCCGCGCGTATCCGCCGAAGTGGAAGCGGTCGTCGAGGCTCCAGTCGCCGCGCGGACCGCCGAACGCGCCGTGCTGCAGCGCCCGTACCGCGTCCGGCAGGAAACCGCCCTTGAGGACGGGTATGCCCAGCGCGCGCGTGCCGTCGCCGAGCCCGGCGGCCAGCCCCGCGAGGGTGCCGCCGGTCCCGCAGGCCACCGCGGCCACGTCCGCCCGCCCGGCCAGTTCCTCGCCGAGCGCCCGGCAGCCGCACACGGCGGCGGAGTTGCTGCCGCCCTCGGGCACGACGAGGGCGTCCTCGGCGTCCGCCGCGCGGAGCACGGCCGCCAGGGTCCGCGGATCGGTCTTGCGGCGGTACGTCGACCGGTCGACGAAGTGCAGCCGCATGCCGTCGGCCGCGCACCGGCCCAGGGAGGGGTTGAGCGGGCGGCCGGCGAGTTCCTGCCCGCGCACCACCCCGACCGTGCGCAGCCCGAGCAGCCGTCCGGCGGCGGCGGTGGCCCGCAGATGGTTGGAGTACGCGCCGCCGAAGGTGAGCACGGGCCGCCCGGCCGCCCCGGCGAGGTTCGGCGCGAGCTTGCGCCACTTGTTGCCGATCAGCTCCGGGTGGATCAGGTCGTCCCGCTTCAGCAGGAGCCGCACGCCCCGCCGCTCGAACCGCTCGTCCACGACCTCCCGCAGCGGAGAGGGCAGCCGCGGGCGCAGGCCCGCGGGTCCGCCGGGGCCGGGAGGGCCGGAACTGGTCACGGGGTCATTGTCGCCCGCGACCGCTCGGGCCCGCGGCCGGGCCCCCGCCTCCGGCCGCGGCCGCGGACCAGGGCGATCAGGGAGGGGCCGCCCCGCAGGCACCACAGGGCGATCACCGGGTCGCAGATCGCGCAGCCCAGGGACGAGGTGTGCGCGAACGGGATGATCGGGTTGCCCTTGAGGTGGTGGACGACGTCCCACACGGTGTGCAGCAGCCAGCCGACGCCGATGAAGGTCCACGACTCCAGACCGCGGAACGCCACGTAGGCGAGCAGCGCCGTGAAGGCGAACTCCCAGCCGCCCAGCCCTCCGCCGCTGAGGTAGGCGGCGCCCGCACCGGCGACCATGACGGCGTTCAGGCGCCGCCGGTGCGGCTCGTGGACGAGGGACATCAGCAGGGCGTAGAGGACACCGATGCCGATCGGGGCGACGTACTGCATGGCGAGGCCTTTTCCTGGGGCGGCGAGGACGGTTCACCACGCTAGGAGCGGTTCCTTTCGGGCCCCAGGGGAGTGAGCGACAGGTTCCGACGGGTTGTCGCCAGTGGGGGGTGCCTCGCGATGCCGCCGGGTCACCCCAGCCGGTCGCCGATCCGCTTCCTCATCGACGTCATCGTGTACCCGCGCGGGTCCACCTTCCCCGGCTGCCACTCCTTGTGCCCGATCACCGACCGCTCGTTCCAGCCGTGGTGGCGGCAGACGGCCGCCGCGGCTCTCTCGATGGCCTCCAGCTGCGCCGCCGGCCAGGGGTCCTCGCCGTCGCCCAGGTTCTCGCACTCGAAACCGTAGAAGTGCCGGTTGCCGTCGGTGTTGAGCTCGTTGTCCGCGGGCAGCCGCTGCTGCTCGGCGATCACCGCGCGGAGCACGTCGTCGTCGCCGAGCCCCGCGTGGTTGGCCCGGCCGTAGCCGACGAGGTGCACCCGGCCGTCCTTGGTGATGACGCCGTGGCACAGGGGCCCGGGCAGACTCGCGTAGCCCTTGCGGCAGATGTCGACCGTGCGGGCGCTGCCCTTGGTGACCGTGTGGTGGATCATCACGCCGTGGACCGGGCCCCAGGGGCCCTTGTGGTTGCGGTTGTGGTCGCGCCAGTCGCCGACCTCGACGACCGTGAGACCCTCCGCCTTCAGAGCGCGCAGGAACGCGCTCGCGGACATGGGTGGGGCCATGACCGTCCTCCTACGTGCAGGCCGGCGGCCGCCTTTCGCAGCCACCTGGTACAGGGCCTATTACCTGAAAGGAGCGAGTTCAACTACCCGTTCGGGGCTGTGCGAGCCGATCCGGACAATTTCCTTCCGGTAGGCCGCCGCCGGACACGGCGCCCCATGTGTGCCCATCCCTCCCAAGATCCAACCCCGCTCGATCGGGTAATGGCGCGGGCACGTTGCGTGAGGAACGCTTGGTCACGCACAGCGATGCCCGGCGAGGCCGGGTGCCGGTCACCATTGGGGAGGGCAATTCTCTATGTCGGTAGGCGAAGAGGTCCGCACGGAGCAGGCCAGGCAGCAGCAGAGCCTCGGCACGGCGGCGGCGCGGAACCTGGCCACCACGACCAAGTCCGTGCCGCAGATGCAGGAGATCAGCTCGCGCTGGCTGCTGCTCATGCTGCCCTGGGTCGACGTGCAGGGCGGTACGTACCGCGTGAACCGGCGGCTGACGTACGCCGTGGGTGATGGCCGGATGACGTTCGTGAAGACCGGCGACCGGGTCGAGATCATCCCGGCGGAGCTCGGTGAGCTGCCGCTGCTGCGGTCGTACGAGGACGAGGAGGTGCTGACCGAGCTGGCCTCCCGCTGCCGGCAGCGGGAGATCGAGGCCGGCCAGGTGATCGCCTCCTTCGGCAGCCCGGCGGACGAGGTGTACCTGCTGGCGCACGGCAGGGTGGAGCGCATCGGCACCGGCCCCTACGGCCAGGACGAGTCGCTCGGAGTTCTGGCCGACGGCGCCTACTTCGGTGAGCAGGCCCTGCTCGACGAGGACGCCATCTGGGAGTACACCGCCCGCACCCTCACCGCGTGCACCGTACTGGTGCTGCCCCGTGAGGCCGTCCAGCAGGTCGCCGAGCGGTCGGAGACCCTGCGCGACCACATCCGCCGGCGGACCACGGTCCCCGGCCAGCGCACCAACAAGTACGGCGAGAAGGAGATCGACCTCGCGGCCGGTCACAGCGGGGAACCGGACATCCCGCACACCTTCGTCGACTACGAGGCGAGGCCGCGCGAGTACGAACTCAGCGTCGCGCAGACCGTGCTGCGCATCCACTCCCGCGTCGCCGACCTCTACAACCAGCCCATGAACCAGACGGAACAGCAGATCCGGCTGACCGTCGAGGCGCTGAAGGAGCGCCAGGAGCACGAACTCGTCAACAACCGCGACTTCGGACTGCTCCACAACTGCGAGTACGACCAGCGGATCCAGCCGCACGACGGCGTACCCGGCCCCGACGACCTGGACGAACTCCTCAGCAGGCGGCGCGGGACCAAACTGCTGCTCGCCCACCCGCGCGCCATCGCCGCGTTCGGCCGTGAGCTCAACAAGCGGGGGCTCGTCCCGGAGACCATCGACATGGCCGGCAACCGCATCCCCACCTGGCGGGGGGTGCCGATCTACCCGTGCAACAAGATCCCGGTGACCGAGGCGCGTACGACCTCGATCATCGCCCTGCGTACCGGAGAGGAGGACCAGGGCGTCATCGGACTGCGGGCCGCCGGCATCCCCGACGAGATCGAGCCGAGTCTGTCCGTGCGGTTCATGGGCATCAACGAACAGGCCATCATCAAGTACCTGGTCACGGCCTACTACTCGGCCGCGGTCCTGGTGCCGGACGCGCTCGGCGTCCTGGAGAACGTCGAGATCGGCCGTTGGCGGTGACCCTCCGCAGGCTCCCGTCCCGCACGCCGTGTCCCCGCCCGCCCGGGCGGGTACACCTCGGGGGTACGCGCTCGGCGGGTGCGCAGACGCCGCCCCTGCGCTCCCTCACCGAGCCGGCCCCAGGGGGAAACCGATGACGGAGTCCGTGACGGAGCCCACGGCAGGGCTCGCGCCGGGCAGCCCGCCCGGTACCCCGGCCGTGCCGCAGCAGCGGCCCGGCGGCGACGGGCACGAGGCGACGGCGCTGCTGGAGCGGGCGCGGGCCGCGGTCGACCCGGTGATGCGGGCCGCCATCGGCTCGCTGCCCGGCCCGATGCGCCGCGTCGCGCTCTACCACTTCGGCTGGGAGCGGGCCGACGGCACACCGGCCGCCGGCGGTGCGGGCAAGGCGATCCGTCCCGCCCTGGTGCTCGCCGCGGCGTCCGCCCTGGGCGGGCCGGCGGCCCGGGCGGCGGCCGCGCGGGCGGCGGTCGCCGTGGAACTGGTCCACAACTTCACGCTGCTGCACGACGACGTGATGGACCGGGACACCACCCGCCGGCACCGGCCCACCGCCTGGACGGTGTTCGGGGACGCCGACGCGATCCTCGCGGGGGACGCCCTCCAGGCGCTCGCCCTGCGGCTGCTCGCGGAGGACACACATCCGGCGGCCCCGGCCGCGGCGGCACGGCTCGCGGACTGCGTGATCGAGCTGTGCGCGGGACAGCACTCCGACACGGCCATGGAGCGGCGGGCCCCCGACGAGGTCACCCTCGCCGAGACGCTCGCCATGGCCGAGGCCAAGACCGGGGCGCTGCTGGGCTGCGCCTGCGCGATCGGGGCGCTGTACGCGGACGCCGGGGACGCGGACGTGGAGGCGCTGGACGCGTTCGGCAGGGAGGCGGGCCTGGCCTTCCAGCTGATCGACGACGTGATCGGCATATGGGGCGACCCGCGGCGCACCGGCAAGCCGGCCGGCGCGGATCTGGCCGCCCGCAAGAAGTCACTGCCGGTGGTCGCCGCGCTCACCTCCGGCACGCCGGAGGCGGCGGAGCTCGCCGTCCTCTACGCGGCCCCGCACCGTGAGGAGGACGACCTGCAGCAGATCACCCTGGCCGTGGAACGGGCGGGCGGCCGTGACTGGGCCCAGGCCCAGGCGGCCGACCGGATGGCGCGGGCGATGCAGGAAGTGGCCCGGGCGGTGCCCGACCCGGAGAGGGCGGGCGGGCTGCTGGCCCTGGCCGAGTTCGTGACACGGCGCAGTACCTGACGGCCCGCCGGCCGTCACCCCGGTCCCGGAACCACCGGGTGCCGTGCGGCTCCTGACCCCGCACGGCACGGTGGCTCCGGCCCGGCGGGTCCCGCACTTCCCCACGATGTGCGGGGCCCGCCTCCTCCCGCGACCGTCCCCCGTTAGGCTCAACGCCCGTATGTACAGGCACGGTTGGAGCGAAGGGGCGGACATGGGTGTGGCGATCCGTACGGCTGGGGACGAGGACCGGGAGCTGATCGTCCGGCTTCTGGACGGGGCGTTCCAGGACGACCCGGTCAGCGGCTGGGTGTTCCCCGGCGACGAGTACCGCCGCACGACGCACCACAGGCTCATGGCCGCCTTCACCGACGTGGTACTCGCCGAGGGACGCGTCGACATCACCGAGGACGGCTCGGCGTGCGCCCTGTGGATGTCGGTACCGGCGGACGACCCCGGGCACGGCGAGGAGCAGCCGGAGGACGACGGCTTCGCGCGGATGCGCCGGGCGGTCGACCCGGAGAACGAGCGCGTGGAGCTGATCGGCCGGCTCACCGCGGGCATCCACCCCGCGGGGCGGTCCCACGAGTACCTGTGGATGATCGGCGTGGCGCCCGGCCGCCAGGGGGAGGGGCTCGGCACCGCGCTGATCGGGTCGGTCCTCGACCGCTGCGACCGGGAGGGCCGGGCGGCGTATCTCGAGGCGAGCAGCGAGCGCAGCGTCCGGCTGTACCGGCGGCTGGGTTTCGAGACGTCCGGGGAGCCCCTCGCCCTCCCGGACGGCCCGCACATGTGGCCCATGTGGCGCGAGCCCCGGCCCAGCGGCTCGGGGGCCGGCCTGGAGGGGTGAGTTCCGTGCCCTGAGCCGTCTCCCCACGGCCCACGGCCGCCACCCCCGACGACACTCCGGGGCCCCGGACAGGGACGTTCGGCCCTGGCCGCCGATGCCTCCGCGGGCTTCACTGGCTCGCGGGTGGCGCCCGCCGGCCGGTGCGAGGGCCCGGCGGCGCCGGACGACGAGGCGGCGGGGGCGGGATGAGCACAGCGGCGGACGACGGCAGGCCGGGCCGGGACATCATGGTGGTCGGGCACGCCGACCTGACCCCGGAGGCACTGCCGCTGGTGGAGTCCGCGCTGCGGGCCCGCCTGGCGCGGCGGCCCGCCCCCGCCATGGCGATGGTGCGGACCGGCGCGGGCACCCCGCTGGCGTCCGGCCGGGCGGCGCGTGCGTCGGGATGCCCGCTGGTCGTGGCGATCCCCACGCGGGTCGGGATGCCCGCGATGCCGCCCCGGCGCGACCGGATGGCGACCGGCGAGCTGCTGACCCTCGCCGACCGGGTGCGTCTGCTGACCTACGACCCGACGGACCGTGACTCCTGCATCGGCGCGGACGAGCGGCTCGTCGCCGCCGGCGGTCTCGTGCTGGCCGTCTGGGACGGCTCCCCCTCCGACGGCCGTGACGCCACGGCCCATCTGGTGACGTACGCCCGCGCACGAGGCGTCCCCGTGGAGATCGTCTGGCCCGAGGGCGCCGCCCGGGAAGCGGCGACCGCGGCCGGCGCCACGGGCTGACGGGACGACAGGGACCATCGGCCCCTGCCCGGAGCCCGTCGCAGGGCCCCTTCGACCCATGTGGAGCCCTCTCCCCGCCGTCGATCATGGGCGCGCGAAACAGCTTGGGGAGGAAGACGTCCGGTGGACGAGATACGCATGGAGCACGTGAGGACCGCGGTGGACGAGGGGCCACGTCCGGTGCCGCGCGAGGCGGCCGCCGAGCGGGCGCCCGCGGTACGGCGGGCCGCCTGGGTGGACTGGCTGACGACCACCGACCACAAGAAGATCGGCACGCTGTACCTGGTCAGCGCGTTCGTGTTCTTCGTCGTCGGCGGGGTCATGGCGCTGATGATGCGCGCGGAGCTGGCCCGGCCGGGTCTGCAGATCATGTCGAACGAGCAGTTCAACCAGGCGTTCACGATGCACGGCTCGATCATGCTGCTGATGTTCGCGATGCCGCTGTTCACCGGCTTCGCCAACTGGATCATGCCGCTGCAGATCGGCGCGCCCGACGTGGCGTTCCCCCGGCTGAACATGCTGGCGTTCTGGCTGTTCCTGTTCGGCTCCTCGATCGCGGCCGCCGGATTCCTCACGCCGGGCGGAGCCGCCGACTTCGGCTGGTTCCTGTACGCCCCGCTGTCGAACGCGGTCTACTCGCCGGGCATCGGCGCCGACCTGTGGATCATGGGCGTGGCGCTGTCGGGCTTCGGTTCGATCCTGGGCGCGGTCAACTTCATCACCACCATCATCTGCATGCGCGCCCCCGGTATGACCATGTTCCGGATGCCGATCTTCACCTGGAACGTGCTGCTGACGGCGCTGCTGGTGCTGATCGTGTTCCCGGTGCTGGCGGCGGCGCTGTTCGCGCTGGAGTGCGACCGGAAGTTCGGCAGTCACGTCTTCGACTCGGCCAACGGCGGGGCGCTGCTGTGGCAGCACCTGTTCTGGTTCTTCGGGCATCCAGAGGTGTACATCCTGGCACTGCCGTTCTTCGGCATCGTCTCCGAGGTGATCCCGGTCTTCTCGCGGAAGCCGATGTTCGGCTACATGGGCCTGATCGGCGCGACCATCGCGATCGCCGGCCTCTCGGTGACCGTGTGGGCGCACCACATGTACGTCACCGGCGGGGTGCTGCTGCCGTTCTTCTCCTTCATGACCTTCCTGATCGCGGTCCCGACGGGAGTGAAGTTCTTCAACTGGATCGGCACCATGTGGAAGGGATCGCTGAGTTTCGAGACCCCGATGCTGTGGACGACAGGCTTCCTGATCACCTTCGTCTTCGGCGGTCTGACCGGCGTCATCCTGGCCTCGCCCCCGCTGGACTTCCACGTCTCGGACACGTACTTCGTCGTGGCGCACTTCCACTACACCGTCTTCGGCACGGTGGTGTACGCGATGTTCGCCGGATTCCACTTCTGGTGGCCGAAGTTCACCGGCAAGATGCTCGACGAACGCCTCGGGAAGATCACCTTCTGGACCCTCACCGCCGGGTTCCACCTGACCTTCCTGGTCCAGCACTGGCTGGGCGCGGAGGGCATGCCGCGCCGCTACGCCGACTACCTCGCGGCCGACGGCTTCACCGCCCTGAACACCCTGTCCTCGATCGGCTCGTTCCTGCTCGGCCTGGCGATCCTGCCGTTCTTCTACAACGTCTGGAAGACCGCCAGGTACGGCGAGCCGGTCGGTGTCGACGACCCCTGGGGCTACGGCCGTTCCCTGGAGTGGGCGACCTCCTGCCCGCCGCCGCGGCACAACTTCCTCACCCTGCCCAGGGTCCGCAGCGAGTCCCCGGCGTTCGACCTGCACCACCCCGAGATCGCCGCGCTCGAATCGGGGAGGTGAGCCGTGCCGCAGCCCGTTCTGGCACTGGGATGCGCGGTGGTGACGGCCGCCGGGTCCGTCTGGTACCTGCCGGCCGTCACGGATCTGCGTGCCGGCCCCGACCGTCCGCTGTCCCGCCGCACCGCGGCGCTCGCCTGCCTGACCGGCTGGGGCACGCTCGGGGCGGTCGCCCTGGTGCTGCTCGTGGCCACGGCGTGGTGGGTGCCGGCGACGGTGGTGGCCGTGGGCGGCACGGCCGCCGGCGCGCTGTGGGCGGGTGCCGCGCTGCGGCACGCCGGTGAGCGGCGGGAGACGGCCCGGCAGTGGGCGCAGCTGCCGCACGGACCGCTGCCCGCGGGCGCCCCTCGCCCCCGTGCGGCGGTCGCCGCCTTGGCCGTCGCCGGACCGGTCGCGGGAGTGGCGGCCACCGCCGTCCCCGCGGTGATCGTCACGGTCCCGGCGCTGGTCGTGGGGGTGTTCCTGGTGATCGCCGTACGGCACACCCGTACGGTCCGGCGTGCCGCACCGGCCCGCGGTCACCACCCACACTGACCGGCTGACCCTTCACAAACGGGCACCGCTGGATGCGGAACCCGCTTCTTCTACTTGTCCTCGATCCCCTTAATCCGCTTGCACCACTACAACTGGAGTACTACAACTGGAGTTGTTCAGAAGGCAGCCCACGGAAAGAGGCCGAGTTGCGCAAGCTCACCTACTACATCGCCTGCTCCATCGACGGCTTCATCGGGGACCCGGAGGGCGACGCGACGGCGATGTACGCCTTCGTCGACGAGGAGTTCTTCGGCTTCCTCGCGGCGGAGTACCCCGAGACCATCTCGACCCCCGGCCGCAGGCAGATGAAGATCGACGACCTGCCGAACAAGCGGTTCGACACGGTCGTCCAGGGCCGGGCCAGCTACGAGCTGGCGCTGAAGGAGGGCATCACCAGCCCCTACGCCCATCTGCGCCAGTACGTCGCCTCCCGCACGCTGGGGGAGTCGCCCGACCCCGACGTCGAGATCATCGCGGACGACCTCGTCGGCCGGGTGCGCGCGCTGAAGGCCGAGGACAGCGAGCTCGACATCTACCTCTGCGGTGGAGCCGATCTCGCCGGGCAGCTGGTCGACGAGATCGACGAGCTGGTCATCAAGACGTACCCCATCGTGCAGGGCTCCGGCATGCCCATGTTCGCCTCCGGCTTCTCGATCACGGAGTTCACCCTGGAGTCGACGCGGACCTTCGGCAACGGCGCGCTGGTGCGGAACTACAGCAGTAAGCGCTGAACCGGCCACGGGCCTACCCTGGGTGCATGGACAGCGAACAACCCGTCTGTCCCGCCTGCGGACAGCCTGTGGAGACGGTGGTCCGGCGCCACAAGACGCTGGGCGCGTGGGTTCCGGTGTGGGTGCACGGCCCGTGCCGCAACCCCGAGTGCGAGGAGTTCCCCTCCCGCGAGAGCGCGGAGACCACGAGGCCCCGGCGGACCGGGGAGCCCGGTCACGCCGAGCCGGCCCTGGTGCACAAGGACGCGGCGGGCCCCGATACCGGCGACCGCTAGGTCCCCGGGCCCACGCCGCCGCCGGACGACGAGGGCGGTGTGGTGGCCGCCGCCTGCCTTCGTCACCCCCGTCGATCCGAAGGGCGGGGCAGCCCGCCCGTCTCCGGGTCCCGGCCGGTCAGGCAGTAGGTGCCGCCCGCCGGGTCCCGCATCACCGTCCAGTGGTCGAACGCGGCGGTGACCACGGCGCCGAGCCGCTCGTGCCGCGCCCTGGCCGCGGCGATGTCGGCGCAGGCGAGGTCCGGATGGGCGGAGACCGGACGGTCCTCCTCCAGCCGCTGGAGCAGGATGCGCACGGGCAGCCCCGCCGGCGGCGCCAGCACATGGAACTCCGGCCGCGAGCCGGGCGTGGAGCCCCAGTCGGGCAACAGCGCGCTCCAGAAGGCGACTTCGGCATCGAATCCGGAGGGCGGGAGATCGAGGCACACCTGGTCGAAACGGCTGCCGTGCACGACCGGCGGCCGCGCCGACTCCCCGTGCCAGGGCACCGCGCAGAACAACTGGCCCGCGGACGACCGCAGTACGGTCCACCCCTCGTGTTCGGCGACCGTCTCCGCACCCACCCGGGAGGCGTGCGCGGCGAACGCCGGCACGTCGTCCACGGAGAAGTCGAGATGCGCGCCGCCCGGGCCCGAACCGACCCGCTGCAGGCCCACGCAGGCGTCGGCGCCGTCCGCCGACAGGGTCACGAACTCCCCGTGTTCGCCGCTCGGTTCGGACAGCCGGGTCCCCGTGACGGCGGTCCAGAACTCACCCGTCCGGCCGACCGCGGACGCCGGCAGGTCGAGGAAGGCGTACGTCCAGCGCACGCTCACCGGCCGGGACGTTCCATGAACCGCAGCATGTTCCCCGCCGGATCACGGAACGCGCAGTCACGCACCCCGTACGGCTGGTCCACCGGCTCCTGGAGCACGTCCACCCCGGCGGCCCGGACGCGCTCGAAGAGGGCGTCGCAGTCGGTGGTGGTGAAATTGACGCCCCGCAGCATGCCCTTGGCCAGCAGCTCCGCCATCGCCCGCTTGTCGGCGGGGGAGGCGTCCGGGCTCGCGGCGGGCGGCTCCAGCACGATCTCCACGTCGGGCTGCTCCGGCGAGGCGACCGTCACCCAGCGCATGCCCTCGAACCCCACGTCGTTGCGGACCTCCAGGCCCAGCACGTCACGGTAGAAGGCCAGCGCCTTGTCGTGGTCGTCGACGGCGATGAAGCACTGGGCGAGTTTCACGTCCGATCCTGTGTCCATGCGCCCACGTTAGAAGGTTTCGCTCGGATCGACCCGGGGCCGGCCGCGCACCGGACGGGTGTACATCCGGGCCACGCACGGCGGGATCACCGCGCTCTCCTCGTGCGACCGGGCGCGGTACGCGCTCGGCGTCTCCCCGACCAGCTCGGTGAACCGGGCGCTGAACGAGCCGAGCGAGGTGCAGCCGACGGCGATGCACACCTCCGTCACCGTGAGGTCGCCCCGCCGCAGCAGCGCCTTGGCGCGCTCGATGCGCCGGGTCATGAGATAGGCGTACGGCGTCTGCCCGTACGCCGTGCGGAAGCTGCGCTGGAAGTGGCCGGGCGACATCAACGCGGTCCGCGCCAGCTGCGCGACGTCGAGGGGTTCGGCGT
Source organism: Streptomyces fungicidicus (assembly GCF_003665435.1). Classification (NCBI taxonomy): domain Bacteria; kingdom Bacillati; phylum Actinomycetota; class Actinomycetes; order Kitasatosporales; family Streptomycetaceae; genus Streptomyces; species Streptomyces fungicidicus. Next base: position 5,208,601 of record NZ_CP023407.1, read on the forward strand.
ACTCGCGGTCCATCCGGTCCCGGGCCCGCCGCAGCCGCACCAGATCCTCCAGCTCCATCCGCCCAGCATCCCACGCCCCGGTGCGGCCGTCCCGGGCATGCCGAAGGGCCCCGGCCGCGATGGAGACGGCACGGGACCCCTCGGAGGTGTCCGCGAACCCGCGATGGTGCACCGATCGCCGGTCGTCGCGGGGGCAGGCCGGTTCAGGCCTTCTTGGTCTCCCAGAAGATCTTGTCGATCTGGGCGATGTAGTCCAGGGCCTTCTGGCCGGTGGCCGGGTCGGTCGAGCCCTTGGCGGCCGACAGGGCCTTCAGGGTGTCGTTGACCAGCTGGTGCAGCTCCGGGTACTTCTCGAAGTGCGGGGGCTTGAAGTAGTCGCTCCACAGCACGGAGACGTGGTGCTTCGCCAGCTCGGCGCGCTGCTCCTTGATGATGGTGGCACGCGCCTGGAAGTGCGGGTCGTCGTTGCCGGCCATCTTCTCCTGGACGGCCTTCACCGACTCCGCCTCGATGCGGGCCTGGGCAGGGTCGTACACGCCGCAGGGCAGGTCGCAGTGGGCGCTGACCTTGACCTTGGGGGCAAACAGGCGGGAAAGCATGAAGCGTTTCCTTCCTCGTGATCGTCTTCTCACAGGGGACATTACTCCGTGGCGGAGTGCTTTTCGCGCCTGCCCCCGTGGGCTTAGGACAAAAGTCCGGGGTCAGACTGAGACTGGTGGAGGAAGAAGCCGGGGAGGTGCCGGGAGATGCCGGAGCTGTCGCAGGACGCCGAGCGGGCGAGGGCGCCGCTGCCCTTCGGGGTGGCCGAGGTGACCGGGCCGTCCATGGTGCCCACGCTGCACCACGGGGACCGGCTCCTGGTCCACTACGGCGCCCGGGTCAAACGGGGTGACGTGATCGTGCTGCGGCATCCGTTCCAGCAGGACCTGCTGGTCGTGAAACGGGCCGCCGAGCGGCGCGACGGCGGCTGGTGGGTGCTCGGGGACAACGCGTACGCGGGCGGCGACAGCACCGACTACGGGGTGGTGCCCGACGAGCTGGTGCTGGGCCGGGTCCGCTTCCGCTACCGGCCGCGCGGCTCCGGGCGGCGCTCGCCGCTGGCGGTGGTCGGCTGGGCGCTGTCGTCGGCCCGGCCCGTGCTCTCCGGCCGGTCGGCCTCCAGACGCTTGCGGGCGCGGTAGGCGGCCACGTTCGCGCGGGTGGCGCAGCGGTCGGAGCAGTAGCGCCGGGAGCGGTTGGTGGAGGTGTCCAGGTAGGCGTTGCGGCAGGGCGACGCCTCGCACAGCCCGAGGCGGTCCACGCCGTACTCGGTGAGGTGGAAGGCCAGGCCCATCGCCGCGATGGCGGCGTACCCGGCGGTCGCGTTGGACGGGTGGTCGGCCAGGTGCATGTGCCACAGCGGGCGGCCGTCGTCGTCGCGGAAGTCGTGCCCGGAGATCTGTGGGCTCACCGGGAACTCCAGCAGCAGCGAGTTCAGCAGGTCGACCGCGAGGGTCTCGTCGCCGCCGTCCGCCGCCTCGAAGACCGAGCGCAGCCGGGCCCGCACCGAGCGGAACCGCGTCACGTCCGCGTCGGCGGTGCGCCGGGCGGCCGACTGGTTCGCGCCGAACAGATCGCGGACCGCCTCGACCGACGTGAGCGTGTCCTTCCCCCGGACCGGCTCCTCGGTGTTGACGAGGCGTACGGCGTAATCCGAGTAATAGGCCAGTTCCACTTGTAGTCCTTACGCAGGGGCTCTAGGGTCGTGCGTGCGGTCAAGTAACAGACGATCGTGCATCCAGGGTATTACGTGACGTACGCGAGGGAGGCGCTCGATGACGGACGCGGACACCACCACGGCCACCACCGACTGGGGGGCCTGGCAGCAGAGCTGGGACCGGCAGCAGGAGTGGTACATGCCGGACCGCGAGGAACGCTTCCGGATCATGCTCGACATGGTCGAGGCCCTCGTCGGCACCGCGCCCCGGGTACTCGACCTGGCCTGCGGCACCGGCAGCATCACCGCCCGGCTGCTCGACCGGTTCCCGGACGCCACCAGCACCGGCGTCGACCTGGACCCGGCGCTGCTCGCCATCGCCGAGGGCACCTTCGCGGGTGACGGGCGGGTCACCTTCGTGACCGCCGACCTCAAGGACCCCGACTGGCCCGCGGCACTGCCGCACGACTCCTACGACGCCGTGCTGACCGCGACCGCCCTCCACTGGCTGCACCGGGAACCTCTCGCGGATCTCTACGGGCACGTCGCGGGCCTGGTCCGCGACGGCGGTGTCTTCATGAACGCGGACCACATGATCGACGAGACGACGCCCGGGATCAACGCGGCCGAGCGCGCGCTGCGCCACGCGCGCATGGACCGGGCCCGGCGGGACGGCGCCCTCGACTGGGCCGAGTGGTGGCAGCTCGCCGCGAAGGACCCGGTCCTCGCCGGACCGACGGCCCGCCGCTTCGCGATCTACGGCGAGCACGCCGACGGCGACATGCCGGGGGCCGGCTGGCACGCCGCCGTGCTGCGCGAGAAGGGATTCGCCGAGGCGCGCCCGGTGTGGTGCTCGCCGTCGGACACCCTGCTGCTGGCGCTGAAGTAGCCGCGGGCGCACGCGAAGGGGCGGTACGGAAAGTCCGTACCGCCCCTTCGCGTGTCCGCCCGGCGCGCCTCAGCGCACCTCAGAGGACCTTGGACAGGAACGCCTTCGTGCGCTCGTGCTGCGGGTCGGTCAGGACGTCGCGCGGGTTGCCCGACTCGACCACCACACCGCCGTCCATGAAGACCAGGCTGTCGCCCACCTCGCGGGCGAAGCCCATCTCGTGGGTGACGACGACCATCGTCATCCCCGACTCGGCGAGGTCGCGCATGACGTCGAGGACGTCACCTACCAGCTCCGGGTCGAGCGCCGAGGTCGGCTCGTCGAACAGCATCAGCTTGGGCTCCATGGCGAGCGCCCGCGCGATCGCCACGCGCTGTTGCTGGCCGCCGGAGAGCTGCGAGGGGTAGTTCCCGGTCTTGTCCCCGAGGCCCACGCGGTCCAGGAGCTGCATCGCGCGCTCCCTGGCCTGTGCCTTGCTCACGCCCTTGACCTGGACCGGCGCCTCCATGACGTTCTCGACGGCCGTCATGTGCGGGAACAGGTTGAAGCGCTGGAAGACCATGCCGATGTCCCGGCGCTTGAGGGCGACCTCGCTGTCCTTCAGCTCGTAGAGCTTGTCGCCCTTCTGGCGGTAGCCGACCAGCTCGCCGTCGACGTACAGACGTCCGGCGTTGATCTTCTCGAGGTGGTTGATGCACCTCAGGAAGGTGGACTTGCCGGAGCCGGAGGGGCCGATGAGGCAGAACACCTCGCCGGACTGCACCTCGAGGTCGATGCCCTTGAGGACCTCCACGGCACCGAACGACTTGTGGACGCCCTCGGACTTGACCATGGGCGTGGCGGCCGTCTTCGTCATGCCGGGACTCCCTTCGTGCGGCGCGTGGGGAGGACCGCGGCCCTGAAACGCTGAAGGGGCGTCGGCGGCAGGGAGCGGACCGAGCCGCGGGCGTAGTGGCGCTCGATGTAGTACTGGCCGACGCTGAGGATCGAGGTCATGATCAGGTACCAGGCGGCGGCGAGGAAGTACATCTCCACCGGGGAGCCCGAGTTCTGGCCGATGTCCTTGGCCTCCTGGAAGAGGTCGGCGAACTGCACCGCCGAGACCAGCGAGGTCGTCTTCAGCATGTTGATGACCTCGTTGCCGGTGGGCGGCACGATCACTCGCATCGCCTGCGGCACGACGATCCGGCGCAGCGTCTTGGTGTGGCTCATGCCGAGCGCGTGCGACGCCTCGGTCTGGCCCTCGTCGACCGAGAGCAGCCCCGCCCGGCAGATCTCGGACATGTAGGCGGCCTCGTTGAGACCCAGACCGAGCAGCGCCGTCAGCAGCGGCGTCATGAACGACGCCCAGTAGTCCTTGTAGATCGGACCGAGGTTGATGTACTCGAAGACCAGGCCGAGGTTGAACCAGACGAAGAGCTGGACCAGGACCGGGGTGCCACGGAAGAACCAGATGTAGAACCAGGCGAGGGACGAGGTCACCGGGTTCTTGGACAGGCGCATCACGGCGAGCAGGATGCCGCCGGCGATGCCGATCACCATCGACAGCACGGTCAGGAGCAGGGTGTTCCCCACACCGTGCAGGATCCGGTCGTCGAAGAAGTAGTCGGGGATCGCGCCCCAGTTGATCTTGCCTTGGGCGAAGGCGTAGACGACCGCGCCCAGCAGGGCGAGCGCGACGACCGCGGACACGTACCGCCCGGGGTGCCGGACCGGAATGGCCTTGATGGCCTCCGGCCCGGCGGAGGGCGTTGCGCCGGGACCGTCCGTCTTGTTGACGTCAGCAGTCACGGGTGGAGCCTTTCGGAGCCGAATCGAACGGGGCTGGTTCAGGAACCGCCGTTGATCTTGGCCTCGGTGATCGCGCCGTCCGCGACACCCCACTTGTCGACGATCTTCTGGTACTCGCCGCTGTCGATGACGGCCTGGACGGCGGCCTGGAGGGCGTCACGCAGCTCGGTGTTGTCCTTGGCCACGGCTATGCCGTAGGGGCCCGCCTCGACCTGGTCACCGACGATCTCGAAGTACTTGCCGCCGCCGGAGTTCTTCACGGAGTACGCGGCGATCGGGAAGTCGGCGGAGACGACGTCCGCGCCCTTGGAACGCATCCGGGTCTCGGCCTCGGGGTTGGTGTCGAAGGGCTCGATCTTCAGCGTCTTCTCGCCGGCGTCCGTGCACTTCTTCGCCTGGTCCTTGGCGAGGTCGTGGGAGAAGGTGTTGCGCTGGACGGCCATGGTCTTGCCGCAGAGGTCGTCCCAGGTCTTGATGCCCTGGTCGGCGCCCTTGTTGGTGTAGAGCGAGACGCCCGCGGTGAAGTAGTCGACGAAGTCGACGCCCGCGCCGACCTTCTTGCCGGTGTCGGCGTCGACGCCCTCCTGGCGGTCCTTGGTGTCGGTCATGGCCGACATGGCCATGTCGTAGCGCTTGGAGGCGAGACCGCCGATGAGCGTGTCGAAGGTGGCGTTCTCGAACTCGAAGGTGACACCGAGCTGCTTGCCCATCGCCGCGGCGAGGTCGGGGTCGATGCCGACCACCTTGCCGGAGTCGTCCTTGAACTCGACCGGGGCGTAGGCGATGTCCGAACCGACCTTGACGACGCCCTTGTCGCGGATCGACTGGGGGAGCTTGTCGGCAAGCGGGGCCTTGCTCTCGGACTTGCTCTCACCGGAGCCCTTGTCCTTGGTCTGGTCACCGCAGCCGGTGAGAAGCAGTGCGCCTGCGACCGCGATCGCGCCGGCCGCCGCAAGACGGGAGCGCGCGGCGGTGGTACGACGGGTGGTGCTTGCGGTCATGGTGGGTTCCTCCGGCGGATGGGTGGAGATGCCGATGGGTGGGCCGCCGCCGATGGCATCGGCAGCGCCGCAGGTCGCCGAAGAACACACGCCTTCGGGTGTCGCGACCTCGTGCGATTACGGCATCTTGCCATTCGGACTGAGCCGTTCAGGGGGCTCCCTATGTCAAAATCGGATAACGGGTGACACCCGAACCGCATCACTCCGGGACATCTGGCCGGACAGTCTGCGGGAATCTGCCGTTCCGGCAGGAAGATCTTCGGCATATCCCAGGATGTGGACGCGTACCGCGAGGATTTTGCCGCGGTTGTGGGCTTGCTCCTACTTCCCCGCGGCCTTGTCCTGATATCGAGCGACAATTCAAGGTCCCGGCATGTGACCTTCGCGTTATGGACTCGTCGCCGACGGCGTCCGTCCGGTAAGAAGGTTCTTTACACCCCTCATCCGGGGCTCAAGGGCGCGTGTGCGGCGCGCCCGTCGTGTTTGGCCCGTACGCATCAACCCTCCGGGCCTTGCGCGGTCCCGCCCACCCCTCACCAGGAGTGGCAACCCTCAAACCATGAACAATTAAGGGGTAAAACCAAGTGGCAGCGGAGATTGTCAATCCTCGCAGCGACAGCGAAAGCCGGAACGGTCCCACGGAGCGGGAGAACGGGGCCGAGCCCCTCGATTCCTTCGACCCGGCGTTCGCGCTGCACCGCGGCGGCAAGATGGCTGTGCAGGCCACCGTGCCGATCCGCGACAAGGACGATCTGTCCCTGGCTTACACGCCCGGCGTCGCGAAGGTGTGCAGCGCGATCGCCGAGCAGCCGGACCTCGTCCACGACTACACCTGGAAGTCGTCGGTCGTCGCCGTCGTGACCGACGGCACGGCCGTGCTGGGACTCGGTGACATCGGGCCCGAGGCCTCCCTCCCGGTGATGGAGGGCAAGGCCATCCTCTTCAAGCAGTTCGGCGGGGTGGACGCCGTCCCGCTCGCCCTGAACTGCACCGACGTCGACGAGATCGTCGAGACCGTGGTCCGGCTCGCCCCGTCCTTCGGCGGCGTGAACCTGGAGGACATCTCGGCGCCGCGGTGCTTCGAGATCGAGCGCCGGCTGCAGGAGCGGCTGGACATCCCGGTCTTCCACGACGACCAGCACGGCACGGCGGTCGTGTCGCTGGCGGCGCTGCGCAACGCGGCGCGGCTCAGCGGACGCACGCTGGGCGAGCTGCGCGCCGTCATCTCGGGCGCCGGCGCGGCGGGTGTCGCGATCGCCAGGATGCTGGTCGAGGCCGGCATCGGCGATGTCGCCGTGGCCGACCGCAAGGGCGTCGTGTCGCGCGACCGCGACGACCTCACGCCGATCAAGGCGGAGCTGGCGTCGTTCACCAACAAGGCCGGGATCTCCGGCTCCCTGGAGGCCGCGCTGGCCGGCGCCGACGTCTTCATCGGCGTCTCCGGCGGCACGGTGCCGGAGCCGGCGGTGGCGTCGATGGCCGAGGGCGCGTTCGTCTTCGCCATGGCCAACCCGGACCCGGAGGTGCACCCGGAGGTCGCGCACAAGTACGCGGCGGTCGTGGCCACCGGACGGTCGGACTTCCCGAACCAGATCAACAACGTGCTGGCGTTCCCGGGGATCTTCGCGGGGGCGCTGCAGGTGCGCGCCTCCCGGATCACCGAGGGGATGAAGCTGGCCGCGGCCGAGGCGCTGGCCTCGGTGGTCGGTGACGACCTCGCCGCCGACTACGTCATCCCGTCCCCGTTCGACGAGCGGGTCGCCCCCGCGGTGACCGCGGCCGTGGCCGCCGCCGCCCGGGCGGAGGGCGTCGCCCGCCGCTGAGGCGTGCCGTGCCGTCGGCCTCGTCCCCGGATGCGGGGGCGGGGCCGTTTTCTTTGCCGGGGACCCGTCCGGCGGTGCGGCCGCCGCGGCCGGGTGGCAAGAGGGCGTGTCTCACAGCGGGGCCTGGTTCCTTCGGCGGGGCCGGGAACCTATCGTCAAGGTCATGTTCGCCGTCTACGCCGCCCGAATCGACCGCGACCAGCCGCTGACGGGTCTGGAGTTGGGAGAGCGCCCCGCTCCCGAGTCCCGTCCCGGCTGGAGCACCGTCACGGTCAAGGCCGCCTCCCTCAACCACCACGACCTCTGGTCCCTGCGGGGCGTCGGCCTCGCGGAGGACAAGCTGCCGATGATCCTCGGCTGCGACGCCGCCGGCATCGACGAGGACGGCAACGAGGTCGTCCTGCACTCGGTGATCGGACAGAGCGGTCACGGGGTGGGGCCCAAGGAGCCCCGCTCCATCCTGACCGAGCGCTACCAGGGCACCTTCGCGGAGCAGGTCGCCGTGCCCACCTGGAACATCCTGCCCAAGCCGAAGGAGCTCTCCTTCGAGGAGGCCGCCTGTCTGCCGACGGCCTGGCTGACCGCGTACCGGATGCTGTTCACCAACGCCGGGGTGCGGCCCGGGGACTCGGTGCTGGTGCAGGGCGCCGGGGGCGGCGTCGCCACCGCCGCGATCGTGCTCGGCAGGGCCGCGGGGCTGCGGGTCTTCGCCACCAGCCGGGACGAGGCGAAGCGCAAGCGGGCGCTGGAACTCGGCGCCGTGGAGGCGGTGGAGCCCGGGGCGCGGCTGCCGCAGCGGGTCGACGCGGTGATCGAGACCGTGGGCGCCGCCACCTGGTCCCACTCGGTGAAGTCGCTGCGTCCCGGCGGCACGCTGGTGATCTCCGGCGCCACCAGCGGCGACCGGCCGTCGCATGCCGAGCTGACCCGGATCTTCTTCCTTGAGCTCAAGATCGTCGGCTCGACGATGGGCACCAAGGACGAGCTGGAGGACCTGCTCTCCTTCTGCGCCGCCGCGGGCGTACGGCCCGTCATCGACGAGGCGCTGCCCATGGACCGGGCGCGGGAGGGCTTCGAACGGATGGAGTCCGGCGGGCAGTTCGGCAAGATCGTGCTCACCAACCCCTGACGTCTCTTTTCTTCTTCCGCCACGGCCGGCCCGGTCACCCGGGTCGGCCGTCTGCATGTCAACCGTGGTTGACATCCCGTGGCTGTCAATCTAAGTTGACATCATGACTGAGGCAACCGACCTCGCCGAGCGGGCGGGCGACCGCGACCCACGGGTCGGCCTGCGGGCTGTCGCCGCCCTGCGCCGGCTGCTGGAGCAACTGGAGGCCGTGCAGGTGCGCAACGCGCGCAACCAGGGCTGGTCGTGGCAGGAGATCGCGGCCGAGCTCGGGGTCAGCAGGCAGGCCGTGCACAAGAAGTACGGGAGGCATTGATGTTCGAGCGATTCACGAAGGACGCCCGTGACGTGGTGAAGGGGGCGGTCGAACAGGCGGAGGGCGCGGGGGCCGGGCGGGTGGGGGCCGAGCATCTGCTGCTGGCCCTGCTCGACCGGGAAGGCAGCCGGGCCTCCTTCGCGCTGTCCGCCCTCGGCGCCGGTGAGCGGCGCGAGTCGGTGCGGACGGCGCTGGGGGAGGCCCGGCGGCGGGCCGGGCTGACGCAGGCCGAGACCGACGCGCTCGCCGGGATCGGGATCGATGTCTCGGAGATCGTGGCCCGGGTGGAGGAGGTGCACGGGACGGGGGCGATGTCCGGCGACCGGAAGGGCCCCGGCCGGAGGTCGGGACACCGGCCGTTCGACCGCGCGGCCAAGGACGTGCTCACGGGCGCCCTGCGTGCCGCCACCGCCCTGCGCGACCGCCGTATCGGTGACGAGCACCTCCTGCTGGCCCTGACCACCCGCCCCGGCGTCCCCGCCGAGGTCCTCGCCGACCACGGCGTCACCTACGAGTCCGTGACCCGGGTGCTGTACGGAGAGGGCGAGGCCAAGGCCGGCTGACGGCGGCTCCGCAGGGCCCGGCCGGCCTCGGTCCCGCCGGTCGGGACCGAGCCCGGGCGGCTCAGGACTTCGGTGCGCGCAGTATCGCGCCGATGTGGGCCGCCGCCGTGGACAGGTGGCGGCGGGCGTCGCGGTACTGGTCGGCGGTGACGCCGTGGTCGCGGGCCGCGTCACGGACGTCGTCCCGGAAGCGGTCCAGGAGGCGCTCCAGGTCCCGGGCGGGATCGCCGGTGGAGTCCGAGGGGTCACCGTGACCCCAGGCCGGGACGTATTCGGCGGGGAAGTCCTCGGAGGTCCGGGAGTACGACGGCTCGGAGGTCTTGCCGGGGCCGCCCGCGCCGGGGCGGCCGAAGGCGAAGTCCTTGCCGAACTCGCTCATCTCCTTGACCACTTCGCCGAGGCCCTCGCGCAGACCCGTCGGCCAGTCGCCCCGGGCGAAGTGGCCCTGCACCTGCTCCTGGACCTGCCGCGCGATGCGCTGCACCTGCTCCTGCGCCCTGTCCTGGGCCTCCTTGGCCTGGCGGCGGGCGCGCTGCGCCTCCTCGCGGGAGCGGCGGCTCTCGTCCTTGGCGCGCCGGGCCTGTTCCTTCCACTCCTGCTTGGCGCGGCGCATCTCCTCCTTGGCGGCGCGCCAGGCATCGCTGTCGCCGAAGACCCCGAAGTCGAAGTCGCCGAAACCGCCGCCCTCTTCGGAGGACGCCCCGCCCTTACGGCTCTGGCGGGCCTGGCCGGCCGCCGCCCGCATCTCGCGGCGCAGGTCGCCCGCGGCGCCGCTGACGTCGGCGCGGATCTCGGCGGCCAGCTCCGCGACCGACTCGCGGATCTCCAGTTCCAGATCGGCCAGTTCGCCGCTGCGGTCGGCCAGTTCGGCCCGGCCGGCGTCCGTGATCGAGTACACCTTGCGGCCGCCCTCGGTGGTGTGGGTGACCAGGCCTTCCGCCTCCAGCTTGGCGAGCCGCGGGTAGACGGTGCCCGCCGACGGGGCGTACAGCCCCTGGAAGCGCTCCTCGAGGAGGCGGATCACCTCGTAGCCGTGGCGGGGGGCCTCGTCGAGCAGCTTCAGCAGGTAGAGGCGGAGGCGTCCGTGGGCGAAGACGGGGGGCATGTCAGAGCACCTTCTTGTCGGTCGTGCCGGCGGTCTCTCCCGAGCCGTCCCGCGGGCCGGGCTCGTCCTCCCCGGCCGGGCGGCGCAGCAGGGCGATGGACCCGGAGACGGTGGTGGCGCGCAGCTTGCCGCTGCCCGCGCCCAGGCGGCCGGTGAGCTTGTGGGCGCCCCACTGGCCCTCTATCCGGAGGTCGTCGAAGGCGTTGGAGATGGCGCCGCTCGCGGTGTTGGCCTCGACGTCGGCGTCCGCCGGTTCCGGCAGCCGGATGGCGATCTCTCCCGAGACGCTGGTCAGCCGGACGTCGGTGGGGCCGTCGGGGTCGAGGTCCACGATCATGGATCCGCTGACCGAGTCCGCCCGGACGGAGGATCCGGAGCCGTCGACGACGGTGAGGTCTCCGGAGACGGAGGCGAAGCGGAGGTCGCCGGTGACGGACTGTGCCTCCACGTTCCCCGTCACGGTGTCGGCGCGGACGGGGCCGGAGAGGGCGACGAGGGTGGTGTCGCCCGCGACACCCTTGACGGCGGCGGGTCCGCGGATGCCGGAGACCATGGCGCCGGCGCCTACTACGCCGACCTCCACGCGGGTCCGGGCGGGGACGGCGAGGGAGACGACCGCGCTGCGGCGCCAGCCCTTGCGGTCGAGCCACTTGAGGAAGCCCTTCCAGGGAAGGTCGTCGTAGGCCACCGTGAGGGTGCCGTTCTTCTCGGTCACCCGCAGGGGCGGGCCCTCGATCTCGGAGACCTCCAGGCGGGCGGGGCCCTCGTCGGTGCCCACCACGTTGACCGTGCCGTTGACGATGCGTACGTGGAGCTCGGTCACGGGGGCGTCGAAGGTGAGCTTTGTGGGCTCCGCTACGGACGACTCGGGCATGGTGACGACCTCCTGGGGTGGCGATGGCCCGGTGGCGCGTGGACGCGCCATATCGCGTCTTGCGTGAATCACGATATATCGCGGAGGTCGAAAGTCAAGACACTCGTCTTGGTGAGCGGTCTGTTCGGTGGGCCTTTCGTGCGCGGTGGGCGGGCGCTGCGTGGGGGTGGCCGGGGGTGGGATTACGCAGCCCGGCGTTTGCGGGGTGCCGTCGCGCCCACCCGTGCCGCCCCAGCGGCACGACTGCCCGCGGAGTGCGGCTGCGGCGGCGCGGCTGCCCGCAGGGACGCGGGTCGCTGCGGGGACGCGGGTGGGGCGGCGCGGCGGCCCGCGGGAGTGCGGCTGCGGCGGTGGGGTCGAGGCGGCGCGCCGGCGTCACACCCGGCTGAGGGCGCTGCACGCCTGGCGCACGCCCGAGCGCGGCCGGGGGAGGAGGGGGTTAGTCGTCTTCCTCGTCGTCCAGGCGGGCCAGCCAGGTGGCCAGGCGTTCCACCGGGACCTCGAAGTCGGGGTTGAGGTCGACGAACGTGCGCAGCTGCTCGGCCAGCCACTCGAAGGTGACCTCCTCCTCCCCGCGCCGCTTCTCCAGTTCCTCGATGCCACGGTCCGTGAAGTACATGAGGACAAGGATATGTGCCGGAAAACGGCCGGGCCGCACCCCCGGGAAGGGGGTGCGGCCCGTACGCGTACTGCCGCCGGTTACGCCTCGAAGACCTCGCGCACCAGCTGCTCCTGCTCGGCCTGGTGGCGCTTGGCGGAGCCGACCGCCGGGGACGAGCTGTGCGGCCGCGAGATGCGGCGCAGACGCTCGTCGTGCGGCACGTCGGCGCCGACCGCCAGGTCGAGGTGGTCGATCAGGTTGAGCGCGATGAACGGCCAGGCACCCTGGTTCGCCGGCTCCTCCTGGGCCCACAGGTACTTCTCGGCGTTCGGGTACTTCTTGATCTCCGCCTGGAGCTCCGCACCCGGCAGGGGGTACAGGCGCTCGATGCGGATGATCGCGATGTCCGTCGCGCCGCGCTTCTGCCGCTCGGCCTCGAGGTCGTAGTAGACCTTGCCCGCCGTGAAGACGACCTTCTTCACCGCGGCCGGGTCGACCGAGGCGTCACCGATGACCGGGCGGAACTGGCCCGTGGTGAACTCCTCCGCCTTCGCCGCCGCGGCCTTCAGACGCAGCATCGACTTCGGGGTGAAGACGACCAGCGGCTTGTGGTGCGGGTTGTGCGCCTGCCAGCGCAGCAGGTGGAAGTAGTTCGACGGCGACGTCGGCATGGCGACCGTCATGTTGTTCTGGGCGCAGAGCTGCAGGAACCGCTCCGGACGGGCCGAGGAGTGGTCCGGGCCCTGGCCCTCGTAGCCGTGCGGGAGGAGCAGGACCACACCGGAGGTCTGGGCCCACTTCTGCTCCGCCGACGAGATGAACTCGTCCACGACCGTCTGCGCGCCGTTGACGAAGTCGCCGAACTGCGCCTCCCACAGCACGAGCGCGTCGGGGCGGGCCAGCGAGTAGCCGTACTCGAAGCCCATCGCCGCGTACTCGGACAGCAGGGAGTTGTAGACGTTCAGCCGGCCCTGGTCCTCGGAGAGGTACTGCAGCGGCGTGTACTCCTCGCCCGTGCTGCGGTCGATGATGACCGCGTGGCGCTGGCCGAAGGTGCCGCGCTGGGAGTCCTGGCCGGCGAGCCGGACCGGGACGCCCTCCAGCAGCAGCGAGCCGAGGGCGAGGGTCTCGCCCATGCCCCAGTCGATCGTGCCGTCCTCGACCATCGACGCCCGGCGCTGCAGCTGAGGCAGCAGACGCGGGTGGACGGTGATGTGGTCGGGGATGTTGACCTGGGACTCGGCGATCCGCTTGACGGTCTCCGTGGTCACCGCGGTGTTCACGGCGACCGGGAACTCGGCCTGCGGGTCCGACGGCTCGACCGCCGCCGGCTGCGAGGTGGCCTCGCGGACCTCCGTGAAGACCTTCTCCAGCTGGCCCTGGTAGTCCTGCAGCGCCTGCTCGGCCTCTTCCAGGGTGATGTCGCCGCGACCGATCAGGGACTCGGTGTAGAGCTTGCGCACCGAGCGCTTCTTGTCGATCAGGTCGTACATCAGCGGCTGGGTGAAGGCCGGGTTGTCGGACTCGTTGTGACCGCGGCGGCGGTAGCAGATGAGGTCGATCACCACGTCCTTGTTGAACGCCTGGCGGAACTCGAAGGCGAGCCGCGCGACGCGCACGACGGCCTCCGGGTCGTCGCCGTTCACGTGGAAGATCGGGGCCTCGATCATGCGGGCCACGTCCGTCGCGTACATGGAGGAACGCGAGGACTCGGGGGCCGCGGTGAAGCCGACCTGGTTGTTGATGACGACGTGGACCGTGCCGCCGGTGCGGTAGCCGCGCAGCTGCGACATGTTCAGGGTCTCGGCCACCACGCCCTGGCCCGCGAAGGCCGCGTCGCCGTGGATCGCCACCGGCAGGACGGTGAAGTCCGTGCCGCCCTTGCCGATGATGTCCTGCTTGGCGCGGGAGACGCCCTCCAGGACCGGGTCGACCGCCTCGAGGTGCGAGGGGTTGGCGACCAGCGAGACCTTGATCTGCTCGCCGTCCAGGCCGGTGAAGGTGCCCTCGGCGCCCAGGTGGTACTTCACGTCGCCGGAGCCGTGCATCGACTTCGGGTCGAGGTTGCCCTCGAACTCGCGGAAGATCTGCGCGTACGACTTGCCGACGATGTTCGCCAGCACGTTCAGCCGGCCGCGGTGGGCCATGCCGATGACGACCTCGTCCAGGCGGGACTCGGCGGCCGAGTCCAGCACCGCGTCGAGCAGCGGGATGACGGACTCGCCGCCCTCCAGGGAGAAGCGCTTCTGGCCGACGTACTTGGTCTGCAGGAAGGTCTCGAAGGCCTCCGCCGCGTTCAGCCGGCGCAGGATGCGCAGCTGCTCCTCGCGCTCCGGCTTGGTGTGCGAGCGCTCGATGCGGTCCTGGATCCACTTGCGCTGCTTGGGGTCCTGGATGTGCATGAACTCGACGCCGGTGGTGCGGCAGTACGAGTCGCGCAGCACGCCCAGGATGTCGCGCAGCTTCATCAGGGACTTGCCGGCGAAGCCGCCGACGGCGAACTCGCGCTCCAGGTCCCACAGGGTGAGGCCGTGCTCGACGATGTCCAGGTCGGGGTGCTTGCGCTGGCGGTACTCCAGCGGGTCGGTGTCGGCCATGACGTGGCCGCGGACCCGGTAGGAGTGGATCAGCTCGAAGACCCGGGCGGCCTTGGTGACGTCGTCGTCGTGCGAGGCGTCGATGTCCTTGAGCCAGCGGACCGGCTCGTAGGGGATGCGCAGCGCCTCGAAGATCTCGTCGTAGAAGCCCTTCTCGCCGAGGAGGAGGTTCGCGACCGCGCGCAGGAACTCGCCGGAGGCGGCGCCCTGGATCACCCGGTGGTCGTAGGTCGACGTGAGCGTCATGACCTTCGAGATGCCGAGCTTGTTCAGGGTGTCCTGGGAGGTGCCCTGGAACTCCGCCGGGTAGTCCATGGAGCCGACGCCCATGATGACCGCCTGGCCGGGCATCAGCCGCGGCACGGAGTGGACGGTGCCGAGGCCGCCGGGGTTGGTCAGGGAGACCGTGACACCGGTGAAGTCGTCCATCGTCAGCTTGTTGTCGCGGGCGCGACGGACGATGTCCTCGTAGGCCTGCCAGAACTCGAAGAAGTTCAGCGTCTCGGCCTTCTTGATGGCCGCGACGACCAGCTGGCGGTCGCCGTTGGGCTTCACCAGGTCGATGGCCAGACCGAGGTTGACGTGCTCCGGCTTCACCAGGGTCGGCTTGCCGTCCACCCGGGCGAACGAGTGGTTCATCGTCGGCATGGCCTTGATGGCCTGCACCATCGCGTAGCCGATCAGGTGCGTGAAGGAGATCTTCCCGCCCCGGGCCCGCTTGAGGTGGTTGTTGATGACGATGCGGTTGTCGAACAGCAGCTTCACCGGGACCGCGCGCACGGACGTGGCCGTGGGCAGTTCCAGGGAGGCGTCCATGTTCTTCGCCACGGCGGCGGACGGGCCGCGCAGGGTCACCTGCTCGGGGCCGGTCTTCGCCTCGGCGGCGGGCTCGGCCTTGGCGGCGGCCGGCTTCGCGGCGGGCGCGGCGGCCTTCGCCGGGGCGGGAGCCTGCGCCGGGGCCTTGGCGGCCGGCGCGGCGGCGGGTGCGGCCTGGGCGGGCTGCGCGGCCGCCGGAGCGGGCGCGGGCGCCGCGGGGCGGGCCGGAGCGGCCGGCTGCGCCGTACCGGTGGTGCCCGTGGCCCCCGCGGCCGCGGTACCCGCCGGAGCCGAGGTCGCAGGCGCGCCCGGCTTGTAGTCGGCGAAGAAGTCCCACCAGGCTCGGTCCACCGAGTTCGGGTCCTGGAGGTACTGCTGGTAGATCTCGTCGACGAGCCATTCGTTGGCACCGAAGGCCGCAGCGGGGTTCTTGCCCGCTTGGTCGGTGTCGGTCGAGATGCTCGAGTTACTGGGGGACTGTGGCGACACGGCGTCAACCGCCCTCTTCCGCTTCGCAAGATGATGGACAGCGGAAATAAAGGCTACGCCCCCGAGAGCGAGAAGGTCAGGCCGGGCCCGTCCATCGTCGTGTAAGTCACATTGCGGAGCGTGTTTCGGCGCGGGAAATGGCGGGAAACAACCGTGGTTTTGATTCTTCGGAGGGCTTCAGGCATCGCTCGGCCGGGCCTCGGCGCGCAGCTCGCGCGGGCCTGTGCCTGATCACACGTGTCCGTCAGCGCGAACACGGATGGATCTTGCGGCTCCGCTTCGAACTTTACGTCAACTTGGTACGGAAGACGCTCCCGGAAGAGTGACAAGGATCCGGCAGCCCCGCTCGGATTCGGCCACGCCGATCCGGCCGCCGTGCAGATCCACGGCCCAGCGGGCGATCGCCAGGCCGAGACCGGTGCCGCCGTCGCTGCCCGGGCCGTGCGGCCGGTTGACGTTGCCCCGGTTGAACCGCTCGAAGACCCGGTGCCACTCGGTCCGCGGAATGCCGGGCCCTTCGTCCAGCACCTCCAGCTCCAGCGACTCCGGCCGCTCCCCGCGCCGCGCCCGGACCGTCACCCGGCCGTGCGGCGGGCTGTGCTTGACCGCGTTGTCGATGAGGTTGGCGACCACCTGGTGGATGCGCTCGGGGTCGGCGTGCGCGACCAGCTCCGGCGGGGACACGTCGAGGTGCAGATGGACGTCCGTACGGGTGTGGCTGCCCGAGCCGGAGGCCATGCCCGCGCGGGCCGAGGCGACCATGTTGGCCTCCTTCAGCACCCCGGACAGGTACGGCCACACCTCGAAGCGCCGCTTCTTCAGCGGGACCACGCCGTTGTCCAGGCGGGACAGGTCGAGGAGCGTCTCCACGAGACGGCCCAGGCGCTCGGTCTGCTTCAGGGCCGTGCGCATCGTCTCGGGATCGGCCCGCGTGACGCCGTCGACGATGTTCTCCAGCACCGCGCGCAGGCCCGCGATGGGGGTGCGCAGCTCGTGCGAGACGTTGGCCACCAGCTCCTTGCGCTGGCGGTCCTGGGCCTCCAGCTCGTCCGCCATGGCGTTGATCGTCTGGGCCAGGCCGCCCAGCTCGTCCCGCCGGTTCTCGCGCACCCGGCGGGTGTAGTCGCCGTGCGAGATGGAGCGGGCGACGGCGTTCATGTCGTCCAGCGGAGCGGTGAGCGAGTGCGCCACGAACTGCGTGATCAGGAGGGTGGCGATCATCGAGAAGATCGTGATGAAGCGCAGCTCCGTCTTGGTGTGCACGGCGATCACCGAGAGCCCGGTGGTGATCAGGACCGAGACGACGACCAGCGCGCCCAGCTTGGTCTGGATCGAGAACGGGCGTACACCGCCCCAGGGCGGCTGCGCCCCGGGGCCTCTGCGTCCGGCCGGACCGTCGCTCATGGCGTCGGCGTCTCCAGGGCGTAGCCGACGCCGTGCACGGTGCGGATGCGCTCGGCGCCGATCTTCCGGCGCAGCGCCTTGATGTGGCTGTCGACCGTGCGGGTGCCGGAGGCGTCCGCCCAGTCCCAGACCTCGGCCAGCAGTTGCTCGCGGGAGAGCACCGCGCGGGGCGTGTTCGCCAGGCAGACCAGCAGGTCGAACTCGGTGGGCGTGAGATGCACGTCCTCGCTGCGCACCCGCACCCGGCGCTGCGCGTGGTCGATCTCCAGTTCGCCCAGGCGCAGTATTCCGCTGCGCGGGGTCGTCGCCGCGAGGGCGGCGCGCTCCATGCGGCGCAGCAGCACGTGCACGCGTGCCGCCAGCTCCCGCATGGAGAAGGGCTTCGTCATGTAGTCGTCGGCGCCGACGCCCAGACCGACCAGCATGTCGGTCTCGTCGTCACGCGCGGTGAGCATCAGCACCGGCAGCGGCCGCTGGGCCTGCACGCGCCGGCAGACCTCCAGGCCGTCGAAGCCCGGCAGCATGATGTCGAGGATCAGCAAATCGGGCTGCCAGGCCTCCGCCGTGTCCACCGCGGACGGGCCGTCGCCCGCCGTTTGCACCAGGAATCCCTCGGCGCGGAGGCGAGTCGCGATGGCGTCCACGATCGTCGCGTCGTCCTCGACCACCAGGACCCTGCGCTGTGCGCCGGGGGTGGTCGTGGCCGTGCCGTTGTGGGAGGTCTGTGTCTGCTCCATCGCCCGCCCCTGAGGTGTGCTTTTTCGGAATCAGTGGGGTGATCCGTCGTCTGCGCATGACTGCGATTGACTCTTGAATGATCTGCGTCAGGGCAGCAGCGTACGGGGAGTCACCGCGCCTTTGCTATCCAGGGCGGACGCCGATGTGCACGACGTCCGGAACGCCCCGGGCAACGGGGACCTCTTCGGTACGCACCTGACGGAACCCGGCATTCCGCAAGGTTCCTTCAAATTCCGGGGACGGTTGCGCCGACCACACCGCGAGTACGCCGCCCGGCCTCAACACCCTTTCACAGGCCGCCAGTCCGCTGAGCGAGTAGAGGGTGCCGTTGTCCTCGGTGACGGTCCAGTCGGGCCCGTTGTCGATGTCGAGGCAGAGCGCGTCGAACGTGTCGGACGTCTCATGGACGTAGCGGACCAGGTCCGTCTCGATGATCTCCGTGCGCGGGTCGGCGAGGGCCCGCGCGGAGAGCGCGGCCAGCGGCCCCCCGCGGTGCCACTCGATGATCGCCGGCTCGCGTTCCACCACGGCCACGCGCCCCCACTCGGGCTGTCCGGCGGCGTGTGCGAGCGAGAAGCCGACCCCGAGGCCGCCGATCAGGACGTGCGGCCGGTGCGCCGTGCGCCCGTCGAGCGCGGCCAGGGCGGCGTCGACCAGCCGCCGTTCCGAGCGGCCGTCGGAGGTGTCCATCAGGAAGCAGCCGTTGGCGATGATCTGCAGCAGGTCGCCGTGCCTGCGCAGCACGACCTCGCCGTACGGGCCCTCGCGGCGGTCCAGGATCTCGGGGGCTTCGGGAATGTCGTACGGGGTGGACATGCGTTCATCCTGACAGCTCCCCTTCCCGCGGCGGCCGGCACCTCAGGGACCCCGGAACGATGATCGCTCAGAGCGAACGCGCCCCCGGGAACATTCGGCGGCTCAGGAGCATTGAGTCGGCATAGCTCAACTTGACTGCCGAAGGGGAGATCATGGCTGCTGAGTCCACACCGCTCGCCCTGCCCGTGCTGCCGCTCGACGACGAGGTCGTGCTGCCGGGGATGGTGGTTCCGCTGGACCTGAGCGATTCCGAGGTGCGCGCCGCGGTGGAGGCCGCCCAGGCCGCCGCCCGGTCAGCCCCGGGCAAGCCCAGGGTGCTGCTGGTGCCACGCGTCGACGGGACCTACGCCGGCATGGGCGTGCTGGGCACGGTCGAGCAGGTCGGCAGACTGGCCGACGGCGATCCGGGCGCCCTGATCCGAGGGCGGGGCCGCGTGCGCATCGGCGCCGGGACGACCGGGCCCGGCGCGGCGCTCTGGGTGGAGGGCACCCGGACGGACGACTCCGTGCCGGAGCCGCTGCCCGGACACGTGTCCGAACTCGTCAAGGAGTACAAGGCGCTCGCCACCGCCTGGCTGCGCAAGCGCGGCGCCTGGCAGGTCGTCGACCGGGTCCAGGCCATCGACGACGTCTCCGCGCTCGCCGACAACTCCGGCTACTCGCCGTTCCTGACCACCGAGCAGAAGGTCGCCCTGCTGGAGACCACCGACCCGGTGGCCCGGCTGAAGCTCGCCACCCAGCAGCTGCGCGACCACCTCGCCGAGCAGGACGTCGCCGAGACCATCGCCAAGGACGTCCAGGAGGGCGTCGACAAGCAGCAGCGCGAGTTCCTGCTGCGCCGCCAGCTGGAGGCCGTCCGCAAGGAGCTGCGCGAGCTGAACGGCGAGGGGGGCAAGGACTCCGCGGAGGAGTCCGACGACTACCGCGCCCGGGTCGAGGCCGCCGACCTGCCGGAGAAGGTCCGCGAGGCCGCGCTCAAGGAGGTCGACAAGCTGGAGCGGTCCTCCGACCAGTCGCCCGAGGGTTCCTGGATCCGTACCTGGCTCGACACGGTCCTGGAGATGCCGTGGAACGAGCGCACCGAGGACGCGTACGACATCCGGGGCGCCCGGGCCGTGCTGGACGCGGAGCACGCGGGCCTGGAAGACGTGAAGGAGCGGATCACCGAGTACCTGGCGGTGCGCAAGCGGCGCAGCGACCGGGGTCTCGGCGTGGTCGGCGGGCGGCGCGGCGGCGCCGTGCTCGCCCTGGTCGGCCCGCCCGGCGTGGGCAAGACCTCGCTCGGCGAGTCCGTGGCCCACGCGATGGGCCGCAAGTTCGTCCGCGTCGCCCTCGGCGGCGTCCGCGACGAGGCCGAGATCCGCGGCCACCGCCGCACCTACGTCGGCGCGCTGCCCGGCCGGATCGTGCGGGCGGTGAAGGAGGCCGGCTCGATGAACCCGGTCGTCCTGCTGGACGAGATCGACAAGGTCGGCTCCGACTTCCGCGGCGACCCCGCGGCCGCCCTGCTGGAGGTCCTCGACCCGGCGCAGAACCACACCTTCCGGGACCACTACCTGGAGGTCGAGCTCGATCTGTCCGACGTCGTGTTCCTGGCGACGGCCAACGTCCTCGAAGCCATCCCGGAGGCCCTGCTCGACCGTATGGAGCTGGTCCGCCTCGACGGCTACACCGAGGACGAGAAGGTCGTCATCGCCCGCGACCACCTGCTCCCGCGCCAGCTGGAGCGGGCCGGACTGGCCGCGGAGGAGGTGACGGTCGACGAGGGCGCGCTGCGCAAGCTGGCCGGCGAGTACACCCGCGAGGCCGGGGTGCGCACCCTGGAGCGGTCCCTCGCGCGGCTGCTGCGCAAGGTCGCGGCCCGGCACGAACTGGGCGAGCGCGAGCTGCCCTTCACCGTGACCGCGGCGGACCTGCGGGACCTGATCGGCCGGCCGCACCACGTGCCCGAGTCCGCGCAGGACCCGGCCGAGCGCCGCACCGCCGTCCCCGGTGTCGCCACCGGACTCGCGGTGACCGGCGCCGGCGGGGACGTCCTCTACGTGGAGGCGTCCCTGGCCGACCCGGAGACGGGCGCGGCGGGACTGACCCTGACCGGCCAGCTGGGTGACGTGATGAAGGAGTCCGCGCAGATCGCGCTGAGCTTCCTGCGCAGTCACGGCGCCGAACTGGAACTGCCGGTGGGCGACCTGAAGGACCGTGGCGCGCACATCCACTTCCCGGCCGGCGCGGTCCCCAAGGACGGCCCCAGCGCGGGCGTCACGATGACCACCGCCCTGGCCTCGCTGCTCTCCGGCCGGCTGGTCCGCACCGATGTGGCGATGACCGGTGAGGTCTCGCTGACCGGGCGGGTGCTGCCGATCGGCGGGGTGAAGCAGAAGCTGCTCGCCGCGCACCGCGCGGGGATCACCACCGTGATCATCCCCAAGCGCAACGAGCCCGACCTGGACGACGTCCCGGCGGAGGTGCTGGACGGGCTCGACGTCCACGCCGTCACCGACGTCCGCCAGGTGCTCGAACTGGCGCTGTCGCCGGCCACCAGCGGCGCTGCCCCCGAGGTTCCGGTCGCGGCGTGACGGACGCGACCGGATGAGGGAAGGCCCGGGTCCCGTGAGGGAGGCCCGGGCCTTTCACCGTCTCCGGCGGGAAGCCCGCCGGTTCAGCCGAGCGCGAGGGCGCGTACCCGGTCGAGGGTGCCGTTGAAGCGGTCGTGGTCACCGACGGTCGGTCCGGTCGAGGTGTACTGCCACATCGTGTACGTGCTCCAGCCGGCGGGCAGTTCGCCCGCGGTGGAGGCGTACCGGGCGATCCACAGGGGAGTGGTGGCGGCGAAGCCGGAGTAGTTGCCGGTGCACTGCTTCCACCAGCTGGTGGCCGTGTAGATGACGGCGTTCCGGCCGGTGCGGGCCTTGTACTGATCCAGGAAGTCGCGGATCCAGCTCACCATCCCGCTCGCGGACTTGCCGTAGCAGGCGTCACCGTACGGGTTCCACTCGATGTCGAGCACGCCCGGCAGGGTGCGTCCGTCCGCGGTCCAGCCGCCGCCGCGGTTGACGAAGTAGTCGGCCTGCGCGGCGCCGCTCGCGGTGTCGGGCGTGCCGAAGTGGTAGGCGCCGCGGATCATGCCGACGTCGTAGGAGCCGTCGTACTGCTGGGAGTGGTACGGGTTGCTGTAGTAGGTGCCCTCCGTGGCCTTGGCGTAGGCCCATCTGACCCCGCTGTTCCACAGGGTGTTCCAGGCGACGTTCCCCTGGTGGCTGGAGACGTCGACACCCTCCGTCTGGGTGGAGCGGGCGGTGGGGAGGCCGTCCTGGCCGTCGTGGCCGACCACGCCCATGCCCATGTGGGCGGAGCCGCGAGGGGGAGTGGTGGGGGCGGATTCGGCGGCCACGGCCGCCGGGGGAAGGGAGAGGACCGCGAGCAGGACCGCGCCGGCGGTCCCGAGCGCGCGTATACGGGTGAGGCGGGAGCTGTGCACAGGCATGACGCATCTCCGAACGGTCGGTGGGGCGAACCCGGAATGTGACCCACATCGCATGTAGTGGGCATGCCACGTAGTCGCCTGGTGGGGGAACTGCCCGCGTGGACCGCGACGGGGCGGAGCGGCCGCTCACCGCGATCGGTCCACGCCTGCGAAATACTGGTGGAGCTGCGGAGGCGTCGCCACTTGGCGGGACACCCTCCGCACCGGAGAACCGAAGCAGGGACAGACGTGCACGAAGACGGAAACGGCGGCGCGGAACACGCCGCCACCCCGGAGCCCGCGAGGGGTGTCAACCAGCCCGGATTCCTCGCGCTGGAACGCGAGTTGACGGTGCTGCTGCGGCGCGCCCGGGCCAGCCAGGGAGAGATGGCCCGGGCGGTCCATCCCGACCTGGAGCCGTCCGCGTACGGGCTGCTGGTCCGTCTGGATGAGTGCGGCGGGCAGCGGGCCACCGAGCTCGCCGCCTACATCGGCGTCGGCAAGGCGACGATGTCGCGCCAGCTGCGCGCGCTGGAGGAGCTCGGGCTCGTCGCCCGCGAGCCGGACCCCGCCGACGGCCGCGCCTGGCTGGTCGCCGTCACACGGGAGGGACGCGAACGGGTGAGCAGGGTCCGCGAGGCCCGCCGCGCCCGCTACGCCGGACGGCTCGCCGACTGGGACCCCGCCGAGGTCACGGAACTCGCCCGGCTGCTGAACCAGCTGAACCGGGGGACGGAGAAGTGACGGGGCTGCGCTAACGGGGTGAGAGCTCCACGTGGACCACGGTCGCGTCGTCGTGCGTCTTTCCCGCGCGCGGCTGCACCAGGCCGGAGTCCGCCCGCTCCAGGTCCCGTACGCGGTCCACCAGGGACCGCGCCCCCTCCTCGCGGACCAGGGCGAGACAGTCCGCCCAGTCGCCCTGGTGGAACCGTTCCACCCAGCGCGCCGCCCCGTCCGTCAGCGCGGTCAGCGTGCGCACCTCCTCGCGGGGCAGCGACCCGGCGACCGCGCGGGACGCCACCGAGGGATCGGCGGCCGCCGTGAAGAAACCGCCCTCCTTGTTGCGCAGCGTGGTGTCCACCAGGGCGTGCGTGGCCAGGGCGGAGCGGGGCAGCCGGTCCAGCCGGTCGTCCAGCAGCGCGGTGACCGAGCCGTCCGGGGACCCGGCGAGCAGCGCCGAGTCGGACAGCACCAGGTACTCGACCGACGCCGGTGACCAGCGCGCCAGCACCACCGTCGCCTGAGGTGTGCGGGGGTGAGAAAGGTCACAGGTTGCCGCGTGGCTGTCGGCGGTACGGATCAAAGCCCGGGACAGCAGCTCGGGCAGCGGAACATCCGGGAGGGAAACGGTCAGTTCGGTCAGCGCGCCGCCGAGCCGCGCGGTGAACCAGGGAACGGAATGCAGACAGCCGCCCCCGTCCCGCGGCGGCGTGACCCCGTCCAGCACCACGAGCGAGCCGCCCAGCCCGGAAGCGGGAAGCCCGACGCTCGCGAAGTCCTCGTTGGGACGGCCGGGCCCACCGGGCTCCGAAACAAGCTCCGTACGCATCCGGCCAGTCTGCACGAGCCCTCCACAAGGGTCGCGAAAGGCCCCACCCCGTCGCCGGATCCACCCAGCCGCGCAGGTCAGCCGCCTGGTTTGGGGGCAATTACGATGCTCCGGGAAGGCGTGGCGGCGAATATTGCCACTCGCCCGCCGGGGACGTCCAACCGGCGTGCCGCGCCCGGCCGCTGCCCGGTGCAACGGAACTTGCCCACCAACTCACGTCCGGGGTTCACTCCTTCGAGTGGCGGGTCAGGTGATGCGCATCCACTGTCCACGCCCACTGGGAGGGTCGGGGAGCGATGGGGGCGCCTCGCTGTCCGAGCACGGCCAAGAGCTCGGCGTGGACGCCCGCACCCGTTGACGGAGCGTCACCCGGGCCAAACGGGTACACGAGTCAGGAATGCGAGCACCGGTGCAGAAGTCGCGGCCTCGTCGCACAGGCAAGCAGACGGCCCCCGCGGGGGACGCTGAGCAGGCGCCCACGGTCGGCAGGGGTCGCCCCACCCATGTGCGCAACCGGCTCATCGTCGCCGTGGCGGTGGTGGCCGCAGCGATAGCCGCCGCCGGCGCCCCCTCCGTACTCGCGGCCTCCGGGGACCTCAGCGACTCGCAGGAACTGGTGACGCTCGCGGAGCAGACCCAGGACGCCGTCACCCTGGCGCACTCCCTCGCCGACGAGCGCGACGAGGTCGTCCCCTACATCGCGGCGGGACGCTCCAAGTCCAAGGCGCCCACCGAGGAGCACAGCGCCCGCGTCGACCGGCAGGTCGAGGAGCTGCGCACGGACACCGACCTCCCCGAGGAACTGCGCGACGGCCTCGACGCCGTCGCGGCCGTGCGCCGTGCGGCGCTCACCGGCAAGAGCAGCGCCCTCGAGGCCCACCAGGCGTACTCCACCGCCATCACCCGGCTGCACCGGCTCGCCGACCAGCTGGCGGAGCTGACACCGCCGCGCGCGGGCTCCGGCGCCCACGCGCTGACCGAGCTGGACTCCGCCGTCCAGCAGGCCGCCGCCACCCGCGGACTGCTGCTCGCCGCGCTGAACGTGCCGAGCAACACCCAGACCGTGATCGACCCGATCACCGGCCTGCCTTCCACCACCACCGGCTCCTCGGACGCCGACACCAAGCGGCGCGACGCGCTGACCGCCGCCGCGCTCCAGGCCCGGCTGCGCTCCGACGCGGCCCTCGCCGACTTCCGCGACACCGCGCCCAAGGACGCCCGCGCCTCCTACGACTCCACGGTCACCGGCCCCGAGGTCGACACCGCCGAGAAGTACCTCGCGGCCCTCACCGACGAGCCGGCCCTCGCCGACGACGAACTCGACACCGACGTCAAGAAGCTGCGGGCCGCGCTCACCGCGCGGGTCGAGACGATGCGCGGCGTCGAGTCCGCGCTCTTCGACAAGCGCACCAAGGACCTGGCCCAGCTGCGTGACGACGACGTCACCGCGCTGGAGATCCGGGTCGCCGCGCTCGGCGCGCTGATGCTGCTCGCGATCGGCGTCGCCACCGCGATGGCCCGCACGCTCACCCGCCCGCTGTCGGTGCTGCGCCGGGGCTCCGCCCGCCTCGCCGAGGCGGAGGACCCCACCACCCAGGAGCCGGTCGCCTTCACCGGACGCAACGACGAGTTCGCGCAGGTCGTCCGCTCCGTCAACGCCCTGCACGCGCACGCCGCCGCGCTCACCGCGCGGATCGGCACGCTGGAGGCCGACCGCAAGCACCTCGTCGGCCAGCGGCAGAAGATGGCCGACGCCCGCGAGGAGCTGCGCACCGAACTCGCCGAGTCCGCCGCCCATCTGGAGCGGCTGCGCTCCGGCATCGGCGGTACGTTCGTCAACCTCGCCCTGCGCACCCTCGGACTGGTCGAGCGTCAGCTCGGCGTCATCGAGGGGCTGGAGGAGCGCGAGGACGACCCGGACCGGCTGGCCACCCTGTTCAAGCTCGACCACTTCGCCACGGTGATGCGCCGGCACAGCGAGAACCTCCTGGTCCTCGCCGGCACCGAGCACGGCCGGAACACGGCGGGCCCGGTCCCGCTGGTGGACGTCGTACGGGCCGCGGTCAGCGAGATCGAGCGGTACGAGCGGGTCCGGATCGCCGCGCTGCCCCCGCACGCGCACATCGCCGGCTTCGCGGCGGACGACCTGTCCCACCTGCTGGCCGAGCTCATGGAGAACGCCACCGCGTCCTCCCCGCCCGACGTGCCCGTCGAGGTCTCCGGCTGGCTGCTGGAGAACGGCGAGGTCATGCTCTCCGTCCAGGACGAGGGCATCGGCATGACCGGCGAGCGGCTGGAGCGGCTCAACTCCCGGCTGTCCGGCTTCGACCCGGAGACCACGTACGACATCGAGGGCGAGGACGGTCTCGGCCTCGGCCTGTACGTCGTGGCCCGGCTCGCCCACCGGCACGGGGTGCGGGTCAAGCTGCGCGAGCAGAAGCAGGGTGGCATCGCCGCGGTCGTCGTCCTCCCCGACCCCCTCCTGACCGCCGCCGCCCCCGGTGCGGTCCCGGCCTCCGTCGCCACCCCCGCGTACTCCCTCCCGGGCGCCGACGCCGAGGCCAACTCCAACGTGCTGCACGGCCGCGCGGAGTCGGACGACCCGCTGGTCGCCCTGGCGGAGAAGGCGGTACGCCACCAGGGTCTCCCCGACACCGGGACCCCGACGGACACCCCCGCGGACGACTCCGCCCCGGCCCGCGCCGGCGAGCCGACGCCGGGCCGTGCGGACGCCGCTGCGCCGGTCCGCGCCGACGAGCCGGCGGCGACCCCCGCGGAGACCTCCGCGCGGGCCCACGCGGGCGACCCGGCGGCCGGCCTCGAGGACGACGCGGACGGCTCCGAGGTTTCCGCGGATGCCTCCGGGCCGGATCGTGCGGCGCCGGTCACTGCCGACGAGCCGACGGTGAGCTCCGCGAGTCGCGCGGGTACCTCCGGCCCGGGCCTCGCGGACGACGCGGACGTCACCGAGCCGGCCCCCGCCGACGAGCCGGCGGCGACCCCCGCGGAGCAGTCCGAGCGGGCCTCCGGTGAGGGTGTCGCGGCCGAGGGCGGGGACGAGCGCGGGACCGGTGACGCCGGGCGCCGGGACGTGCCGTCCGAGCGGCCCGCCGAAATGACGATGGAGCTGCTGATCCCGGTGCAGCCGGCCGCTCCGGAAGCCGCCCGTCCGGGCGCCGGTCACGCGGACGTGCGTGACACCGGGCCCGCCGACGCGGCCGAGCAGCCGTCCGGCGTGGGCGCCGACGAGGCCGTACGCCCCGGTGCCGGTCACACCGCCGAGGACGAAGCCGCTCCCGGTGCCGGTCACCCGGCCGAGGACGAAGCCGCTCCGCCGACCCCCGCGGGCGGGAGCCCGCTTCCGCGTCGGCCGGTCGAGACGGCAGGGCGGGACGGCGGTACGGAGCACGCCCGGGCGGCCGACGGCGACGAGGAACCGGTGACCGCCAAGGGCCTGCCCAAGCGCACACCGAAGATCACCGCGCCCGCCGCGGCACCGCGCCGGCGCGCCGGGGCCGTGGACGCCGACGCGCTGCGGCGCAGGCTGGGCGGCTTCCGTCGGGGGGCGGACGCCGGGCGCCGGGACGTCGAGGCGGAACTCGCCGAGCGGACCGGTGACCACCGGACACCGTCCGGCCCGGACGCCGCAACCGAAGAGACCACGGGGGGCACTGTCGAGGAGGCAAGCAGTTGACCGCGCCCAGTAGTGTCGGACTGAGCAGTGAGGCCCGCAACCTGCACTGGCTGCTGAGCAACCTCGTCGAGGAGGTGCCCGGCATCCTCTCCGTCGCGGTCGTCTCCTCCGACGGCCTGCTCCTCCTCTCCTCCGACGACAACCGCAACGACGAGGCCCGGGTAGCCGGCACCGGAACCGGGACCGGGACCGGGAAGCGCACCGGCCCCCGCGGCTCCGCCGCCGACCTCGCCACCGTCGTCTCCGGCATCGGCAGCCTCACCGTCGGCGCCTCGAAGCTGATGGACTACGGCCCGGTCAAGCACACGATGGTCGCGATGGACGAGGGCAGTCTGTTCGTGATGTCCGTCAGCGACGGCTCGCTGCTCGGCGTGCACGGCTCCGCGGACTGCGACATGAGCGTGATCGCCTACCACATGGCCCTCTTCGTCGGCCGGGCCGGCCACGTCCTGACCCCCGAACTCCGCAGCGAGCTGCGCCAGTCCCTGGAGAACGAGTCCACCGGGAGTCCCCGATGAGCGGTAAGTCCAGGAAACACCTCCCGGTCCGCGGCGGTGACCGCAAACCCGCCCGGGTCCGCCCGTACTCGCTCACCGGCGGCCGCACCCGCTTCGGCCACGTCCTGCTCGTCGAGACGTTCGTCGGCAGTACGAACCCGGCCGCGCTGGAAGCCGCCGACGAGCGCAGGGAACTGACGAACGGCAACCTCACCTCCCGCGTGATGCCGGAGCTGCGGGCCATCGTCGAACTGTGCCGCCGGATGCGCACGGTGGCCGAGATCGCCGCGCTGCTGAAGATGCCGCTCGGCGTGGTCCGCGTCCTGCTGAGCGACCTCGCCGACCAGGGAAAGATCCGTGTCTACGGAACGGGGACCGGCCACGGCACGGGCCGCCCGGACCGCGTGCTGCTGGAAAGGGTGCTGAGTGGACTCCGTCGTCTCTGACGCCGCTCATGGCGTCTCCCCGCTCGTCGAGGACGACGAGCCCCTGCTGCCCTGGCAGCAGGACCGCACCCGTGCGCCCATCGCCACGAAGATAGTGGTCGCGGGCGGGTTCGCCGTCGGCAAGACCACACTGGTCACCACCGTCTCGGAGATCACGCCGCTGCAGACCGAGGCGCTGATGACCGAGGCGAGCGAGGAGACCGACGACCTCACCGCCACGCCGGACAAGCAGAGCACCACCGTGGCCATGGACTTCGGCCGCATCACGCTCGACGACGACCTGGTGCTCTACGTCTTCGGCACCCCCGGCCAGCAGCGGTTCTGGTTCATGTGGGACGACCTGGTGCGCGGCGCGATAGGCGCCGTCGTCATGGCCGACACCCGCCGGCTGAAGGACTGCTGGCCCGCGCTGGACTACTTCGAGAGCTGCGGACTGCCCTACGTCGTCGCCGTCAACCACTTCGACGGCAGCGAGCGGTTCGAGGTCGAGGACGTACGGGAGGCGTTGACGATCCCCGCGCACATACCTGTAATGATCATGGATGCGCGCCGTCGGATCTCGGTCATCGAGACCCTCCTGTCCCTCGTGGGCCACGCGCTGGACGAAACCCCCGAGTAGTCCCTTAGGAGCTCCCCCGTATGCGGAAGATACTCGTCGTCGGAGCCGGTCAGTCCGGCCTCCAGCTCGCCCTCGGACTCCAGTCGCACGGGTACGAGGTCACCCTGATGTCCAACCGGACCGCGGACGAGATCCGTACCGGGCGGGTGATGTCCACCCAGTGCATGTTCCACACCGCCCTGCAGCACGAGCGCGACCTCCAGCTGAACTTCTGGGAGTCGCAGGCCCCGAAGATCGAGGGGCTCGGCGTCTCGGTCGCGGCCCCCGGCTCCTTCGACCCGGGCCCGTCGCAGCGCGCCATCGACTGGCTGGGCAGGCTCGACGGGTTCGCGCAGTCGGTCGACCAGCGGGTGAAGATGGCCGGCTGGATGGAGACCTTCGCCCAGCGCGGCGGCCAGCTGGTCATCCACGGCGCGGCGGTCGGCGACCTCGACTACTTCTCCCGCACCTACGACCTCGTGCTCGTCTCGGCGGGCAAGGGCGAACTCGTCCAGATGTTCGGCCGTGACGCGGAGCGGTCCCCTTACAGCGAGCCGCAGCGCGCCCTCGCGGTGGCCTACGTCCACGGCATGGCGCCGCGCCCCGAGCACCCGGAGACGGAAGCGGTCCGCTGCAACCTGGTCCCCGGTGTCGGCGAGATGTTCATCATGCCGACGCTCACCACCTCGGGCCGCGCCGACATCCTGTTCTGGGAAGGCATCCCCGGCGGCCCGCTGGACGCCTTCAAGGACGTCAAGGACCCGGCGGAGCACCTCGCGCTGACCCTGGAACTCATGGAGAAGTTCCTCCCCTGGGAGTACGCGCGGGCCACCAAGGTGGAGCTCACCGACGCCGGCGGCACCCTCGCCGGCCGCTACGCCCCCACCGTCCGCAACCCCGTCGGCCGGCTGCCCTCGGGCGGACTGGTCCTGGGCGTGGCCGACGTGGTCGTCGCCAACGACCCGATCACCGGCCAGGGCTCCAACTCGGCCTCCAAGTGCGCCGCCTCCTACCTCGCCTCGATCCTCGAGCACGGCGAGAAGGAGTTCGACGAGACCTGGATGCGGGGGACCTTCGACCGCTACTGGGACACCGCGCGGCACGTCACCAAGTGGACGAACACCATGCTCGCCCCGCCGCCGGAGCACGTCCTGAACCTGCTCGGCGCCGCAGGTCAGCTCCAGCCGGTCGCCGACCGCTTCGCCAACGGCTTCAACAACCCGGCCGACTTCGAGAACTTCTTCTACGACCCGGAGAAGACCGGCGCCTACCTGGCCGAGGTATCCGGCGCCTGACCGGCGTCGTACCCCTCGTCCGACCCCTCCGTCACGCCCTCGGGGAGCTCCGGCGGCACATACCGCCGTAGGGGCTCCCCGTCCGGGTCGGGGCGCACGGCGCCCAGCACCGGGTTGGCCGCGACGGGGGAGACCTTGATCCGCGCGCCGGGGCGGGGCGCCTGCACCACCATCCCGTCGCCGAGGTAGAGGGCGACGTGCGTGGCCTCCGGGAAGTACACCACGAGGTCACCGGGCCGCAGCTCCGTCAGCGGCACCCGCTCCAGCCGCGCCCACTGCTCCTGGCTGGTGCGGGGGATCGGCGTCCCGGCGGCGCCCCACGCCTCGGAGGTCAGCCCCGAGCAGTCGTACGCGGCCGGTCCCTCCGCACCCCACTCGTACGGCTTCCCGAGCTGCTCCACGGCGTACCGCACGGCCCGTTCGCCCGCCGCCGACGGCGCGCCGCCGGCGCCCAGCGCGCCCGACGTCACCAGCGCGTCCTGCGCCTCGGCCACGTTGGCGCGCTCCAGCTCCGCCAGCGCGGCGAGCTGCCCGGGGGTGAGCGAGGCGAGCAGCGCCTCGACCGAGCGGAGCCGTTCGCCGACCTCGTCCCGCTGCTCCTTGCGCCGCTCGGTGAGGGCGAGTTGCCTGGCGAGGGCCTCGCGGGCGCGGCGGGCCAGCGCGCCGGCCTCCTTCTCGTCGCCGGTCAGCCGGCCCACCGTCTCCGCCCGCTCCCGCGCCAGCCGCCCGATCACATGCCCCTGCTCGAGCGCGTGCTGCGGATCGCGGGCGAGCAGCAGCCGTACGTAGGGGGAGATGCCGGTGACGCTCTGGTACTGCTGCCGGGCCAGCCGCCCGGCCGCGCCCCGGCTGTCCCGCAGGGAGGTACGGGTGCGGGCGAGGGCCCGGTCCAGCCGCACCGTCTCGGCGCGCTGCCGCTTCAGCCGCTCCTCGGTGGCGTTGTACGTCTCGGTGGCCTTCTCGGCCTCCCGGTACAGGGTCTGAAGCTCCGTCAGCAGCTCGGCGACACCGCGCTCGCCGGTGCCGCCGCCCGGTTCCGGGACGGCCGCCGCGGGCACCGGCGCGAGGACGGCCCCGGCTGCCAGCGCCGTGCACACCAGACGCAGAAAAATTACTGACACTCCGTCACCTCCGACGCGGGGGCGGCTCGTCCGCTCCGCATCGCGAGCATCAGGGGGGTCCGCGGGGTTCGCGCGCCGAGGCGGCGCGTTCGGCGCAAGCCCGTCACCCGTCGGCGTCGTCCGGCTTGCCCTTCGGCGTGGCGTCCTGGTCGCGCACGGGCTTCGACCACGGCCACTTCCGGCCCTGGCCGGTCCGCCCCGTGGGGTCGTACGAGTACTTCCAGCCGCGGGTCAGCCCGGTGTGGGCGCCCCGGGCGCGGGGCACCCGCCGGTAGACCAGCACCGTGGGCGGGCCGCCGTCCGGGGCCGGGACGGGGATGCGGTACGTCTTCGGCGGATGCCCGGTGATGCCCAGCAGCACGGGCAGGACGCGCCCGTCCATGGGCCCGCCCTCGAAGGGGGTGTCTTCGCTCTTCACGCCACCAGTGTCGGCGATGCGCCGGCCGTCAGAAATCCATGGCGAGCGCCCGGACCAGCGCCTCGGTCTGCGCGTCGCGCCGCGAGGTCACCTCCAGCACCGCCATGAACTGCTCCACGAGCCAGTCCCGCAGCTCGTCGAGCGGCGGCTGCTTCTCCTCGTCCAGCCAGATCAGCGAGGCCGCCTCCACGGCGGTGATCCACATCCGGATGGTCATCCGGAGCCGGGGACCCGGTTCGGGGACCCCGAGATGGCTGAGGATGTGCTCGGCGGCGGCCCGCCGCACACCGTCCACGATCGCGGTCGTACGGGAGGTCTCCACGACGCTGCCGCCCTGGAGCAGCGCGCTGAACCCGGTGTCGTGCTGGTCGACGAAGGCGAGATAGCGGTCGACGGCCCGGGACAGCCGGGGCAGCAGCGGGCCCTCGTGCGGCTCGTCGAAGCAGGTCCGCAGCTCGTCGGCGGCGGACCTGAGGGCCGCCTCGTACAGCTGCTGCTTGCCGCCGGGGAAGTAACGGTAGACCAGCGGCCGTGACACACCGGCTGCCTCCGCCACGTCGTCCAGGGACACGTCCTCCGGGGCGCGGTGGGCGAAGAGGGACAGCGCGGCCTCGAGCAGCTGGCCGCGGCGTTCCTCGACACTGAGCCGCCGGTAGGCGGGGGTGGGGGCCTGCGGGGTCATGCCCGCAGCGTAACCGCCCGTACGGCGCGCCGGTCTACGCGAGGAGCCCCGAGGACCGCCACAGCTGCCGGCCGACCCCGCGCAGCACGCCGATGTCGTCCAGGAAGTCCGTCAGCCGCTTCGACCCCTGCCGCATCACGTCCCGCCGGTGCCCGCTCGCCTTGACCTGGGCGACGGCCGCGCGCCTGTCCAGGCCGACGTTGGTGTACACCTCGGGGTTCACGAACGCCACGGAGAACACCCGGGCGAACTCGCCCGAGGTGACCCGGGTGAACTCCTGCGACCACTTCGGCGCCGTCACCATCTGGCGCCGCAGCTCCTCACGGGCGTAGCGCACGTGCCGCGCCTCCTCGACGACGTGGATCCGCGTGACGCCCCGGACCAGCGGCTGGACCCGCTCGTCCGGGAACGTCAGCCGCTGCATCCAGTCGAGGACCTCCTCGCCGAGCAGGGTCGCCGTGAAGGAGCCGGGGGTGGTGGAGATCGTCTTGAACAGCCGGCCGAGGTTCTGGTGCACCCGGCTCACCGGGTACCAGGGGGTGCCGCCGTGGGTGATCAGCCGGGCGAACATCTTGGAGTGCCGGCACTCGTCCTCGATCTCGGTGAGGGCGTAGCGGACGTGCGCGCTCGTGGCGGCCTTGTCGTAGATGTGCCGCACCAGCAGCTGCATCAGGATCAGCTCGAACCAGATGCCGAGCGAGGCCAGCGCCGCCGCCTCGTGCCGGGAGAGCAGCAGGCGCTGCTCCTCGCTCATCCGCTTCCACATCGGGGTGCCGTAGAGCGACACCAGCTCCGGCGGCCAGAACCACTTGCCCTCCTCGAAGGGCGCGTCCCAGTCCAGCTCCTTGTCCGGGTCGAAGGAGTGCTTGGCGGAGGACTCGAGCAGTCGCCGGGCGACCTGCTCCCGGTCCTTGAGCAGCCCCAGCGCGTCCCGCAGACCATCGAGCGCGTCGGTTTCCGACAGGGTCGTCATGACGTTCCACCTCAGGGGCGTCTCGGGGTTACCGGCCGGTCACCCATTTATGAGACTCCCTGTCAGCAAGCCCGTCAATCCCCGGGAAGGGACTTGTTGACGCCGGGTTCCACCGGGGCCGGTCTAGGGCTTCAGTACCGCCTCCATCACCGCCCGGGCGATCGGCGCCGCCGTGCCGCCGCCGCTGATCGTCCGTCGGTTCGCCGCGTCCTCGACGACCACCGCGACCGCCACCTTCGCCTCCATGTCCTCGCCGCCCTGCGCCCAGGAGATGAACCAGGCGTACGGCGTGCCGGAGTTGCCCAGACCGTGCTGTGCGGTGCCGGTCTTGCCGCCGACGACGGCGCCGGGGATCGCCGCCTTCTTCCCGGTGCCGTCCTCCACCACCCCGCGCATCAGCTCCCGCATCCGGATCGCCGTCGCCGGGAACATCGCCCGCCGCACCGGACGCGATCCGGCCGTCGACACCGTGCCGCCGCCCGCCCGTGTGGTCCGCTCCACCAGATACGGCTCCCGCACCTGCCCGCCGCCCGCCACGGCCGCCGCGACCATCGCCATCTGCAGCGGCGTGGCCCGCGTGTTGTACTGCCCGATCGACGACAGCGCGAGCTGCGCCCGGTCCACCGAGGTGTCGAAGGTGCTGCCCGCCACCCGGAACGGGATCCGCACGTCGCCGTCGTTGAAGCCGAAGCTCTCCGCCGTCTCCCTCATCCTGTCCACGCCCGTGGCCACGCCCAGCTTGGCGAACACGGTGTTGCAGGACAGGACGAACGCCTCCCGCACGGTCGCGTCGGCGCAGCCCTTGGCCCCGTTGACCAGCCGGGTGCGCGTCCCCGGCAGGGTGTACGGGTCGGGGGAGTCGGTCCGCTCGTCCAGGTCCTTCACCACGCCCGCGTCCAGCGCCGCCGCCGCGGTGACCACCTTGAACGTCGAACCCGGCGGATACGTCCGCTGCACCGCCCGGTTCAGCATCGGCCGGTCCGGGTCGGCGTTGAGCCGGGCCCAGGCGTCCCGCGCTGTAGCTCCGTTCCCGGACAGCAGCGCGGGGTCGTACGACGGGACGGACACCAGCGCCAGGATCCGTCCGGTCGACGGCTCGACCGCCGCCACCGCCCCCTTCCGCGAGCGCAGCCCCTCGTACGCCGCCCGCTGCGCCGCCGGGTCGATCGTCGTCACCACGTCGCCGCCTGCGTTGCGGGAACGCGTGAACTCGTTCCACAGCGGCAGGGGCGCGAGTACCGGCGCGACGCCGGACAGCAGCCGGTCCTCCGTGTGCTCCAGCTGTGTCGTGCCGTACTCCTGCGAGGCGAAGCCGGTCACCGGGGCGTACAACGGCCCCAGGGGATACGTCCGTTCGTAGCGCAGGTGCTCTCCGGTGTCCCGTGAGCCGGTGACCGGCCGGCCGTCGACCAGGATGTCGCCGCGCGGCTGCTGGTAGCGGGCGATGGTGTCCCGGCGGTTGGCCGGGTTGGAGTCGTAGGCGTCGGCGTGCAGGACCTGGACACGGGCGGCGTTCACCAGCAGGGCGACCAGCAGCAGGGCGCAGAAGACGGCGGCGTGCCGGATGTGCCGGGTCACCGCAGGGCACCTCCGTCGCTCTCCCGGGCGTCACGGGGCACCGGGCGCGGGCCCCCGGCGTCCTGCTGCCGCGCGGAGTCGCTCAGCCGGACCAGCAGCGCCACGATCGCCCAGTTGGTCACCACCGACGAGCCGCCCTGCGCCAGGAAGGGCATCGCCATCCCGGTCAGCGGGATCAGCCCGGTCACCCCGCCCGCGATCACGAACACCTGGAGCGCCACGAGCGAGGCCAGACCCACGGCGAGCAGCCGCCCGAACGGGTCGCGCAGGGCGAGCCCCGCCCGGTAGCCGCGCTCCACCAGCAGCCCGTACAGCAGGATGATCGCGGACAGCCCGGCCAGGCCCAGTTCCTCCCCGGCCGTCGCCAGGATGAAGTCGGACTTGACCGCGAACCCGATGAGCACCGAGTGCCCGAGCCCCAGCCCGGTGCCGAGCGTCCCGCCCTCCGCGAAGGCGAACAGGGACTGGGCGATCTGGTTCGGGCCCTCGCCCGCCTCGATGGAGGCGAACGGATGCAGCCAGGTCTCGATCCGGTGGTGCACATGCGGCTCCAGCCGGCCCACCGCCACCGCCCCCAGCGAGGCCAGCAGCAGCCCGACGGCGATCCATCCGGTGCGGCCGGTGGCGACGTACAGCATGACCA
This sequence comes from Streptomyces fungicidicus, assembly GCF_003665435.1. Taxonomy (NCBI): domain Bacteria; kingdom Bacillati; phylum Actinomycetota; class Actinomycetes; order Kitasatosporales; family Streptomycetaceae; genus Streptomyces; species Streptomyces fungicidicus. Next base: position 5,244,203 of record NZ_CP023407.1, read on the forward strand.
CGAACAGGCCGAAGAACAGCAGCGAGGTGCCGAGGTCCCGCTCCAGCACCAGGACGACCACACTGACCAGCCAGACGGCGACGATCGGGCCGAGCACCCGCCCGGTGGGCAGTTGCAGCTTCCAGACGCGGCGGCCGGCGTAGGTGAGGGCGCTGCGGTTGGCCGCGAGGTACGCGGCGAAGAAGACCGCCAGCAGCACCTTCGCGAACTCGCCCGGCTGGATGGAGAATCCGGCGACCCGGATCCAGATCCGCGCCCCGTTCACCGCGGGGAACAGGATCGGGACCGTCAGCAGGACCAGCGCGACGGTGACGGAGACGTAGGTGTAGCGCTGCAGCACCCGGTGGTCCCGCAGCACCAGGACGACGCCGATGAACAGCGCCACCCCCAGCGTCGACCAGATCAGCTGGGTCGGGGCCGCCGGGTCGCCCGGTGTCTCCAGGTCGAGGCGGTAGATCAGCACCAGACCGAGGCCGTTGAGCAGCACCCCGATGGGCAGCAGCACCGGATCGGAGCCCGGGGCGCGCCAGCGCACCGCCAGATGGGCGACCAGCGCGAGCACGCCGAGCCCGGCGCCGTAACCGGCGGCGCCGGGCGGGACGGTGCCGTTCCTGGCGAGGCCGACGGCGCAGTAGCCGTACACCGACAGCAGGACGGCCAGGACGATCAGGGCGAGTTCGACGCCCCGGCGCCCGGTGAGGCGGGCGGTGGGCGGGGGCGGATCCGCCGACGCCAGGGTGTTACCGGCCTTGCTCATGTCCGGAACTTACCCAAATAGGGCGCCTTGAGTGCTTCGTGCGTCAGCACCAGCGTGGCGCGGGGCCGATGTTGTCGATGTGGGCGGCGGGGCCCCACGCCCAGGTGCCGTCCGTGAGGAGGTACCAGAGGGGGTTGCCCTTCACCTTCTCGCCCGGGACCTTGCAGAAGATCGAGACGACGTCGCCCTTGTGGGCGTACCGGATGATCTGCGAACCGCGGTTCGGGGCGCTGCGCAGCGCCAGCGACTTCGCGGTGACGACACCCTTGAACTGGCCCTGGTTGCCGTGATTGCCACCGGCCTGGTTGTCGAAGTCACCCTTGCCGGCTTGCTGGTTGGCGTTGCCTTGCTGAGTGGCGTTGCCCTGCTGGTTGGCGTTGCCTTGCTGGTTCCCGCCGCTCTGCTGGTTGCCGTTGCCGTTGCCGCTCTGGTTGCCGCCGCTCTGCTGGTTGGCGTTCCCCTGCTGGTTTCCGCTGCTCGGCTGGTTGCCGTTACCGGCCTGCTGGTTGGCGGTGCCTTGCTGGTGGCTGTTCCCCGCCTGCTGGTTGGTGCTGCCGGTCTGCTGCTGAGCGTTGCTGTTGCCGTTCTGCTGGTTGGCGGCGCCGTTCTGCTGCTGGGTGTTGCCCTGCTGGTTGGTGTGGCTGCCCTGCTGGTTGCCGTTGCCGCCCTGCTGGTTGGTGTTGCCGTTGTTGTGATTGTGGTGGTGGTGGTGGCCGTTGCCGCTCTGCTGTTTGCCGCCACCCTGCTGCTGGGTGTTGCCGTTTCCGCTCTGCTGGGTGTTGCCGTTTCCGTTGCCGCCGCCCTGCTGGCTCCAGTGCCCCTGGCCGCCGCCCTGGTTCGGGTCGTCGGCGGCGACGGCGGGAGTGACGGCGGCTGCGACCGCGAAGGCCCCGGCGGCGAGAGCTATGGGCAGGCGGCGGGCGAGCGGGGGACGCAGGGACATGACGGTACCTCCACATGCGGGGAAATCGGATCGAAGGTGACTTATCGCCACACTAGGAGCGGCCCTCCGCACCCGCCCGCCCTGCTGCGCCATCGGAGCCCCCCGAAGGCGGCGTGACCCGTCGCGCCTAATCCGTCAGCTCCTCCAGCAGCCGTGCCGTGGGCAGCCCCGCCCGGAGGTAGTCGACGAACAGGTCGTTGTGCAACGCCCAGGACGAGCGGCGGGAGCGGATCAGCCGGATCGCGGACTCCGCCGTGCGGCCCCGCCGCATCAGCGCGTGCGCCACCACCAGACCCGAGCGGTTGTACCCGTGGAAGCAGCGCACGAGGACCGTACGGCCGCCGTCCAGCGCCTCGCACGCCGCCTCGGCCAGCCGGATCACGCCCGCGAGCTGTGTCCCGTCGAGCGGCCCGTCCGGGATCGGCCACACCTGGTGCTCGACTCCGTGGCCCGGTCCGTGCCCGGGCAGCCGCAGCAGAGTTTGCACAAGATCGAACTGCCGGTTCACCACGGCGGACTCCAGCTGCCCGGAGAGGCCCCGGAACTCGTGCCCGCCCATCCACAGACCGGGCGCGATCTCGCTCCACGGACTGTCCGGAGCCGGTACGTCAGGTTGCTTCCCGCGGGTACGCAACGGCGCCTCCCCACCCCCACCGTCCGACTTCTCTCCAAGGTAACCGGCTTCTTGCCCCCGGAGCACCCGCCTGTTCCCATGGACGTGGGGTGATGGTGCATGGACGGACTGCGCGTCATACCGACCTACCGGCACGGCCGGGAATGGCTGTACGTCTGCCTCCCGGACGGCACGAACCTCGCCTGGTACGACCGCGGGGCGGCCAGGGTGAACCTGCTCGGCGAGGCGGCCCACGGCCCTCACGAGGAGGACGTCCTCACCGCGCTGGGACCGTTCCTGACCGGCCCGGTCTCGGTCGGACCGCCCCCGGTCCCCACCCCCGCCGAGCTGGCACGTCTCGCCCTCCACCCCGACGACGACCTCGCGCCCAACCGCCCCGGCGAGGCGCTCCTCGTCGCCCTCGACCGCGACCCCGCCCCTCCCCGTCGGCTCCGCCCCGACCCGCGCCGCCGGGCGCTCACGGCGGAGCGGACGGTGGGGGAGGCCCTGGACCGCATGGAGGGCGCCGGCCGGCACGTCCTGCACTCGATCCCGCTCCCCGGCGGCGACCGCGTCCACCATCTGCTGATCGGACCCGGTGGCCTCTACGCGGTACACGCCCTGTACGCCCACAGGCAGCGGGTGACGGTCGACGGCCCCTCGGTCGCCCTGGGCCGCCACGCACCGCGCCCCCTGCTGCGCCGCGTCCGTGCCGACGCCGACCGCGCCTCCTACGCCCTGACGGCCGAGGTCCGTCCCGTGCTCGTCCTGGTCGGCGCCTCGGAGGTGACCGTCCACGTCCCGCCCCGCGGGGTGCGCGTGCTCACCGACGCGGACGTGCCGGGCCTGGCCCGCCCGGGCGGGGTGCTGAAACCGGCCGACGTGGAGGCCCTGCACGCGGCCGCCCGGGACCGGCACACCTGGTCGCGCCTGTGAGCCGGGCGGCCGCGGACGGGACCGCTCACGGCAGCCGGCCGGCGTGCCCCGCGTCCAGCAGCGGCGCCAGCAGATCGCCGTAGTCCCGCAGCCGCGGCGCGATGTCCGGCGCCCGGATCAGCATCGGGTCCGGCGCCCGGCACCCCTCGACCTCGTCCCAGGTCACCGGCGCCGACACCAGCGGCTCGGCCTGCGCGCGCAGCGTGTACGGGGTGGCGGTGGTCTTCCGGGCCGCGTTCTGGCTCCAGTCGACGAAGACCTTGCCGGGCCTGAGGCTGCGGGTCATCCGGTGCAGCACCAGCCGGGGCATGGCCTTCTCCGCCTCCACGGCCAGCTCCTTGGCGTACTCCGACACCCGTTCGGAGGAGGAGCCGCGCACCGCCGCGAGCAGGTGCAGCCCCTTCGACCCGGACGTCTTGGCGTACGCCTCGATCCCGTCCGCCGCCAGCCGCTCCCGCAGCCACACCGCGACCTCGCAGCACTGCACGATCGTCGCCGGCGCCCCGGGGTCCAGGTCGAACACGATCCGGTCGGCGTGCCCGGGATCCCCGATGAGCCACTGGTGCGTATGGAACTCGGTGACCAGGTTGGCCGCCCACATCAGGCTCGGCAGATCCTGCACCAGCACCATCCGGGCCGGCCCCTCGGTCCTCGGAACCTCGGCGGTGGTGACCCACTCGGGCGTACCGGGCGGCACGTTCTTGGTGAAGAACACCTGGCCGTCGGGCCCGTCCGGATAGCGCAGGAACGACACCGGCCGCTCCCGCAGATGGGGCAGCAGCACGTCGGCGACGGTCGCGTAGTAGTGCAGTGCCTCCGCCTTGGTGAACCCCGTGGCGGGATACAGCACCTTCTCCAGATTGCTGAGCGCGAGCCGTCGCCCCTCCACCTCGGTGATAGGCGCCATACGATGAGAATCCCACGCGAACCGTGACAAACACCCCGACTGCGATCGGCAGACGACCGGAAAGGTGCTGCACGTGAGATCCATTTGGAACGGCGCGATCTCTTTCGGCCTGGTCAGCATCCCGATCAAGCTCGTGAACGCCACCGAGAACCACTCGATCTCCTTCCGCCAGATCCACACGGAGGACGGCGGCCGGATCCGGTACCGCAAGTTCTGCGAGCTGGAGGACCGCGAGGTCACCGGCCAGGAGATCAGCAAAGGGTACGAGGACGCGGACGGCACGATCATCCCGATCACCGACGAGGACCTGGCCGGCCTGCCGATCCCCACCGCCCGGACGATCGAGATCGTCGCCTTCGTCCCGGAGGACCGGATCGACCCGCTCCAGATGGATGCCGCGTACTACCTGGCGGCGGGCGGGGCGCCGGCGGCCAAGCCGTACACCCTGCTGCGGGAGGCGCTGAAGCGCAGCAACAAGGTGGCCATCGCCAAGTTCGCGCTGCGGGGCAAGGAACGGCTGGGCATGCTGCGGGTGGTCGGCGACGCGATCGCCATGCACGGCCTGCTCTGGCCGGACGAGGTCCGCGCCCCGGAGGGGGTCGCGCCGGACAGCAGTGTCACCGTCCGTGACAAGGAGCTGGACCTCGCGGACGCCCTGATGGACACCCTCGGCGAGGTCGACCTGGAGGACCTGCACGACGAGTACCGCGAGGCGGTCGAGGAGGTCATCGCCGCGAAGGCCTCCGGCGAGGCCCCGCCGGAGACCCCCGCGCCGGAGCGGGGCGGCAAGGTCCTGGACCTGATGGCGGCCCTGGAGAACAGCGTCCGCGCCGCCCGCGAGTCCCGTGGCGAGGAGCCGGAGGAGGAGGCCGAGGTCAAGCGCCTGCCGCAGCGCAAGACGTCCCGCTCGTCCCCCAAGGAGACCGGCGGCAAGAAGTCGACGTCGACGACGAAGAAGACGGCCTCCGGGGCCAGAAAGTCCACGGCGAAGACCTCCCAGCCCGAAAAGAAGACCACGGCGAAGAAGACACCCGCGAAGAAGACCCCGGCGAAGAAGTCGGCATCCCGCAAACGCCCAGCCTGACCCAACCCAGGCCAGCCCGGAGACCCGGCTGTGGGCAGTCGTTCCGCAGGGCGGTGGGGGTACCTCCCATGCCCTTCAGGCAATGGGGGAGGGTGGGCACAGCCCAACAACGCCGGGCAACGGACCTCACCCCGGGCAACCGCAGCCCCCCACCCCGCCTACGCGACCCGCCTCAGCGCCAGCACCGCGTTGTGCCCCCCGAACCCGAACGAGTTGCTCAGTACCAGGTCCCCCGCCCCCGTCAGCACCCGCGGCTCCCCCCGCACCACGTCAAGGCCGATCGCCTCGTCGACCTCCCCGCAGCCGACCGTGGGAGGCACCACCCCGTGGTGCAGCGTGAGCACCGCCGCGACGGCCTCCACCCCACCCGCGGCCCCCTGAAGGTGCCCCAGGTGCCCCTTCAGCGCGGTGACCGGCACCTCCCGCCCCCCGAGCACGCCCCGCAGGGCCCGCGCCTCCGCGAGGTCACCGTCGACCGTGGCGGTGGCGTGCGCGTTGACGTGGACCACGTCCGCCACCTCGCCCCCGGCGTCCCGCACCGCCCGCCGCAGCGCGAGCGCGATGCCGTCACCGGAGGGATCCGGCGCCGCGACATGGTGGGCGTCGGCGGACAGCCCCCACCCGGCCGCCTCGCAGTAGACGCGGGCCCCGCGGGCGCGGGCGTGCTCCTCGGACTCCAGGACGAGCACCCCCGCCCCCTCCCCGTTGACGAACCCGTCGCGGTCCTTGGCGAAGGGGTGCGACGGCGAACCGTCGGCCGGGTCCCCCTCGGCCAGCGCCCGCATCGCCGCGAACGACGCCATGATCGCCGGAGTGACCACGGCCTCCGCCCCGCCCGCGAGGGCGACGTCGACCCGGCCGTACCGGATGCGGTCGACGGCCTGCCCGATCGCCTCGGTGCCGGAGGCGCACGCGCTGGTCACGGTGCGCGCCTCCCCGGTGATGTGCAGGTCGAGCGAGACCTGCGAGGCCGCCTGCGAGGGCACCGTCATCGGCGTGGTGAGCGGTGACACCCCCCGCGGTCCCCGCTCCCGCAGCTTCCGGTCCCCGCCGACCAGCACCGACGCGTCCCCCAGGATGGCGCCGAGGCTCACCCCGACCCGCTCCGGGTCGAGCCCGCTCTCGCGGGTGCCGCCGTCCGCGTACCCGGCGTCGGCCCACGCCTCCCGCGCGGCCAGCACGGCGAACTGCGCGGCCCGGTTCATCCGCCGCGCCGTCTGCCGGGGCAGCAGTCCGGCCGGGTCCACCGGCACGGTCCCGGCGATCCGCACCGGCATCCCGGCGAACTCCTCGCCCGTCAACTCCCGTATGCCGTGGCGTCCTTCGAGCAGGCCGTCCCACAGCTCGGCCGTGCCGACGCCCAGCGGGGTGACCGCGCCGAGCCCGGTGACGACCACGCGCCGCGCACCCGTCGCCTCGGCCGCCCGCACCGGGCGCGGCTCGTGCCGTACGAGGTCGCCCTCCCGGTCGGCGGCGGCGGCCCACCGGCGTACGTCGTCGTCGGACGCGGGACCGGCCGCGTCCCCCTCGGCGGAGTCCCGGTGCCAGGCGCCCCAGCGGCGGACGTAGGCGACCTCCTCGGCCCGCGGGTCGACGGCCCGCAGCGTCCGCAGCCGGTCCCCGTCCCGGAACTCGACCCCGTCGAGCGCGGGCGAGCTCACCAGCGGGACCGCCGCCACGTCCATCCGTCGCCCGGCGACGGTCACCCGCTGTTCGCGGCGCAGCACTTCCTCGTGGTCCACCCCGCCGAGCGGCGGCCGCAGCGTGACCCGGATCACCTCCGGGCTCTCGGGCAGCGTGTGCGTCACGACATGCCACCGGTACCGCACCGCGTCCTCGTGGGACAGGGCGAGCAGATCACCGGGGACGACCTCGGCGGCGGTAACCGCGTACGGGCGTATGGGTACTTCAGGCGTTTCGGGGGAGTGGGCCATGGCCATGCATGCTCTCTTTGATCCGAACTGTCGTACTCAGGGCGGTTCCGAGTGTTCTGTACGAAGTGCGAACGGACCATTGTTGAATCGCGGGCATGTCCGGTTTGCCACGTTCTACCAGGTGGGTGACCGGCGCCACATCCATCAAGTCCTCAACACCGTAACCGACTTACCAAGACGTAACCGACGTGTGGAAAACGTCACGAAACGACCGCCGGTCATCCGGTGCGTACGGCCCACCCGTGCGCGTGATCCGGCCCACAGTGCGGGGTGCCGCGTAGGCGGGAAGGTCGGCTTCGGCGTCTGTCTCCGGGGGTGTGCTTCGATGTGCGCGACCCGCGAAACCTGAACGCGCGGCGGGAACAGCCGGGTTGCACGGGAAGACCGAGACACCGGTGGAGGGCATGACCGAGGAAGAGTTCGACGCTTTCTACGCGGCCGCGTTCCCCCGCCTGACCGGACAGTTGTACGTCTTCACCGGTGACCTCGGCGAGGCCCAGGACGTCGTCCAGGAGGCGTTCGTACGGGCCTGGGACCGGCGCGGGAGGCTGATCGCCGACGAGGCGCCCGAGGCGTGGGTGCGCACCGTCGCCATGCGGCTCGCGGTGAGCCGCTGGCGCCGCGCGAAACGCTGGCTGGAACTCGTACGGCACTCCCCGCCCCCGGAGACGACCCCCGGCCCGGGCCCCGACCGCACCGCCCTGGTCGCCGCGCTGCGCCAACTGCCCGAGCACCAGCGCATGGCCGTCGTCCTCCATCACCTGTGCGACCTCAGCGTCGAACAGGTAGCCTCCGAGACCGGCGCACCCGTGGGCACGGTCAAGGCCAGGCTCTCCCGCGGACGGGCGGCACTGGCCAGACATCTGGCGGTGGACGAGGCCGACGAGTCGGCCTGGAGGGAGGGCGGCCGGGTCGGATGAACTCACCGGCGCCCTGCGCGAGCTGGCGGCACGACACGAGGCCCCGCCGCGAATCGGCGCCGCCGAGGTCCGCGGCCGGGCCGGACGCCGCTCCCGCCGCCGCAGGGCGACCGCCGCGCTCGGCACGACGGCCGCCGCGGTCTGCGCGCTGACGGCCGTCGCCTTCACCCTGCACACCGAGGAGCCCGGACCGCACCACCGGACGCCCGCCGCCGGATCCGGCACCCCGGCCCGGCCGCCGGGGACGGCGGCCCCCGCCTCCGCCTCCGCCGGCGTCCTCGACCTGAGCCGCCGCACCCTCACCGTCGGCGAGCGCGTCATACGCGTCGACTCGCGCTCCTTCCCCCGCTTCGCCCCCGGCAGCCGGATGAAGGTGGTCGCCAAGTCCACCCTCAAGGTGCTGCCCCTGGAGAACGGCACGAGGGCCGGCACCGAGGTCAAGGTCCCGTACCTGGTCCAGCTGAGCGCCCCCGGCCGGCAGCCGGTCTACGCCGGCGCCCTCGCCGTCGACACCAAGGCGCTCGCCGCCCTCTCCGCCAGGTCGGGCTGGCTGGGCATGAACGTCGCGGACGCCAAGTGGTTCTACGCCCGGGCGCGGGCGGGCGACCGCATCGAGATCACGACGACCGCCACCGCGCGGCCGGCGACGCCGGACGCCGTGGGAGGCGGGGGCGGCTGACCACCTCCTACGCCCCCACCTGGGATTCTTACCCTCTGGTGACCAATCCGCGCCGCCCGCGGCCTCGGATTACGCCCGGAGACGTCCCGACCGCGGAGGGCCCACGTGAAAGAAGCAGTCCACATCGGCAGAAATCCCTCACGGGAGCCGGATCTGCAGGAGCTGATGGCCCGGGTCGCCCTGGGGGACGAGGAGGCGTTCGCCTCCGTCTACGACAGGGTCGTGAGCCCGGTACTCGGCGTCGTCCGCTCCGTGCTGCGGGACGGGGCCCAGTCCGAGGAGGTCGCCCAGGAGGTCCTGGTGGAGGTGTGGCGCACGGCCCCCGGATACCGCGCCGACCGGGGGACCGTCATCAACTGGATCCTCACCCTGGCCCACCGCCGCGCCGTCGACCGCGTGCGCTCCGTGGAGGCCGCCGCCGCCCGTGACCACAAGGCGGCCGCCCTGGACCGGATGCCCGAGTACGACGAGGTCGTCGAGCAGGTCGAGGCCCGTATCGAGCGCGAGCAGGTGCGCCGCTGTCTGAGCGGCCTGACCGAGATCCAGCACCAGGCCGTCACCCTCGCCTACTACCGCGGGCTGACCTACCGCCAGGTGGCGGAGGCGCTGACGCTGCCGCTGGGCACGGTGAAGACGCGGCTGCGCGACGGCCTCATCCGGCTCCGCGACTGCCTGGGGGTGACCGCGTGACCACCGCCGACCCGCACCTGCTGACCGGGGCCCACGCCTTGCACGCCCTCCCGGACGACGAACGCGCGACCTTCGAACGTCACCTCGCCGACTGCGAGCCGTGCGCCCGGGAGACCGCCGAACTCCACGCCACCGCCGCCCGCCTGGGCCTCGCCGTCGCCACGGCGCCCCGTCCGGCGATGCGCGAGGAGGTGCTGCGCCGGATCACCGCCGTCCGCCAGCAGCCGCCCGGCCCGCCTGCCGCGCCCCGCCGGGCCCGCGCCGCCCTGCGGGCGCACCGGCTGTCCCGCTGGACGCTGGCCGCCTGCCTGGCGGCGGCCGCCGCGCTCGGCGGCACGGCGGTGTGGCAGTACGAACGTGCCGAGGACGCCCAGCGGCAGGCCCGCCGCGCCGAACAGGGCACGGCGGAGATCGCCGCCGTACTGGCCGCCCCGGACGCCACGACCCGGGCCGCCGCCCTGGGCGACGGAGCCACCGGCACCGTCGTCGTCTCCCGCGAGCGGGACGAGGCCGTGTTCGTCGCCTCCGGGATGGCGCGACCGCCCGCCGGGAAGGTCTACCAGCTCTGGTACGACGACGGCGGCACCATGCGGTCCGCCGGTCTGATGGACCCCGGCCGCGCCGACCAGGCCGTCCTGATGGAGGGAGCCGTCGACGGCGCGTCGGCCATGGGCATCACCGTCGAACCCGAGGGCGGCTCCCGGCGGCCCACCTCCGACCCGGTCGCCCTGATGGGGCTCCCCACCTGAATCCGTAGCCGGAGCGCCCGCGGATTGGTCGCGAAAAACATTTCACCGAATTCGGTGATCGACCAATCCGCCGGCCCATCGGGGCCGGATTCCCCACGTGACCGACGACGAGAAGAAAACGCGAAAGGCCCACGGCGCGATCCGCCCGGCGCTGGGTGCGCTGAGCGGCGCGCTGGCGGGATTCGCAGCCCTCGCCGTCGCCGAACCGGTGGCCGCGTGGGTACGCCCGCAGGCCGCACCCGTCCTGGCGGTCGGGGGCGCGGCGATCGACCGCACCCCCGCCGCCGTCAAGGACTGGGCGATCCGGGAATTCGGCACCGACGACAAATTGGTGCTGCGCGCCGGAATTCTCGCCGTACTGGCACTGTCCGCCCTCGCGCTGGGAATTCTGGCGCTGCGATTCCGGCGCTCCGCCGCGTCGGGGGTTCTGCTTTTCGGCGCGATCGGCGGAGCCGCCGCCGTGGCCCGCCCGGACTCGGCCGGAATCACCGACGCGCTGCCCTCGGCCGTGGGCGCGGTGGCCGGAGCGGCCGTGCTGTTCCTCCTCGCGGGCCGTCTCCGCGCCCCTGCCGCCGAGGGCGGATCCGTCCCCGGCGACTGGGACCGCCGGGGGTTCCTCCTCGCGGCCACCGCCGCTGCCGCCGCCTCCGCCGGAACCGGCGCCCTCGGCCGCGCCCTCCAGGGCGTCGGCAGCCGCAACGCGGCGGCCTCCCGTGACCGCGTCGTGCTCCCGGCCCCCGCCTCGCCCGCCCCCGCGGTCCCCACGGGCGCCCGCCTGCGGATTCCCGGCATCAGCCCCTTCACCACCCCGAACGGCGACTTCTACCGGGTCGACACCGCGCTCGCCGTACCCGAGGTGGACGCCACCACCTGGCGTCTGCGCATCCACGGCGAGGGAGTCACCCGCCCGGTCACCCTCTCCTACGACGATCTGCTGCGCCGCGAGCTGATCGAACGCGACATCACCCTCACCTGTGTCTCCAACGAGGTCGGCGGCCCCTATGTGGGCAACGCCCGCTGGACCGGCGTACGACTCGCCGGCCTGCTCGCCGAGTGCGGGGTGCGGCCGCCCTCCCGGGGCGGACCGGCCGACCAGCTGGTGGCCCGCTCGGTGGACGGCATGACCATCGGCAGCCCCGTCGAGGACCTGATGGACGGCCGCGACGCCCTGCTGGCCCTCGGCATGAACGGCCGCCCCCTCCCCTTCGACCACGGATTCCCCGCCCGCATGGTGGTGCCCGGCCTCTACGGCTACGTCTCCGCCTGCAAGTGGATCGAGGATCTCGAACTCACCACCTTCGACGCCTACGACGCCTACTGGGTCAGGCGGGACTGGGCGCGCGAGGCCCCCGTGAAGACCCAGTCCCGGATCGACACCCCGAAGCCGTTCGCCCGCCCGAAGGCCGGACCGGTCATGGTCGCCGGGGTCGCCTGGGCACAGCACCGGGGCATCGACGGGGTCGAGGTCCGTGTCGACGACGGCCCCTGGCAGGAGGCCCGGTTGGCGGCCGAGGGCTCCCGCGACACCTGGCGCCAGTGGTCGTTCGCCTGGCAGGCGTCCAAGGGCTCCCACACCCTCACGGTCCGCGCCACCGACGGCACCGGAGAGGTCCAGCCGGAGCGCCGTACCCGCACGGTGCCGGACGGCGCGAGCGGCTGGCACTCGGTGGTGGTGACCGTCGAGTGACCCCGTGAACCCCCCTTTACTTTCCGACCCTTTGACCTTGACCGCTGCTCCCTGAGAAGCACACCCCCGAGGAGAACCGAAGATGAACACCCGTATCCGCCGTGCTGCGCTCGTCCTGACCGCGGCCGTGACCCTTCCGCTCACCCTGAGCGCCTGCTCCGACGACGGCGGCGACTCCGCCGCCTCGGAGTCGTCCGGCAAGGCGTCCGCGTCGGCGCCGGCGTCCGACGAGGGCATGGGCAACTCCGGCAGTGCCGCCCCGGCCGACGAGCCGTTCGGACCGGCCTGTTCCTCCGTCCCGGAGGACGGCGCCGGTTCCTTCGACGGCATGGCCAAGGACCCGGTGGCCACCGCCGCGTCCAACAACCCGGCCCTGTCCACGCTGGTGACGGCGGTGAAGAAGGCCGGGCTGGTCGACACCCTCAACAACGCAGAGAACATCACGGTGTTCGCGCCCACCAACGACGCCTTCGCGAAGATCCCCAAGGACACCCTGGACAAGGTCCTCGCGGACAAGGAGCAGCTGACGAACATCCTCACCTACCACGTGGTCGGCGAGCGGCTCGCCCCGAAGGACCTGGAGAACGGCTCCTACGAAACCCTCCAGAAGTCGAAGCTGACGACGTCCGGCTCCGGCGAGGAGTACACCGTCAACGACACGGCGAAGGTGGTCTGCGGCAACGTCAAGACCGCCAACGCGAACGTCCACATCATCGACACGGTCCTGATGCCGGCCTCCTGACGTCACCCACCCCGCCCCGGGCGCCGCGCACCACGGCGCCCGGGGCGGTCAGGCGGGCCTGTCCTTCGCCCACCACAGGAACGCGGCGGCGTGCTGCTGATTGGCGAAGCCCTCGCCGGCCAGCGAGAGCAGCAGGTCGTTGCTCCAGAGGATGAGCCGTCCGAGCGTCCAGTTCACCGACTCCGGCGCCGGCAGCTCCAGCCCGTACACGGTCCGGGCGATCTCCCGCTTGCCGCCGGCCTCCGTCGTGTACTTGAGGATCGTGAGGAACCGCTCGGGCCGCACCACGCACAGCACCCGGGTGAGCAGGGCCTCCTTGAAGCCGGTCATGGCGAACGACTCGGTGCCGGCCAGCAGTCGCTGCAACCTGTCACCGAGCGGGATGTCGTCCGGGCCGTACAGGAGGTACTCGATCGTCCTGCGGGTCGACTCCCCGGCGGCGGCGTCACCCAGTTCGTTCCAGGCGGAGTTGAAGGTGGCCTGGTTGCCGGGGCGGGCGCCGACCTCGGAGTTGGCGAAGTCCTTGAGGCGCCGGGGATCGCACGTCCGCAACCCGTCGGGGGAGAAGATCTCCTGGTACTCCGCCCAGTAGGCCGCGACCCGGGGGTCGAAGTCCGGCCGGACGGCCAGGTACTGCTCCTTGAGCCGGGCCACCCGGCGCAGCACGCCGGGCTCGACGTCCTCGGCCTTGGGGAAGCGCGCGGCGAGTTCCCCGAAGGAGTGCGTGGCCGGTGCGTTCCGCCGGGCGGCGGGCGCCGCGTCCCGCCACTCGTAGCCGCACCGGTGCCGGACGACCCGGCCTCCGTCCTCCAGGCGCCGCACCACATCGACGTCCTCGTCGTCGCTGCACAGCGGACACATGACAACGGCCATGCCCCCCACCCCCGTTCCCCGCGGGACCCCGGTCCCGCCCGCAAGCCGACGTGCTCCCCTTGAAGGGCTCACCCTTCCACACCGGGTCGTGCGCGGACGCGGGGCCGTAAGACCCGTCGCGCGGGGAACACAGCGGCGGCGGATCCGTCGGCCACATCTGCAGGTGTCTGCGGCCGCCGGTGCGGCGAAGAGCCCCGCGAGACCGCCGAAAACCGTTACCCTTAGACAATAATTGACGGGTGCTTACGATTTGCACCGCGGGCTTCGGTCGGCCGTCCCTGTGAACGGCCCGGAGGGCGTGTGCCGCGTTTGTGGAAACGAAGACGACCGAACGGGCCGAACGGGGAGGGCGACGGGGGCGGTGCGCGGGTGGAGGGCCCGGCCGAGGGGCTGAGGGCGTTCGCGGTGGGTCAGGACGACATCCTGACCATCGCCCGGGTGATCGGGCACGCGGAAGAACTCCTGACGGCGCGCAGCGGCAGTGACAGGGAGACGATCCGCAACGCGAGCGGCGCCGAGCTGCTGTCGCTGCTCTATCCCCGCATCGGACTGGTGATCGCCCGCGGCGGCAGCGGAGCGCCGATGCAGGTCTCCGAGATCCGGCACCTGGAGGCGGCGATCATCAATCTGGAGTCCTACGGCGGCCACGAGACGGTCCTGTGCGACGGCTACGCCCTCCTCGCGCGCTTAAGGGCGCGTTCGGGGGAGACCCGCGCCGCACGGACGGAGGACGGGATCCTCACCCTCCCCGACCCCGCTCCCCGCGCGCCCTGTCCGTGACCTCGGCCGTGGTCCCGGGGCGGTGATCGGCCCCCGGGGTTCCCCGCGGGCGGCTCGGCTCAGTGAGAAGGGTCTCCCTGCCGGACGGCCGCGTCCATGTTCTCGGCGAGGGGCAGGTAGTCGGCGGTGCCCGTGACCTGGAACAGACGTGTCACGGCCGGATGGAAGGGCCCGGCCACCGCGAGCAGCCGGCCTTCGGCCGAGTACCGCTCTTGTGCTTCGAGGAGCAGGTTGAGGAGACTGGAGTCGGCGAACACGGTCCCCGACAGGTCCAGCACCGTCACCGCGGCGCTCGCCCGCCACGCCCGGGCCATGGCCTCGTCGAGTTCGCCGACCGCGTCGACGTCTATCTCTCCGGAGATCACTACCACGAACGCCTGTTCGCTCTCCCTGACCGCCACCGGTCGTCCGTCGCTCATACTCCGCACTCTGCCAGCTCCTGCTCGTCGGCTCCAGGAGGGCCCCCAGGAGTGAAGTCGCCGCTCATGGATACGGTGCCTGCCAGTGGGTACCCATCCCGCCGTCGGAGCGGTTGCTCGGATATCAGGATTGCGGAATAGTTGTCACTCGGCAAGTGATGCGAACTGTGATGTGAGGTGAAGGGCCGAGACAGGGCCCTGTCCCATGGCCACTCTCCCGGAGAGCGCCGGTACGGACGTCGCCGGCGCGGCGACTCCCGGCGCCGCTCCCTACCCGGTCGTGGTCATGGACGCGGCCGGCTGCGTCGTGGAGCTCAACGACGCGGCCTCGGCCCTCCTGCCCGGTACGCGTCCCCACGAGCCACTGTCCTCACCCGCCTGGCTCGCCGCCGCACACCACGCCGGGACATCCAGCGAAGTCGGCGGGGAGATCGGCGACCGCGTCTTCTCGGCGCAGCAGTCCCGCCTCCCCGACGGCAGGACGGCATGGTGGCTGGTCGACGAGACCGCCTACCGCTCGGTGGTGGCCGAACTCGCCGCGGAACGTGAGCGCACCCGGTTCCTCGCCGAGGCGTCCAGCGCCCTGCTGGCATCCCTGAACCTCGACCGCTGCATGGAGGCCACCGCGGCCCTGGCCGCCGAGCACCTGGCCGATGCCGCGCTGGTCATCGCCCCGGCCAGGCCCCGCAAGCTGCCGCTGGTCGTCTGCGACCAGCAGGGACGTCTCACCAGGGCCACCGTGTCGGCCAAGCCGGAGACCGTACCGGGACTGGCCGAGGCCCTGCGCGGCTTTCCACCGGTGCCCTCGCGCTGGATAGACCCCGCCACCGCCCCGGACTGGCTCGTCCCCGAAGGCTTCGGGGAGGTCGGATCGCTGGTCATCACCCCGCTGCCCGGACACGGAGTGCCGGCGGGCGCGCTCATCCTGCTGCGCCGGGCACAGCAGAACGCCTTCAGCGGCTCGGAGGAGGCGTTCGCCGGACTGTTCGCCGCCCGCGCCGGAGCGGCCATGTCCGCCGCACGGCTGTACGCCGAGCAGAACGCGGTCGCCGACACCCTCGTACGCGCCCTCCTTCCCCCCACCCTGCGGCAGGTGGAGGGGGTGGACTTCGCGGGCGGCTACCGGGCCAGCGTCGACACCGACCTGATCGGCGGCGACTTCTACAACGTCCACCCGCCCGGCGAGGACTGCCCCGAGACCCTCGCCGTGCTGGGAGACGTGGCGGGCAAGGGGATCGAGGCCGCCGTGCTCACCGGCAAGATCCGCAACACGCTGCACGCCCTGCTGCCGATGGCCGACGACCACGCCCGGATGCTGCGGCGGCTCAACACCGCGATGCGCGACGGCGACCGCGTGCGCTTCGCCACACTCGTGCTCGCCTCCGTCCGCCGCGAGGACCGCGACGTCCGGCTGCGGCTGACCTCCGCCGGCCACCCCGTCCCGCTGGTCGTGCGGCGGGACGGCACCGTGGAGGAGGTCGACACCGAGGGCACCCTGATCGGCGCCCTCCCGACGATCACCTCGCGCACCGCACAGGTGCGGCTCGCGCCGGGCGAGACGTGCCTGCTGTACACCGACGGCGTCACCGAGGCCAGGGGAGGCCCGCTCGGCGACACCATGTTCGGCGAGCAGCGCCTCAAGCGGGCCCTGGCCGAATGCGCCGGCATCCCCGCCGCGGCCGTCGTCGAGCGCGTCCGGATGCTCATCGACGAGTGGATCGGCGACGGACGCCACGACGACATCGCCGTCCTGGCCATCACCGCACCCCGCGGCGCGCACCTCAGCGCGGTGGACGGAACGACGCGAGGCAGGTACACCGCATGACGACCGCCCCCGCCCCCGGCCGCGACGAGGGGTCCGTCCACCACGACGACACGGCCCCGCCCGCCGCTCCCGACCGGGACGAGTGGGCGGAAGAGTGGGCGGACAAGCTCTGGGCGGCGGTCCGGGCGGCCGACGAGTACACGGCCGCCGATGTGATCACCAACGCCCTGGAAGCCGGCCTGCCGGCGGAGACGGCGCTGCTCGACGTGATCGGGGCCGTCCAGCGCAGGGTGGGCACCGAATGGGCCGCCAACCGCATGAGCGTCGCCGACGAACACGCCGCCACCGCCATCAACGACCGCGTCATCGCCCTCCTGCCCAGGCAACGCCCGGCCGCCCCGCTCGGCAGGGTGACGGTCGCCTGCGTCGACAAGGAATGGCACGCACTGCCCGCACGACTGCTCGCCGAGACGCTGCGGCTGCGCGGCTGGGAGATCGGCTACCTCGGAGCGCAGGTCCCCACCGCCCACCTGGTCAGCCAGATCCACCGCAGCGGGGCGACCGCGGTGTGCCTGTCCGCGTCGCTGCCCACCCGGCTGCCCCCGGCGCACGCGGCGATCACCGCCGTCCAGGCCATCGGCACACCGGTCATGGTCGGCGGCCTCGCCTTCGGCGCCGACGGCCGCCACGCCCGCAGCCTCGGCGCCGACGCCTGGGCGCGCGAAGCCCGCGCCGCCGCCGACCGGCTCGCCGCCGGCCCCCTGCCCCGGCCCAGGCCGCCCCACCAGGCCGTCGACGACCTGCCGCACCTGGCGGACCAGGAATACACGATGGTCTCCCGCACCGCGCGCAGCCTCGTACGCGAGACCTTCCAGCGCCTGGAGCAGCGCTTCCCCGCGATGCGCGACTACGACGACGCCCAACGCGAACGGACGGCCGAGGACCTCGCCCACATCGTCGACTTCCTGGCCGCCGCCCTCTACGTGGACGACGCCGACGTCTTCACGGGCTTCCTCACCTGGACCGCCGACGTCCTCACCGCCCGCGGCGTCCCGGCCCGCTCCCTGCTGCCGGGTCTCGACCTGATGGAGGAACAGCTCCACGACTTCCCCCGCGCCCGTGGCCTCATCGAAAGCGGCCGCACCGCGCTCGCCCCGCACTCCTGACCCCCGACGCTGGAATCGACCCGTGCCCATAGCCCCTGACGCAGGCCCCCTGCGCACCTTGCCCCCGACCGACCCGCACACGCTGTGCATGGCCCTCGTCGGCGACCTGGACTACGAGGTCGGAGACGAGGTGCTGCACCAGGTCCGGCGAGCGCTGCGCGCACGGGAGGACCTGCGCGAACTGCGACTGGACTGCCGGGAACTCGCCACGACCGACTCCACGGGCCTGAGCGTCCTGCTCCAGCTCCACCGCGACGCGGGCAGGGACGGCATCGGCTTCCACCTGGACAACGTAGGCCCGGTCCTGGAACGCCTGCTCCGCGTCACCGGCACCTACGAGCACTTGCGCACCGGCCGGCCCGACGAGCTCCCGGCCGACCCCGAGGCGACGGCCGGGGAATCGGGCGCTCTCCTCTGACCCGTCCCCTCGAACCGCCCCGCCGGACGCCCCGTACGCCAGCCGGCGATGCGGACGCCGCGCACATGACCACGCCGGGACAGGGCAAGGGAGTGAGCGGAGGCAGGCGAGCGCGTTTCCGTGTCTCGCCTCACGGGGGAGGGGCGGAGCGGCATGGCCGAGCAGGTCCGGGAAACGGTCCCCCCGGCCACGAGCGCGGGCGGGGGCTGACGAGGTCATGGCAGGAAAACAGCTCCCCCGCCCCCGCACCCCGTCCGCCGGCGCCCGCGAAAGCGCCGCCCGCACCAGGTGGCCGCGAGCGCTGCGGCGCACACCCGTGTCCCTGTGGACGGACGACGTCACGGACTGGGCGGCCGCCCTCACCTACTACGCGATGCTCGCGATCTTCCCCGCGCTGCTGGTCACCCTGTCGCTCGTGGGACTCCGCGACCCCGACGACGTGCAGAACCTGATCCGGGAGATCGGCGCGCTGGTACCGCCCGACTCGCGCGACATCATCGAGGAGACCCTGCGGTCGATGGCCCGCCGGCGTTCGGCCGCGAAGCTCCTCCTCGTCCTCGGCACCGTGAGCGCGCTGTGGTCCGCCTCCAGCTACCTCGCCGTCTTCCGCCGCGCCCTGTACTCCATGTACCGGATCAAGGACCAGCGGCCCGTGTGGCGCACGGCGCCGAGGATCGTCGCCACGGCCGTTGCCCTGCTGATGCTGCTGGCCATCAGCGCCCTCGCGCTCACCGTGACCGAAGGGCTGGCCCGCGCGGCCGGACGGCTCGCCGGGGCGGGGGACGCCGCGGTGGCGGTGGGGCTGGCGTTCCGCTGGCCCGCCCTGCTGCTGGTGGCGACCGTGCTCGTCATGCTGCTGTTCCGGGCGGGACCCGAATCGACGCGCGGCGTACGGCGCATGGCGCCCGGTGGGCTGCTGGCGGTCGTCCTGTGGCTGGGCGCCTCGGTCGGCCTGTACCTGTACATGGCGCAGGTCGGCACGTACGACCGCCTCTACGGCTCCCTCGCCGGCCTGATCGTGTTCCTGATGTGGCTGTGGTTCTCCAACCTCGCGCTGCTGGCCGGCGCGCAGTTCAACGCCGAACTCGCCCGGACGCCGTGACCGCGAAGTTCATCCCGGTCACGGATGAAGGCCGGCGGACGGGGTATCCGGCTTGCCGCGAGTTCGTAGAATTCTGAAGGAGATTTCGTGACCGAGGACGCAGGCCTGGGCGTCGAGGTGTTTCTCATCGGACCGGACACCGCGATCCTCGCGATACGCGGCGAGTTGGACATCAGCACGGCCCCGGTGCTGCACCACCGGCTTGCCGAGCAGGTGGCCCACGGACGGCGTCACCTGCTGCTGGACGTCACGGAGATGCCGTTCATGGACTCCTCGGGGCTCAGCGTCATCGTCCGGACCGTCAACGAGGTACGCGACGTCGGCGGCACCATGTCCCTCTCCGGGGCGAGACCGGTGGTGCGCCGTCTGCTCGACCTCACCGGGGTGGGCCTGACCTGCCCCCTCTACGACAGCGTGGACGACGCCCGCCGGGCCCTGGCCGGCGAGCCGGGCGACACGGCCGCGGCCGTCCGTCAGGACGCGGCCACCCGCTGACGGCCTCCGGCCACCCCTCCGGCGCCGGCGCGTCCTGGCGGCAGGGGACGGATTACGCCGACAGGTGGTACACCCGGGACCCGACGACTGCACGGGGATCGCGCGGGTAGCCGAGTGACAGCCCGGACGAACGCCCACTCACCGACGGTGCCGTGAGCCCGCTCCGGTGGAGGCGGCCGCAGTGGGCCCCGCCGCACGCCACGAGGCGGACGAGACGGGGCGCACGAGGTGGCGCCGGCCGGGCTCTGAGCTCGATGCGCCCACGTCAGCGCGGCTCTTCTGAGCCGTCAGCGTACAGATCGGAGTGCCCGTTGATCACGATGACGTCGGCCGACGGAGACATCGGCGATGCCCGGCGGGCCGCCACGGCGTTCGGCTCCCGCGAGTGTCCGGACGCCGACCTCGGCGCGCTGGCACTGGTGGTGTCCGAACTCGTCACCAACGCCGCCCGGCACACCGGTGGTTGGTGGCGCCTGACCGTACGCGGAGAAGGCCGGCGGCTCGATGTGGAGGTCGAGGACCGGAGCTCCGCGGTACCGGCTCCGCGCACCCCGAGATTCGACGGGCGGGGCGGCCACGGCCTGAACATCGTCGGCGCGCTCGCCGGACCCCTGGAAGTGCTCCCCGGACCTCACGGCAAGACGGTCCGGGCACGCTGGGTCACCGGCCGACAGACATCAGCCCGCCCCCTGCCGGCCCCGGAGTCCCACGGCACGTCCCCTCTCATCGGCTACGAGCCGTAGCCCCGCACGCTGTCCGACGGACGGTGCGCGGCGCGCACGGCACGTCCGGCTTGGCCCGTCGACACCAGCCACTTCCCGCTTGCCACTTCCGGCGCGGGCAGGCGGATTCCGCTAGCATCGGCGTGCTTCGCTCCGCATCTCAACGAGAGCCGACCCCCACCATGGCTGAGACCGCCTACCTGTTCGTCCTGCCCGACCCGGGAACCCCACTGGGGGCGCCGGCCGTCGCAGTGGGCGACCTCGAGTGCATGGAAACCCCCGCCGTGCTGGCGTGGCTGCACGCCCACGACGTCACCGCCGACAGCGACCTGCTCAGGGTGCTCCCCCGGGAAGCGGACGGCAGCATCCCCGAGGACGCCGAACGTCTGCCCATCCCGCTCAGCGCGGACGAGGCCGACCGCGTACGCGGAGCCTGCGCACCCCGCTCCACCGCGGAAGTCGAGGCGGAACTCCGCGCCTTCCGCCACACGAACGCCGACCGCGACCGCCTGATCAGCCAGGCCCTGGCACGAGGCGTCCCCGCCCACCGCATCGCCCAGCTCACGGGCCTCGACCCGGCCGAGGTCGCCCAGATCACCGGCGCCTAGCGTCCACCGGACCCGCCGTCCCGCCCCCGCCGGTGTCCATCCCGCCGCTGGGCCGGGGCGCGGAGAACGGCGGAACGTCCTGCCGGCACGTGGCCCCGGTCGGCGGGAGGACACCGTCGACGAGGTACCGGCTCTCGTACGCGTCGACACAACTGCTGGGATTGAGCAGCGCCGTGTGCCCGTGCCCGCTGAGCGTGAGCAGCCGGGCGCCGGCCAGCTCCCGCGCCATGGCCCGGGCGGCTGAGTAGGGCGTCGAGGGGTCGTACGTCGTGCCGACCACCAGGACGGGATGCGCCGTCGGCGTGTTCCACGGCCCCCGATAGCGGTTGGCGGCCATCGCCGGCCAGTCCGCGCACACCTCTGCGGCCCAGGTCCAGTGCCGCCCGGCGTCACCCGCGCGGGCGGCGGAGGCCTCCTCCAGGGCGTGATAGACGGCGGGGTCCCGCGGATTGGGACTGTCGCCGCAGAACACGGCACTGGCCTGCTCCTCACCCAGGTAGGGATTCGGCTCCGGCACCGGCGGCGCGGGCGGGAACACGGGCGGCGCGGGGACCCGCCCCCGCCACAGCTCCTGCAGCCTCGCGGCCAGGTCCGTCCACCCGGGATGAACGACGTACAGACCGTTCACGACGGAGTCGACCGTACGGGCGTACGTCCACTCGCCCACCGGACGCGCCCGCAGCCGCCGCATCAGCTCGTCGAACTTCTCCCGGGTCGCTTCCGCGCCGCCCGCGGAGAAGGCACAGTGGTCGGTCGTGACGGACCCGCACAGGCTCAGGAACTGCTCCACGGTCACCGCCGCGGTACGGTCCGCGCCCAGCCGCAGGAAGGCCGTGGACCGGGGCTCCTCGTCGGACCCGCTATTCGTCCACGCCTGCGGGTCCCAGTCGCTGTCGAGGACCATGGCGCGGACCTTGCCGGGGAAGAGGTTGGCGTACGTCGCGCCGAGGAACGTCCCGTAGGAGATCCCGAGATACGTCAGCTGCGCATCGCCCACCGCCCGGCGCAGCTGGTCGAGGTCCCGGGCCGTGTCCGCGGTCGACACATGACGCAGCAGCTGCGGATCACGCTGCTCACAGCGCCGCCCGAGCTCCTCGTACGCGGCGACGAAGTCCCTCCGCTCCTCCGCGCCGACGGGGAACCCCTCCGGCTTGCTCGCCCTCCACTCGGCGGCCTCCTCCGCACTCGCGAAGCAGTTCACCGCGGTGCTGTTGCCGACCCCCCGGGGATCCCAGCTCACGATGTCGAACCGCTCCCGCACCTCCCGCGGGAAGGATCCGTAGTTCTGCGGCATCTGCACCGACCCGGGCCCACCGGGCCCACCGGGATTGAAGAACAGCGTGCCGACCCGCTTGCCCGGCCCCGTCGCCTTCCGCCTGACGACCGCCAGCTCGATCGCCCGCCCACCGGGGTCGCGGTAGTCCAGCGGCACCTCGGCGGTGGCACAGTCGAACGGACTGCCCTGCACACAGGGCCTCCAGTCCAGCTCCGGCGCGGGCACCAAGGGCGCCGGCCCTCCACCGGCGACGGCGGGCCCCAGCCCCGTGAACGCGGTCGAGCAGGCCACCACCCCGGCGACCACCGCGGCACAACGCCGCCGCCCGCCTATCGGTCCAGGTATACGCATCCCTGTTCCAACCTCACGCTAGAGCGCCCGAAGCCACCCCGACCGCGACCCCGGCACGCCTCCGCGTCCACCCCACCCCGCCCCACCGCCCCACGCGACCCCACAGCGTCCGACTGGCGGACGGAGCCCCTCACACTCCGAGGAATGACCATGGACCTGTCCGACGAGGGCGAGCCCCTCGCCCCCGAATGGACCGCCCTGGACAACAACCTGGCCGGCATCCTCCCCGGCCACCGAGACGCCTCCTACGCCGCCGAACGCTTCGTCCGCGTCGGCTGGAGATCGACCTCATCCTCCTGGCACGGCTACGAGGTCACCACCCGCTGGTGCGAACTCAACCTCGACCCCACCGACGACCACGGCGTCCTCCTGAACGGAGTCATAGCCCCCGATCACCTCACCACCCTGGCAGCCCTCCTCGACCGCTTCGAGCTCCCCTACTCCCTGGAGCTCTACGACGAGACCGGCACCTTGACCCGCGAACTCAACTCCGCTTCCGACCAGACACGTTGAAGCGACCGGATCCCGTCCCGGGCTTCGGGCAGGCACCGCGGCGGGCCGTACCGGCCACCCCTTGCGCCGGCCGGTTGCTCGGTCCTCACTGACGCTGCCGAGCCATGAGCGCTGGAATCATGGCGATCTTCTCTGCCGTGAGAGCCGACCAGTCCACGCCTGACGGTCGGTGAGGGCTCGGGCAGGCGATGGTTTCGTCAGGGGTCACGATCAGGTCGACGCTGACGTCGTGTTCGGTAGTAGGGATGGCGGTCTCGGTCACCTGCAGTGCGTGGACGGTGGTGACGACGATGGTCTCAGGCGTTACCAGGCCGGCCTCGGTGAGCAGGGCGAATTCGATGTCCGAGTAGCCGGCGCCCTTGCCGACGCGGGAGCCGTCGCGGTTGACGGCGACGCTGCCGAGGATGATGAGGTCCAGCGGTCGGAGGGCGTCGACCTCGACGGTGGGGGCGATGGCAGCAGCGGTGCGGCTGGCTGCCGCCTCGGCGGGTGGGACGGTGAGCGCAGCCGGGTCGAGGAGGTAGAACGGCTTGAGGGTGGCCAACTTCGGGACGGCCATGTAGACGGTCTTCCTCTCCTCCAAGGCCCTTGTCCGGACAGGGTGTTGAGCCTTGTCCGGTACGGCCTTGACGACGCTCGCGCGCTGCCAGGCCGGTAGTTCCGCGAGTCGGGACGCAGCTTGCTCGGAGCCTTTGAAGTGGGGGATGCGGCCGTGAACGGAGGAGTCGTGGACGGCGTCGGCGGCGGTCAAGACGTCCCAGACCTGTGTGCGTACCGCCTGCTTGAAGCGGTCCAGGGAGTTGACTGCCACGGTTTTCTCCTTCGCTTTTCTACGCTGCCGTCATCAGGCCGAACAGTCTGTCGTGGACCTCTGCGACGAACGGTTCCTGTCGCCAGGGACGTAGTTCTCGGGCGGCTCCGAAGACGATGTTCATGCCCCCGCCCCCACGTGTGGTCTCCAGCTCGGTGATGGCCTCGGTGAGGCTGGCGACTCCAGCTTCGACGTCGCGTTGGCGGATACGGGCGAGCGTAAGGTTTCCCAGCACGATCGCACGGGACTTTCGTCTGTCCCCGAGCTTCTCCGCCGTGTCGGCCAGCAGGAGCTCGGCCCGTCTGTGGTCACCGAGGGACAGGTAACAGGAGCCCGCGAGTCGGCCGAATTGGGTGGGCGACACCAGGTCGGCGGCGGCGTCGCCCGAGTCCACGTGATCGAGTCGGCGTTCCGCGCTGGAGAGTGCACGTTCGCAATCCGAGGCCGATCGCAGTATGGCGTGTGCCTCCGCGACGTGCAGGAGCGCCAGGCCGGAGAGGGCGGGACTCGTGCGGGCGGCCCTTTCCGCTGCCTGTTCCGCGAGGGCGAGACCGGCCCGCGTGTCGTGGGCGCCGTACAGCGCGACGTAGCAGGTGCGCAGTAAGGCGTGGGCTTCGAGGGTGGTGTCCCGTAGGCGGCGGGCGAGGTCTGCGCTCTGTTCGTAGTAGGTGGTCGCGGTGGCGTGGTCGCGGCGCTGAGAGGCGTCCCAGATCAGCTGACCCATGAGGGTGCACGCGTCGGCGTGCAGGGCGTGCAGTTCCCTCTGGACACGGCCGCGGGAGGAGCCGGCGGCGAACTGATCGATGCGATTGAGCTGCGCTGCCGCCTCCGCGATCAGACCGGCCGAAGGCACACGGTCATATCGCGCGGCGCAGTCGTCGAAGCATGTGCGGAGTGTGGCTACGGCGCGCAGGTCGATGCGGTCCGGGTGCAGGATCGCGTAATCGAGGGAGTCCTCTCCCGGCCTGCCAGTTGACGGCTGTGCTGTCAACAGGTCGTTGAGGCCCTCGGCATCGACGCGCAGAAGGCGAGCCAGCCGTGGACGCATCCAGGGCTGCGGGGCGGTGCGGCCTGCTTCCCAGCGGGTGATGGTGGAGCGGTCCACCCGCATGTGTTCGGCAAGAGCCTCTTGGGTGAGCCCCACAGTGCGGCGTCGCGCTGCGAGGCCGTTGCGATGGTGCGCCATGAGATGTCTCCCGTTCGCCGGCCCTGCCAGGGACGTGCGGCTGCGCGACTCCCCAGGTGAGGCGTGGGTGTGACACAGGGATGCCGCAATGGTGCGTCCATTGTGCTCTGGGCGTTGTCGCCCGGGGGCGGTTGTGTGGAACTCCGACGCACCCCCGCCAGGAAGGTTCGCCCTCCATGTCGCTCCGAACGCCCGCCCTCAAGTCCTCGTCTCTCCATGTCCCTTCCGACACCAGTGTCGTGTCATCCGCTCGTCGCACGGTGGTCGCGATCGTCCGTGGCTGGGACTTGCCGCTCGCGGAGGACGTGGTGGAGACGCTGGAACTGCTGACCGGCGAGGTGGTCGCGAACGCAGTGGTGCACACCGGGGAGGGCTGCCGGGTCACGGTGAGCTGGGACGGTACGCGGGTGCGGCTGGATGCCGAGGACGCGGCCGCTGGCCGCCTTCTGCAGTGCTCGCCGGCTGACCTGGACGGGGAGAGCGGTCGCGGACTGGAGTTGGTCAACGCTCTTGCTCACGCGTGGGGGTGCCGGCCGACCGCGGACGGAAAGGCGGTCTGGTTCGAGATCGACGCCCGTTCGCCCTCAACCTCCGGTCCGACACCGGAAAGCCAGGTACCCAGCGGCTCCCGTACGCACGTTGTCACCAACTGACCACTTGACCACCTGACTCGGGAGGCGCAAGTCCCGAGTCAGGTTCAGGCGCCCCGCACTGGATTCCACTACTGGTGGGACAGCCGGCGACGCCGCAACCAGGGGAGCGAGCGCCCCGCTCGCTTCCCGCAATCCCGCCCACACTGAAGGAGACAAAGCCATGCCCGAGCAGCACATCACCACGAACGGCAATCAGGAAGACCAGGGCCTGCTGGTCGCCCGCCGTCGGATCGCCGCCGCGCGCTCGCGGGCTGAGCAGCCCTCGGACGGCGGTTCCACCGGGCGATCCGACGGCAACGACTGAGAAGGGCCGTATCCGATGACCACCGACGTACCCGCGGTGGTCGCGCACCTGGGCGAGGAGTTCCTCGCCCAGGTGTACGGCCGCACCTACCGCCACTTTCCCGGTGCTCCCGGCCGCTTCGCCGGCCTGCTCGGCTGGGACGACCTGAACGCCCTGCTCACCCACCACCGGCTCGAGCTGCCCCGCCTGCGCCTCTCGGCCGGTGGCGAGGCGCTGCCCCAGCACGCCTACTCGGCACCTGTCACCACCCGTCGGAGCACCGTGTGGCACCGGCTCAGGCCCGCCGAACTGCACCGTCACCTCGCCGAGGGAGCCACTCTCGTCCTCGACGCCATCGACGAGTTGCATCCCGGCGTCGGCCACCTCGCCCAGGAACTGGAACGGCACCTACGGACGGGCGTCCAGGTCAACGCCTACGCCTCCTGGACCCCCGAGGAAGGCTTCGGAGTCCACTGGGACGACCATGATGTGCTGGTCCTCCAACTCGAAGGCGCCAAACGGTGGCGCATCCACGGCGCCACGAGGCAGGCCCCGCTCCACCGGGACACGGACGTACCTGAACCACCCCCGGACGAGCCACTCGCCGAACTGGTCCTGAACGCGGGGGACATGCTGTACCTGCCGCGTGGTTGGTGGCATGCGGTCGCCGCATCCGAAGGTGTGCACTCCCTCCATCTCACCTGCGGCATGCAGACGACGACGGGAGCCGACTTGCTCCAGTGGCTCTCCGAAGATCTGCGCCGCGAAACGAACGTGCGCAGCGACCTGCCGCGCTTCGGTACAGAGGAAGAGAAGACCGACTTCGTCCGATCGCTCGGCGACCTCGTGATGAAGCAGTTCGAGGACGGGACGTTGCTCGACCGCTTCCTCACCATGCGGGACGCCACCGACCGGGCCCGCCTTGTCCCCTCACTGCCGTACGTCGAGGGCGTACCGCCTGACCCTTCCCTCGTCGTTCACCTGGTGACCGCTCGTGCTCGGCTGCACCGCGACAGGGAGGGCCGCGTAGTGCTGATGGCAGGGGGAGAGGAGTGGACCTTCTCCCCGCAGGCCGCGCCCGTGCTGGCCCTCCTCGTGGACGGAGGCCGTCACCGCCTGGACACGCTCGCCCGCGCCGCCGGTCTTCGCGTCGGGCAGGTGGCGCACCTGGTGAGCGCATTGGTGGACGGCGAGGTCGCGGCCGTGGGACGCGCAGAATGAGTGCCCAACTGGTGGCGGGGACGTACCGGTGCCGTGACGTGCCGCGCTCGGTGGCCGCGGCGGTGAACGCCGGTGTGACATGGGTCGATACGGCGCCGAACTACGCGGCCGGTACGGCCGAGGCGTCTATGCGGCCGGTCATCGACGCTTGTCCACGGGTACGGGTGTCAACCAAGGTCGGCTTCGTCCCCGACTCCGACCGGCAGGCCGCTCGGGCCGACGGAGGGTTGCCCCACGGCCACGATCAGGACCACTGCCTGGCCCGCCCTTACATCGCCTGGCAACTGGCTCGTAGCCGGGCTCGCCTGGGTCGTGTCCCGGACCTGGTCTTCGTCCACAATCCGGAATGCGGCCGTACGGGCAGGGCCGATACGTTGCGGACGCTGACCGAGGCGTTCGAGGAACTGGAGAGCATGGCGGACGCCGGCAGTGTCGGCGGCTACGGTGTCGCGACCTGGGCGGGCCTATCGAGCGGCATGCTCACCATCTCTGAACTCATGACACTCGCGGAGACGGTGGGCGGGCCACGCCACCACTTCCGAGCTGTGCAGTTTCCGGTCTCACTCATTCAACTGGCCGTGGTGGCACACGCGCTCGACGGGCGGGGCGCCTTGGTGGAGGCACAGGAAGCAGGACTCGACGTTTTCGCATCGGCTCCGCTCGGAGGCGGCGAACTGCTCGGCGCGATGACGGAAGAATTGGTGCGTGTCATCGACCCCGCTGTCTCCGCCGCACAGGCCGCCCTCTTGGTCGCCCTGTCGGCACCCGGGGTGTCGCATGTGCTGCTGTCGGCGAGCACACCGGCACACTGGGCTGACGCCCTGGGCGCCGGGGCCCGCGAGTCATTGTCTCCCGATCGCTTGCGGAAGGTCATCGATGTCATCGGAACCTGACGATCCCGATGTCACCGCGCGGATGCGCAAAGCGCACACCGTGGCGTGTGGCTACCTCGGGACGGTTGTCAGCTCACGACCGTCCGACGCTGGCCCGAAAGAGGCGTGGGGGTGGAGAGGGCGCACGTTGGGCCGTCCCGTCGCCGGCCCGTACGGGCCAGGGTGGCTGCGTGTTGTCCATAGCCCGTTGGACAAGGCGAGCGGCAAGTTGTGGACGGGGCCGGAAGACGCCGAACGGATGGTGCCCCACCAGGTGCCGCGCCCGCGTCTACGCCTCGTACGGCAGTGGACGGAGGGAGACGACGCGTACAAGGCAGAGCTGTACGACCACGTCACTGGCGAGACTGTGTCGCCCACTCCAGCCCTCGTGACCGCCGCCCCCTCTCTGTCAGCAGCATGGTGGAGTGACCTGCGCAGGGTCATGTCTCGCCTTCCGGCGATCAGCACCGACCGCACGGCCGTCCGCCAGGCATACCTGGACCGCGCCATGCCGAAGTACCTCGCCTTCCTCGGCGGACCGGTCCCCACAGTGCCTCCCTCATGGTGCACCGCGCACGGTGACCTGCACTGGGCCAACCTCACCGGTCCCGACCTCACCATCCTGGACTGGGAAGGCTGGGGGATCGCCCCCGCCGGCTACGACGCCGCCATGCTGCACGCCTACAGCGTCGAAGTACCGGAGACGGCGGAGCGCGTGCGGCAGGAGCTTTCCGAGGTACTCGACAGCGAGAAGGGGTGCTTCGCAGAACTGGTGGTCATTACCGAACTCCTGCAGAGCGCCGAACGAGGAGACAACGTGGACCTCGTCACCGGTCTGCAACGGCGCGCGAAAGAGGTCTGGCACCGGATGAGGGCCGCTGGGGTGTCAAATTCTTCGTCGTCTGTCTGCGGGAGCATCTGAAGCTCGCTAGAGGTGATGCCCACTCGGATGAGTCGTGCAGCCTGGGTCGTCGGCTTTGGTCGCGCCAGGAACTCTTGCAAGCCCTCAACGTCAAGGGCGCCCCCGGTGGTGGGCTTACCGCGGTAGTCAGGGGTGTCGTGTAGCGATGTCGAACGCCTTCGGGCTACCCCGTGGGCGTTTCGAAATTCTTCGTTGCGGCCAGACTCAGCGTGGATGGGCATGAGTCGTAGGAGGTCTGACAGCTCGACAACGCGGTAGTCGCTTGCGTTCAGGCCCTTCCAGCCGTTGTCTATCACCAGTTGGCAAACAAGGATGATGGCGTCGCGAGCCCACTCGGGATCCTTGAGAGCCTTGACCTGGAAGCCGAGCCGCTTGAGCCAGGCCACGGACACGCCCCGTATCCGGCACCAAGCGGACGGGCTCCGGAACCCGACGCGACAGGCGGGGGCTCAAGGCTCGGGAGGTCAAGACCGAACGGCCGGTGCCCATCCCGCCCTTGCTGGTGGCGATGCTGCACGCCCACGTGCAAGAATTCGGCACCGCGAAAGACGGCCGGCTCTTCCAGAACGAGCGGGGCGGGCTGCTCGGTACCTCGAGCTATCAGCGTGTGTGGCAGGAGGCGCGGTCCTATGCGCTTCCCACCGGACAAGGTGGCATCGCCGCTTGAGCAACGGCCGTACGACCTGAGACACACCTGCATCAGCAACTGGCTGAACGCGGGTGTACCCGTTGCCGAGGTGGCCCGCCGAGCTGGCAACTCACCCGAAGTCATCCATCGCCGCTATGACGGCTACATCGACGGCCACGAAGAACTCAATAACCGGGGGATTGAGCAAGCCATGGGGTGGGAGGAGAGCACCAGGTGGCCCGGCGCAGCACGGCGGGCCTCGATGCCCACTTGCATGCCAACTTGATGCTCGATCTGTGACCGTGAGCACGACAGCGGCGGGACCCGAACGGGGTCCCGCCGCCGATATTCTTCCTTGCGCGGCGACGAATCACCGGAGTGTCAGGGAGAGATCCAGCCCTTCAGCTGATGACTTCGAGCGCCTTATCCGAGAGCAGTGAAGCCCGGGCGTTGAAGAACGCGACTGGATCGTCAGACCACGTACTGTCAGGCAGCATGGCCCGTTCGCAGATGTCACCGAACCTACCTGCGTCCATTCGCTCCCTGTAGATGCTAGGAGCCGCTCCACTTATAATTTTATTGTCGATGGAGGAAATGAAGGCGAAGTTGACCAGTGCGTTTTCGTTCACCGCCGGGTGAGCCTTCAGGAACTCTCGCGGGTAGATGTGGTGGTATTCGCTCCTGTTGTAATCTCGCAAAACTTCATCTAGAGCGATCTGCTGGCCACCGACAAAGCTAATCGGACGTTCTCGGGCGAGCAGCAGGATGAACGTTTTCGTGTTCACTGTGCCGATGTTCAGCGAATTCTCGAGGAAAAAATCGGGTGTGACGTCGCAGGTGAAGTCGCCTAGCTTTGACTCGTCTGGGGTATGGCGCAACTTGAACATCTCTTCGATGTCGGTCTTAAGGTTCCTCAGCACTCCACTGCTGTATCGGCGGGCGAAGCAAGTCCGCCAGAACCATCTCTCAAGTCTTGCACGTTGCTCACCCGTGGTTTTTACCGACTTGGATCCCTCCGCCGCGAAGAAAACAGACAACGGCACTAGGACGGTGCTGAAGGGCAGGCTTTTGATGCTGGCGCAGTGGAAATTCGTTTTGACGAAGTCGATGGCGCCCTCGATTCCGTTTCTGATCTCTTGGAAGCGTTTGCGTACGGAAGCGCCGTTCAGGCTCATCAAGGCCGCCGGACTGGCGTCACCGGCAATCACAGCGGAACAGCACCGCAGGAGCAGGTTGGGATCCTCGGAAAGTGAGTCGAATCCGAAGGGGCGTAGCTCGCTCCCGAGATGTTCGAACTGCTCGCGCAGGTCGAAATCTTCACTCCAGGACCAAGCAGCCAGCAACTGTAGTGCATCAATTGGGGTTCCGAGTCGATTCACTCGCTCAAATACGATCGCCACTTGACTCGGGTCGTCAGTCTCAAAGGTCTGCAGCGGAAGTGCAACCTGTAGAAATCTCTTTTGTATCCTATCCAGTCTCTCGGCTGTCACTTCGTTTAGGGGGCGAGTCTGGGCGCGATACGCCGTTGTGTCGAATAGAACTTTGAGAGGGAAGTGGCGTTCTTGGTCGACCTCGTCGTCTTTGAGCGCGAGGAACTGAGATTCTTGTGCGTCATCCGCGGCGCCCAAGTCGAAATAGATTGGCAGCCAGCCCTCTGCTTCCATAGGTTCGAGAGAAGTCTGAAAAACCCCAAAGATTGAAGTCAGGCGCTGCTGTCCGTCGAGGACATAGTCAATTGGGTACTCCGGATCCTTCACGGGGATCTCGTATGGGCCGACAGCCCTTTCAGTTCTGAGGGGCTTCTTGGTACGCCAGAAAAGAAGGCTTCCGTACGGGTAGCCCTTATAAAGGGAGTCCATAAGGTAGGCGACACGGTCGGCGTCCCAGACAAAGCCGCGCTGGAACGCTGGGATCCGTATTCTGCCATTCACAAGGCCGTTCATTGCGTCTTCGATACCTAGAGATTCCACGTGCTCCTCCTGAACCCGTTGCCGCCTGCGGTGCAGGGCAGCATATTCACTGGCTGGGTCGAACGGGCGCGCTTCGGCTAGTTGGCGAGAAATTGCGTCAGCGGCAGACCGTCTCGATGCCGATGGGAGCTGGTGCTGGCTGCGGCTGGTTCTCCGTCGCGAGGAGGAGGCGAGGACGATGCCTGAGCCTTAGCTGAGAGGAGGTGCTGAGTCGGCGGTGCCGCAACTGCGGCGATCTGGCCGTCATGAGGGATGGCACTGCAGGCTGGCGAGCCCGCGTGACTGACACGCCATAGACGCGCGACCAGTGCGGGACAACGACAAAGGGCAGGACCCAGTGAAACTGGGTCCCGCCCTTCATGCTTGGCACACTCGCAAGTCAGGCGACTGATCACCGTGAAGTCTGCTGCGTGCCCCCGGCAGGATTCGAACCTGCGCACACGGCTCCGGAGGCCGGTTCAGGCCGGGGTATACGCGCAGGTCACGCGCTGCTGGCCGATCCAATGACGCTTCCCGGTCCGCGGATGGTCCACGCGTTGCGGTAGCCGGGGGAGGAGGCCAAGAGGCCGGGGGTGTGTAGGGCTGACCACGGATGTCGGATGGCAGTCTAAGAGGTCATCTCAATTGGTGTGGACGCTCGCCTGTCAGAGTGCGGCGCAGGCGTGAGGGCTTGACCGTGATGTGAGACTTTCGGCATGGACATGGGGCGTGAGTCGCGGTGGGAGAAGGACGCGATGACGGTGGAGATCGTCTTCGCTCTGGTGACTGCCGCCGTGCTGGCTGGGTTGATTTTTGCCGTCTCCTGGACTCTCGCCCTGACCCTTGACCTGTCGGGATCGGCAGAGAGACACGTACTCGCGGGGGGTGCGCTGCTCGGAGCGGTGGCCGGAGTGTGGCGTCTTGTGCGGGTGCTGCTTCGGTTCGACAAGCAGCGCCGCTTGGGCCGCTGACCACGGATCTTCCTGTTGGGGTCGGTAGCCTCTCAGCGTGGGGATCGTTGAGCGCCTGGTGCCGGATGAGCTGTGGGAGCTGTTCCAGCGGGTGGTTCCGGAGGCGCCGTCACGGCCGCAGGGAGGCGGCCGGCGCCGACATGGCGACCGTGAGGTGCTGGCTGCGATCGTGTTCGTGGCAACCTCGGGCTGCACGTGGCAGCAGTTGCCGGCGGCGTCCTTCGGGCCGTCCGGCGCGACGGCCCACCGCAGGTTCACTGAGTGGACGAAGGCCAGAGTCTGGGCCAAGCTGCACCGCCTGGTCCTCGACGAACTCGGTGCCCGTGGCGACCTGGACTGGTCGCGGTGTGCGATCGACTCGGTGAACATGCGGGCCCTGAAAAGGGGGACCTGACAGGTCCGAATCCTGTTGACCGAGGCAAGTACGGCTCGAAGATCCACCTGATCACCGAGCGGACCGGTCTGCCCCTGTCCGTCGGCATCTCGGGTGCCAACGTCCACGACAGCCAAGCCCTGATCCCGCTCGTGAAGGGCATACCCCCGATCCGGTCCCGCCGAGGCCCCCGCCGGCGCAAGCCTGCCAACCTCCACGCCGACAAGGGCTATGACTACCACCACCTGCGGCAATGGCTGTCACGGCGCGGCATCCAGCACCGCATTGCTCGCAGAGGCGTTGAAGCCTCACAGCGACTCGGGCGGCACCGTTGGACCATCGAACGCACCATGGCCTGGCTCGCCGGCTGCCGCCGACTCCACCGCCGCTACGAGCGCAAAGCCGAGCACTTCCTCGCCTTCACCAGCCTCGCTTGCACTCTCATCTGCTACCGCAGACTCGCCAAATGAGATGGCCTGTAAGAGGCCGTTCTCTTTCCGAACCTCATGTGGCATCTTCGCTGGTCAGGCATGAAGGAGCCGCTGTCGCGGGAGCCTCGGTTTGTTGCCGGGCGAGGTGTCGTGGAGGTGGCGGATGCCGTCGATGCGCACGGTTCTGGAAACGCGGCAGAAGACCGCAGCCGCGCAGGTGAAGCAACTCGAAGCCGAGCTGGAACGGGTACGGGCGGCTCTGGCGGACGCCGAGGAGGTGCACCGGCGCCGGGTGATCGGCCTGGAGCAGTACTTGGAGGCGCTGGCCGAGGAGAACGCACCCGCCGACGTGGCCGGCGAGGTGTCGCGGAAGAAGCCGGTCGGACCGCGCCGGGCGGTGCCTCACCGGCGACACGCCACCGAGGTGAAAGAACTGTCGCCGGACTATCAGGCGTTGATGACCGCCGTGGTCGATGCGGGAGGCGACGGGCTCGGTGCCCGACGGGCAGCGGTGGTGCTGGGCTGGGACAGCGCGTCCGCCTCCCGCGTCGAAGGGGCGAGGGCCCGGCTGAAGCGGCTGGTGGAACGAGGCTGGCTGGTGGAGCAGAAACCGGGCAGGTTCACGCTGCCTCCCCAGATGTCGGAGCACGACGCTGCTGGCGGTGGGCGCCCAGGCGGCGGCTCATGAGCATGGCCATCGACCAGCAGATGACGGCTTCACTGGTGTCGGTGCGCCGCTCGTAGTCACGGACCAGGCGCCGGCTGCGCAGGCACCAGGCGAAAGACCGTTCCACGACCCAGCGGCGGGGCAGCGCCTGGAAGCCGCTGATGCCGTCGCTGCGGCGGACGATGTCGAGAACGACGCCGAGCTGTTCCGCACTCCAGTCGACGAGGTGGCCGGTGTAGCCGCCATCGGCCCAGACCCGTGTCAGCCGTCTGAAGCGATCCTTGGCCGCCGTCAGCAGGAGGCGTGCGGCATCCCGGTCGGTGGTCGACGCCGGCGTGACCAGCACGGCCAGCAGCAGATCGAGCGTGTCGGTGAGCAGGTGCCGCTTGCGTCCGTTGATCTTCTTCCCAGCGTCGAAGCCCCGCGCGACCAGGGCGACGGTGGCGTCCGCCTTCACCGACTGCGAGTCGATGACCGCCGCACTCGGCTCCTGGTCACGGCCCTCGGAATCGCGGACGGCCTCGCGCAGCCGGTCGTGCAGCTCGGCCACGAGTCCCGCATCCCGCCAGCGGGCGAAGAAGGCGTACACCCGTGGCCAGGGCGGGAAGTCGGCGGGCATCGCCCGCCACTTGATGCCGTTGTCGACGAGGTACCGCACCGCGTCGATCATCTGCCGGTGGCAGTAGCCCTCCGGCCGCCCGCCCCGACCTGCCAGCCATCCCGGCACCGGCAGCAGGTCCCGCACCAGGATCCACTCGGCATCGCTCATGTCCGAGCCGTACCGGGGCCGGCGCCCCGGCCGGTCGGCCGCCGTTCCCGAACCTGTGGGCGAGACAGTCACACCCAGGAGTGGACGGACTGGACCCGGCAACCGTGACCACCCGACACTTCGACAACAGGGCCTCTTGCTCCTCGCTGGACTCGACATCCGCGAGCTACCAAGAGGCCCTTCTTCCATGCATCGGCACCGGCCGACTCACCCGAACCAGGCCCCTGTTCGAATCCCACCCGGCCACCCGAGCGGATAGAGAACAGCCAGTAAGGCGTTGCCAGAGCCTCCATACCAGTCATGCCTGCAGGGGCTGTTCCCTCCCTGTCACCCGTCACCTCAAAGAGTGAAGCAGGGGTCGTTTAATCGTGAAGATGTTGTAGGATCCACGCACTGCCAGGGGTGGGGACCTCTTCGATGGCGGTGCTGAGGGATGTTCTCTTGGTGGGGGCTTGGCAGTGGCAAGAGGCAAGACATCGCTCCGGGGCGCGTCCACACTGGTCGGCGACAGGTGGCAGAAGCTGCCTGAGTGGGCGGCATGGTTCTCGGAGGTCGGGTATTGGGCGGCAGGCCTGCACAAGGAGGGCTCAAACGCGGTAGTGGCGCTGTCCGTTCCGACGCGTGACTACCTCGCGGTGCTGCTGACCTATGGGGTTGTGAACCGGGCGTCCCAGGCGGAAGTGGTCCCTGCGGAGTCGGAGCAGAACTTCGAGCAGGCCGAATGCCTTCCTGTCGGCAACTGCGTTCGAGTCATCCCGGTCAAGGGTCCCGGGCAGGGGCGGCGCGTTTACACGGGAGTGTTCGGCGGGGCGATTCAGAACCATCATGGGCGGGTCTACGAACTCGCAGGCAGCAAGAGTCCTGGACGGCGTCCTGGACCCATTTCGTGGTTTCCGGCAGACGACTACCGGCTCCAACTGCTTCGCTGGCCAGACCTGCCGGAGGACTACAGGGGTAGCAACCGCTTCAGTGAAGAGCTTGAAATACCCGTCGGCGCTGAGAACCTGTTGGCCGGACAGATGACCGACTTCTACGGACGCTGCTCGCTGCACAGCGTCGTGGTGGGGGTAAGGAACACGGTCCTGGCTGAGGCCCAGCTCGTCGTCGGGGCAGCCGGAGGACCGGCATTGCCCCTGCAGGAGCTGCTGCGTCTGCGCGCAGTCCGCTCGCCTGGATCCCACTACCGCAGTGTGGTGCTGTCGAGCCGGGGCGATCCGGAGGAGTACCGCGACGTAGTGCGGTCCTGCCAGCCGGTTGTGGCCGTGCTCGACGGTGCGTCAACGGTTCGGCGGTGGCTTGGAGCAAGTCTCGCGAGCGTGACGGTGGCCGTGGTCGAGCGCACCAGCCCGTCAGCGCTGGCCGCTGCGGACGGGCTCTACGAGAACCGATGGCGCAGCGTGGCCAACGTCGACGTGCCCAGAGACCTCGGCAGCCGTATTCCTCCGGGCGTTGAACTGCTGGCATGGAAGAGCAGGGGGGCGGCACCATGAGTTTGTGGGAGGTAGACAAGGTCTACCAGCATGCGGGCTGCGCTATCGAGGAGCAGCCTGTGCACCACTCAGGTGTGCACTCGTTCATGCGGGTAGCTTCGCAGTTTCTGCGTGCAGTAGGGGAGTTGGAGAGCTCTGACCTGTGGAGGCAGGCTTGCGTCGAGATCCGGCGGGTCCGGTGGCTCCTCGGTACCGTGCCGGTGCCCCTCAATAGCTTGCAGCTCAGGCTTCAGGAGACGGCGCACAGTTTGGCGGGCATTAGCGCGCGTTTGCGGCAGGCTGCGGATGCCGACCTGGTGCGCCAGCTGTCCGCCGTCGCGCAGGCCTTGACTCGCCTGGGAGCGGACACCTCCAATCCCCTTATGGCCGGGGTTATGACGTTCCTGTCGTCTGGCCGCAAGGGCACGCCGCTTGTGG
Source organism: Streptomyces fungicidicus (assembly GCF_003665435.1). Classification (NCBI taxonomy): domain Bacteria; kingdom Bacillati; phylum Actinomycetota; class Actinomycetes; order Kitasatosporales; family Streptomycetaceae; genus Streptomyces; species Streptomyces fungicidicus. The sequence continues at coordinate 5,280,975 of NZ_CP023407.1, forward strand.
CGGTGACCAACCGCTTCTACCAGGACGCCGTTGTCCGCGCGTTCGGCGTGATCCACTACCCAGTTGAAATTGGCCTGGTCAGTGACCTGTTGGGGGCTGAGGTGTATGACTCGGCGGTGGTCGTGGGACCGATCGGCTGGCTTCCGCCGGGTGTGCTGAATGCTCCCCGGGCGGCGCGGCTCGGACTGGTCCACTATGACTTCTACCGTGAGCCGCTGGACGTACAGCCGCTGTTCGACGAGGGGCCTGTGCTGCGCGGCACCATGCCAACGCGCGTACGCCGCCGCGACACGAGGACAGTCGGAGCACCGTCCGAGCTCACGGGTGGTACGACGCCTGAGACGACAGAGTCCCTGCTGACGGATCTCGATGTCGCTTCCCTGGCGCAGGATGCTGTCGCAGGACTTCCCATTGAAGCTCTGCGGGACGGTGCCACAGGCGGTCACGAGGGGGTGGAGGCCCGCGCGGCTCTGCTCGCCGACGGCTCGTATGTCCTGCTGCCCGCGGAATCCAGCGTTCACAAGATCCTTTTGGTTGAGTCGGATCCGGATGATGAGCCCTCTGTCGAGGCCGTCGACGGGGCCTCGATTTCGGTCGGCGACTACGTCGTACTTCGCGGTAGCTCCTACTATCAGAGCCTGATCGAGCGGGCCGACGTCGTCTTGGGCGACGACGCACCCATGCTGCGGGCGCTACAACAGGGGTGGAAAACGCAGCTGGGCGATCGTATTGCCCATCACCCAGATGGCCGTCGGGGGGTTGCGAAGGACTTGGTGGCGCGCGGCGCGGTGACAACCAACCTGGACTACTGGACGAGCTCTTGGTGCATCAGAACGCGGCGTAGAGATGACTTCGCTGTTGTCATGGCCTATCTGGGCCGCAGAGGGGAGGCGCAGGACGTCTGGGCCGCCCTCGGCCGAATCGACCATGCACACCGCAGTGCCGGGCGGGGCTACGCCGAGGCTGTGCAGCGTGCTGTCTCCGGGGATTTGTGGCAGCGGCTCTGGGTGGACCGCTGGTGCGAGATCCCCTTGGACGATACGGACTCGGGCGCGCGGGTGGCTCTGGTCGACGCCGTTCTCCCCGGACAGCTGCGCGTTCCCCCGCATTACCTCTGTCGGCTCCGCACTTCGGAGGTGCCCTGATGGCGCGCATGATCCCGTCGGCCTTCGATCCGGAAGTCACCCCTAGTCCCGGGGAGAAAGAGGTGTTCCAGCGGCTCCGCGATGACCCTGGCACGGAAGGTTGGGTGGTGCTGCATTCGCTGGGGATCGCCAACCACCCGCGGCAGATCCAGGGTGAGGCTGATTTCGTCATCATCGTGCCTGGGAAGGGGATCCTAGTCCTGGAGGTGAAGGCCCATCTGCAGGTCAGGCGCCTCCCGAGTGGCGAGTGGCGGCTGGGCAGCCAGCCACCAACCTTGAGGAGCCCATTCCAACAGGCCGATGAGGCCATGCATGCGGTCAAGGAGAAGCTCATAGGCCACGGCGGTGGGCTGGGAGCCGTGCCGATGACCTCCGCTGTGTTGTTCACGCACAGCCGGTTCGCGGTGTCAGGCCCCATGGAGTGGCACTCATGGCAGGCGATCGACACAGTGGCCCTGCACAGCCGTCCCGTTTCCGCTCTGATCACCGGGGTCCTGGACGCCCACCGCGCGCACCTCACCTCGACTCCCACAGCAGGCTGGTTCAACCCCGCATCCGCCGCTCCCGACGCCGGCCAGACCGAGCGGATTCTGGAGGCGCTGCGGCCCTCATTCGAGTTTGCCGAACCGCCCAAGCTGCGGCGGCAGCGGATGGAACGGGAGACTCAGACCTTTACTAAGCAGCAGTACGAGGTGCTCGACATGATCGCCGCCAATCGGCGGTGCCTGGTCCGCGGCGCCGCAGGAACAGGCAAGACTTTCGTTGCCGTGGAGGCGGCGCGGCGGTTCGCCGGAAGCGGTCTGAGAGTCTTGCTGTGCTGTTTCAACCGGCAGCTGGGCCGCTGGCTCAAGGAAGAGACCGCCGGGGTGGAGGGGATCACGGCCGCTCACCTTCACTCCTACATGGCGGGGCTGGTTCCCGCTGCACGCCCCGTGGCGAGCGGAGGTGACGGGTTCTTCACAGAGGAGCTTCCCGACCTCGCCCTGGAAGCCCTGCTGGAGCGCGACGGCCCGACGTTCGATGTGCTGGTGATCGACGAGGCACAGGACCTGATGCGCGAGTCCTACCTCAACGTCCTCGACTCCTCCTTGCGCGGAGGTTTGTCTAGCGGCCAGTGGCTGGCCTTCGGCGACTTCACGCGCCAGGCCCTTTATGACTCCGGCGGTGAGGGAATGGAAGCCCTCCACAGGCGGACGGTGGGCGAGCCAGCGGTATTCATACTGCGTCACAACTGCAGGAGCGTCCCCGACATCACCTTCTACGTGGAAGCGACGTCCGACCTTGACCCGGGCTACACCGGAACGCTGCGGCCTTCGAACGACCGGACCGCAGAGCACCTGTGGTGGACGGACAGCGAGGAACAGCAGCGGCTACTGGCGGACAGGCTCAGCCAGCTCACCCGCGAAGGGTTCCGGCCCGAGGACATCGTCGTCCTGTCACCGCTGCGCAATGACCAGAGCGCGGCCGGCAGCTGCCGGGACCCCCGCTGGCAAAACCGGCTCGTGCCCTTCGGCTCCCCGCGGCCGGGGGCGGTGCGATACGGGACAGTGCACGCTTTCAAGGGGCTGGACTCCCCGGCGGTCATCCTCACTGATATTGCCTCTTTTGGGTCGGCGCGTGACCAGACGCTCTTCTATGTGGGCGCTTCCCGTGCCAGGGACGAACTCACGGTGCTGATGTCCCAGAACGCACGCCCTGGCTTCCGCAAACAGGTCTTCAAGGAGAAGGCAGCATGACCATCAGCGACCACCTCGGTCCGCGTGAGGACGTTATCGACGCCCTGAGGGCCGAGCTGCTCGGTCCTGCACCCGCCGGCAAGTCTCTCGACCGGGAATCATTCGACAACTGGGAGGAAGCCCGCGGCCCTTGGGTGGACCCCGAGTCCGGAGAGGAGATCCTCGACCGGGCCCCGCTGGTGCGGTACGGCGTCGGCGTCCTGTACCCCGCCGAGAGCACCGCGCGGCCCACGGACGAGGATCGCACGGTCGTTGCCGGTCTCGTGGACGGTGAGCTCGACGAAAAGGTCTTCGAGGGCCTGCAGGAAGCTGCACAGCGCACGGTCGGCGGGCCGCCTGAGGACGACGACTTCGACCTCGCCGGCGCGAACGACCGACGTCCCAGCACGATGGGCCTGTCGTTCATGCTGGCGGGCGGGAGCGGTACGGCTCTCCGCATCGTTTTCACAGGTGGCCGCTATCGGCATCAGAGCGTGTCTGTGGCGGGCGATGCGCGGCGGTGGTGGGTACGCAGCCCCGTTACGGCGGTCTGGGAGCTGTCTGCGGACGAGATCGCCACGGCCAACCGGGTCCTGCGGAAGTTGCAGCCGGACGCGGACGCCTCGCGCAGCATTGACGGGCTCGACCTGGAGCTGATCGTCAACGTGCGCAGCCACCAGGACGGCAGGCTGATCACAGTTGCCCTCGTCAACCGGACGGTCCCCGGAAGTAAGCCACTCGATGCTGTGAGCCTGTTCCAGGCCGAGATGACCGTCGAGCCGCAGGGCGGGTGGCTCGCGCCGTACCCGGAGGCAGCCGAAGCCGAGACCCACCCGGACGACGCCTCGTTCAATCTGCTCTACCGGGAAGCACGGACCTTCGCTGTGGGGCACGGCTGCGCCGCGGACTGGGCCGACCCCACAGAGGGCCGGGCCGCCTGGGCCAAGGCCGACCCGCTGCCCTGGTACGAGGCACCCAGCATCACTCCCGACATCCGGCAGAACGGCAGCCCGCTCACTGTCTCCATGGAGCAGCTCTCTGGGGACGGCCCTGCTGGTCCTGAGCGCCTCGAGCAGGTCGTCGGCGCGTACGCGGAGTGGATCGAAGGGCTCGAAGAGAAGGCTGCCGGCCTCGACGAGCGGTTCCGGCTGACCGCCGCGCAGCACATCGAAGGCTGCCGCAAGGCTCTGGGCCGTATGAGGGAAGGGCTCGAACTGGTCCGTGACGCCCGGAGCGACGTGGGCCGTGCCTTTCGGATGGCTAACCGTGCCATGTTGCGCCAGCAGCTGCGCTCCGGGGCCGACCTGCGCCAGACGCAGTCCGTCGACGGGCGGTACCAGGTGGAGGGAGCCCAGCCGGATGAGAACGAGGCTCGCCGCAAGGGCAAGGGGAACTGGCGTGCCTTCCAGATCGCATTTCTCCTGGCCGCCGTCCCCTCAAGTGCCGATCCCCTCCATGACGACCGTGAGGTTGTTGACCTCATCTACTTCCCCACCGGCGGTGGCAAGACTGAGGCCTATCTCGGACTGTCTGCTTTCACGATGCTGCTCCGTCGTCTGCGCAACTCCGATGACACGAGTGTCACCGTCCTCATGCGCTATACGCTGCGTCTGCTGACCGCTCAGCAATTCCTGCGCGCCGCCGCTCTCGTCTGCGCGCTTGAGGAGTTGCGCGCAGACGCGCCGGACCTTGGAACGGTCCCCTTCTCGATCGGGATCTGGGTGGGTGGCGAGACCACTCCCAACCGGCGCGCGGATGCGAAGTCAGCACTTGGCAGGCTCTACCGCGGAGAGCAGGAGAACCCGTTTCTGCTGCTGCGCTGTCCCTGGTGCTCAGCTCAGATGGGCCCCGTTACCAGCCAGGAAGAAGACACCGCGCCCGGGCAGCGCCGCCGTAGGACCGGCCGACGCACCGGAGCGGCGGCCCGCACACCCGTAGCCGGCTACACGGAGTACCGCGGAACCGTGCGCTTCATCTGCCCGGATAATGAGTGCCGGTTCTCCACGGAGGACTCGCCACTGCCTGTCTACGTGGTTGACGAGGACCTCTACGAGCACCGGCCGACCCTCGTGATCGGGACGGTGGACAAGTTCGCCCTCATTGCCTGGCGGCCCAAAGCAAGGGCCCTGTTCGGCTTCGGATCCGACGGGCTCGGTTCGGACGGCTCCCGGGCCTACTCGCCACCTTCGTTGATCATCCAGGACGAGCTGCACCTCATCGCCGGTCCGCTCGGCTCCCTTACGGGCCTCTACGAGGGCGTTATCGAAGAACTGTGCACCGACCGGCGAGGCGGCACGCGCATTCTCCCCAAGATCGTCGCCTCCACCGCGACGATCCGGCGGCACGAGGAGCAGGTCAAGGCCCTTTACGGCCGTGAGCAGGTGCACCTTTTCCCGCCGCACGGCATCGACGCCTCCGACTCCTTCTTCGCCGTCTACGACCGCGATCCGGAGACCGGCACTCTCAAGCCGGGGCGGCGCTACATCGGCGTGCACGCCCCTGCCCTCGGCTCCATGCAGACCACACAGGTCCGCACGTTCGCCGCCCTGCTCCAGGCAGCCAAGGACCTTCCCGAAGGCCTCCGCGACCCCTGGTGGACGCTGCTCGCCTTCTTCAACAGCCTCCGTGAGCTCGGCAACTCGCTGTCGCTCATGCAGTCCGACATCCCCGACTACCTGAGGACCATCAACAACCGCTCAGAGACGGACCGCACCGGGATGCGCTACCTCAACTGGGTCGAGGAGATGACCAGCCGCCTCCGGCAGGACCAGATCCCCGAAGCCATCCAGAAGCTCGAGCGGCAGCTCACGGACGAACAGCGGGCCGTAGACGCCTGTCTGGCCTCCAGCCTGATTGAGGTCGGCATCGACATCCCCCGTCTCTCACTCATGGCCGTTGTCGGCCAGCCCAAGAGCACCTCCCAGTACATCCAGGTCACCGGTCGCGTCGGACGACGCATTCCCGGACTGGTCGTCACCCTGTACGGGGCAGGCAAACCCCGAGACCGCAGCCACTTCGAGCGCTTCCGCAGCTACCACGAACGCCTGTACGCGCAGGTCGAACCGACCAGCTCCACCCCATTCGCCCCGCCCGCCCTGGACCGGGCCCTGCGCGCAGTCGCGGTTGCCTACATCCGGCAGACCGGACCGGAGGCGCTTGAGCCTCAGCCGTTCCCCGCCGAAGGCTGGGAAGCGGCCAGAAAGCTTCTCCTCGACCGGGTCGACTTCTGCGACTCCGAAGAAGCCGACCGCACAGCCGACATCCTGGACAGGATGCGCAAGGAGTGGGAGGCGTGGCAGCCCGGGCACTGGGGCGACTTCGGGCCCATGGTCAGCAGCGACCAGCTCCTGCGCCCCCTTGGCCAGTACGCGGACGAGCAGGCCCAGAGTATGACCTGGGCCATCCCCTCCTCCATGCGCGGCGTCGACGCCGAATGCCAGATCGAGGTCACCTCGGAGTACGCGATCCAGGAAGGACAGTCATGATCCGCGGCAAGGTCCGGCGCTCCCAGATGGTCGCCCCGTTTGGCCCCGGGGCCATGCACGTGCTGTCCGACGGGACGTCAGTCATCACGGCAGGCCTCGACCACTGGTTTCCGCGCGGAGACGACCGCAACCAGGAAGAGTTCCGTATCCACGAGTGGCGCCTGGAACAGCATCTCGGTGTCGACGCGCTCTACTCTCCTCCGGACTACCGCACCCGTTCGGAGGATGGGGTCAACACCGGTCTCACCGTCCCGGTCCTTCGGTTCCCCACCTGGGGCTTCTGCCCGCGCTGCCGCAAGCTGGCCAAGGACCGGCTCCACCAGGAGAACCGCCCGGCCTGCAAGGAGCATGAGTCCTCCGGCCGCAAGCCCTTCTTCGCCCAAGTGCCCTTCGTCGCGATCTGTGAGCGAGGGCACCTCCAGGACTTCCCCTGGTTCGAATGGACGCATAAGTCAGCGACGCCCTCCTGCCGGGGGCACCGCCTCTCACTGCGGTCCTCCGGCGGCGGCACTCTGGCCTCCCAACGGGTGTCCTGTTCCTGCAACGCGACCCGCAGCCTGGAAGGCATCACATCAACAAGGAGTAGTGCCGAGAGCGGCCCTTCCACGTTCCTCTCGGAAGAGCTCGAGCCGGGCGGGCCGGCGTACCTGTGCCGCGGCGGGGCGCCCTGGCTGGGGATCGACCGCGAAGGGGAGCCGTGCGGGAGCCCTCTCCGCGGCAGCCTGCGCGGCGCCGCGAACGTCTACTACTCGCTCCTGAAGAGTTCCATTTTCGTGCCAGAGATGGCCGCGTCGACCGCCGATCCAAAGGTCCTCGCTGTCCTCCAGGACGGGGCGATCGTACAGGCCCGGCAGAGGGCAGCAGTCTTCCTTGACAAGGGAGAGGCTTTGCCTGTCCACATGCTCCGGAAAGCGGCCCAGGGGAACGCCTTCCTCCTCGACGACTTCAGCGACGAGGAGATCGCCCGTGCACTGGCCGTGCTGCAACAGTCCGAATCCGAAGCCTCAGAGACAGAGGAGCCCGGCTCTGCGCAGGACCCAGCTCCATTCCGCGCCACCGAGTACCAGACGCTGCGCGGTGCGATCGAGTCTGAGGAACTGGTCGTACGCGAGCCCCGCGGACAGTACGCGCCCAGCATTGCCTCCGCCTTCGCCCGCGTAAGGCTTGTAGAAAAGCTCCGCGAAACTCGGGTGCTATGGGGCTTCAACCGCGTTTTCGCCGAGTCCCCTTATGATGACGCGTCCCGCAAGGCACTGCTGCGCCGCACACCTGCGCGCCCGGGTGGCAACTGGCTTCCCGCATACGCTGTCAGCGGCGAGGGCATATACCTGGAACTCGACACGGCGTCTCTGGGCGCGTGGGAGGAGCGTCGGGCAGTTCTGGCGCAGGCTGAACTACTCACACAGCGCTTCTCGGACCTAGCCGAACAGCGCGGCCTGACCAAGCGAGAGTTGTCGCCGCGCTTCATCCTCCTGCACACACTGGCGCACCTGCTCATCAACCAGCTCACCTACGAGTGCGGCTACAGCTCGGCCTCACTTAGGGAGCGCCTCTACGTGAGCCCCGGCCCGGACGGCATGGCCGGCATACTCATCTACACCGCCGCCGGGGACTCCGAGGGCACCTTGGGCGGCCTGGTTCGAATGGGCGAGCCCGGCCGACTGGAGGGAGTGCTGGAGAACGCCCTGGCTCACGCTGCGTGGTGCTCCTCGGACCCGGTGTGCATCGAGAGCAAGGGCCAAGGTCCCGGGTCCTGCAACCTTGCCGCCTGTCACGGCTGCGCGCTGCTTCCTGAGACGGCGTGCGAGGAGTACAACCGCTTCCTTGACCGTGCCTTGGTGGTCGGTGGGCTCGGGAAGAGCGAGCTCGGATTCTTCGCTAGGAACTGAGAGCAGGTCGATGGTGTGCGCGAGCATCCCGCTCACGCACACCACCTTGGTCTGACACTGTGACTGAGCGGGTCCGGAGGCCCCATGCGCTTAACGGAAACCCGCTGGTCAGGGGCCTCTATGAGTCAACCTCGACGAGAGCCCGTTACGAGTAGTCCACGGCGTGTTCCGTGACTGAAAGTACGCGCTGCGACGCAGACACCTTCTACCCGGCACGCACTCTGTCACTCATGGTGACGGGGAGGTCGCGTGCGGCGAGAACGATCGTATTGCTTGATGAATGACCGCCAGCAAGCAGCAACGGTTTCGGGACTGTGTCTCAGGTTGATTGGGCATCTCCCCGGCCTCCCCGTCACGCAAGACCCGAGATCGCTCGCAGTGAGCGGGAGATTGGTCACGAGAGGCCGGACTCCGGGGAAGGCGCCGCAGAACGCAACGTAGGATCTTCACCTCAGGGTTCGTTGGCTGCAGGTCTGTGGGCGGATGAACGGGGCTCCACGACACGGCCCCACCCTCACGGATCCTGCTGTTGGGTCGGCGGAGTATCCGGTGTGCACAGTACTGTTTGCCCCGCGAGGCCGTTGCTTCGAGTGGCTGTCTGTGCTCTCCTGGTGCTCGTCGATCCCGTCTATGTAGGAGGGCTGTGCGGTGACGAAGGGGAAGTACGGTGTTCCCCTGGAACGGTCTGACTACCTGCGACTCGACCCCCACGACGATCACTGCAACGAGGACGGTTTTTCCGAGTGGCTCGGTCGTCATCAAGATGACCTCTTGGCCGTGGACCTGTTCACCGGTGCCGGTGGACTGAGCCTTGGCATCCAAGAAGCAGGTTGGACCATGGCTGCGGGTGTCGACTTCGACGAACGCGCCCTGGAGACCCACGCCCACAATTTCCCTGGTCTCAGCCTGCGGATGGACCTGGGTGACCCGGAGGTGCGCGACCACCTGGTGGAGCTGCTGTCTCAGGCGAAGATCGACCTCGTTGCAGGCGGGCCTCCCTGCCAGCCGTTCAGCCGGGCCGGCCGGAGCAAGATCCGGGATCTTGTACGCAACCATGGCCGGGATCCGCAGGATCACCGGAAGCAGCTCTGGCAGGCGTACCTGGACATCGTGACGCGCGTCCGCCCGAGAGCCGTTCTCATGGAGAACGTCCCTGACATGGGGTTGGGTGATGACTTCGCCGTCGTGCGGATCATCGAGGAGAAGCTCGAGGAGCTTGGGTACGCGACGCAGGTCCGCCTCGTCGACGCCTGGCAGTACGGCGTTCCACAGCACCGCAAGCGACTGATATTGCTGGCCCGCAACGACGTGGAGCGCTTCGACTGGCAGCCGAAAGTGGAAACGGCCGTCAACCTTCAGCAGGCGATCTCCGATCTCCCACGGTTCCAGGTGGAGGCACAGGAGCGCGTTGGGGAGCGGGAACTGCCCTATGTAGAACCCGCGGATCTGTCCGAGTTCGCCGGCAGGATGCGGGAGGGTGCTCCGGACGGCGTCATTCATGACCACATGACTCGACGGGTGCGTAGCGACGACTTGGAGATCTTCTCCGAATACATGACGTCGAAGACCTTGTACTCGGACCTGCCCGAGAAGTTGCGTCGCTACCGTGCGGACAATTTCACGGATAAGTACAAGCGTCTGGCCTGGAATGAACTCAGTCGCTCGATCACGGCCCACATTGCCAAGGACGGCTACTGGTACATCCACCCCGAGGACCACCGAACTTTGACGGTGCGAGAGGCTGCCAGAATCCAGACGTTTCCGGATAGATTCCGGTTCGCTGGTACGCGGAGCGATGCCTTCCGGCAAATCGGCAACGCGGTACCACCCCTCCTCGGGCACGCGGCTGCCAGCGTGGTTCTCCCTATCGAGGGAATGCCCGAAGACTCGGGGCTGGTTCCGCATTGGCGGCAGGTAAGGGACGACCTCGGCAAGTGGGCCGATGCCGCGCGGGAGCAGGAGGGCTGGTATCAGTTCCCGGGGGACGAGATGGAGGCGCCCCAAGCCGCGGTGATGGCTCTGCTGGCGGGAAGTCGCATGAAGAGCAGCGAGATCCGCGACATCATGGAAGTCGTCCGCGGCAGGAAGGCCGTGACCAGCCGAGTATTCGAACAGATCATCACGAAGGCCACCACGGCGTCGGCTAAGGACAGACTGAGTCGTCTGCAACCACTGGTCGACGACCGGAATGCATGGAGTGAGGCGAAGAAGAACAGTGTTCCGGAGCGTCTCGGCTTCAAGCCCGCCGAAGAGGCTCTATACACCCTCCTCTTGGGAGAGCAGGACCTCCTGCTCATCACACAGGGCGCACTCCGGGTCGCAGCCAGGGTCAACGGCAGCACGGGTGACCAGATCAACAAGCTGACCGACGGCCGCGTCGACTTGATCCGCCTCGTCGGCGCAGGCAAGGACTCGTCGCTGCGTATGGCCGCTCTCCGCGTGATCGGCAACGCGTACTGCAAAGCCACTCAGCCCGGCTGCCCGTGGTGCCCGCTGCGCAAGCACTGCATTGGCAAGCCCCCAGCGGACGATCTGTACAGCCAGACCTTCATCGAGGAGGACGGCAGCCGGGTCGCGTCGTGAACAAGGAGGGCGAGAGCCTGTTCCCCGAGGCGTCTCTGCCTCGGGAGCAGGCCCGTCATTTGTCGGCCTACGGCGCGAACGCGCTGAAGCCCTCCTCGATCGCCCTGTCGTAGACCTCCAACGCCTTCCTGACCTGGGCCGCCGTGATGGTGCCATTGGTTGCCAGCTTGGCGGCGATCATAGTGGCGATCTGCTGCTCGGCCAGCTCCAAGGCGCGTGTCTCCCGGGCCCAGTCGGCCAGCATCTCCCACTCGCTAAGCTCAATCTGCTTGAGCCGGGAGAGTTGCTCCTCCTCTTCCTCCCGGGTGTCCACAGCGAACTCGACGGGCCGCGCCAGCAGTTCCTCGGCCAGTTCGTCGGGAATGGTCCAGGGGATGCAGGAGACCTCCTCCCAGCACTTGCTGCTCTTCGCCCACTCGGTGACGTGCTTGCCATCCTGTATGACGATGTCCATGACCAGCGGACACAGGTCGTGGGCGGCTTGGACGACCGCATCGCTCACCTTCTGCTCCCGCCAGATGCGGTCGAGGTCGATGCGCCGCCCGGTCTCCTCGCAGAGGCGGGCCGTCGTGTAGGCCGTGATCAAGGCCTTGTGGCTTCCTGCGTCGTGGACCTTGGCCACCCTGTCGATCGCTTTGAAGAGGATGCCCATGGCGATCGTCCGACGGCAGTAATCCGCGTCGATGACTGGGGGCTGCTTCTTGACGTTATCCTGGAAGGCGGCGAAGTTCTTCTGCGCTCCGCGGCTCACTAGGTGCGGCAATCCGTTCCACGCGTTGACGAATTTGGCCAGGTCAGACTTGGCGAATCGCTGGGCGGCCGGGGTCTCGGCCTTGAACTTGCGCCGCGCGGCGACTGCGGTGTGCTTCGCTTCCTCCACCGCGTACGAGCCACGGGCCCGCTCGTAGAACCAGCGTGTCTGGGGACCGCCGGCGGTGGTTGGGGGCGCCCACAGGGTGCGACTGATTCGTTCGAACTCGACATGGAACTTGTCGTTGGCCGAGAGATCGACCAGCGTGACCTTGTTCTGAGTATTCGAGTACCGTGAGATGCTCGGGACGATTTTCATTAGATCGTCCGAGCTCATCAGCGTCAGCTTCATCTGGACGCTGACGCCGGCCAGATCCCTCTTGTCCCGTTTGAAGACATGGTGGAGGGTGGCGGTGGTCTGTCCGCCGTTCACGATCTGAAGGCCGGTGAGTCTGCGGATGCCGACGCGCCTGCCTTCGGCGTCCTCGACGAACTCCGCGTCGGTCGCCGTCGCCGTGATGCCGTTGTTGTAGGCCAGGAACCGCCCCGGCTCATTGAGCAGGGTCAGGCGGATACCCCGGTTGACCGTGCTACGGGCCTGTAGAAACGCGCGCACGTTAAGTTCGAGAAGACGCGTGCGGTGCTCCTCGTACAGCTCGGCGAGATGGCGTCCGGGAACGACGGCGAGAGTGACGGAGAGATTGGGCTCGATGCTCTGCACCGACAGGCAGCTGATTGGTGGGTCGAACTCCACAACGATCGGCTCGCTGGCGGCACCGGACGTCTGATGACGGTAGAGCCGGGCGAGGTCCCAGAGGTGATGCTCGACGGGGAGGCCCTGGAAGTCGGTGGGCTCCGGCTGCGTGCGGGCCGTCGACTCGCAGTTGCTGAACAGGAACAGGCGCACCTTCGAGGCGTTGGCTAGTAGCTTTTCGACGCCCTCGCACAGTTGGTGCACCTCGGTTGGCTGATCGAAGTTGCCTCGGATGCTGCTGGCCTTCTGCAGGAAGGCGAGCAGCCTGCGGAAGTGCCGTGTCACGTCGGCCTTGGTCAACCTGTCGGCCATGGGGTCGAGGCTGAAGTCGGTGGTGTAGAGGTCGAGGACCGAGCGGTCGTCGCTGTATCCGAAGCCGTACACCATGACGCCGTGCCCGCTGTGGTAGGCGACCGTCATGTTGGAGACGAAGCCGGACTCCTCCAGCTGCTCCAGCACCCAACGGGTGAACGTCTTCGGGATGGAGCCGTCCTCCGCTTCTGCCAAGGTCTGTATGTCGCCCGTGAGCGTACGGGCGTAGTCGGCAAGGGGCAGCTCAGCCATCAGTACCTCTGATTACTTCGGTGACCTGTTCGGTCGTGGTGCGGTGCTTCTCAAGCGCGATGACGCTGATGTCGTAGGCGCAGTTGCCGACCCCGTTGGGCAGGTCGGTCTCCACGATGCGCGGAAATCCTTCGTCGACGGCCCACAGATCGGCGCGACGAAGGGTGTAGCGCGGCTCGTCGTAAAGGTCCCGCTGGTGCGGCAAATAGCCGGACTGGATCAGGCGACTCTCGAACAGGGCGGATGCCGAGGCGAGGTCGGCGGCGGCACGGATGTCGTCCACCACCGAGTTGAGGCTCTCGCCCAGACCACCTCGGCGCTCGTCGAGAGCCAGGTGTACGAGCACCAGGCGGCCGACACCACGATCGTCGAGTTGCCGTTCGTTGGCGATCCGGACGGTGCTCGCGTTCTTCTTGGCGGTAGTTTTGACCTCGATGGCGACGGACGGGAGCTGAAAGTCCTGGTTGCTGCCCTCTGGCCCAGTCCACGCCTCCACCGCCGCACGCGTTGGGAGAGCGGCGAGCAGGTGGGTGCGCAGGTAGCGCAGCTCCCCGTAGAGCCCCAGTCGGGCCTCTCTGCCCAGTCCTTGGGATCCGACACTGCGCATGAGCTGTTGCCAGTACGCGAACCGTCGGACCGCCCGCTCGAGGACGGTCTCCGACGAGGCGTCCTTCGAGGTACGTGCGATGTCCTCCGCGAGGGGAGTGAACACCTCCCGCAGTTCACCGGCGGTGAGGGAGATCTGAAGTTCGAACTCGCGATTGCTCACCGAATTGCAGGACAGGCTCAGGCCGTGGGTCTCCCGCAGGTCGACAAGGAGGGGGCGCGCACGGTCGACCGCACGGGAACCACCTCTCACCAGCAGCATGCGTTGCCGCCCCGGGTGAGACACGCCCACATGGATGTCGTGCCCGCTCTCGGGGAACAACCGCCGGGTAGAACGCCCCCGGTTCGTTTGCGGTACCTCCAGCTCCTGCCACAGCGCTTCGTCGATCATGCGTCCTCGGCCCCGTCCTCGTAGCTGAGGTCGTCCGAGTCGTCCTTCCACCAGGGAGCGTTCACGACGTACTCGGTCGCGGTGTGGGCCTGGGAGAACGGGAAGCTGGCGGCGAATCCGATCAGCGGTATATCGAGGTTCGCCTCCTTCGGCGGCTCCATCATGTAGATGAGCAAGTGAGCTTGGTCTGGGCGGCGCTGCCAGCGAAGCGGCTCACCCGTCGGCAGGGTGGGTGCGAGCGGTTCGCCGTTGCGGTTCTTGCGTCCCGCAGCGGCCTTCTTCGTCGCCTCCCAGGCAGCGGCGTACTGCTCCGGGTCGAGATCGAGCGACTCGTCCTTGGGGTTCAGGATGCGCTTGATGGTGTGCTTCGTGGGGTCCGGGCGGGCGGTCTTGGAGGCCGCTCGTGTGACCGCGCCCAGAGTGTGTCCTGCGAGGTCGACGGGCATGTCCGCTCGTCGGCGGGAGACGACCCGGACGGTCCACCTGCCGAGCTCCCCGGCCTTGGCACACTGCTGGATGTAGGCAGAGAGGGCGTCCGGACGGATCCGGTTCGCCTCCGGCGCAGACTTGTAGGGGTCGAAAAAGCCGGACGCCACCACTTCTGCGGGAACGTCCAACCACACGAGGCTGCCAGTCTTCAGGTCAACCTCCGGTGAAGCCTGCTCCAAGAGCATGCCTGCGAATGCCTGCAAGCTGTCGAAGTTGTGCTTTGGCTCTCCATTGGTGAGAGGGAAGATGGTCGTCTCGGCGAGTTCGCCGGAGAAGCTGAGCCGCACCCGCGTGCCCTGACGCATCTTGTTGGCGGCTGTGATGCTCAGGCCTAGAGAGGAGGTACGCACCTTGAGACCGAACTCACGGGGGGTAAAGCCGATCGCTGCCATCTCCTCGATGTCCCGGCGGAGTTCGTCGGTCGCAGCCGTGATCTCCTCGTAGGCACCCACCAACTGTGCGGTCGTGTAAAGCCGGCACAGGTCCTCGTAGCCGGGCCGGTAGCCGAACCAGCGGCCCATCTGCAGCAGGGTGTCGTAGGTCTTGGCGAAGCGTAGGTAGTAGCTCACCGAAAGGCCCTCAAGGGTGAGGCCACGCGACAGCTTCTGTCCCCCGACAGCGATGACGTACATGCCTGTATGCCGGTTCGAGTAGTAGTCCAGCACGTCCTTGGCCACCCCGTTGATGGCTTTGACCTCGAGCTTCTGAATCGCGGGGAGAATCTCGGCGGCAGTCTGTTCCCAGGACAGCCGTTCGGCCTCGTCCGCGGTAAAGAACGCGGTGGTGGGCTCGAAATTTTCTTCCCACAGCTCTTGCAGTTCGTTCATGTACGCACGGGACGCGTCCCCGTACCGGTCCCTGAGGCCGTTCCGGAGCAGCCTCACGTAGTCGTCGATCTGGTCCCGGACCTGCCCCTGCACCTTGGTGAAGCGGGTGACGTGCACCAGCATCGAGTTGTGGACATCCACCTGCCCCCGCGCGCGGCGGGCGGCACAGGTCAGGACGAAGGAATGGATGGCGCGCCGCAATGAATCCGGCAGGTCGGCGGTCACTGTGAAGCCGGACTTGTGCTTCTCGGGAACCCAGTGCTCGGTGTCGTCGACATGGTGCACCAGCGGCAGCGGGTCGATGTCCTCTTCTTCCGCGTGAGCACGCAGACCGAACAGACGCTCCGGACCGAGGTAGTTGGACGGTGCCCGCAGCGTTCGGATGAAGCTCTCGGGGAACAGGTCGCCGCCGAGGCTGTCGTGGTCAGCATCCGGGTCTATGTAAATGTTCGCGTAGGGAGTCGCGGTGTATCCCACATAGGACGACTTGTCGAAACTGGTCAGCAGCTTACGGATGGCGGCGTTGATACTGGTGGGGTCAGCCCCGTCACCGGCCGTGTTGACGGACGCGTTGTCGGCCTCGTCGTCGATGACGAAGAGCGGGATGTCCTGCACTACCTTGCGGCCCGTCTTGGGGTCCTCGACGCCGTGGACCTCCGTGACCCAGGTACGCAGGTAGTCGATGATCCTCGGATGCTTCTTGATTACGAGAACCACCGGGAAGTTGCCGATCGGCAGATTCGCCTTGGAGGCAGTCTTCCGATCGAAGTCGCCCTTCTCAGTGCTGTTGGTCAGCGACGCGATGTGGAGACGGGGCTCACCGGCCATGGCACCGACGCCGATGTAACGGTCGGCGCCCTCTTGGTCGGACCGGAGCTGATACTGAGTGTCGAAGCCTAGCAAGCCCTCATCGATGCGGAGTTGGGTCTGGGCACGTAGGTCGTTGAGGACACCGGCGAAGACGACGATCAGCCGGTATCCGGCGTCGGCAGCCTTCGCCGCCAGACCGATGAACTGGCCAGTCTTCCCGGACTGTACCTGGCCGATCACCAACCCCATCCGACGCCAAGGGCCGGGCCGGTGCGGATCCTCCAGCTCCCCGAGAACCTCGTCCGTCGTCCGGTCGATGCTGTTCACCACCTGGAGTGGCATGCCTCGTGAATGCTTCAGGAACCGTTCGTACCGGGTCCAGAAGGCCCACGAGCGATCGTTCTTGGCATCAGGCAGCCACCGGACGTGGTCCTCACTGTTGCTCAGCCCCGCTGAACTCTCCTGAAAGGTGGTAGTGCGGGACTCGACCAGCTTGCGTAGCTCGACGACCTCCACCGTCACGCCGTTGAGGCCGGCGACCATCTTGGCTGTCTCAACAGCCTTGGTCACCTCGTCTGTAGTAGCCTGCCGGTCCTCCGGCAGAAACTGAATGGCCACTTTCAGCGCAAAGGACAGATCCTTGCTGACCGCCGGATCCACGGATGCCTCCCCCTGGAGATACGCAACTTGATGGTCGGGAACAGGAGGGTACGCCCCGCCTTGGACAACCGGTCACTTGTTCCAGAATCCATTTAGTTGGTCAAATGGTTGCATTGTGCGGATGACCTGTCGCGCCTCATCCGGAGAGCGGCCTTGGGTGACGAGTACGTCGAACATGCACTGGGCCACTTTGGTCGCCTCCTCGGTGGCCTTCCCCGGACCACCGAAGGGCTCAGGGTCGTCTGCTGTGTCGGTCTCGTGCAGCACACGCAGCGCCGGCACAGGCACGGTCTCCTCCAACAGCCGCAGCAGCGCCCGGATGTTCGCCGGATCGCCGCCCCCCTCCCGTAGAACCGCTTGAATCATGGGGTGCTTCCGGTTGATCCGGCAGTGGACCGTGTTCTCGTCCCGCCGTACGCTCCACGCGAATGACAGATTCTCGGCGCGCTGCCGTGCCGCTATCTGACCCCGGTTGCGGACGGTCTCGGCTGCGGCGGACCGGACCGTGCGCGCTATACGCTGGAGATGCTGGCGCAGTGCGACCGGCGGCACCACTGTCGCCTTCCGAACATCGACCTGCCACTGGGCGTCGGTCTCCGCCGGAATGTCGACGGCGATGCGGGCCAGGTTGTACCTCTCCTCGCGCCGGAGCCCGCGTATGCCCAGCCAACTCCCTGCAAGGATCAAACGGTTCCGGCGGTACACGTAGAAACCTTGCTGCCGGAGCCACCCCTTGGGTCCTCCGGCACGTTCCGCCTCGGCAGGGGTCAGCCGCTGCAGCCCGGGCAGGATGAACGGCTCGACCCTGACCTTGTGCCCTTCGAGCGGCAGGTTCTCCACCGGGTGGTGCATCACCGACGGGTGGCTGGACAGGAACGGGTCCCACGGCTCGACGGGCAGGCTTGTGACACGCAACGTCAACGCGGCCGAACCAGTGAGGAAGCGGGCGAAGACGAGACCGAGGTGGCTGCGGACCTTCTCGGCCTCGTCGTAGAACTGCCGCTGGGTCCTGCGGTCGGCCGCGGCGATCCCCCGGTACCCAGCGATGCGGTGCCACAGAACGATTGTGCCGACGGACCGTCCGGCGGTGAGTTGCTCCAAGGCCTTCTCAGCCTCGGCTGGTGGCCGACGGAGCAACCGCCACTCACCGGTCTGCTCGACTACATCCAAGTCCCATGTTCGTGAGCGCCAGGGACCGTCGGCCTCCGCGGTGCAGACCGTCAGCAGACGGCACTGAGAGAAGGAAGCAGACTTCAGCCCCACTCCGTACCGGCCCAGGTCCGTGGATGTGCGGTCTGTTGCTGACCAGCGGGCCGCGACGGTCATCGCGGTAACCAAGGCCTCCTCCGACATGCCATGACCATCGTCGACCACGGCGACCCAAGAGGCGCGTCCGTCCCAGGTGAACTCCACATCGATCGTCCCCGCCTTAGCCGAGACGCTGTTGTCTACCAAGTCCGCGATGGCGTCCGGCAGTGAGTAGCCCAGCGAACTCAGGGAGGCCACCATCCCAACGGGCTCGGGAGGCGCGAGATCATACGCCATGTGGTACTTGGTCCTGCCCTTCCGGTCCAAGACGGTTGGTTAATGAAGATATCCCCTCGTGGCTGGTCATGGTGCGTCTGTATGCAAGGTGAACCTGAGGTGAGGGGACCAGCTGGGCGCATCCTGCCTACACACGGCGTTGTTGAAGGAGCGACTAACCATCATGTCCGGGACATGCAAGGACGTCCATAGGGTCTCTGCAGGTGCGGATGACAGGTGCAGTCACGCGGCTTGTAGGGCCGTTATGATCCTGACGATTCGAACTCGATGGGGGGCAGCCGGCCGAGCGAGGTTCGTCTCCGGCGGCGGTACGTACTCTCGATCCAGGTCACGACCGCGATGCGGAGCTCCCGCGGGTGGCTCACGTTCGGCGGTCGAGGGCGTTGTTCTGCAGCAACGACTCCATGGCCGTTTTGTCGCCCGCCGCCCCAACTCTCCCTATCGAACCAACGATCCGGTGCGGGTCAAGTGCCCGGACGAACTTCGGTGACCGGCACTGCGGCCCGCGATCGCTGTGCAGAACGCACCCAGCGACGTTCTCGCGTCGAGCAACAGCGTTATGAGCCTTGCCGTGAGTGCTGCAACAGGAGCTCAGGTGCTGGGCTGTCCTTCTGACGCGGTGGTGCTCACCGACGCAGAGCCTGCTTGGGACCGTTCCAGGCGCCGCTGACGGGCACGGGCCACGCGAGCCGGGGACTGAAACAGGTCGTTCAGCACCTCATCCATGAGTGTCAAGACCTCTTCGGCCCCCTCGTGATCAACGGGGATGAGATCGTCAAGGGATCGCGACATCTACTGGCAGGATCGGGCAGGAAGCAACGAAGATTCTCGTATGACTGACGCGGTGGGACTCGGGGAATGGCTTCAGTACATCCAAACAGGCCGGTGGGGGCGCGAGGGCGAACCTCCTCCATCTGTACATTTTCCCTCCGAGCAACTGAGGGATGAATACCTGGCAACAGCGCCTGAAAGGTCTGACGCAGAAGTAAAAAATCTGCTTCGCAAATTTCTCGTGCGCAGCGGGACCTACTTCGCGGATAGGGTGTACCTCGAATCGGCGTTGCAGGCCGCTAAAAGCGGTGACCGTAGCCTTGTTTCTCTACTCGGCAAGAGGGAATTTGGTAAAAGATTGATTCGCTGGGGAGCTCGAAAAGAGGTGGCCGCATGGGAAGGGATCACATGGATTCTTGATCTTGTTCCTGATCAACCTGAAGAGGCTTTGAGGGTTTTGTCGAACTTCTATGCCGTCCATGCTCAGGAGCTGCCGGACCCCCTTCATGCTTCTTTCAGTGATGCAGCTGCGCTCATTCGATCCTGCTGGATCGATGTCGGCGCCACTAGTGAAGATGCACTTCAGGTGCTACACGGCCTCTCTGATCGAGATTTCGAGAAGCTGACCGCAGCGCTTTGGGAAAAACTGGGGTACGACACCGAAGTTACACCACCCCAAAGGGACGGGGGGTGGGACGTTACGGCGACCCAGACGGCTCTAGGTCACCGAATTACAGTGATTATCGAATGTAAGAAATGGACCGCCAAAAAGGTGGGTGTTGAGATCGTTGACAGGCTGGCTGGCGTTATGAATATGGAAAGAAAGTCTCATGGTGTTCTGGTTACAACTTCGGAATTTACTGCGGGGGCTCGCAGAAAGGAGAGGGGTGAGCCTCGTATTGAACTTATCGATGGTCTCACCTTTGTCGATATGGTGAATGACAAGTTCGGCCCGAGATGGACCTCCAGGATTGAGTATCTAATCCAGCGCAAGTGACGGGTGGACAGCCTTGCAGCCTGGCGGCAGAAGGCCCCAGTCCGCCTGAGGAGGGCAGCGCAGACAGGCCCTCAGCTTGGGATAAAGGCAGCTGGGCTGAACTGCGGCGGAGCAGTGTCGGCGCCTGTCGGGCAGTCGCCGGCTTCCTGGTTTTCCCGTGGCCCCCATACGATCGGGCGTATATGGCACGACCTCTTCATCCGGAAAGCGGGAAGGTCGAAGCTTTCGCTCGACCTGGCCACGGCATGTGACTAGTCGACTTCGCTAATCTTTGCGTACCGCTCTCGAAGTTGCTTCAACTTATCTTCATCAAAAGGGAAGTCGGATTCTTCCAGGCCCCAGCCATGGCGCAACTCAAAGAGCATTTCGGCATTGGAGGCCGGGAAGATTCTATTCTCCACAAGAAGATCCCACAGAGGCTCAACCGTTAGGGCGGCTCCGTAGCCGAGCTCGGGAACAGCGTGATTTGTAAGAAGGGAAGAGGTGACGACTCCAAGCAGCCACCCGTCTTCAGTGAGCACCGGACCTCCGCTGAAGCCCCCACGAGCCATCGGGGAAATCACGAACAGAGGATGTTTGGAGCCCACGTAAGGGTCGATGATCGCATTTACCTCTCCTCTCACTGCTACGAGTTCTGGTCGTGGTGAGGTGGGGATAGGGGGGTAACCGAAGGCTACAACCTTCATTAGAACCAGTCCGTCATCGATCCAGTCGTCAAGGTGCCCGCCGATCTCCACGTGATCGACTTTGCGTACGTCATCTCGCCCCCAATACTTAACGTGTGTCATGTAGTAGTCGAGTGAAAAGTCTGTCTTGAGCAGGGCCAAGTCGACCGTCGGGTCAGACGGGTAGATTACTTCGACAGAATCTAATGATACTTTCCCCTCCCGTGCCGGAATGAGCTTGGTCAAGCGGCGGCCTTCGATGACGTGCCGAGCGGTTACGAGATACCCGTCTCCAATGTGAAACGCCGTACCGATCCCGACTTCGTCATTTTTGTCGCGTGTTTCCACGCACAGCAGGCAGGGAGAGTAAAGCCGGTAGAAGCCGAGTTGGGAAGGTTGTGGCCTGTCTGAATTGCCCACACTTGCGCCTTTCACTTTCAGTTCAAACTGTTGGTTAATTGGTGGATCATTCGCGCCAGGGCTTTGAGGTTCGGGCGATCCCTCAGGGGCACTCCAGAGGTCCTGGGGAGCTGCCTTGAGCCGAACCGTATGGCAAAGCGAAGGTCGGCGGAGCGGGTTTGGCCGGTGGCCTGCCCGGTCTGGGGTCGAGCATGATCAGGGGGCCGTACGCTGGTTGGCAACTCGGGCAGGCTTTGGGCCTGACCGCAATGTGCACGAGTGGCCCCCTGGTCTTGCTCGACACGGGACCCGGACCGGGGAGGTGGCTAAAGCCGCGGAGCCGACCGCCCCAGCCACGACGTACCCCTTCTTTGGCATCAGGCGGCTGATTGCCTTGAGCGCGGCACGGGCGCCGGCCGGGCTGGAGCGGGGCGGAGACAGACATCCGATGCGGTTGATCAGTCAAGCGGTGCTGGGGAACGCGGTCTGCTCGTCGTAGGGGATGCGGTGGGTGAGGCAGTGGTGCAGGCAGCCCAGGAGCCGGTTGAAGAGGTTGCGTTGGGCCGCGACGTGTCGGTCTTCGGCTGAGCGGCGGCGGTCGTAGTGGGCTCGTGCTCCGGGGGATGCGGTGAGGGCGGCGAAGGCCCAGATATAGCCGGCTGAGGCGAGACGCTGGTTCTTGATGTGCCTGGCCAGGACGGTGGTCTTTCGTCCGGAAGATCTGGTGATGGGGGCAGATCCGGCGTAGGCCTTCAGTGCGCGTGGGCTGGTGAAGCGGGTGTGGTCGTCGCCGAGTTCGGCCAGGACGCGGGCTCCGGTGAGTGCGCCGAGGCCGGGGAAGCTGGTGATGATCTCGGCGTCCTGGTGGGTGGCGAAGGCGGTGGTGGTGACTGCTTCCAGGTCGTCGGCGCTGGCGCAGGCCGCGTTGAACTGACGCAGCAGAGCGAGGGTTTTCGTGCCCATGGCCTGCTCTATGAGGGCTGGCTGGTGCATCTGCGGTTCGCGGAGCAGGGTGTGGAGTCGTTCGACTTCACCGGTGATCTCGCGCTGGCGTCCGGCTTTCTTCAGGATCGCTCGCAGTTGCGGGCGGGTGAGCTGGGCGGCCTGGGTGGGTGTGGGGGCCGCGGCGAGCAGGGTGCGGGTGACGGGTGAGGCGAGGCCTTCGCGGAAGTGGCGGAAGACGGTGAGGAAGCCGGGGAAGTACTCGCGCAGGTGGGAGCGCAGCCGGTTGCCGGTCTGGACGCGGTCCCAGACGGCGTCCTGATGGGCTCGGGCCAGGACGGTGATGGCCTGGGCGAGGTGGCTGTCCGCGGGCAGGGGCCGGTGTTCTGCGGGGTCGGTGCGCAGGATGTTGGCCAGGACCTTGGCGTCGAGATGGTCGGACTTCTTGCGGCTGAGTGCGTAGCGGTCGCGGTAGCGGGCTGCGGTGAGCGGGTTGATCACGTAGATGGGTCTGCCGGTGGCGCGTAAGCAGGCGACCAGGAGTCCGTGGGAGGTCTCGATGGCGACCGGGACCGGGTTTTCTGGGTTGTCGCCGTGCTGGGCGAGCAGGTCCAGGAGCTGGCTGAGGCCGGCGGGGGTGTCGTCGATGCGGAGCTTCGCGAGGAGGGTGCCGGCCTGGTCGAGCAGTGCGATGTCGTGGTGGTCGGTGGCCCAGTCGATGCCGCAGAACACGCTGGTCATGGCGGGTGTCCTTGGGTGGGTGACGGTGGTGTGAGGTCGTCGCCGTGGCGGGGTTGCGCGTCTCCCTAATGGCAGGGCTCATAGGCCCGTCATCCGATTAGCCGTTCGCAATCCCAGCGGTCGCCAGGGGCCTCGGTCAGCTGTGGAACTGGAAGTGTTCGCCGAGCGGTGAGAGGTGTTCCCTGGCGGCGGCTTGGACCACGAGAGCCAACGATGCCGCTGTTTGTGTGCGAGCGGGGGTGGCGGGGCCGGTCCGCGCGGGACGAAGGCAGGAGCGCGGACCGGCCCCGCCACCCCCGGCGCTGCTCCACGGAGCGGGAAGGCATGTGGGGCCGGCTCTGTCTTGAGAGGTCAGGCCTCAGGAGCGACTACGGATCACCACATGCCCACCCGGTTACGGCACCATTAGGAGCGCAGGCCCGGCCGGGGGCCGGGCCTGCGCGGTGAGCGGAGCGAGCCGCCTTGAACCCGTGGAGAAGGTTGTAACTCAGTAGGACGCAGGTGCTGGTTGACCGGTCGGTCCCCTGGTTGCTGTGATTCTGCGTGCTTGTTCTGCTGCGCGCTGAAGTGCCTGGGCCACTTGGTCGGCGTCGTCGGCGTTTAGCAGGATCTCTTGTCTCCAAAGGATCGAGAGCCTGACGGTGCCGTCGTGCAGGTGTACGGCTACGTCGACTTCTGTGTCGTGGCCGGCTGCGTCCCGGATGTCGTCCAGGCCTGGTTCGCTTGCGAACGCGCTCATGCTCCGATGTTCCACAGCGGGGCGTCGTACTGGCCCGGTCGGCTGTGGATGAGAAGCCGGCGCAGCTCGTCACGCTGGGAGCCGCTGAGGTTCAAGGCCTCGGTGATGTGGCGGAACGTCGTGTGGGTGACTCCGCGGGCTCGGGCCTCACTCTGGAACTGGTCGAGTCGGGACAGTACGTCGTCGGGGTCCAGCTTCGTCGGTGGCCGCTCAGTGAGCCATGCTGCCTTGTTGCGTTCGTAGTCGATCTCCGAGAAGCCGCAGATCTCGCGGCTGTGTGCCTCGGCCTCGTCCAGGGTGGCGGTCGTCATGATGGCGCGGGCCAGGCTGTTGCGGCCGACCGCGTCGTCCAGGTCGACTTCGTGGACCGTGGGTCCTTCGTCAGTGAGGGGGACGGGAAGGCCGGCGTCGCGCACCTCGCAGATGCCGCGGGCTCCTCGGGCTGTTGCGGCGAGCATGGCGGTGGCCTCTGAGGGGTGCCATTCCAGGATGCTGCCGATCGTCTCCACGTCCTCGGCCGTGAAGGTGTGGACGGGAGTGCCGAATAGAGGGCGCAGGTCGTCGGGGGAGATCTCACCGTCCAGTCCGGGGCCTGCGACCAGGAGCCGGATCGGGGCGTTGACCTGGCAGCAGGCGGCGAGGGTGAGGGCGTCGGCGAGGGGGCTCTTGAGGGTGGGTTCGTCGCCCTGGGCGAGGATGTCGCCGCCGACGTCGAGTAGATCGATCGAGGCCGGCGCCAGGTGGGACACCAGCTCTTCGAGCTGGCGGGTGATGCCCTCGGCGCCGTGGTGCGGGTCGAGCAGAGCCAGTGTGTGCGGGATCTCTGCCGCGAGCCGGGGGAGTGTGGAGCCCGCCGGGGCGATCGGCTGGGCCTCGGCCGGCACCGACCGGACGGACTGAGTGACGGGTTCGAGTCCCGTGAAGCTGTCGGCTCCTCGCGGTCCCGGGAGTGGGTCGATCAGGAGGCGGTCCCACGCGTACGTGAGGATCACCGCCTGGTCCTCGTCGCCGTAGAGGGCGGCGTGAAGCATGGCGGCGGCGACTGCGTCGCCCCCTCCTCCTGCTGCGACGATCAACCGCGTCATGCGATCAGAGTACGGGTTCACGGGTTGGCCACTCACCCTATAGTGGCAAAAGGCCATAGCCACTTGGACGAGGAAGGGAGGGGAGATGCCGCAGATCGAAGAGGCACAGCCGAAGTATCTCCAGATCGCCCACTACATCCGTGACCAGATCCTTCGGGGTGACCTGCGGCCGGGGGACGAGGTTCCCTCGGAACGGCAGCTCGCCGCGGACTGGAAGGTGTCCCGGCCCACGGCTGCGAGGTCGTTGGAGGCGCTGAGCCATCAGGGCCTGGTCGAGAAGCGTCAGGGCTCGGGGACGTACGTGCGCAGCCTCGAAGTGAACCGGCGTGCACGCGAGTTGTACGGACGCGCACGGCAGACCGGGAAGATCTACACGCCCGGAGAGTATGCGGTGATCACCTCGACCGGTTGGCTGGAGGCTCCGGACTACGTCGCCGAGGCGCTGGGGCTGGTGAAGGATCGCCGAGCCGTGCACCGCCGGCGCGTGACCAACAACCAGGACGGCCCGATCAACCTGTCCACTTCGTGGTTCGCTGCGGATGTCGGCCAGCGGGCACCCAAGCTCCTGGACCCTGAGCGGATCCAGGAAGGGACGCTCATGTACGTCGAGCGGATGACCGGGCGTCAAGGCAGCTACGCAGAAGACCGGATGTGCGCTCGGGCTGCCACGGACGAGGAAGCGGCCGACTTGCAGTTGGAGCCGGAGTCCGCGGTCCTCATCGTCCATCACGTCGTCTTCGACCTCCAGGACCGGCCCCTGGAGTTCGCCGAAGCCACCTACCCGCCGCACCGCTGGGCGTTCGAACAGGGCTACCCGCTCACCTGACGACGACTCGCCAGTTCCGGCGAACCGCTTGCACCTCTCAAGTGGCTAATGCCACTATCCAGGAAGTGGCTAAGGCCACTTGAGGAGAAGGGGGCACGACGTGAGGAGTCGGCGGCCGGTACAGGGCGCGCAGTTAGCTTGCCGGGGGTGTCGGGGGCGTGGATGGAAGCGCGTCGGCTCCCGAACGGCGCTGGCGCTCTCCACGGCCAATGACCGCGACCGTGCCACGTCGAAGCGGCGCTGCCTCGACTGCGACGGCAGCGGCAAGGAGTGAGCACGCATGGCCTACACGATCGACCGCCACCCCTGTGAGGATTCGCCGCGGCTCGGAGCGATGACCTTGCATCCGGAGCCTGAGTCCGTATCTCGTGCGCGGCGTTGGTTCCGGAAGTTCATCGCTCCGTACAACCCGGCCTGCTCGATCGACGACTGCACGCTGATGATCTCGGAGCTGGTGACCAACGCCATCTGCTACGGGAAGTCGGATGACCCGTGGCTGGTGCGGGTCGAGTGGTACCGCGAGGGAACCTCGCTCCGCGTCGACGTGCACAACCCGGGCTTCCCGGCGAACGTGCGGCTGCGGCACCCGGAGGCGAACGACGCCCACGGGCGAGGGCTGCTCCTGGTGGACTCCATCGCGGACTCCTGGCACTCCGGGCCCAGCTGCTTCGGCGGAACGGTCGTCTCCTTCGTGGTCGCTGATGCCTGGCCGGCGTGATGGGATAGCTCACCTCTCCTACTGCCGGTGTGAAAGTGTCGCTAGGCTGGTTGACCAGTTGACTTGGCCAATCCCGACAGGCGGCGTTCATGGCGTATGAAGTGGAGCCACCGAAGTACGTGCGCCTCGCACAGACGCTTCAGCAGCGCATCGAGGACGGTACGTACGCGCCCGGCACCCGCGTACCGAGTGAGAACCAGCTGGTGCAGGCATTCGGGATGTCCCGCCCGACCGTCGTCCGGGCGCTGGAGCTGCTGAAGCGGGACGGCTGGCTCGAGTCCCGGCAGGGGTACGGCACGATCGTCCGCGGTCGACCGGAAGTCGTCGAGCAGAAGGACCGGCGGGGGCGTGAGGCGCTGGAGCGCGATGAGACGCAGGGTGCGGGGCGGCTGATCGAAGTCGGGCGTGTACCTGTCCCGGCTCGGGTCGCCTCGGCGCTCGGCCTGCCGAAGAAGACCGAAGTCCTCATGCGTCGCTTCCTGGTCGAGGAGGACGGTGAAGCTGTCGAGCTGGTCTCGTCGTACTTCCCCGCCGGCCTGGTCGAGGGCACTGAGCTGGGGACCGACGAGCCTCTGAGCGGGAGTGTTCGCGAACACCTCGAAACGCGGAAGAAGGTCCGCTTCGACCATGTGGTCGAGCGTGTGTCGGCCCGGCTGCCCGAAGCGAGTGAAGCCGAACTGCTGGATCTGCCGGACGGTATGCCCGTGCTGAGTGTCCTGGTCGTCGCCTGTGACGCCTCCGGCCGGTCCTTGCAGGTCGCTGACGTGCTCCTGCCTGCTGACCGGCAGGAACTCGAAGACACCTACCGCCTGAGCTGAGCCCCGTCCGGGAGTGAAACCCCGTGATAGCAGCTTGACAAGTCAACCTAGCATCCTTAGCTTCGAACTTGCTAAGTCAACTTGTCAGGTCGACGAGTTGATCAACTCTCAGAAGGAGCAATCCCTGTGCGTGTGATCCGCGTTGACGCCTCGGCCGCCACGATCCTGCTCACTGAAGCTCCGGCGCCGAAGGTGCGCGACCGGCAGACCGGTGAGATCGCCAAGGACGCGATGACCGGTGAGGCGCTGATGACCGTCGGCGTCGTCTACATCGACGAGGGCGAGTCGTCGCTGATCCAGGTCACCGTCCCGGAGAGCGGCGTGACCGAGGGCCTGACGGTCGGTGCTCCGGTCTCGCTTCCGGGTCTGGTGGCGCGGCCGTGGCAGAGCGTCTTCAACGGCCGGGAGCGGCACGGCATCGCCTACCGGGCGACTGCCGTTGCTCCGGGCGCCTTCTCGATGGCTCAGGCGGGCTGACCGCCGTGACGGATCTGGTGACGTGGGCCGAGCTGGGCGGTTCGCTCGCTGCGATAGGCGGCGCCGCCTACGCTCGGCACGCCCACCCGGCGGCGTACTGGTCCACGGTCGGGCTGCCGCTCTCGGTGGCCCGGCTGTTGGCCTCGTACTCCTCGACCATGGACGCCTGCGGCCTGACCGTCGAGCCGTCCCGGTGGCGGGT
Organism: Streptomyces fungicidicus; assembly: GCF_003665435.1. Classification (NCBI taxonomy): domain Bacteria; kingdom Bacillati; phylum Actinomycetota; class Actinomycetes; order Kitasatosporales; family Streptomycetaceae; genus Streptomyces; species Streptomyces fungicidicus. The sequence continues at coordinate 5,308,568 of NZ_CP023407.1, forward strand.
GCTGGCTGTCCGGGCGACCACCCGCCGTGAGGTCCGGCCGGTGCCTCCTCGCCGGGGCGTCATCCGTCCCACCACGACCGGCCTGCGCATACGGCTGCGGCTGGCCCCGGGCCAGGAGCCGGCGGACGTGGCGGCCTCCGCCGAACGCCTCCGGCACGCCTGGGGCGTCCACGCCGTCCACGTGCGGGACGTCAAGCCGGGCGTCGTCGAACTGCGGCTCGTCGGCTTCGACGTGCTGCGGAAGGTGCGGATGCCCCGTCGGCTCGACGGCGGCTCGCTTCGGATCCCGGTGGCGTTACGAGAGGACGCGACCGCGTTCGTACGGGACTACCAGGCCGTGCCGCATGAACTGGTGCTCGGCGCAACGCTCTCGGGCAAGTCCATGTACCTGCGGAACCTGCTGACCGGGCTCGCCGCCCAGCCGGTGGCCCTGGTCGGCATCGACTGCAAGCGCGGGGTCGAGCTGGCGCCCTTCGCACCCCGGCTCTCCGCCCTGGCGACCGACCCGGACCAGGCGGCCGAGCTGCTTCCCGCGCTCGTGAAGGAAATGGAGGACCGATACGACCTGATCAAGGCCCGGCAGGGCATCGCGCCCGGCACCCCAGAAGAGCTAATCACCTCGGACCTCTGGGGACTGCCGGAGGACGAACGCCCGGCCCCGATCGTGCTCTTCGTCGACGAGGTGGCCGAACTCTTCCTCGTCGCCACGCGGAAGGAGGAGGAACGGAGGGACGAGATGGTCACCCACCTCATCCGGCTCGCCCAACTCGGCCGGGCCGCCGGCATCTACCTCGAAGTCTGCGGCCAGCGCTTCGGCGCCGAACTGGGCAAGGGCGCGACCATGCTCCGCGCTCAGCTCACCGGCCGCGTCTGCCACCGCGTGAACGACGAAGCCTCGGCCAAGATGGCACTCGGCGACATCGCCCCTGAGGCGGTCCTCGCGGCCTGCGCCATCGCCCCCGAGCTGCCCGGCCTGGCCGTCGTCGGCGACACCTCCGGCGGCTGGTCCCGCATCCGCACCCCCTACCTCTCCCTCGCCGACGCCGCGGCCACCTGCCGCGCGACGGCTCACCTCGCCCCAGACGTACCGGCGCTCCACCCCCTCCGGCCGTACGTCCAGCCGATGCCGGTAGAGGCGTACGGGCCCGTAGCCACGGCCCGCCCGGTCATCGAGTAAGCGCACCCGCCCACGGCCGGCACGGCCGTCCCGTGCCACGTCCCTACCCCCTCCATGCCTGGAACCGGAAGGAGCTGCGCCGTGCGTGCCCTGTCCGTCCGCATCGACGCCGTACTCGTCCAAGCGCTGATTGCCGCCGCGCTGTCTTTCGCCCACCTGCATGACCTGGCGCTGGCCGCCGGACAGGACGGCTGGAAGGCCTGGGCCTACCCGGTCTCCGTCGACCTGCTGTTGGTCGCAGCCTGGCGGCGGCTGCGCTCCGGTGAGGCGAAAACGGCCGGGTGGTGCTGGTTCCTCGTCGCCCTGACCGCCTCGCTCGGCGCCAACGTCGCCACGGCCGGACTCCTCGACCTCGACGACGTGCCGGACTGGCTGCGCATCCTCGTCGCCGGATGGCCCGCGATCGCCTTCCTGGGCGGAACGCTGCTCGCCCACGGAGCAACCGCGGACGCCTCGACGGAGCAGCGCGAGTCGGCCCCGGAACCCATCGCGTCCGAAGCGCGCTCCTCTGCACCTGAGTTGCCCGCTGCGGAGCCGGAGCCGGCTCCACCCTCCACGCCCCCGGTCCCGCCGGCGCTCGTCACGCTCGCACGCAAGGTCGCCGACGAGCACCGCGCCCGCACCGGAACGCCCATCGACACCTCGACCCTTCGCTCCCGGCTCGGCGTCCCGCTGCCGCTGGCCCAAGCCATCTCCACCCACCTGACCTGACCCGGAGGACTTTCCCCCGTGCGCCCGTCCACGCTCCGCGCGCTGAAGCGTGCCGCCGAGCTGACCCGACAGAACCGCCTCACCGAAGCCGTGCTCATCGCCGAGCCCGTGATCCTCGCCGCCGACAGCTACGAGGGCGACGAGATCTTGCGCTGGCTGGCCGAGCACGTCACCGACTTCACCGGCCAAGACCTCAAGGAGACCCCCTGATGACCGCCAACCGCCGCTTCCGCCGCGTCGTCCGCATCGGCCCCGTGCAGGTCGCCACCTACTACGACGACCGGGGCCGCGAGAAGCACACCGCCGCCTGCACGGCTCCCCGCTGCGGCTTCGCCACCGACTACGACAGCCGCGCCGCCGCCGAGCTGGCCGCCCGTACTCACCGCTGCGCCGTCCGCTGAAGGAGCTTCCGTGACCGTCTCGCTGCCGCTCGTCTTCGTCCTCGGTGTCATCGCCTGGGCCGCGATCAAGTTTCTCGGCGTCCGGCTCTGGGTCGCCGTCGTGATCGCGCTTTTCGGCTTCTGGCTCTCGCACACCTTCCTCGCCCCCGCCATCGAGTCCGGCACCCGCTCCGGGGTCGACGTCGTCAACGGCACCCACGAGTGACAAGGAGATCCGCCGTGTTCCGTCCCAAGCTGCCCGACGTCCCGACCCTGCCGACAACGGCCGTCACGCATCAGCAGACGCAAGCTCCGGTTGCCTCGGCCGGTCGTCCGGTCGCCCCGTACGTGGGCATCGGTGCCGGCGCGGTCGGCGCCGTGGTCGTCGTCGGGATCGTGCTCACCGCGCTCCTGGCGGCGGTCGCCGTCTCGGCCGTTTCCGTGGCCATCGCCGCCGTGGTCCTGCGCTCGCTCGTCAACGGCGCACACAAGCGCTGACCGGCCACCGGGGCGGCAACAAGCCGCCAAGCATCCCGCCGCCCCGGGGCCGTCCCTTCCGAACCGTCACGACAGCCGAAAGGAACTCCCATCATCACCCGGCAGACTCCGCCTCCGCTGGCGGAACTCTCCATGCTGGCCTCCCTCGGCACCCTGCCCGAGCTGGGCCGCCAACTGTCCGGCCTGGGCGGCTGCACCCGCCCGGTACGCCTCGACGGCCACCGCACCGAATACGCGGTGGACCGGACCACCGGGGAGATCGGCCGCGTCCTGCACCACCTGGACTCCTCCGCCCTCCCGGCCGGCCAGCTCCTCGTCCGCTGCAACAACCGCCGCGCCACCCGGTGCGCGGCCTGCGCCGAGACCTACCGCCGCGACACCTACCACCTGATCACCGCCGGACTCCGCGGCGGCAAGGGCACCCCCGAACGGGTCGCCACCCACCCGCGCGTCTTCGCCACCTTCACCGCCCCCGGCTTCGGCCCGGTCCACAACCGCCCCTCCGGCGATCGCCCCTGCCGCTGCGGCATCCGCCACGACGGCCAGGACCCGGCCCTGGGCACGCCCCTCGACCCGGACACGTACGACTACGAAGCGGCCGTGCTGTGGAACGCGCACGCCGGGGCCCTCTGGCAACGCTTCTCGATCTACCTCCGCCGGGAAGTCGCCAAGCGAGCCGGCCTCACCCAGCGGGCCTTCCGCGACCATGCCCGGGTCTCCTTCGCCAAGGTGGCCGAATACCAGAAGCGTGGCGCCGTCCACTTCCACGCGGTCATCCGCCTCGACGGCCCGGAAGGCGGCGAGACCGCGCCCCCGGCCTGGGCGACGGCCGAGCTACTGACCGACGCCATCCGCGCTGCCGCCGCTGCCGCTCGCGTCGACGGCCCGGAGGTCGACGGCCGGCCGCACACCTTCGTCTTCGGCCGACAGCTCGACGTCCGTACGATCCGCTCTGCCGACTTCGGCGACGGCCAGGACCTGACCGAGCGGGCCGTAGCGGCGTACGTCGCCAAGTACGCCACCAAAGGCGCCGAGACGGCGACCGGCACCCTCGACCGGCCGATTCGCTTCCTCGCCGAGCTGGCACAAGCGAGGATCACCGACCACGCCCGGCGCATGATCCGCACCGCCTGGACCCTGGGCGCACGCACCGAGCTGGCAGACCTCCGCCTGCGGGCCTGGGCCCACATGCTCGGCTTCCGCGGCCACTTCTCCACCAAGTCCCGCCGCTACTCGACCACCCTCGGCGCCCTCCGCGACGCCCGCGCCGAATGGCGCCGCGCCCAAGCCGCTCCGGCCGTCGACACCGCCCAGGAAACGACTCTCGTCCTCGCGCACTGGGTCTTCGCCGGAACCGGCCTCTCCGGTGCTGAAAGCTGGCTCGCCGCCACCCTCGAACCCGCTCCCGGAACGGAAGGAGAACCGACATGGACCGCCGACGCGACGAACTCATGACCGTTCCGCAGATCCTTGCCGAGCTGGGTGGGGTGTCCCGGCGCACCTTCTACCGCTGGCGCGAATTGGGCCAGGGCCCCGCTGCGTTCAAGTTGCCCAATGGGGAGCTCCGGGTGTGGCGGAGTGACTTCACAACGTGGCTCCGGCAGTTGGAGGCGGCGGCGTGAAGTCTCTCGATGTGAAGGTCTGGAGCGTTCGTAAGCGGGACACCAAGACGCCCTCATATGGAGTCCGCTGGTCTGTTGCGGGCAACGTCTTCTCGGAGTCCTTCCGGACCAAGGCGCTCGCCGACCACTACCGCACGAAGCTCATGCGCGCGATGCGGGACGGCGAGGAGTTCGACACGGAGTCGGGCCTTCCGGCCTCGATGGAAGAGAAGAAGTCGGCCGTGTCGTGGTACGCCTTCGCTCTCAGGTACCTCGCCATGAAGTGGCCCCATGCCGCCCCCAACACACGGGACGGGATCAACGAAGCCCTCACCAGCGTGACGCTCGAACTCCTCGACGAGCGTGCTGGACGGCCGTCCGACGAGGTGATCCGCAGAGCACTGCGCAACTGGGCCTTCGTGCTGCCGGGGCCGGATGACCGGGAAGTCCCGGACGACGTGCGGAACGTTCTCCACTGGGTGTCCAAGGCGTCCCGGCCGCTCGCCGATCTCGCAGAACCGGCCACGGCTCGCGCGGTCCTCGACTCGCTGAAGCTCAAGCTCGACGGCACGGCGGCAGCGGCCGAGACGGTGCGGCGCAAGCGTCGGACGCTCGTCAACGCCGCGAATTACGCCGTCGATCTGGGGGAGCTGCGGGAGAACCCGATCACGGCTGTCCGCTGGCAGAAGCCAAAGGTGTCCAACCAGGTCGATCCGCGGGTCGTCGCCAACCCGGAGCAAGCACGAAACCTGCTGGCGGCGGTTTCCTACGTGGGCGGGTACCGGCGTGCCCGTGGTCGTCGCCTCGTGGGTCTGTTCGCCGCCATGTACTTCGGTGGTCTCCGGCCGGCGGAAGCGGTCGGCCTCGTCGAGACGGACCTGAACCTTCCCGGGCAAGGCTGGGGCTCGGCGCTGCTCCACCGGACACGTCCGTCCGTCGGCAAGCAGTGGACCGACTCGGGGGAGACCCATGACGACCGCGGGCTGAAGAACCGGCCGACCGAGGACGTCAGGCGGGTGCCCATCCCGCCCCACCTCGTCGCCGTGCTCCGCGAGCACCTGGCCGCCTTCGGCACGGCGGACGACGGGCGGCTGTTCTTCAGCGAGAAGGGCTCGGTCGTCCCGTCCTCGACCTACTACCGCGTGTGGCAGGAGGCCCGGCTCCTCGCGCTTCCGCCGGCCGTCGCGGCTTCGCCGCTTGCAAGTCGGCCGTACGACCTCCGACACTCGGCGCTGTCGACGTGGCTCAACGCCGGCGTCGACCCGACCGAGGTGGCCGAACGCGCCGGCAACAGCGTCGAGGTCCTGCTGACCCGCTACGCGAAGTGCCTCGACGGACGGCAGGACGTCGCCAACCGGCGTATCGAGGACCTCCTTCGCGAGTACGAGTGAGGCACATCGCACCCCATCGAGGCTCCGGGCATCTTGTCCGGGGCCTCTCTCGTTTTTGAGCCCTACCTGCTGCGATGCTTCGGGCTGAGAGCGGACGAGGGGGGGCTCGTGGAGCTGAAGGTCACGCGCTGGAAGCGGTACGGACATGATCGCCTGTACGCGAATCTGCCCGATGGGACCTCAGTAGGCTGGGCGGACGTGCGGACGGGAGACATCACCGTCTTGGTCGCTGAGTATCGCGACGACATGATCGCTGTGCTGGCACACCACTTACGGGACAGCCCCGAGCCGGTCTTGCCGCAGGAGGCACCTGAAGCTGAAGCCCGCCCGATGCTGCCGCCACTGACGCCGGCCGACGACCTGTCCACCAACCGTCCCGGTGAATCCCTCCGCGACCTGCTCGACAAATCTGGCCCGGGGCTGATCGAGCCAGTGGTCTCATGGATCCTGCGGCGCCCTACCGAGTGGGACTCATGGCGTAAGGGACTGGCGGGGGAGAGGCGAGTTGGAGCTGAGCTGAACCGTTTGGAGCGTCACGGATGGCGGGTCCTGCATTCCATCCCCCTGGCCAACCAGGTGGATATCGATCACTTACTGATCGGGCCTGGTGGGGTGTTCAGCATCAATACGAAGCACCACCACAAGAGGGCCGTGTGGGTCGGGGACGATTCCGTGAAAGTCGATCACGGGAAACCAGCGCCCTACGCGCGCAAGAGCCGGGCGGAGGCCAACCGGGTCGTCCGGGTGCTTGAGCGTTACTGCGACTTCTCGGTACCGGTGGAGCCGGTGCTCGTCTTCGTCGGTGTCTCCGAGCTGAAGGTGGTTGCCACACAGCTCAGTGTCCGGGTCTACGAGGAGCGCCAGGTAGCGGCACTCGCTCCGCTCTCAGGCGTGCTCACGGCTGACCAGGTGGAGCAGGTGTACAGCGTTGCTCGTCATCGTCAGGCTTGGGCCCGGGCCTGAGCCGGCGGCCCCGCGGCGTGACGCCTATGGGGTGGGGCGACCGACATTGATGCGGCCTCGCCTTTTCCCGGACCTCACCTGCGGCGATGCTCCAAGATCCCGTCCACGCCTCGTCCACAGACCCCGACATACGCCCGCTCAGAGCGGCATACACCTGCGCATACGCGAAGACCCCGGCCTCAGCGTTTCCGCTGGTGACGGGGTCTTTGGGCACCTAGTCCAAGGTGCCCCCGGCAGGATTCGAACCTGCGCACACGGCTCCGGAGGCCGTTGCTCTATCCCCTGAGCTACGGGGGCGTGTCCGTCGCGTGGTGATCGCGGCGACGGGTAGAACACTATCAGTTCCGCCGGGGTGGTCATGACCCGGTTTTCGTGGTGGTCCCGCGTGCGAGGGGTCGCCCGTGCGGGGTGGAAGTGGGGAAACGCCGGACGCGGTGGCCGGGTCCGACCTACTCTCGAGGTGTGCCAGGCGCGTCGGGCCGGGTTCTTGTTGTGGACGACAACAAGGTCATCCGGCAGTTGATCAGGGTCAACCTCGAGCTGGAGGGCATCGAGGTCGTGACCGCGGCCGATGGTGCCGAGTGTCTGGAAGTCGTTCATCAGGTGCGGCCGGACCTCGTCACCCTTGATGTGGTGATGCCGCGGCTGGACGGACTGCGGACCGCCGCCCGGCTGCGTACCGATCCCCGTACCAGTGATCTTCCGCTCGTCATCGTCAGTGCCTGCAGTCAGTACGAGATCGACAGTGGGCTGGACGTCGGGGTGGACGCGTTCCTCGCCAAGCCCTTCGAGCCCGCGGAACTCGTGCGGCTCGTGCAGGGGTTGATCGCGAGGCCCCTCGGGCGGGTGCACGGGCCGGGGGACGCCGAGCCCGCCGCGGGGCACGCCGGGGGGTGACACCGGGGAACACCGGGGGCGTCCACATCGCGGGACCGCGTCCAAACCGGTTCGCCTACCCACCCCCCTCCTCCCCTACGCTTGTCCCGTGACTCCCGTCGAGCTCTCCCGCACCGTGCTGCGCGCGGTGCGCTGTGCTGTCGACGAGGGAGAGCTGCGGGTGGCCGTGCCCGAGCGGGTTCGCGTGGCGCCGCCGGGGCCCGGGGGGTGCGGGGACTACGCGACCAACGTCGCCCTGCAGCTCGCGCGGCCGGCCGGGCGTCCGGCGCAGCATGTCGCCGAGGTTCTCCGGCCGCGCCTCCTCCGTGACCCCGGAGTCGGGGACGTCGTCATCACCGGGCCCGGGTTCCTCAACATCAGCCTCGCCGACGCCGCGCCCGTCGCGCTCGTGCGCGAGATCCTGCGGAGCGGTACGAGCTACGGCCACGGTGACGCCCAGAAGGGCCGTACCGTGCGGCTGCGCGCGGTGAGTGAGGCGCGGGCCGTCGTGCACTCCGATGTCGTCGCGCGTGTACTGCGCTCGCAGGGTGCCCTGGTCCACCTCGACGACCCCGCGGGCGTCCTCATCCGTCCGGTGCCCGCCCCCGCCGACCCCGCCCCCCTCGGCCCCGACGCCGGACGCTGGGCGCTGCTGTATCCGGCGTCGCACGACCGGCCGCGGATCGGTGGCGAGCATCTGGTGCAGCGGGAGAGCAATCCGCTGTTCCGGGTGCGGTACGCCCATGCCCGGACCCGGGCGCTCCTGCGCAACGCCGCCGACCTCGGGTACGGCCCCGAGCCCGGACCGGTGAGGGAGGCGGAGGCGCAGTCGCTGCTGCGGGTCCTCGCCGACCACCCCCGGGTCCTCGCGGCCGCGGCCGCGCAGCACGCGCCCGACCGGCTCGCCCGGCATCTCGTCGCCGTCGCCGACGCCCTACCGCCCCTGCTCCCCGCCGTGCTGCCGCTCGGTGAGGAGAAACCCTCGGCCGCCCACCGTGCCCGGCTCGCGCTCGCCGACGCGGCCGGGACGGTGCTGGCCGGCGGCCTGTCCCTGCTCGGCATCGACGCACCAGACCACCTCTGAGAGAGCGCAGAGAGACACACGACATGAGCCGTTCCGCACACCCCGCCGGGCCCCGTCACGCCGACGTCCTCCCCGAGGGGCACTACTCCGCACCGCCCACCGACCTCAACGCCCTCGACTCCAAGGTGTGGGCCGAGACCGTCACGCGTGACACCGACGGTGTGCTCACCGTCGGCGGGCTCGACGTCAGGCGGCTCGCCGAGGAGTTCGGCACCCCCGCCTACTTCCTCGACGAGGACGACTTCAGGGCCCGGGCGCGGTCCTGGCGTACCGCGTTCGGCGACGACGCCGACGTGTTCTACGCCGGCAAGGCGTTCCTGTCCCGGGCCGTCGTGCGGTGGCTGCACGAGGAGGGGCTGAACCTGGACGTGTGCTCGGGCGGCGAGCTGGCCACCGCGCTGTCGGCCGGGATGCCCGCCGAGCGGATCGCCTTCCACGGCAACAACAAGTCCACGGACGAGATCCGGCGGGCCGTCGAGGCCGGGGTCGGGCGGATCGTGCTCGACTCGTTCCAGGAGATCGTCCGCGTCGCGCACATCGCGCAGGAGCTCGGCACGCGGCAGCGGGTGCAGATCCGCATCACCGTGGGGGTCGAGGCGCACACGCACGAGTTCATCGCCACCGCCCACGAGGACCAGAAGTTCGGCATCCCGCTGGCCGGCGGGCAGGCGGCGGAGGCGGTGCGGCGGGCGCTGACGCTGGACGGGCTGGAGCTCATCGGGATCCACTCGCACATCGGGTCGCAGATCTTCGACATGTCGGGGTTCGAGGTCGCCGCGCACCGGGTCGTCGGGCTGCTCAGGGACATCCGGGACGAGCACGGGGTCGAGCTGCCCGAGATCGACCTCGGGGGCGGCCTCGGCATCGCGTACACCAGCGACGACGACCCCCGTGAGCCGCACGAGATCGCCAAGGCGCTCACCGAGATCGTCACCCGGGAGTGCGACGCCGCGCGTCTCGCGACGCCCCGCATCTCCGTCGAGCCGGGGCGCGCCATCGTCGGCCCCACCGCGTTCACGCTCTACGAGGTCGGCACCGTCAAGCCGCTCGACGGGCTGCGCACGTACGTCTCCGTGGACGGCGGGATGTCGGACAACATCCGCACCGCGCTGTACGACGCCGAGTACAGCGTCGCGCTCGCCTCCCGGGTCTCCGAGGCGGAGCCGATGCTGTGCCGGGTCGTCGGCAAGCACTGCGAGAGCGGGGACATCGTGGTGAAGGACGCCTTCCTGCCGGGGGACCTGGCGCCGGGCGACCTCATCGCCGTACCGGCGACGGGGGCGTACTGCCGGTCGATGGCCAGCAACTACAACCATGTCCTGCGTCCGCCCGTGGTCGCCGTCCGGGACGGTGAGGCGCGTGTGATCGTCCGCCGGGAGACGGAGGAGGACATCCTTCGGCTCGACGTCGGGTGAGCGCCGGCTCGGCGAACCGGTGCCGGGTGAGCGGCGTCGGCACCGGTTCGCCGATGTCGGACGAGTGATGACAGGGCCCTTGATCGTGTGACGGAAGATCTTCTGTCTTTTCGGTCACGAAAATGAAATAGATGTCTCACGATCCGGACTTAAGGAAGAAAGTCCCGTCCGGTGAGTGAGACTGGGGCAACCGAGACGGTAATCAGGAATCGAGGTCGGATGATGCGTACGCGTCCGCTGAAGGTGGCGCTGCTGGGCTGTGGAGTGGTCGGCTCAGAGGTGGCGCGCATCATGACGACGCACGCCGCCGACCTCGCCGCCCGGATCGGGGCTCCGGTGGAGCTGGCGGGCGTGGCCGTGCGGCGACCCGACAAGGTGCGCGAGGGCATCGACCCGGCCCTGGTCACCACGGACGCCACCGCGCTCGTCAAACGCGGCGACCTCGACATCGTCGTGGAGGTCATCGGCGGCATCGAGCCCGCCCGTACGCTCATCACCACCGCCTTCGAGCACGGCGCCTCCGTCGTCTCCGCGAACAAGGCGCTGCTCGCCCAGGACGGCGCCGCGCTGCACGCCGCGGCCGAGGAGCACGGCAAGGACCTGTACTACGAGGCCTCCGTCGCCGGCGCCATCCCGCTGATCCGCCCGCTACGCGAGTCGCTCGCCGGCGACAAGGTGAACCGGGTGCTCGGCATCGTCAACGGCACCACCAACTTCATCCTCGACAAGATGGACTCCACCGGCGCCGGCTACCAGGAGGCGCTCGACGAGGCCACCGCGCTCGGGTACGCCGAGGCCGACCCGACCGCCGACGTCGAGGGCTTCGACGCCGCCGCCAAGGCCGCCATCCTCGCCGGGATCGCCTTCCACACGCGCGTGCGGCTCGACGACGTCTACCGCGAGGGCATGACCGAGGTCACCGCCGCCGACTTCGCCTCGGCGAAGGAGATGGGCTGCACCATCAAGCTGCTCGCCATCTGCGAGCGGGCCGGGGACGGGGCGTCGGTCACCGCGCGGGTGCATCCGGCGATGATTCCGCTCAGCCACCCGCTCGCCTCCGTGCGCGGCGCCTACAACGCCGTGTTCGTCGAGTCGGACGCCGCGGGGCAGCTGATGTTCTACGGGCCGGGCGCGGGCGGCGCTCCGACCGCCTCCGCCGTGCTCGGCGACCTGGTCGCCGTGGGGCGCAACCTGGTCGGCGGGACCACCGGTCCGGGAGAGTCCGCGTATGCGGCGCTGCCCGTGTCGTCGATGGGCGAGGTCGTCACGCGGTACCACATCAGCCTGGACGTGGCCGACAAACCGGGTGTTCTCGCCCAGGTCGCGACCGTGTTCGCCGAGCACGGTGTCTCGATCGACACGGTCCGCCAGCAGGGCAAGGACGGTGAGGCATCCCTCGTCGTCGTCACCCACCGTGCGTCCGACGCGGCCCTCAGCGGCGTCGTCGAGGCGTTGCGCAAGCTCGACACCGTGCGCGGTGTCGCCAGCATCATGCGGGTTGAAGGAGAGTAACCAGCAATGACCCACCAGTGGCGCGGAATCATCGAGGAGTACCGGGACCGGCTGCCGGTATCCGACACCACGCCGGTCGTGACGCTCCGTGAGGGCGGGACGCCGCTCGTGCCCGCGCAGGTGCTCTCCGAGCGCACGGGCTGCGAGGTGCACCTCAAGGTCGAGGGCGCGAACCCGACCGGGTCCTTCAAGGACCGCGGTATGACGATGGCGATCTCCAAGGCGAAGGAGGAGGGAGCCAAGGCCGTCATCTGCGCCTCCACCGGCAACACCTCGGCCTCCGCCGCCGCGTACGGCGTGCGCGCGGGCATGGTCTCGGCCGTGCTGGTGCCGCAGGGCAAGATCGCGCTCGGCAAGATGGGCCAGGCGCTGGTCCACGGGGCGAAGATCCTCCAGGTCGACGGCAACTTCGACGACTGCCTCACGCTGGCCCGCGCGCTGAGCGAAAACTACCCCGTGGCGCTGGTCAATTCGGTCAACCCGGTACGTATCGAGGGGCAGAAGACCGCCGCCTTCGAGATCGTGGACATGCTGGGCGACGCCCCCGACATCCACGTCCTGCCGGTCGGCAACGCGGGCAACATCACCGCGTACTGGAAGGGCTACAAGGAGTACGCCGCCGACGGGATCGCCGGCCGGACGCCCCGGATGTGGGGGTTCCAGGCGTCCGGCAGCGCGCCCATCGTGCGCGGCGAGGTCGTCAAGGACCCGTCGACGATCGCCACCGCCATCCGGATCGGCAACCCGGCGTCGTGGAACCTCGCGCTCGCCGCGCGGGACGAGTCCGGCGGCGCCATCGACGAGGTGACGGACCGTGAGATCCTGCGCGCCTACCGGCTGTTGGCGTCGCAGGAGGGCGTCTTCGTCGAGCCCGCGTCCGCCGCGTCGGTCGCCGGTCTGCTGAAGGCCGCCGAGCAGGGCAAGGTCGACCCCGGGCAGCGGATCGTGTGCACCGTCACGGGCAACGGTCTGAAGGACCCCGACTGGGCCGTCGCCGGCGCCCCGCAGCCGGTCACCGTGCCCGTCGACGCCGCGACCGCCGCCGAGCGCCTCGGCCTCGTCTAGCCTGCCCGTCCCGCGCGGGACAGATGCGTGTCTTCCCGCGTGGGCCACACGGGCCCCCGCGTGGTTCACGCGGGGCGGACCGTGCGGGACGCACCGCCCGTGCCTGCGCGAAACGGCAAAACCGGCGTAAGGGTGCGCTCCTCCGGGAAAGTCCTCTTCAGGGGGTGCACAGGGGGCTTGCGACACGCATCGTGCGCCTCCTGTGCGCCCTATGTCGCCAGTCAACCTTCCTTCGATAGGCTGTACTGAACCCGCCCGCCGCATATGCCGCGGTATCGCGTCGTCCCCGTGGTCCGGAAAGCGGCCCGGAGCGACCCGGAAAGCGGCCGGCCACCCCGGTCGGCCGTCATCCCAGGGGTTTTCAGCCCTCGAATGTCCATCGAGTGCCACTCGGGTGTCCGCCGGGTGTCGTTCGACAGTCACGCAGCTCAAGGAGAGTCTTCGAGCGATGGCCGGTCCCGCCTTCCGCGCCGCCGCCGTCCGGGTGCGCGTCCCCGCCACCAGCGCCAACCTGGGCCCGGGCTTCGACGCCCTCGGCCTGGCGCTGGGTCTCTACGACGACGTGGTCGTCCGGGTGGCCGACTCCGGGCTGCACATCGACATCGCCGGTGAGGGCGGCGAGACCCTCCCGCGCGACGAGAGCCATCTGCTCGTACGTTCCCTGCGCACCGCCTTCGACCTGCTCGGCGGACAGCCGCGCGGCCTCGAGATCGTCTGCGCCAACCGCATCCCGCACGGCCGCGGTCTGGGCTCCTCGTCGGCCGCCATCTGCGCCGGCATCGTCGCCGCCCGCGCCGTGACCATAGGCGGCGAGGCCAGGCTCGACGACACCGCGCTGCTGGAACTCGCCACCGAGATCGAGGGCCACCCCGACAACGTCGCGGCCTGTCTCCTGGGCGGATTCACCCTGTCCTGGATGGAGGGCGGCGCGGCCCGTGCGATCAGGATGGACCCCGCCGAATCCATCGTTCCGGTGGTCTTCGTACCGGGGAAGCCCGTCCTCACCGAGACCGCGCGCGGACTGCTCCCGCGCACCGTGCCGCATGTCGACGCCGCCGCCAACGCGGGCCGTGCGGCCCTGCTCGTCGAGGCCCTGACCAGGCGCCCCGAGCTGCTGCTGCCCGCCACCGAGGACCGGCTGCACCAGGAGTACCGCGCCCCGGCCATGCCGGAGAGCGCCGCCCTGGTGGAGCGGCTGCGCGGGGACGGCATCCCCGCGGTGATCTCCGGCGCCGGACCCACGGTGATGGCGCTGGCGGACGCGGACACGGCCGACAAGGTCGAGGCATTGGCCGGCAACGACTGGGCCGCCAACCGGCTCAGCCTCGATGTGCGGGGAGCGAGCGTGCTTCCGCTCGCCACCTGACACGGTTGCCGGATTTCGAGAGGGGGAATGTTTGTTGGATCCGGTAGTGTTAACCTCAAGTCTGCACCCGACCCCACCATGGCGAGGTGCCTCGTGTCCCCGTCCGGGACAGACATTCTTCCGGGAGCTCCCCAAGCCGCACTGTGTTCTCTGCGACGTACGCGGGCAGTACGCCGTACGCGGACACTGAGCGGCCCGCCAGCGGGGGTATCCCCTCTGGGGGAGCTTCGGAACAGGTGCGACCACGCCACGTGACACCGGATGCCACGGCTCGGGGAAGCGCCGTCACCAGAAATCTCTTCCGCCGCTCAGGCGGACAACCGCCCCGGCACGATCCGCACAGCAAGGACCGATGCCGGACAGCACAACCGGTCGCCGAGCCAGACAGGCCGACGTCCGCTCCAGGGAAGGACCCTTCGTGAGCGACACCACCGATCTGATGGGCGCACGTGTCGAAGAGACCGCTGCCGCGCCCGCCACGGACGCTTCCGCGCCTGCCACCGGTGCCGGCTCCCGGCGGCGCCGCGGTACCGGCCTCGAGGGCATGGTGCTGGCCGAGCTGCAACAGGTCGCGTCCGGCCTCGGCATCAGGGGCACCGCGCGCATGCGCAAGAGCCAGCTGATCGAGGTCATCAAGGAGGCGCAGGCCGCCGGTGGCGCCGCCCCGGCCAAGGCCGAGTCGCCCGCCGCCGAGACCAAGCCCAAGCGCCGTGCCACCTCGCGGACCCGTACGGGTGACTCCGCCGAGAAGAAGGCCGACGCCAAGGACGAGCAGGCCCCCGCCGAGAAGGCCGCGGCCCAGCAGCAGATCGAGATCCCCGGCCAGCCCTCCCCGAAGGCGTCCGGCCAGCCCGAGCAGGGCGAGGAGGCCGCCCCCGCGGAGCGCCGCCGTCGTCGCGCCACCGCCGAGGCCGGTGCCCCGGCCGGCGCCGCGACCGAGACGATCGCCGCCGAGGCCAAGGCCGAGCCCAAGGCCGAGAACCCCGCCCAGCAGCAGTCGCAGCAGCAGGGCGACGCCAAGTCCGACCACGACGGCGGCGAGGGCCGCCGCCGCGACCGCCGTGAGCGCGGCCGCGACCGTGACCGCGGGGACCGTGGCGACCGCGGCGGCGACCGCGGCGACCGTGGTGACCGCGGTGACCGCGGTGACCGCCGGAACAAGGGCGACGACCAGCAGCAGAACCAGGGCGGCGGCCAGGGCCGTCAGCAGAACCAGCAGGGTGGCGGCGGCCGTCAGGACCGTCAGCAGCACGACGACGACGACTTCGAGGGCGGCCGTCGCGGCCGTCGCGGACGCTACCGCGACCGCCGGGGCCGTCGTGGCCGCGACGAGGTGCAGGAGCCGCAGATCAACGAGGACGACGTCCTGATCCCGGTCGCGGGCATCCTGGACATCCTCGACAACTACGCGTTCATCCGCACCTCCGGCTACCTGCCCGGCCCGAACGACGTGTACGTCTCCCTCGCCCAGGTCCGCAAGAACGGCCTGCGCAAGGGCGACCACCTCACCGGCGCGGTGCGCCAGCCCAAGGAGGGCGAGCGCCGCGAGAAGTTCAACGCGCTGGTCCGCCTGGACTCCGTCAACGGCATGGCGCCCGAACACGGCCGCGGCCGCCCGGAGTTCAACAAGCTCACCCCGCTGTACCCGCAGGACCGGCTCCGCCTGGAGACGGACCCCGGCGTCCTCACCACGCGGATCATCGACCTCGTGTCGCCGATCGGCAAGGGCCAGCGCGGTCTGATCGTGGCCCCGCCGAAGACCGGCAAGACCATGATCATGCAGGCGGTCGCCAACGCGATCACGCACAACAACCCCGAGTGCCACCTGATGGTCGTCCTCGTCGACGAGCGTCCGGAAGAGGTCACCGACATGCAGCGGTCGGTGAAGGGCGAGGTCATCTCCTCGACCTTCGACCGCCCGGCCGAGGACCACACCACGGTCGCCGAGCTCGCCATCGAGCGCGCCAAGCGTCTGGTGGAGCTGGGTCACGACGTCGTCGTGCTGCTCGACTCGATCACGCGTCTGGGCCGTGCGTACAACCTCGCCGCCCCGGCTTCCGGCCGCATCCTGTCCGGTGGTGTCGACTCGACCGCCCTGTACCCGCCGAAGCGCTTCTTCGGTGCGGCCCGCAACATCGAGGACGGCGGCTCGCTGACCATCCTCGCCACCGCCCTGGTGGACACCGGGTCCCGCATGGACGAGGTGATCTTCGAGGAGTTCAAGGGCACCGGCAACATGGAGCTCAAGCTCGACCGGAAGCTCGCCGACAAGCGCATCTTCCCCGCGGTGGACGTCGACGCGTCCGGCACCCGCAAGGAGGAGATCCTGCTCGGCAGCGACGAGCTGGCCATCGTCTGGAAGCTGCGCCGGGTGCTGCACGCGCTCGACTCGCAGCAGGCGATCGAACTGCTCCTCGACAAGATGAAGCAGACGAAGTCGAACGCCGAGTTCCTGCTGCAGATCCAGAAGACGACGCCGATGCCGGGCAACGGCGACTGACGTACGCCGTCTCCGCACGTCCGCCGAAAAGGGCCGCTCCCGCGAGGGGGCGGCCCTTTCGCGTGCGCCGAGAACTTCACCACAGCGACGGGCACGGCGGCCGGGGCGTGACCGTACGCCGCACCCGGAGGAAACCCCAGGTCACACCGGTGAGCACGGCCCCCGGGGCGGACGCCTCGGTCCCTCGGCGCGCACCGGTCCGGCACAGGGCGCCGTGCGAGGCTGTGCCGGGTTTCCCGTCCCACCCGACGGCGAGACGATGGGGTCACACGGACCGGACCCGGCCGTGTCTGGCACCGAGTGCAGGGGGTAGACGACCGCGGAAGAGCTGAGGAGCACATGCCTGCCGAGAGCACACCGGGCGGCCGGGGCAAGAGCCGCCGCCGCGCACCGCGCGACACGAGACGCAAAGGGCTGAAGGTCGCCGCCTGGACCGCCGCCGGCATCGTCCTCCTGGGCGGCACCGGCGCCGGATACCTGTACTTCAAGCTCAACGGGAACATCCAGAGCCTCGACATCGACCAGGCCCTCGGCACCGACCGGCCCGAGAAGGCCGACGACGGCTCCGAGAACATCCTGGTCCTCGGCTCCGACACCCGCTCCGGCGGCAACAGGAAGCTGGGCGGCGGCACCGACGACGGAAGCGCCCGCTCCGACACCGCGATGGTCGTGCACGTCCACAAGGGCCACAAGAAGGCCAGTGTGGTCTCCCTGCCGCGCGACACCATCGTCGACCGCCCCGCATGCACCGACACCGGGGGCGGCAGCCACCCCGCCGCGAGCGGCGTGATGTTCAACTCCGCCTACTCCACGGGCGGGGCGGCCTGCACGGTGAAGACCGTCGAGTCGATGACCGACCTGCGCATGGACCACTACCTGGAGGTCGACTTCAGCGGCTTCGAGAAGCTCGTCGACGAACTCGGCGGCGTCGAGGTCACCACGACCGAGGACATCGCGGACCCGGACAGCCACCTCGACCTGAAGGCCGGCACCCACCGGCTCGACGGGGAGCAGTCCCTCGGCCTGGTCCGCACCCGGCACGGCGTCGGCGACGGCTCCGACCTCGGCCGCATCCAGCTCCAGCAGTCCTTCGTCAAGGCGCTGATGCGGCAGGTCCAGGAGGTCGGCGTGCTCAGCAACCCCAAGAAGCTGTACGACCTCGCCGACACCGCCACCAAGGCCGTCACCACCGACTCCGGCCTCGGCTCGGTCAACTCCCTGATGTCCTTCGCCGACGGGCTGAAGGGCATCCGACCCGGCCACATGACCATGGCCACCATGCCGGTCCGGTACGACCCCGCCGACCCCAACCGGGTCCTGCCCGTCGAGGACGAGTCCCGGCTGGTGTGGGACGCCCTCAAGCACGACAGGCCGATCCCGCGGAGCGCCATGGAGAACCCGTCCGCGGGGGAGGCGCGGGGCGTGATCGACGCCGGGTAGCGGCGCGGGACCGCACCCCTGTGCGGCACCGACGTCAGGGCGCGGAAATCACCTCCGGACCGCGGGAACAAACGACGGCGGCCCCCGGTTTTGGGAGAAGGCGCCAGTCCTGGCAGACTGGTACGTCGGCCCCGGTTCACGCTCCCGCACCGAGCGGTGGCGACCCGGAGCCCTCCCGGAACCTAGGAGACACCTTGAAGCGCGACATCCACCCCGAGTACGTCGAGACGCAGGTCAGCTGCACCTGTGGCGCGTCGTTCACCACTCGCAGCACCATCGACAACGGCACCATCCGTGCCGAGGTCTGCTCCGAGTGCCACCCGTTCTACACGGGCAAGCAGAAGATCCTCGACACCGGTGGCCGCGTGGCCCGCTTCGAGGCCCGCTTCGGCAAGGCCGCCGGCTCCAAGAAGTAGCGAGCCTCCAACCGCCGGTCCACGGCCGCGCCCCCGCCCGGGGGCAGGCCGGGACCGGCGTTTTTGGTCGCCCGCCCTTCACCCACGTACCAGCAGGAGCCCAAGATGTTCGAGGCCGTCGAGGAACTCGTCGCCGAGCACGCCGACCTGGAGAAGAAGCTCGCCGACCCGTCGGTCCACTCCGACCAGGCCAACGCGCGCAGGCTGAACAAGCGCTACGCCGAGCTCACCCCGATCGTCGCCACGTACCGCTCCTGGAAGCAGACGGGCGACGACATCGAGACCGCGCGCGAACTGGCCGCCGACGACCCCGACTTCGCCGCCGAGGTCAAGGACCTGGAGAAGCAGCGCGAGGAGCTCACCGAGAAGCTCCGGCTGCTGCTGGTCCCGCGCGACCCCAGCGACGACAAGGACGTCATCCTCGAGATCAAGGCGGGCGCGGGCGGCGACGAGTCCGCCCTGTTCGCCGGCGACCTGCTGCGCATGTACCTGCGGTACGCCGAGCGCGTCGGCTGGAAGACCGAGATCATCGACGCCACCGAGTCCGAGCTGGGCGGCTACAAGGACGTCCAGGTCGCCGTGAAGACCAAGGGCGGCCAGGGTGCCACCGAGCCCGGCCAGGGCGTGTGGGCGCGGCTGAAGTACGAGGGCGGCGTGCACCGCGTGCAGCGCGTGCCGGCCACCGAGTCCCAGGGCCGTATCCACACCTCCGCTGCGGGCGTCCTGGTGACGCCCGAGGCGGAGGAGGTAGACGTCGAGATCAACCCCAACGACCTGCGCATCGACGTCTACCGGTCCTCCGGGCCGGGCGGACAGTCGGTGAACACCACCGACTCCGCCGTGCGCATCACGCACCTGCCGACCGGAGTCGTCGCCTCCTGCCAGAACGAGAAGAGCCAGCTGCAGAACAAGGAGCAGGCACTGCGTATCCTGCGCTCCAGGCTGCTCGCCGCGGCGCAGGAGGAGGCGGAGCGGGAGGCCGCCGACGCCCGTCGCAGCCAGGTCCGAACCGTCGACCGCTCCGAGAAGATCCGCACGTACAACTTCCCGGAGAACCGCATCTCCGACCACCGCGTCGGCTTCAAGGCGTACAACCTGGACCAGGTCCTGGACGGCGACCTCGCCGCGGTGATCCAGGCCTGCGTCGACGCGGACTCAGCCGCCAAGCTCGCCGCCGCGTAAGCCCCGAAGACAGTCCGGAGGACCAGCGTGAACCTGCTGCTCGCCGAGGTGGCCCAGGCCACCCAGCGGCTCGCCGACGCCGGCGTGCCCTCGCCGCGCACCGACGCGGAGGAACTCGCCGCGTTCGTACACGGCGTCAAGCGCGGCGAGTTGCACGCGGTGAAGGACTCCGACTTCGACGCCCGGTACTGGGAGGTCATCGCCCGCCGCGAGGCCCGTGAACCGCTCCAGCACATCACCGGCCACGCGTACTTCCGCTACCTGGAGCTCCAGGTCGGCCCCGGGGTGTTCGTGCCGCGGCCGGAGACCGAGTCGGTGGTCGGGTGGGCGATAGACGCCGTCCGCGCGATGGACGTCGTCGAGCCGTGCATCGTCGACCTGTGCACCGGATCGGGCGCGATCGCGCTCGCCCTGGCCCAGGAGGTGCCGCGCTCCCGCGTGTACGCCGTGGAGCTGTCCGAGGACGCCCTGCGGTGGACCCGCAAGAACATGGAGGGGTCCAGGGTCGAACTGCGCCAGGGGAACGCCCTGACGGCCTTCCCGGACCTCGACGGACAGGTCGACCTGGTGATCACCAACCCGCCGTACATCCCGCTCACCGAGTGGGAGTACGTCGCCCCGGAGGCCCGCGACTACGACCCGCAGCTCGCCCTCTTCTCCGGCGAGGACGGCCTGGAGCTGATCCGCGGCCTGGAGCGCACCGCGCACCGGCTGCTGCGCCCCGGCGGGGTGGTCGTGGTCGAGCACGCCGACACCCAGGGCGGACAGGTGCCGTGGATCTTCGCCGAGGACCGCGGCTGGACCGACGCCGCCGACCACCCCGACCTGAACAACCGCCCCCGGTTCGCCACCGCCCGCAAGGCGCTGCCGTGACCGCCCCGCATACTTCATCCCCCCAGCAGCACCCGTACGAGGAGGCCCGTTAGATGGCTCGGCGATACGACACCAACGACGCCACCGACCGCGCGACCGGTCTGCGCGAAGCCGCGTCCGCCGTCCGCCGGGGCGAGCTCGTGGTGCTGCCGACCGACACCGTGTACGGCATCGGCGCCGATGCCTTCACCCCGGACGCCGTCGGCGACCTGCTGGAGGCCAAGGGCCGCGGCCGCAACATGCCCTCGCCCGTCCTCATCGGCTCGCCGAACACCCTGCACGGCCTGGTCACCGACTTCTCGGAGATGGCCTGGGAGCTGGTCGACGCGTTCTGGCCGGGCGCGCTGACGCTCGTCGCCAGGCACCAGCCGTCGCTGCAGTGGGACCTCGGGGACACCCGGGGCACGGTGGCCGTGCGGATGCCGCTGCACCCGGTCGCCATCGAGCTGCTCACCGAGGTCGGGCCGATGGCCGTCTCGTCCGCCAACCTCACCGGGCACCCGGCGCCGGAGGACTGTGACGCCGCGCAGGAGATGCTCGGCGACTCCGTCTCCGTGTACCTGGACGGCGGTCCGACGCCCGGCAACGTGCCCTCCTCGATCGTCGACGTGACGCGGCCGGTGCCCGTGCTGCTGCGCGAGGGGGCGATCTCGCCCGAGGAGCTGCGCAAGGTCGTACCAGACCTCGAGGTGGCGAATTGACGGCCCCTGGGGCGGGGCGTGGCATACGCATCGGGGAATCCAGCGCGGAGGTGACGACGACCTTCGGCTTTCCGCGCGACACCTTTCGCATCCTCCACGTCAGCACCGGAAACGTCTGCCGCTCGCCGATCACCGAGCGACTGACCAGGCATTTCGTGAGCCAGCGGCTGGGGATCCTGGGGGGTGGGCTGATCGTGGAGAGCGCGGGGACGTGGGGACACGAGGGCGCGCCGATGGAGGCCCACGCGGAGACCGTGCTGGCGGAGTTCGGGGCGGACACGGCGGGGTTCGTGGGGCGGGAGCTGCTGGACGACCATGTGATCCGGGCGGATCTGGTGCTGACGGCTACGCGGGACCACCGGGCGCAGGTCATCTCCATGGGGCACTCGGCGGGGCTGCGGACGTTCACGCTGAAGGAGTTCACCCGGCTGGTGAACGCCATCGACCCGGCGACGCTGCCTTCGCTGGACGAGGGGCTGGTGATGCGGGCGCGGGCGCTGGTGCGGGCTGCCGCGGCGCTGCGGGGGTGGTTGCTGGCGCCGACTGCGGAGGCGGACGAGGTGTACGACCCGTACGGGGCGCCGTTGACGTTCTTCCGGTCGATCGGGGACGAGATACACCAGGCGCTGGATCCTGTGGTCACCGCGCTGACCGGGGTGCCTGCTCGGGCCTAGGCGGGCGGCTGTCGGGGTGGGTTTCAGGGCCTCCGGCGTTGTTCCGCTGTGCCCACCCGTTCCGCCCTGCGGAACGACTGCCCACAGCGAGGTGGGGCGTGTGCCCGCAGCGAGGGGGTGGGTGAGGGGCGGGTTTTGGCTGCTCGGCCTACATTGGGGGACATGACGGTCGGGCATGCTCTTGAGAGTGATGTTCTTCGGCGGCAGGACCCCGAGGTTGCCGAGGTGGTGGCGGGGGAGGGGGAGCGGCAGGCTGGGTCGCTCCAGCTGAACGCCGCCGAGAACTTCATGTCCCCGGCCGTGCTGGCCGTCCTCGGCTCACCGCTGGCCAACAAGTACGCCGAGGGCTACCCCGGCAACCGGCACCACGGCGGCTGCGAGATCGTCGACGTCGCCGAGCGCCTCGCCGTGGAACGGGCCACCGCGCTGTTCGGCGCCGAACACGCCAACGTGCAGCCCCACTCGGGCTCGTCCGCCGTGCTCGCCGCGTACGCCGCCCTGCTGCGCCCCGGCGACACCGTGCTGGCCCTCGGCCTGCCCTACGGCGGCCATCTCACCCACGGCTCGCCCGCCAACTTCTCCGGCCGCTGGTTCGACTTCGTCGGCTACGGCGTCGACGCCGAGTCCGGGCTCATCGACCACGACCAGGTGCGGACGCTGGCCCGCGCCCACCGCCCCAAGGCCATCGTGTGCGGCTCCATCGCCTACCCCCGCCACATCGACCACGCGTTCTTCCGCGAGGTCGCCGACGAGGTGGGCGCGTATCTGATCGCCGACGCCGCACACCCCATCGGACTGGTCGCCGGGGGAGTGGCGCCCAGCCCGGTGCCCTACGCGGACATCGTGTGCGCCACCACGCACAAGGTGCTGCGGGGCCCGCGCGGCGGCATGATCCTGTGCGGCGCCGAGCTGGCCGAACGCGTCGACCGCGCGGTGTTCCCGTTCAGCCAGGGCGGCGCCCAGATGAACAGCGTCGCGGCCAAGGCGGTCGCGTTCGGGGAGGCGGCGACGCCGGCGTTCGCCGCGTACGCGCACCGGGTGGTCGCCAACGCGCGGGTGCTGGCCGCCGCGCTCGCCGCCGAGGGGCTGACCGTCACCACCGGCGGCACGGACACCCATCTGATCACCGCCGACCCGGCGCCGCTCGGCGTCGACGGACGCACGGCGCGCGGCCGGCTCGCGGCGGCGGGGCTGGTCCTGGACTGCTGCGCGCTGCCGCACGGCGACGACCGCGGGCTGCGCCTGGGCACGGCGGCGCTCACCACCCAGGGCATGGGGGCGCCGGAGATGACGTTCGTCGCGGGGCTGCTGGCGAGCGTCCTGCGCGGCGGCACCGGGCCCGGGCGGGCCCGGGAGGACGTACGGGAACTGGCCGCGGCGTTCCCGCCGTACCCGCGCTGAGCGGCCCCGCGGGGGGTGGGCGCACCAAAATCACAGCCGCGCGTGCAACCATCGTCGCTACCCGGAAGTCCCCACCCGTATGCGCGCCTCGCTAGGGTGTGAGGCTGTGATGGCCAGCGAGATCTGTGGGGAAGCCCGTGCGTGAATACCTGCTGACGCTCTGTGTCACGGCCGCGGTGACGTACCTGCTGACCGGGCCGGTGCGGAAATTCGCGATCGTGGCCGGGGCGATGCCGGAGATCCGGGCACGTGACGTGCACCGGGAACCCACTCCGCGGCTCGGCGGTATCGCGATGTTCTTCGGGCTCTGCGCGGGCCTGCTGACCGCCGACCACCTCACCAACCTCAACCAGCTCTTCGAGAAGTCCAACGAGCCGCGGGCACTGCTCTCCGGGGCCGCGCTGATCTGGCTGATCGGTGTGCTGGACGACAAGTTCGAGATCGACGCCCTGATCAAGCTGGGCGGCCAGATGATCGCCGCGGGCGTGATGGTCATGCAGGGTCTGACGATCCTGTGGCTGCCCGTCCCGGGCGTCGGCTCGGTCGCGCTCACCCAGTGGCAGGGCACGCTGCTCACGGTCGCGCTGGTGGTCATCACCATCAACGCGGTCAACTTCGTGGACGGCCTGGACGGTCTCGCGGCCGGCATGGTGTGCATCGCGGCGGCGGCGTTCTTCCTGTACGCCTACCGGATCTGGTACTCGTACGGCATCGAGGCGGCCGCCCCGGCGACGCTGTTCTCGGCGATCCTGATGGGCATGTGCCTGGGCTTCCTGCCGCACAACATGCATCCCGCGCGGATCTTCATGGGCGACTCGGGTTCGATGCTCATCGGCCTGGTGCTGGCCGCGGGTGCGATCTCCGTCACCGGGCAGGTCGACCCGGACGCGCTGAAGCTGTTCGCCGGTTCGGAGAAGGAGGCCGTGCACCAGACGGTGCCGGTCTACATCCCGCTGCTGCTGCCGCTGACCATCATCGCGGTGCCGGCCGCCGACCTGATCCTGGCGATCGTGCGCCGCACCTGGCGGGGCCAGTCGCCGTTCGCGGCGGACCGGGGCCATCTGCACCACCGGCTGCTGGAGATCGGCCACTCGCACAGCCGGGCCGTGCTGATCATGTACTTCTGGTCGGCGCTGATCGGCTTCGGTGCGCTGACGTACTCGGTGAACTCGGCGTCGATGTGGATCGTGCTGAGCGTGGTGATCCTGTCGACGATCGGCCTCATCCTGCTTCTGCTGCCCCGCTTCACGCCGCGCGCCCCGCGCTGGGCGGAGGCCGTCGTGCCGCCCCGGTACCGGCGCCGGAGGGCCGCCGCGGCCGCTTCCGAGGCTTCCGGGGCGACGGCCGCGCACGAGGCGGCGGAGGTGCCGGGGGAGGCCTCCGAGGACCGCACACCGGTCGCCGCGGGCGTCTCCGGCGTCAACGGCGCGACCGCCGTCGGCTCCCGCGCACGCCTGGCCGACCGGTCACGGCAAAGGTAAGAATCCGGCTAGAGCATTGCCAAGTCGTGGGGCCCCTATGGGGCGGTGTTGGGTATATGAACCGCCCCAATATCAGACAAAGTGGCCGCGTTTTCGCTCAGCCGCGCGGAATCACTCTCATGTGTGACTGCGAGCACACCCAGCAGGTAAAGACTGCATCAAATAGTTTGTGATACCGTTCACGAGAACCCCGGACAGAGCCGAAGAACCGCAGTGCGACGGTTCACCGGTGCGAGGAATTCACCCTCGATCCGGGGGTCTACGCTCGTCCATGACGACACCCTGCCCCCTGTGAATTGCGGAGTTGCCGCCATGCCGTCCCCTGACGTCCGGATCCTGGCCCAGGCCGCCGTGCCCACGGCTGCCGCCGGCGCTGTCGCCGCCGTCGTCAGCGCGGTGGTCGCCGGTGGCAAGGGTGCGATCGGGGCGCTCGTCGCGACCGCGGTGGTGATCCTCTTCATGGGGATCGGCCTCTATGTGCTGCAGCGGACCGCGAAGACGCTTCCGCATCTGTTCCAGGCAATGGGATTGATGCTGTACGCGGCGCAGATCCTGCTGCTGTTCATCTTCGTCGCCGTGTTCCGGGACACCACGCTCTTCCACCCCAAGGCCTTCGCCCTCACGCTTGTCGGCACCACGCTCGTGTGGATCGCCGCACAGGCGCGCGCGCACATGAAGTCCAAGATCCTTTACGTCGAACCCGAGTCGACGACGGGCAACAAGCCCGGAAACTCGGGGCACTCGTCGTGAGGGGTAGGCCCGGGATAAAGAGGCTTGGGAACTCCTGCTATCGTCCGGTGCCAACTGCGGCATCGCGGGCGCGGGCATCCGAGCTGACGCCTGCTCCATGGCGAGGCGAGATGCCCCCCAGCCGCCCTCACATCCGTAACACCAGTCCCGTGCCGAACCGCGGCCGCGTGCCGCGCCGACACAACGAGGTTGCCGTACCTATGCGCCACGATGAAGGAGCCCGCGGTGAGTGCTGACCCGACGCAGGTGCTCGCCTTCGAGACCGACTGCCACCTGTTCGACGGTTGTGGCTTCCCGGCTCCGGGCCTGCACTCGTTCCTCTTCGAGCCGCTCTGGGGCAACGCAGACGGCAACGGCCTGTACTTCAACAAGCCGATGCTGCTCGCGCTGCTGGGTTCCATCATCGTGGTGGGCTTCTTCTGGGCCGCGTTCGCCAAGCCGAAGCTCGTCCCGGGCAAGCTCCAGATGATCGCCGAGGCCGGCTACGACTTCGTGCGCACCGGCATCGTGTACCAGACGCTCGGCAAGCGCGAGGGCGAGAAGTACGTCCCGCTGGCCGTCTCCCTGTTCTTCTTCGTCTGGATGATGAACCTCTGGTCGATCATCCCCGTCGCCGCCTTCCCGGTGACCTCGATCATCGCCTACCCGCTGGTCCTGGCGCTGATCGTCTACGTCACCTGGGTCTCGCTGACCTTCAAGCGGCACGGGTTCGTCGGCTTCTTCAAGAACGTCACCGGCTACGACAAGTCGCTCGGCGCGGTCCTTCCGCTGTCGATGACCATCGAGTTCTTCTCGAACCTGCTGGTCCGGCCGTTCACCCACGCCGTGCGACTCTTCGCGAACATGTTCGCGGGCCACACCCTGCTGCTGCTCTTCACGATCGCCAGCTGGTACATGCTCAACGGCATCGGCATCGCCTACTCCGCGGTGTCGTTCGGCATGGTCCTCGTCATGACGCTCTTCGAGCTCTTCATCCAGGCCGTGCAGGCCTACGTCTTCGTCCTGCTGACCTGCACGTACATCCAGGGCGCGCTCGCCGAGCACCACTGAGCGCCCCGGTTCCACCCCCGTAGTCGTCCGGTGGCCAACCCCCACCGGTCCGTAAAGAGAAGGAAGAACTGGCATGTCCAACCTTGCTGCTGTCACCGGTGACCTCGGTTCCGTCGGTTACGGTCTCGCGGCCATCGGCCCGGGCGTCGGCGTTGGCATCATCTTCGGTAACGGCACCCAGGCCCTGGCCCGTCAGCCCGAGGCCGCCGGCCTGATCCGCGCCAACCAGATCCTGGGCTTCGCCTTCTGTGAGGCGCTCGCCCTGATCGGTCTCGTCATGCCGTTCGTCTACTAAGACGAGCACTGACGACCGACCCTTTCGACGAAAGGCACTGATGTGAACTCCGCCCTGGTTTTCCTGGCGGCTGAGGGTGAGAAGGAGAATCCCCTCATCCCGCCGTGGCCGGAAGTTGTCATCGGCCTCATCGCTTTCGTCATCGTCTTCGGTTTCCTCGCCAAGAAGCTCCTCCCGACCATCAACAAGGTCCTGGAAGAGCGTCGCGAGGCCATCGAAGGCGGTATCGAGAAGGCCGAGGCCGCTCAGACCGAGGCCCAGAGCGTCCTTGAGCAGTACAAGGCTCAGCTCGCCGAAGCCCGGCACGAGGCCGCGCGTCTGCGCCAGGAGGCGCAGGAGCAGGGCGCGACGCTCATCGCCGAGATGCGGGCCGAGGGCCAGCGTCAGCGCGAGGAGATCATCGCCGCCGGTCACGCGCAGATCGAGGCCGACCGCAAGGCCGCCGCTTCCGCGCTGCGCCAGGACGTCGGCAAGCTCGCCACCGACCTGGCCGGCAAGCTCGTCGGCGAGTCCCTCGAGGACCACGCCCGGCAGAGCCGCGTGATCGACCGCTTCCTCGACGAGCTCGACCAGAAGGCCGAGGCCGCGCGATGAACGGAGCGAGCCGCGAGGCCCTGGCAGCCGCACGTGAGCGTCTCGACTCGCTGACGGACTCCACGTCCGTGGACGCGGCCGTGCTCGCCGACGAGCTGGCCGCCGTCACCACGCTGCTCGACCGCGAGGTGTCGCTGCGTCGGGTCCTCACCGACCCGGCGCAGGCCGGTGAGGCCAAGGCCGACCTGGCCCGGCGCCTGCTCGGCTCGCAGGTCGGCGGCCCGACCGCGGACGTCGTGTCCGGCATGGTGCGGTCCCGCTGGTCGCAGTCCCGCGACCTGGTGGACGCGCTGGAGCAGCTGGCCGCCGTCGCCGACCTCACCGCCGCTCAGAAGTCCGGCGCGCTCGACGACGTCGAGGACGAGCTGTTCCGGTTCGGCCGGATCGTCTCCTCGAACACGGAGCTGCGCGCCGCGCTGACCAGCCGGAGCGCCACCGCCTCCGCCAAGAGCGAGCTGCTGCGCAGCCTGCTCGGGGGCAGGGCGAACGCGGCGACCGAGCGTCTGGTGACACGTCTCGTGACCGTGCCGCGGGGACGTAGCCTGGAGTCGGGACTCGAGTCCCTGTCCAAGCTCGCCGCCGAGCGCCGTGACCGCATGGTGGCCGTCGTCACCTCCGCGGTGCCGCTGAGCGACCGGCAGAAGCAGCGCCTGGGCGACTCCCTCGCGAAGCTCTACGGCCGCCGGATGCACCTCAACCTCGACGTCGACCCCGAGGTCGTCGGCGGGATCCGGGTGCAGGTCGGTGACGAGGTCATCAACGGCTCCCTCGCGGACCGGCTCGAGGACGCCAGCCGCCGGCTGGCGAGCTGAGCAGCACAATTCTTCATAGGCAGTACGTAATTACGGCCCTGGTTGGGCCGTGCAGAGGATTCACCTCATATCGGGGGGAGTCCCCATACCCCCCAAGTGAAACTTCGGGCCCAACAAGGAGAGCAGGGAACTCAGATGGCGGAGCTCACGATCCGGCCGGAGGAGATCCGGGACGCGCTGGAGAACTTCGTCCAGTCGTACAAGCCGGACGCGGCCTCGCGCGAGGAAGTCGGTACGGTCACCCTTGCCGGCGACGGCATCGCGAAGGTCGAGGGCCTGCCCTCGGCCATGGCGAACGAGCTGCTGAAGTTCGAGGACGGCACCCTCGGCCTCGCCCTCAACCTCGAGGAGCGCGAGATCGGTGCCATCGTCCTCGGTGAGTTCAGCGGTATCGAGGAGGGCCAGCCGGTCACCCGCACCGGCGAGGTCCTGTCCGTCGCCGTCGGCGAGGGCTACCTCGGCCGTGTGGTCGACCCGCTCGGCAACCCGATCGACGGCCTCGGCGAGATCGAGACCGAGGGCCGCCGCGCCCTCGAACTGCAGGCCCCCACGGTCATGCAGCGCAAGTCGGTGCACGAGCCGATGGAGACGGGCTACAAGGCCGTCGACGCCATGACCCCGATCGGCCGTGGTCAGCGCCAGCTGATCATCGGCGACCGCCAGACCGGCAAGACCGCCCTGGCCGTCGACACGATCATCAACCAGCGTGACAACTGGCGCACCGGCGACCCGAAGAAGCAGGTCCGCTGCATCTACGTCGCCATCGGCCAGAAGGGCTCCACCATCGCGTCGGTCCGCCGCGCGCTGGAGGAGAACGGCGCGCTGGAGTACACGACCATCGTCGCCGCCCCGGCGTCCGACCCGGCCGGCTTCAAGTACCTGGCGCCGTACACCGGCTCGGCCATCGGCCAGCAGTGGATGTACGAGGGCAAGCACGTCCTGATCATCTTCGACGACCTGTCGAAGCAGGCCGACGCCTACCGCGCCGTCTCCCTGCTGCTGCGCCGCCCGCCGGGCCGTGAGGCCTACCCGGGTGACGTCTTCTACCTGCACTCCCGTCTGCTGGAGCGCTGCGCCAAGCTCTCCGACGACATGGGCGCCGGCTCGATGACCGGTCTGCCGATCGTCGAGACCAAGGCCAACGACGTGTCGGCGTTCATCCCGACCAACGTCATCTCCATCACCGACGGCCAGTGCTTCCTGGAGTCGGACCTGTTCAACGCCGGTCAGCGCCCCGCGCTGAACGTCGGTATCTCCGTCTCCCGAGTCGGTGGTTCCGCGCAGCACAAGGCGATGCGTCAAGTCTCCGGCCGTCTGCGCGTGGACCTCGCCCAGTTCCGTGAGCTGGAGGCGTTCGCCGCCTTCGGTTCCGACCTGGACGCCGCGTCGAAGGCGCAGCTGGAGCGCGGTCAGCGCATGGTCGAGCTGCTGAAGCAGAACCAGTACGAGCCGATGGCCACCGAGGACCAGGTCGTCTCCGTCTGGGCCGGCACCACGGGCCGCATGGACGACGTGCCGGTCGCCGACATCCGCCGCTTCGAGAAGGAGCTGCTGGAGCACCTGCACCGCAAGGAGCAGGGCCTGATGACCTCCATCAAGGAGGGCGCCAAGATGTCCGACGACACGATCCAGGCGATCGCCGACGCGGTGGCGGAGTTCAAGAAGCAGTTCGAGACGAGCGACGGCAAGCTGCTCGGCGAGGACGCCCCGGCCGCTGCCGCCAAGTGACGTAAGGAAGGGACCTGACTCATGGGAGCCCAGCTCCGGGTCTACAAGCGTCGCATCCGATCCGTCACCGCGACCAAGAAGATCACCAAGGCGATGGAGATGATCGCCGCCTCGCGCGTCGTCAAGGCGCAGCGCAAGGTGGCGGCCTCCACGCCGTACGCGAGGGAACTCACCCGCGCGGTCACGGCGGTCGGTACCGGTTCGAACACCAAGCACCCGCTGACCACGGAGGCGGAGAACCCGACCCGTGCCGCGGTCCTGCTCCTCACGAGCGACCGCGGTCTGGCCGGCGCCTTCAACTCCAACGCCATCAAGGCGGCGGAGCAGCTGACCGAGCGCCTGGAGCGCGAGGGCAAGCAGGTCGACACGTACATCGTCGGCCGGCGCGGTGTCGCCCACTACAACTTCCGTGAGCGCAAGATCGCGGAGATCTTCACGGGCTTCACCGACGAGCCCTCGTACGCGGACGCCAAGAAGGTCGCGGCCCCGCTGATCGAGGCGCTCCAGATGGAGACGGCGGACGGCGGCGTGGACGAACTCCACATCGTCTACACCGAGTTCGTGTCGATGATGACGCAGACGGCGGTCGACTCCCGGATGCTTCCGCTGCGCCTCGAAGAGGTCGCGGAGGAGACGTCCACCAAGGGCGAGATCCTGCCGCTGTTCGACTTCGAGCCCTCGGCGGAGGACGTCCTCGACGCCCTGCTGCCGCGGTACGTCGAGAGCCGGATCTACAACGCGCTGCTCCAGTCGGCCGCTTCGAAGCACGCCGCCACGCGGCGCGCGATGAAGTCGGCCACCGACAACGCGGGCGAGCTGATCAATACGCTCTCCCGTCTTGCCAACGCGGCCCGCCAGGCCGAAATCACCCAGGAAATCAGCGAGATCGTCGGTGGCGCCAGTGCCCTGGCCGACGCGAACGCGGGGAGTGACAACTAATGACCACCACTGTTGAGACCGCGACGGCCACGGGCCGCGTCGCCCGGGTCATCGGCCCGGTCGTCGACGTGGAGTTCCCCGTCGACGCGATGCCGGAGATCTACAACGCGCTGCACGTCGAGGTCGCCGACCCGGCCAAGGAGGGTGAGCTCAAGACGCTGACCCTCGAGGTCGCCCAGCACCTGGGTGACGGCCTGGTCCGCACCATCTCCATGCAGCCCACCGACGGTCTGGTCCGCCAGGCCCCGGTGACCGACACCGGCTCCTCGATCTCCGTGCCGGTCGGCGACTTCACCACCGGCAAGGTGTTCAACACCCTCGGCGAGGTGCTGAACGTCGACGAGCAGTACACCGGCGAGCGCTGGCCGATCCACCGCAAGGCGCCGAACTTCGACGAGCTCGAGTCGAAGACCGAGATGTTCGAGACCGGCGTCAAGGTCATCGACCTTCTCACCCCGTACGTCAAGGGTGGAAAGATCGGTCTGTTCGGTGGTGCCGGCGTCGGCAAGACGGTGCTCATCCAGGAGATGATCTACCGCGTCGCCAACAACCACGACGGTGTGTCGGTGTTCGCCGGTGTCGGTGAGCGCACCCGTGAGGGCAACGACCTCATCGACGAGATGAGCGAGTCGGGCGTCATCGACAAGACCGCCCTGGTCTTCGGCCAGATGGACGAGCCCCCGGGCACCCGTCTGCGCGTGGCCCTCGCCGGTCTGACCATGGCGGAGTACTTCCGCGATGTGCAGAAGCAGGACGTGCTGTTCTTCATCGACAACATCTTCCGCTTCACCCAGGCCGGTTCCGAGGTGTCGACCCTGCTCGGCCGTATGCCCTCCGCGGTGGGCTACCAGCCGAACCTGGCCGACGAGATGGGTCTCCTCCAGGAGCGCATCACCTCGACCCGTGGTCACTCGATCACCTCGATGCAGGCGATCTACGTCCCCGCGGACGACCTGACCGACCCGGCCCCGGCCACCACCTTCGCCCACCTCGACGCGACGACGGTGCTTTCCCGTCCGATCTCGGAGAAGGGCATCTACCCGGCCGTGGACCCGCTGGACTCGACGTCCCGCATCCTCGACCCGCGGTACATCGCGGCGGACCACTACAACGCCGCGATGCGCGTGAAGAACATCCTGCAGAAGTACAAGGACCTGCAGGACATCATCGCGATCCTCGGTATCGACGAGCTCGGCGAGGAGGACAAGCTCGTCGTCCACCGTGCCCGTCGCGTGGAGCGCTTCCTGTCCCAGAACACCCACGTCGCCAAGCAGTTCACCGGCGTCGACGGGTCGGACGTCCCGCTGGACGAGTCGATCGCGGCCTTCAACGCGATCTGCGACGGCGAGTACGACCACTTCCCGGAGCAGGCGTTCTTCATGTGCGGTGGCATCGAGGACCTGAAGAACAACGCCAAGGAGCTGGGCGTCTCCTGAGCATCGAGCTCACCGTGAACCCCTGAGGGTTCACACCCGAGGGGGCGGGTACGTCCCGCCCCCTCATCCACGCCCCTTAGACTTGTAACCAACACCCGGCACAACCGCCGGGTGGTGACCCGAGGAGCCACCTTGGCTGCTGAGCTGCACGTCGCGCTGGTCGCGGCCGACCGAGAGGTCTGGTCCGGCGAGGCCACCCTGGTCGTCGCGCGCACCACGTCCGGCGACATCGGCGTCATGCCCGGTCACCAGCCGCTGCTCGGTGTGCTGGAGTCGGGCCCGGTGACCATTCGTACGCGTGAGGGCGGGACGGTCGTCGCCGCGGTGCACGGCGGTTTCATCTCGTTCGCGGACGACAAGCTGTCGCTGCTGGCCGAGATCGCCGAGCTGTCGGACGAGATCGACGTCCAGAGCGCGGAGCAGGAACTCGCCCGAGCGAAGGCGGAGGACGACGCTGAGGCCCAGCGTCGTGCGGACGTCCGTCTGCGGGCGGCGTCGGCGGGGCGCTGATACCAGCCCCGTGAGTTGACGTCACTCAGCCGCGGCCGGCACCGGAGCGATCCGGAGCCGACCGCGGCTGAGGCAGATCTGGATGATTTTTCCGTTCCGTTACCTAGGAGACGAGGAGGTCGGTGTCGATGGTCCTCGCTCTGACTGTGTGCGGAATCGTGGTGGCGCTCGTGGTGGTGGGGCTCTTCGTCTTCGGCCTGCGCCGCCGGCTCATCCAGCGTTCCGGCGGGACCTTCGACTGCAGCCTGCGTTGGGACGCCCCCGAGGCCGCCGGTGACTCCGGCGGCAAGGGCTGGGCGTACGGGGTGGCACGTTACAACGGCGACCGGGTCGAGTGGTTCCGGGTGTTCTCCTACGCCCTCCGCCCGCGCCGCGTCCTGGAGCGCTCCGCGATCGAGGTGGCCGGCCGCCGCGTCCCCGAGGGCGAGGAGGAGCTGGCGCTCCTGTCGGACGCGGTCATCCTCGCCTGTCTGCACCGGGGTACGCGTCTGGAGCTCGCGATGAGCGAGGACGCGCTGACCGGTTTCCTCGCCTGGCTGGAAGCGGCCCCGCCCGGACAGCGGGTGAACGTCGCGTAGAGCGACGTTCAGGGCCCCGCTGGATGGGGGTCCCCCCGGCAGCGGAGCTGTTGGGGGAGGGTCAACGTGGCCTGAGGGCCCGCCGAGCACAGGGAACCGCCCCCGGACGTCGGCGTCCGGGGGCGGTTCTCGTCGTATGACGGGGGCGTGGGGTTACTTCAGTCCGCCGTCGATGGCGCCCACCAGCTCACCGTTCGCGGTGTCGCCGCTGAACTCCCAGAAGAAGGCGCCGCCCAGGCCCTGGCTCTTGGCCCAGGCCATCTTGGTGTTGATGGTCGCCGGGGTGTCGTAGGACCACCAGTTGTTGCCGCAGTGGGCGTACGCCGTGCCCGCGACGGTGCCGGTGGCCGGGCAGGAGTTCTTGAGGACCTTGTAGTCCTCGATGCCCGCCTCGTAGGTGCCGGTCGCCGGGCCGGTGGCGGTGCCGCCGGGAGCGGCCTGGCTGACGCCGGTCCAGCCGCGGCCGTAGAAGCCGATGCCGAGCAGCAGCTTGCTCGCCGGGACGCCCTTCGCGCGCAGCTTGGAGATCGCGGCCGCCGAGTTGAAGCCCTCCTTCGGGATGCCGTTGTACGAGTTCAGCGGCGAGTGGGGGGCGGTCGGACCGGCCTTGTCCCAGGCGCCGAAGTAGTCGTACGTCATCACGTTGTACCAGTCGAGGTACTGCGCGGCGCCGCCGTAGTCGGCCGCGTCAATCTTGCCGCCCGCGGAGCCGTCCGCGGTGATGGCGGCGGTGATCAGGTAGTCGTTGCCGAACTCGGCGCGCAGCGCCTGGGAGAGGTTCTTGAAGGCCGCCGGGCCGCTGGTGTCACAGGTCAGACCACAGGCGTTCGGGTACTCCCAGTCGATGTCGATGCCGTCGAAGACATCGGCCCAGCGCGGGTCCTCCACCACCTGCTTGCAGGACTTGGCGAACGCGGCGGGGTTCTGCGCGGCCTGGCCGAAGCCGCCGGAGTAGGTCCAGCCGCCGAAGGAGTACAGCACCTTGATGTGCGGGTACTTGGCCTTCAGCTGGCGCAGCTGGTTGAAGTTGCCGCGCAGCGGCTGGTCCCAGGTGTCGGCGGTGCCGCTGACGGACTGGTCGGCGGTGTAGGCCTTGTCGGTGGCGGCGTAGGAGTCGTCGAGCTTGCACTGGCCGTTGACGACGTTGCCGAACGCGTAGTTGATGTGCGTGATCTTGGCGGCGGAGCCGGACGTCACCAGGTTCTTGACGTGGTAGTTGCGGCCGTAGACGCCCCACTCGGTGAAGTAGCCGAGCTTGACCTTGTCGCCGGTGGGCGGCGGCTCCTCGGTGTTGCCGGTGGTGCGGACCTTCACCGCGCCGCTGGCCGGGCCGGTCTGGTCGGCGGTGTCCCGGGCCTGCACGGCGTACGAGTAGTCGGTGCCCTTGGCGAGACCGCTGTCGGTGTACGTGGTGCCGGTGACGGTGGCGACCTTCGCGCCGTCGCGCAGGACGTCGTAGTTCTTGATGCCCTTGTCGTCGGTCGCCGCCGTCCAGGACAGCTTCACCGAGGTGTCGGTGATGCCCGAGGCGGTGGGGGTGCCGGGCGCGGACGGGGCGTTGTCGCCCGGGACGGAAGTGCCGTCGCAGCCGCCGCCGTTGAGCTTGCAGCCCGAGGGGGAGCCGGTGCCGCTGCCGTTGAAGCCGAAGCTGACGGACGCCCCGGGGGCGAGGGTGCCGTTCCAGCCGACGTTCTTGGCGGTCCAGTGGTCACCGGAGCTGGTGACCGTGGCGTCCCAGGCGGAGGTGACCTTGGTGCCGGAGGGGAAGTCCCACTCGACGGTCCAGGAGTTGATGGTCGTGGTGCCGGTGTTCTTCACCGTCCACTTGCCCTCGAAGCCCGAGCCCCAGTCCTGGGTCTTGGCGTAGGTGGCGGTCGCCGAGGTCGCGGCCTGGGCGGGGCTCGCGAGGCCGACCAGGCCGGCGAAGGGGAGCAGCAGGGTCGCGAACCCTGCCGCGGCTCTGTGTCTGAAGCGCATGCTGCGCCTCCTTTTGGGGATGTCGGGGACGTGACTGAGCCATCACGCCCGCAGTGCCGCGAGAATAGAAAGGTCTGGACCACGGGTCAATAGGTCTGGACCACCGTCCCCGGAACTGGCCCCGTTCCGCTCAGATCCCCAATTCCTGTGCGAGCACCGCGGCTTGCACCCTGCTGCGCAGTTCCAGCTTGCCCAGCAACCGGCTGACGTGCGTCTTCACCGTGGCCTCGGCCATGTCGAGGCGGTCCGCGATGCCGGCGTTGGACAGCCCCTCGCCGAGACAGGACAGCACCTCCCGTTCGCGCCGGGTGAGGGAGTCCAGCACCGCCGGATCCGCCGTCACCGGCCGGGCGGGCTTCGCGGCGAACTCGGCGATCAGCCGCCGGGTGACGGCCGGTGCGACGATGCCCTCGCCGGCCGCCACCGTGCGCACCGCGGTGATGAGGTCCTTCGCCTCGGTGTTCTTCAGCAGGAACCCCGCGGCGCCGGCCCGCAGCGCCCCGAACACGTACTCGTCGAGGTCGAAGGTGGTCAGCACGAGCACATCGGCGAGGCCCTCCCCGACCACCTGCCGGGTCGCCGACACCCCGTCCAGGCGCGGCATCTGCACGTCCATCAGCACCACGTCGGGGCGCAGTTCGCGGGCGAGCGCCACCGCCCGCTCGCCGTCGCCCGCCTCGCCGACCACCTCGATGTCGGGCGCGCTGCGCAGGATGAGCACCAGTCCGGCGCGGACTGCGGACTGGTCCTCGGCGACCAGGACGCGGATCATTCCGTCTCTCCTCGGGGGATGTCGGTGGCGGGCAGGGTGGCGCGTACCACCCACAGCCCGCCGTCCGGGCCGCTCTGCGGCCCGGCGTCGAAGGTGCCGTCCAGCAGGGCCGTCCGCTCCCGCATGCCGACGAGACCCGCCCCGGAACCCGGCGCGCGGGGGGTGTCCCGGCCGCCGTACGGGCTGCTCACCCGGATGTCGAGGGCGTCGGCGTGCCGGCGCAGCCGCACGGTGACGGTCCCCGGCGCGGCGTGCTTCAGCGCGTTCGTCAGCGACTCCTGCACGATCCTGTACGCGGCGAGCTCGACGGGTGCGGGGACCGTGTCGTACCGGGCGTCCAGGGTGACGTCGAGGCCGTTGGCGCGGGCGCCCTCCACCAGGGCGCCTAGGCTGTCGAGGGTGGGCGTCGCGGAGGGTTCCCGGTCGTCGGAACCGTCCCGCAGGATGCCGATGAGCCGCCGCATCTCGGACAGCCCCTGCACGCTGTTCTCCCGGATCACCCCGAGCGCCTCACGGGAGGTCCGCTCGTCCTCCAGGGAGAGTGCGGCCGTGGAGTGGATGGCGATGGCGGACAGGTGGTTGGCGACCATGTCGTGCAACTCCCGTGCCATCCGGGCGCGTTCCGCGGTCACCGCCTGGGCGCGGTCCATCTCCGCGAGCAGCGCGGTCTGTTCGGCCCGCAGCCGGGCCGACTCGGCGGCGTCGCGGTGGTTGCGCACGATGAGGCCGGTCGAGGCGGGGGTGAACGTCACGGCGCCGATGACGAGACCGATCAGCAGTGCCTCCGGCACCCGCCACACGGCGTACGGCACCAGCGTCGCCGCGATGGTCAGCAGTCCGGTGATCCACGGCAGCCGGCGGGCGGTGGCGGGCGTGCCGTACAGGACGGCGGCGTACACCAGGTCGGTGTACATCACGATCGTGGCGATGCTGCCCTGCGTCACGACGTCCGCCGCCAGCGCCAGCGTGCCGGTCAGCAGGGCGGTGCGCGGGGCGGTGCGGCGCAGCAGTTCGCAGCCGGCGATCACCGCGAGCGGCACCAGGAGCGGCCCGCGGCCGTCGAGGAGGACCAGCGGGTCGTCGGCCTTCCGCACGCCGAGCCCGAACGCCCACAGCAGCAGCCCGCCGGCGAGTCCGGCGAGCGCGACCCCCACGTCGAAGCGGGGCGGGCGGGTCAGTCGTACGGCCATGGCACCATCCAACACGGTGCGCGCGGCCGCCGCCTGATCCCCGCGGAGGGTCCCGGACTGCATCCTTCGATGTACCGCGGGTTCGTCGGCGGCGACGACGAAACGGGCCGGTCACCACGGCAGCCTGAAAGGGTGACCGAGAGGAGCGAACCGTGATCGTCGCCTTGATCGCCGCCTGTGAGATCGGCTTCTGGGTGCTGCTGGCCGCCGGACTGGCCTGCCGGTACCTGCTGAGGATGCCGCGCACCGGGCTGGCGCTGCTGCTGTGCGAGCCGCTGCTGGAGGTTGTCCTGCTGGTGGTCACCGCACTGGACCTGAAGAACGGCGCGGAGCCGAACTGGACGCACGGGCTGGCCGCCCTCTACATCGGCTACACAGTGGGCCACGGCCACCGCACGGTGAAGTGGCTCGACGGCCACGCCGCCCACCGCCTGGCCGGCGCGCCCAGGCCGGCCGGGCCGCCGCGCTATGGCATGGCCCGCGCCCGGCACGAGACCAAGGTGTGGCTGGGCACGCTGACGGGCGCCGCGGTCGCCACCGTGCTGCTCCAGCTCGCCATCTGGTACGTCGGTGACCCCGGCCGCACCACCTCCCTGGAGGACTGGCGGTTCACGGCCTGGCGAGTGGCCGGTATCCACGGCCTGGTGGCCCTGGCCTACTGGATCTGGCCGAAGAAGGCCCCGGCGGGCGGGTCCGGGAACCGGCCCGCCGAGGTGGAGGAGAGGGCCCGCCGCTGAGGGCGGGCCCGGTTCAGCGCTCCCCGCCCGGCACCCACAGCACGTCCCCGGTCTCCTTGTTGGCGATGCGCGCCAGGATGAACAGAAGGTCGGAGAGGCGGTTGAGGTAGGTGGCGGTGAGCGGGTTCATCGTCTCGCCGTGGACCTCCATGGCGGCCCAGGTGGCGCGCTCGGCCCGCCGTACGACCGTGCACGCCTGGTGCAGCAGGGCAGCGCCCGGCGTGCCGCCCGGCAGGATGAAGGAGCGGAGCTTCTCCAGCTGGTCGTTGAAGCGGTCGCAGTCCGCCTCCAGCCGGTCGACGTAGAACTGCTCGACCCGCAGCGGCGGGTACTCGGGGTTCTCCGCCACCGGCGTCGACAGATCGGCGCCCACGTCGAACAGGTCGTTCTGCACGCGGGTGAGGACCTGGACGACCTCGTGTTCCAGACCGCCGAGCGCGATCGCCGTACCGATCACCGCGTTCGCCTCGTTGGCGTCCGCGTAGGCGGAGATCCGCAGATCGGTCTTGGCGACCCGGGACATGTCACCGAGATGGGTGGTGCCCTTGTCGCCGGTCCTCGTGTAGATACGCGTCAGGTTGACCATGCGACCAGCCTAGTTACGCTCCGGCCGTCCGGAAGACGCGTGTGCCCACTGTCACGGCGATCAGGGTGAGCGCGACGGCCACCAGCGAGCCGTACAGCATGTGCGCCGTCGCGTACGCGCCGACGTAGGCGTCCCGCACCGCGTCCACCAGGTAGCGGAACGGCATCAGGTGTGACAGGACGTCGAGCCAGCCGGGGCCGAGCGTCATCGGCAGCATGAGGCCCGACAGCAGCATGGACGGCATGGTCAGCGCGTTGACCGTCGGCCCGAAGCCCTGCGGGGTCGCGACCTTCATGGCGAGCGCGTAGGACAGCGCGGCCAGCGACACGGTCAGCAGGGCGACGAAGACGAAGCCGATCAGCACACCGGCCAGGGGGGCCCGCAGCCCCATCACCAGCGCCGCCAGGACCAGCAGCACCGCCTGGAAGACGAACACGGTGGCGTCCCGCAGGACCCGGCCCAGCAGCAGGGCGAGGCGGCTGACGGGAGTGACCCGCATCCGCTCGACCACCCCCTGCCCCTTCTCGAGAATGATCATGAAGCCGGAGAACGAGGCGCCGAACAGGCCGAGTTGCAGCAGCAGTCCGGGGACCAGCAGCTGCCAGGAGCTGCCCTGCCCGCCGAGCGGCAGATCGGTCAGCAGCGGACCGAAGAACAGCAGGTACAGCAGCGGCATCAGCACGCCGAAGAGCAGCGCGAAGCGGGACCGCAGGGACTGTCGCAGATAGCGCCCGTAGATGAGCGCGGTGTCGTGGAGCAGCACGGTCGTCGGTGTCCTATACGGCTACGGGGGCGGCGTCGGCCGGCGAGGTGTCGCGGCCGGTGATGGCGAGGAAGGTGTCCTGGAGGGAGGCGTCGGCCGAGCCGCCGTACCGCAGCTTCAGGGCGTCCGGGGTGCCCTCGGCGACGACGGCGCCGCCGTCGACGATCACCAGCCGGTCCGCGAGCGCGTCCGCCTCGTCGAGGTAGTGGGTGGTCAGGAAGACGGTGGTGCGGTGCTCGTCGCGCAGTCTGCGCACCAGTTCCCAGAGGTCGGCGCGGCTGCCGGGATCGAGGCCGGTCGTCGGTTCGTCCAGGAACAGCACCTTCGGGCGGTGGGTGAGCGCCATCGCGATGTCCAGGCGGCGCCGCTGCCCGCCCGAGAGGGTGGCGCACTTGCGGTCGAGCAGCCCGGTCAGGTCCAGGTCGGCGGCCAGCTCCTCGGCGCGCTCGGCCGCGCGGGCCCGGGTGAGCCGGTAGAGCCTCCCTTGGGTGACGAGTTCCTCCCGCACGGTGATCTGGGGATCGACGCCGCCGGACTGCGCCACGTAGCCGCAGACGCGCCGCACCGCGTCCGGTTCGGTCGCGAGGTCGTAACCGGCGACGGTGGCCGCGCCCCCGGTCGGCGCGAGCAGGGTGGTGAGCATCCGCAGGGTGGTGGTCTTGCCGGCTCCGTTGGGGCCGAGGAAGCCGAGGATCTCCCCTTCGCGGACGGTCAGGTCGATGCCGCGCACCGCGTCCACCGGGCCGCGTTTCGTCTGGAAGGTACGGGCCAGACCGGCCGTACTGATGATGGTCATGACCCCAGAAAAACAGAGGCATTGAAATTTTGCAACGCCTCCAAGTTTTGAGAGATGTCAGTGATCTTCGGGACTGCCTACGATGAGGGCATGGCAGAGGGGCTCAGGGAGCGCAAGAAGCGTGAGACCAGGCAGCGGATCTCGGACATCGCCACCGGGCTCTTCCTGGAGCACGGCTTCGTGACCGTGACGATGGCGGAGGTGGCGGAGGCCGCCGACGTGTCCGTGAACACGGTCTACAACTACTTCCCCGCCAAGGAGGACCTCTTCTTCGACCGCTCCAGCGGCGTCGTCGACCAGCTCGCCCGCTGGGTCCGCGCCCGTGACACGGGCGAGTCCGCGGCCCGGGCGGTCCTGCGCGAACTGCGCGCCGACATCGAGGCGGTGTCGCCCCGGGTCGGCCTGATGGAGGGCTACGACCGCTTCATGCGGGTGATCCACGACTCCCCGCAGCTGCGCTCCCGCCTCTGGAGCCTGCAGCAGGAGGTCCAGGACAACCTGGAGGCGGCGCTCAGGGAGGAGACGGACGCCGCGTCCGGCGATCCGCTGCCGGGGCTGGTGGCCGGTCAGATCTGCTGGATCCACAGCACGGTGTTC
The DNA here is from genome assembly GCF_003665435.1 of Streptomyces fungicidicus. Lineage (NCBI taxonomy): Bacteria > Bacillati > Actinomycetota > Actinomycetes > Kitasatosporales > Streptomycetaceae > Streptomyces > Streptomyces fungicidicus. Next base: position 5,349,385 of record NZ_CP023407.1, read on the forward strand.
ACCGCGATCGGCCGGGAGATGGTCAAGGGCCGCGCGCCGGCCGAGGTGTCGCGCGAGATGCTCGCGCTGGTCGACGACATCGAGGAACTGCTCGGCGACCGGGTGCTCGGTTACGCGGTGCGCGGCTGAACCGGGCCGCGTCCGGGCGGCACGGCGGGCCGGCTCGCCGCTGTGCGGGAGTGGCCCGCCGTGCCGTCGGGCGGTGCGGGTGGGGCAGGGTCGGTCAGATCCCGCAGGAGGGCGCGGACCAGTACGGGGACGGGTCGAAGGCCACGTGGGTGTGGTCGTTGTGGCCGGGGTAGCCCGGGCCCAGGATCTCGGAGAAGCCGTGGACGCGGGACTGGCGGGCCAGGGTGCAGAAGCTCGGCGAGCCGACGAGGTCGGCCGCGTCGCCGTAGAGGTGACGGCTGCTGGACGCGCCGCCGACCGCGTTGTTGCAGGCGTAGGAGCGGAAGCCGCTGGAGATGTTGATCGGCACGTCACCGAGGGCGTGCCGCATCGCCTCCAGCTTCCACATGGTCTTCAGGGCGTTCGACTTGGCGGTGGCCGCCGAGACCGCGCCGCCCGACCAGTCGGAGTTGCACTTGTTGAGCTCGGAGTAGCTGAAGTGGACGGGCGTGCAGTCGGCGTCCTGCAGCGCGTAGATCTTGCTGAAGGTCGCGGGGCCCGCGACGCCGTCGGCGGCCAGTCCGTAGGCCGCCTGGAACTTCTTGACGGCCGCCGCGGTGCGGGCGCCGTAGCTGCCGTCGTACGCGAGCCGTTCGCCCGAGGTCACCCAGCCGGCCACCCGGATCTGCAGCTGCGTCACATCGCTGCCGGAGGAACCCTGGGACAGGGTGCGGTTCCAGGTGTAGCAGGTGTCGGCCTGGGCGGTTCCCGCCGTGGCGCCGACACCCAGGACCGTGCCAGCCATGACCATGACAATGGAAAGAAGGGTGCGTGTTGCGCGTCTGAGCATTCCGGACTCCCGACATCTTCGCCGAATGGATGTGCGCGGCCGCCTGAGCGGCAGCTTCCGACAGACTGCGGCAGAGTGCTACGCGCGTCAACAACACCGGGGTGAACGCGGGGGGTTGGCGGCCGGGGGAGAGTGCGGCCGTGACCTGCTCGCGCGGGCGTTCCGGCCCTCCGCGCGGACCGGGGGAACGCGGGCGCGCCGGACCCGCCCGACGTGATGGGTGTCTCACCCCGTGAGACCGTGACACGCATTACTAACCCCTCACACGGCCTCCCGCTGCCGCTAATGTCCGCCAGTGACGTACAGAAACAGTGTGTGAGCGTGTCGAATTCAAAGGGGAGTCGCACAGTGGCTGGGAAGCTCGCCGTCATCGGGGCCGGTCTCATGGGGTCCGGAATCGCCCAGGTCTCCGCGCAAGCGGGCTGGGACGTCGTACTGCGGGACGTCACCGACGAGGCGCTCACGCGCGGTACCGACGGGATCAAGGCGTCGTACGACAAGTTCGTGAGCAAGGGCAGGCTGGAGGCGCACGACGCCGACGCCGCCCTGGCCCGGATCACCGCGACCACCGACCTGGACGCCTGCGCGGACGCCGACGTCGTCGTCGAGGCCGTGTTCGAGAAGCTCGAGGTCAAGCACGAGATCTTCCGGGCCCTCGACAAGATCGTGCGGGAGGACGCCGTCCTCGCCTCCAACACCTCCGCCATCCCGATCACCAAGATCGCGGCCGTGACGGAGCACCCGGAGCGGGTCGTCGGCGCCCACTTCTTCTCCCCGGTCCCGATGATGCAGCTGTGCGAACTGGTCCGCGGCTACAAGACCAGCGACGAAACCCTCGCCAGGACCCGCGAGTTCGCCGAGTCGGTCGGCAAGACCTGCATCGTCGTCAACCGCGACGTCGCCGGCTTCGTCACCACCCGCCTCATCGCCGCCCTCGTCGTCGAGGCCGCCAAGCTCTACGAGTCGGGCGTGGCGAGCGCCGAGGACATCGACCTCGCCTGCAAGCTGGGCTTCGGCCACGCCATGGGACCGCTGGCCACCGCCGACCTCACCGGCGTCGACATCCTGCTGCACGCCACCGACAACATCTACACCGAGTCCCAGGACGAGAAGTTCGCCGCTCCCGAGCTGATGCGCCGGATGGTTGACGCCGGTGACATCGGCCGCAAGAGCGGGCAGGGCTTCTACGGGCACTGACACCGCGCACCCACCCCGGCGTGCATCACACGCCGGGGTGAATTCGGTATCGGTTCGCTTACAGGTAGCAACCTCCGCCGCCGCCACGCAGTCAGAGGTTGCATTACCGGCCATCAGAAAACGCGGAGCACGAGACGCATCAAGGGGAGTGCATATGTACATCAGGGGCGACCAAGCCGAACTGGTCGTCGGGGGCCGCCTCGACGTCCGCAGCGCGGCGGACGCCCGTACGGTCCTGCACTCGGCGGTCGACGACGGAGTCGGCGACCTGGTGCTGGACCTGTCCGACCTGGACTCCTGGGACGCCACCGGACTCGGTGTGATCATGGGGGCCCACCGGCGGGCCGGCCGCTGCGGCCGGCGCCTGGTGCTGCGCGACGTGCCGCCGCAGATGCAGCGCCTGTTGGTGGCCACCCGGCTGCACCGGATCCTGGCCATCGAGGGAGGCATCGGGGTGGACACACTGCCCCGCGTATGAGGTCGTACAGGTGTACCGGTGACGAACGGCGGTACCCGGACCGGCCTCGGCGAACCGTGCGACGCGCGCACAATCCTCACGAGACCGTGATGTCTCGGACCGCGCGGTACCCCGGACTGTCGTAGATACTGGGCGAAGGTTTAGGGTTCGGCTGCCCGCTGCCTTGCAACCCCTGAGCGGGCCCGGACCAGAAGCGACAGCGCGGTGTGCAGCAAGGCCGGGAGGGGCTTCAGGCACACGACGCTTTTGGGGGGCTAGGACCTATGGACCCGAACAACCCGGGACCCGAGGAGTACGGCCGGGAAGGTGACGGTCCAGCGCCGCGCCCGCGTCCTCCCAGGGAATCCCTCACTTCCGACTTCGGACAGCACGCGCCCGCGCTCGCCCGCACCGTGCAGCTCGTCTCCGGCGACTTCCTGCTGACCGTCAACCCCGTCGACGGCAGCGAGATCGAGCCCTGCCCGCCCGCCGAACGGCCGGCCCGCCCCGTGAAGCTGACCGAGGCCGAGCGCGCCGAGGCGGAGCGCGCCGCCAGGCCGCCCGTCCCGCCCGGCCCCGCGCAGCCCGTGCTGCCGTTGCTGGCCCGTCAGGACGAGCGCGAGAAGCTGGTCCGGCTGCTCGCCCGCGGCCGCTCCGTACGCCTCACCGGCCCCGCCGGCTCCGGCCGCACCCGGCTCCTCGACACCGTCGCCGAGGACTGCGCGGACCTCGCCCCCGACGGCGTCGTCCGGCTGAACGGCCTCCGCCGCTCCGCCGACGACCTGCTGCACGACCTCTTCTACGCCGTCCACGACGCGCCCCTGCACCGCCCGGACCGGGACGAACTCGTCGGCCACGTCCGGGAGATCGGCGCCGTCGTCGTCCTCGACGACCTGGAGTTCGGCGGCGCCGCCCTGGACGGGCTGCTGGACGCCACCCCCGAGTGCGCCTTCCTGCTCGGCGCCACCCCCGACGTGCCCGAGCCGTCCGCCGACGCCGGCGTCGAGGAGGTCGTCCTCGAGGGTCTCGACCGTGCGGCCGGACTCGACCTGCTGGAGCGCGCCGTCGGCCGCGCCCTCACCGAGGACGAGTCGAACTGGGCCGGCGACCTCTGGTTCGAGTCCGAGGGCCTGCCGCTGCGCTTCGTCCAGGCCGGCGCCCTGCTGCGGCAGCGCGACCGGCTCCGGGCCGGCGCGGACGCCGTCGACGAGTTCGGCGTCTTCGAGGACGTATGGCCCTCCGACACGCCCCAGGACGCGGTGGAGGCCGACGAGGTCCCGCTGCCCTCGCTCGGCGAGGCCGCCGCGCCCGCCCCGCTGCTCGCCTCCCGGCTCAGCGCCTCCGCCCGCGCCACCCTGCGGTTCGCCGTCGCGCTCGGCGGTGAGGTGCCCCACCAGGCGCACCTGCCCGCCCTGGTGGGCGACACCCACGCCGACGCCGCCCTCGGCGAACTGGCCGTCTGCGGACTGGTCTCCCCGGTCGGCTCCCGCTACCGGCTCGCCGCCGGGGTGCCCGCCCAGCTGGAGGCCGCCGGCTACGCCGACGACGCCGAGGAGCAGGCCCGCGCCGCGGCCGAGCACTACGCCTGGTGGGCCGGGCACCCCTCGGTCACCCCGGAGCGGGTGTGCGCCGAGGCGGACGCGGTGCTCGCCGCCCTCACCGTGCTGTCGCCGCTCGCCCCGGACGCCGCCGAGGACGAGCAGGGCACCGCCGTCCGGCTGGCCCGCGCCGCCGCGCCCGCGTTCGCCTCGGGCCTGTACTGGGGCGCCTGGGAGCGGGCGCTGCGGGCCGGCGCGGAGGCCGCCCGGCTCGCCGGGGACGTGCCGGAGCAGGCCTACTTCCACCACGAGCTCGGCATCCACGCGCTGTGCGCCGGACAGCTCGACCGGTCGCGCGCCGAACTGGAGGCGTCCATCGCGCTGCGCGGCGCCCTCGCCGACAAGCGCGGCACCGTCGCGGGCCGCCGTGCGCTGGCCCTCGTCGCCGACCGCTCCGGCGTCCCGCTGGCGCTGATGCCGACCGCGGGGGAGGAGGTGCCCGAGGCCCAGTACGAGGAGTCGGCCCCGCCGCCCCGCGGGGCGCCGACGGCCTTCCCCGAGCTCCAGCCGCCCTCCGAGACCGGCCTGGTCGTCCACCGCACGGTGCCGTCCCCGGTCGCGCCGCCGGCGAAGGCGGGCGGTGGGCTGAAGGGCCTGGCCCGGCGCAATCTGGTGGCGGCCGGCGCCGGCGCGCTGCTCGTCGCCGTCCTTGGCACGGTGGTCACGCTCGGCGCCACGTCGGAGAACGACGCCGGCACCCCGTCCGAGAACGTCGGCGTCAACCCGTCCGCCAGCCAGGGCGTCGACGACGGCAGCCTCGGCGCCGACCCGGCGGCCGGTGACGACACCGGCGACACCGGCGAGGCCACCAGCCGGCCGACCGACCCGGGCCCGGACGGCACACCGGGCACCGCGGACGACCCGACCCCGACGCCCACCTCCTCGGGCGGGGCGTCGGACGGGCCGGGCGGGCCGACGGAACCGGACGACCCGACCGAGTCGCCGTCCAAGTCGCCTTCGAAGTCGCCGACCTCGAAGCCCACGACACCCAAGCCGCCCACGTCTTCCGGCACCACCACGCCGGAGCCGACCGAGACCGAGACCACGCCGGAGCCGACCGAGACGGAGACCACGCCGCCGGAGGAACCGTCCACCACCGACACCGCGAGCGGCCCCGCCTCGTCCGCTCCGGTGGAGACGAGCGCGAGCGCCCCGCAGGGCGGCGACACCGGCCCGTCCGGCGGTCCGGAGCAGGTGATCTGATCCCGTAGGCACGCGGAAGGGCCGGGTTCCCGACGGAACCCGGCCCTTCCGTATGCCGTGGGTCAGAACAGGCGCAGCTTGTCGTCCTCGATGCCGCGCATCGCGTCGTAGTCGAGGACCTGGCAGCCGATGCCCCGGTCCGTCGCCAGGACCCGTGCCTGCGGCTTGATCTCCTGCGCGGCGAACACGCCCCGCACCGGCGCCAGATGGGGATCGCGGTTCAGCAGCTCCAGATAGCGCGTGAGCTGCTCGACGCCGTCGATCTCGCCGCGCCGCTTGATCTCCACCGCGACGGTCCGCCCCTCGGCGTCCCGGCACAGGATGTCGACCGGTCCGATCGCCGTCATGTACTCGCGGCGGACGAGGGTGTAGCCCTCGCCCAGGATCTCGATGCGATCGGCGAGCAGTTCCTGGAGGTGCGCTTCCACGCCGTCCTTGATCAGGCCGGGGTCGACGCCCAGTTCGTGCGAGGAGTCGTGGAGGACTTCCTCCATCGTGATGATGAGCTTCTCGCCCGCCTTGTTGACGACGGTCCAGACGCCCTCCTCCTCGCCGGCGCCCTCCTTCAGTGTGCAGGGGGGCGACATCCAGTTCAGGGGCTTGTAGGCCCGGTCGTCGGCGTGGATCGAGACGCTGCCGTCCGCCTTGACCAGGATCAGACGGGGTGCCGACGGCAGGTGCGCGGTGAGCCGCCCGGCGTAGTCCACGGAGCAGCGGGCAATGACGAGACGCATGGTCGGCAACGCTACTCGACCGGCCGGGGTCGGCGCGATCCGCCCTCTCACCCGCCCCGGGCGACCCACGGGACGCGTCCTGAATCTCCTGGAAAACGCGTGTTCGGCGATGGCCGATTACCGGCCCACAGGAAGTTCCGCATCCACGCATTCTCCTGGTGCCGTCACCGTCCGGTGCTTACGGTATTGAACGGGAGGTCGCGAACTGTGTACGCAGCGTGTCCGATGTCGCGCACTCCCCTATCTGTCAGGCAACCCCTGTTCTTCGGGGGTGCGAGAGGAGAACCCATGTCGCTCGACGTCTCACCGGCCCTACTCGAACAGGCCGAGCGAGGCGAGGTCGACGAAGCTGAATTCGTCGACTGCGTCCGGACCTCCCTGCCCTTCGCATGGGAGATGATCAGCTCCCTGGTGGCCCAGCTGAAGGTGGACGGCGGACCCTTCGCCGACAACCAGACGCCCCCGCCGGACGAGCAGGCACGCGGTCAGCTGCTGCGTGCGCTCGCGAGTGACGCGATACGCGGTGCGCTGCAACGGCACTTCGGTGTACGGCTGGCCTTCCAGAACTGCCACCGGGTGGCCGTGTTCCCGCTTGACTCCTCGGTCGACGAGAAGCTGGCCCGCTTCACCTCGGTGCGCAGTCAGGTGCTCAACCAGTCGGCGGAGCTCCGCGACTGCTGACGCGCTCCCTCGTTGCTTGCCGCTCCGTACGCGGGAGGTGCAGTCTGTACAGGGGCGGCAAGCCTCCGTGGAAACCGCCGGCTCAGGCCAGCCGGGGCAGCACCTCGGCCCCGAGCCGGCGTACGTTCTCCTCCGTCGCCGCCAGATCGCCGGAACCCTCGACGAGCAGGGCGAAGCGGGAGATGCCGGTGCGCTCGCTGGTCGCGGCGAGCCGGTCGGCGCACAGCCGCGGGGTGCCCACCGGGTGCAGCCCGCAGAGCAGTTCGGTGTACGCCAGCGGGTCGCGCATCCGCCGCTCCCGGCCGTCGACCGTGACATGGGCCTCCAGCCCCTGCCTCAGCCAGCCGGGCATCGCCTTCAGCAGCGTCTCCGCCGCGTCCGTGCGCCGGTCCGCGATCTGGCAGACACCGGCCGAGACATGGCCCGCGCCGTGGATCTCCCGCGCCGGCCGCCCGCAGGCGCGCGCGTGGCTCCGCCACAGGGCGACCATCTCGGCCTTCTCCTCGTCCCCGATGTGCATCCCGAGCAGCATCGGCAGTCCGCGCTCGGCGGCCAGCCGCACGCTCGCCGGGGAGGTGCAGGCGACCACGACCTCGGGGCCCTCCGCCTCGTCCAGGTCCTCCGACGGGCGCGGGACGACGGGCACCTCACGGAAGCGGAACCGCTCGCCGTCGGCCGCGACGGACGGCTCGCGCAGCCAGCGCACCAGCAGATCGAGTGATTCCGGGAACCCGCTCTCGTACGCCTCCAGTCCGGCCCCGAACACCTCCAGGTCGACCCACGGCCCGCCGCGCCCGAGGCCCAGCGAGAACCGGCCGCCGCTCGTGAGGTGCAGCAGCGCGGCCTGTTCGCCGAGGGCCACGGGGTGGACGGTGGGCAGCACGCTGACCGCCGTGCCGACCCGCAGCCGGCGGGTGCGGCCGAGCAGCAGCGCGGCCAGGGTGACGGCCGACGGGCAGGTGCCGTAGGGCACGAAGTGGTGTTCGGCCAGCCAGACCGTGTCGAGCCCGGCCTCCTCGGCGACCTCGGCCGAGCGGACCGCGCGGTGCAGCGCCTCCCCCTCGCCCTGCCCGGGGAACTGGGCGGCCAACACGAAACTTCCAACGCGCATCACTTTTCCTGCTTCCTTGGCTCCGACGCGGAGCTCCCCCGCAGGGAATAACCGTCTGACACGTGCCGAGGACACGGCCGGGCGGGGGACTTTGCGGATTGTCTGCAGAATCGGCCGCTCGGAAGGGGGGAGCCGCATCACCGCGGAGGGGACTTGTGGCGGATTGGTGCCGTACGTGTACCCCTGCTCGCGCCGCGTAGGCTGGGAAGCGGCCCCAGCATCCTGTATAGCCCGGTGAGGTGTCCTGTGTCCCCGCGTCGCAACCGACCCAACGGAACCGGTTCGTCCGGCCCGAGCGCCGAGGACGACCGTTCCGGCCGCTACGGCGGCTGGCAGTCCACGGAGAGCTGGCGGGGCGAGGAGTGGAGCGTGCGTCACGTGGCGGGCGCCAGCGCCCACGGCAAGGCCTACCGCTGCCCCGGCTGCGACCAGTTGATCCCGGACGGTGTGCCGCACGTGGTGGCCTGGCCCGAGCACGCGGGCGTCGACGACCGCCGGCACTGGCACAAGGCGTGCTGGAACGCCAAGGACCGCCGCACCACGCGGGTGCAGCGGTCCCGGAACGCGCCGAGGTTCTGATACGCCGTTACACGTCCCGCTTCTCCAGCAGGGCGAAGGCGCCGGCGAGCGCGGCCGCCGCGGCGACCAGCATGATCCACAGCGGGTCCCAGCCGGACGGGCCGGACTCCGTCAGGGAGTTGGCGTAGAAGATGCTCATCTGGTTCGGGATGGAGTACTCGAACAGCGCCTGCTGCACGTCCTGCAGCGAGGACGAGAACATGAACAGCGCGATCACCAGCGGGGCGAGCACGGCACCGATCATGAGGGTGATGGCGCCCGCCGAGTGCCGGATGATCGACCCGATCGCCAGCGACAGCGTGCCGAGCAGCGCGACGTAGAGCGAGACGCCGACGGTGCCCTTCAGCCACTCCTCGCCGGACGGCGCCGTGGCGTTGTGGCTCTCCAGCAGCGCCACGTGCAGGAAGCCGACCAGCGTGGCGCAGACCAGGGTGACCACGAAGGCGATCAGGAAGAACACCAGGGCCTTCGCCGTGAGCACGCGGGCGCGCGACGGGCAGGCGACCATCGTGGTGCGGATCATGCCGGTGCCGTACTCCGAGGCGGTCGTCAGCACGCCCAGCGTGATGATGCACATCGCGCCGAGCAGCAGTCCGAAGAAGCCGAGGGCCAGCGGGCTCTCGCCGCCCAGGTCGGGGTCGGAGCTCGACACCACCAGGCCGGTCAGCGTGCCGATGCCGAGGACCAGCAGCGCGAACACGCCCAGCGTCCACACCGTCGAGCGCACGGACTTGATCTTCGTCCATTCGGAGACGAGCGCGTGCCCGAGGTGGGTGCGCACCACCGGGATCGGCGAGGTGTAACCGGGCTGCGGGGCGCCGGCGGACGCCTGCCAGTCGGGTGCGGCGGTCTGCGGCATCGGGGGCGGGGGCGTGCTCATCGGGCGTCCTCGGGCTTGGTCGGGGCCGCGGCGGGAGCGGCCGGGGGCGCGGCGGGCGGGACCGCCGGGGCCTGCGGCGCCTGGGGCGCCTGCGGGGCGTGCTGCGCGTACGGGTTGGGCGCGGGGGCGCCCGGGGCCGCTCCGGGGGCGCCCGGAGCGCCGTACGGGCCCGCGGGGGCCTGGACCGGCGCGCCCTGCGGCGCGGCGAACGGCTGACCGCCCTGCTGGGGCGGCGGCGGCGCGTACCAGCCGGGCTGGCCCTGTCCCGGCACCGGCATCGGCGGCTGCGCGCCCGGCGGCAGCGGCTGCTGGAGCCCCTGCCGCTGGTCGGTCGTCGACCGGTAGTCGACGGCGCCCTGCGTCATCCGCATGTACGCCTCCTCCAGCGAGGCCTGGTGCGGCGAGAGCTCCCACAGCCGTACGTCGGCGGCGTGGGCGACGTCGCTGATGCGCGGCAGCGGCAGTCCCGTCACCCGCAGCGCGCCGTCCTGCTCGGGCAGCACATGGCCGCCGGCCTCGGTGATCGCGGCCGACAGCTTCTCGCGGTGCTGCGGCTCGGTGTCGGGGGTGCGCACCCGGGCGAAGTCGGCGGAGTTGGCGGAGATGAACTCCGTCACGCTCATGTCGGCGAGCAGCTGTCCGCGACCGATGACGATGAGGTGGTCGGCGGTCAGCGCCATCTCGCTCATCAGGTGGGAGGAGACGAAGACCGTGCGGCCCTCGGCGGCCAGCGCCTTCATCAGGTTGCGCACCCAGAGGATGCCCTCGGGGTCGAGGCCGTTGACCGGCTCGTCGAACAGCAGCACCTGGGGGTCGCCGAGCAGCGCGGCGGCGATGCCGAGGCGCTGGCCCATGCCGAGGGAGAAGCCCTTGGACCGTCTGCGCGCCACGTCGTGCAGGCCGACCACGCCCAGCACCTCGTCCACGCGGCGGGCCGGGATGCCCGACAGCTGGGCCAGGCTCAGCAGGTGGTTGCGGGCGGACCGGCCGCCGTGCACCGCCTTGGCGTCCAGCAGCGCGCCGACCTGACGGGCGGCGTTGGGCAGCCTCCGGTAGGGGTAGCCGCCGATCGTCACCTGTCCCGCGGTGGGGTTGTCGAGGCCGAGGATCATCCGCATCGTCGTCGACTTGCCCGAGCCGTTCGGACCCAGGAACCCGGTGACGGCGCCGGGCCGTACCTGGAAGGAAAGGTTGTACACAGCGGTCTTGTCGCCGTACCGCTTGGTCAGGCCGACTGCCTCGATCATGCTCCGCACCCATCAAAAGGTTCAGGACAGCGGGGCACACGCCCCCGTAAGGGTTAGGAGGATATCGAGGCGCTGACGGTTCCGCTCAAGCGGAGGTAAAAACCGCTGCCGCGCGGCCGCTCACTGCGCGTCCCGCCTCCTCAGCAGTACGTAGCCCCCGGCGACCGCGGCGAGCACCCACAGCGCCATGATGCCCAGGCCGCCCCAGGGCCCGTACGGGGTGTCGTCGTCCAGGGGCGGCACCACCTGCATGATCTTGCTGCCCGCCTGGTCGGGCAGGAACCGGCCGACCTTCTTGGTGACGTCGACGTTGCCGAGGATGTTGGAGATCAGGAAGAAGAACGGCATCAGGATACCCAGCGACAGCATGGGGGAGCGCAGCATCGCCGCGACGCCCATCGAGAACAGCGCGATCAGCGTCATGTAGAGGCCGCCGCCGATCACCGCCCGCAGCACCCCGTCGTCCCCGAGGGACGCCCGGTGCTCGCCGAGCATCGCCTGGCCCAGGAAGAACGCGGCGAAACTGGTGGCCATCGCGACCACGAGGGCGAGCGCCGTGGCCACCGCCAGCTTGCTGAACAGGAACGTGCCGCGCCGCGGGACCGCGGCGAGCGAGGCGCGGATCATGCCGGTGCTGTACTCGTTCGACACCACCAGCACCCCGAACACGATCATCGCCAGCTGTCCGAGGCTCATCCCGGCGAAGCTGATGAAGGTCGGGTCGAAGGAGAGCCGGTCCCGGGCGCTCATGGTGTCGAACTCGTTCTTCGACAGCGCCGAGATCAGCATGCCGAGCGCGATGGTGACGACCACCGCCAGGGAGAGCGTCCACACCGTGGACGCCACCGACCGGATCTTGGTCCACTCCGACCGGACGACCTGTGCTGCCGCCATGCTCAGCCCCTCTCCCAGTCGGCGCCCCACCGCTGCGGGGGCTCGGGCGTGCCGGCGCCGGTGTGCGCGTGGTACTCCACCGACTCCGCGGTCAACCGCATGAACGCCTCCTCCAGGGACGCCTGCTGCGGGCTCAGCTCGTGCAGCACCAGCTGGTGCCGGGAGGCCAGCTCCCCGATGTACTCGGCCTTGGAGCCGTCCACCTCCAGCGCCCCGTCTTCGTCCTCCACGGCGGTGATCCCGGACTGGTGCAGCACGTCCAGCAGCCGCTCGCGCTGCGGGGTGCGGACCCGGACGTAGGAGCGGGAGTTGTGCTCGATGAACTCGGCCATCGAGGTGTCGGCGAGCAGCCGGCCCTGGCCGATCACCACGAGGTGGTCGGCGGTCAGCGCCATCTCGCTCATCAGGTGGGAGGAGACGAAGACCGTACGGCCCTGGGCGGCGAGGGACTTCATCAGGGTGCGGATCCAGTGGATGCCCTCGGGGTCGAGGCCGTTGACCGGCTCGTCGAACATCAGGATCCGCGGGTCGCCCAGCAGCGCGGCCGCGATGCCGAGCCGCTGCCCCATGCCGAGCGAGAACCCCTTGGCCTTCTTCCGCGCCACCGCTGTCAGCCCGACCGTGTCCAGTACCTCGCGCACCCGCCGGTCCGGGATGCCGTTGCTCTGCGCGAGGCACAGCAGATGGTTGTAGGCGCTGCGGCCGGGGTGCACGCCCTTGGCCTCCAGCAGGGCGCCGATGTACGTCAGCGGGTCCGTCAGCCGGTCGTAGTGCGTGCCGTCGATCCGCACGTCCCCGGCGGTCGGGTGGTCGAGGCCCAGGATCATCCGCATGGTGGTCGACTTGCCGGCGCCGTTCGGGCCGAGGAAGCCCGTGACGATGCCCGGTCTGACGGTGAAGGTCAGATCGTCGACCGCCACCTTCTCGCCGTACCGCTTGGTCAGCCCCTCGAGCTCGATCATGCGGCCACGCTAGAACGGGACGAAGCCCTCTGCCACCGCAGTGGCAGAGGGCTTCGCGAGGTGCGGTCGCCGGGCGGCCGGGGTGTTACCGGGACTGCTGGGCCGGAACCCCGCGGGAGATCGGCTCGTCGTCCGTGGCGGGAGCGCCGGTGGCGGCCACCGCGGCACCCGTGAGCGTCGCCAGCATCTCGCGGACGTTGGTGAGCTGGGCGTTGATCGAGTCGCGGCGGTTGGTCAGCGCCGCGAGCTCGCGCTCCGATTCCGAACGGATCCGGTCGGCCTTGGCGTTGGCGTCGGCCACGATGTCCTCCGCCTGACGCTGGGCCGTCTCCACCGTCTGGCGGGCACGGCGCTCGGCGTCGGTGCGCAGCTTCTCGGCCTCCAGGCGCAGCTGCTCCGCGCGGTGCTCGATCTCCGCGAGGCGCTTCTCGGCCTTCTGCTGACGCGACGCGAGGTCGCGCTCGGACTGCTCGCGGCGCTTGGCGAGGTTCGTCTCGAAGTCGGCGGCGGCCTGCGCGGCCTTGGCGCGGGTCTCCTCGAAGAGGGCGTCCGCCTCCTCCCGCTTGGACTGCGCGTCCTTCTGCGCGTCGGAGCGTAGCTGGGACGCCTCGCCCTGAGCCTTCTCGACGATCCGGACGCCCTCGTCCTCGGCCTTCGCCTTGCGCTCGGCCGCGTACGACTCGGCGTCGTTGCGCACCTGCTGGGCGGCCGACTCGGCGAGCTCGCGGTGCTGCTCCGCCGCGCGACGGGCCTCCTCGCGCAGGTCCTTCGCCTCCTCCTCGGCGAGGCGGAGGATCTTCTCCACGCGCGCGCCGAGACCCGCGTACGACGGCTCGGCGTCGTTGACCTGGGCCTGGGCGTTCTGCGTCTCGAGGTGAAGCTCCTCGATGCGCTTTTCCAGAGCGGTGATGCGGGCGAGAGCGCTGTCACGGTCGGAGACGAGCTTGGAGATCCGTTCGTCCACCTGAGCGCGGTCGTACCCACGCCGCACAAGCTCGAAGCCGTAGGGGGAAGTGTCGCTCATGGGGTTCCTGTCGAAAGAGACCGGTGAGGTGATAGGTGGAATCCTAGGGGCCGAAGCGCTGTGTCATCGAGCGGATGCACGTTTGATACGGAGAATGACACCTCTTTTGAGTGGCTCGCCGACGGAAGGCTTGCCAAAGCCTTGGGCAAAGCCCTCCGCCGACAGGTGATTTGGTCCGCTTTGCTAGCTATCGGATGACTTGCCGCCGGTGCGGGGCGCACCGGCCGCGGCACCCGCCTTGACCCCGTTGTCCTTGGCGCCTCCGGGAGCCTCGAAGGACTCCAGCGCCTCCAGCACGTCCTGCACCCGGGAGATCTCGGTGTTGATGTCCTCCCGGCGCCGCACCAGCACCTCGAGCTCCCGCTTCCCCTCCTCGACCGTGCGCCGCGCCTCGCGGACCGCCTCGGCCTTCAGCTCCTCGGCCTCCTTCACCAGCGAGGCCTTCTTCTGCTCCGCCTCCTTGAGCAGGCCCTCGGCCTTCTTCACGGCGGCGATGCGCACCTTGCCCGCCTCGGAGTTGGCCTCGGACACGATCTCCTTGGCCTTCGCCTCCGCCTTGGCCAGCTGCTCCTCGGCGGCCTTGATGAGCGCGTCGCACCGGTCGCCCGTCGACTTCATCGTCTCCGCCGCCTCACGGCGGGCCCGCTCGTGCAGCTCCTCGATCTCACCGGTGATGCGGTCGCGCAGCTCCTCCGCGCGCTCCCGGATCTGCGTCGCGTCCCGGCGTGCGCCGACCAGCAGCTCGTCCGCGTCCGTACGGGCCTTCTCCACCCGCGAGTTGCCCTCGACGGTCGCCTGGGAGACCAGCCGGTCCGCCTCGGTGCGGGCCGCGCCGACCATCGAGTCCGCCTGCGCCTCGGCGTCCGCCGTCGTCTTCTGCGCCTGCTGCTGCGCCTCGGTGAGCAGCTTGTCCGCCTCGGCGGTGGTCTCCGTGATGAGCGTGTCCACCTGCTCGGCCGCCTCGGAGCGCCGCTTGTTGGCGTCCTTGCGGGCCTCGTCCAGCGTCCGCTCCGCCTCCTCGCGCGCCGCCGACACCATCCGCTCGGCGTCCGACTCCGCGCCGGCCCTGACCCGCTCGGCCTCCTGACGGACCCGCTCCGCGTGCTGCTGCGCCGAGCCGACCGTCTCCGCGGCCTCGGCGCGCAGCCGCTCCGCGTCCCCGGTGGCGTCCGCGATCAGCTTCTCCGCCTTGGCGACCGACTCCGCGCGCACCCGTTCGGCCTCGGCGACCGTCCCGGTGCGCAGCCGGTCGGTCTCCGCCAGGGTCTCGTCGGTGAGCCGCTCGGCCTCGCTGCGGGCCTCGGTGATGAGCGTGTCCGCCTGCGTCGCCGCGTCCGAGCGGATCCGGTTGGCGTCCTCCCGGGCGTCCGCCCGGGTGCGCGACGCCGCCTGCTCGGCCTCCGCGATCGCGTCCGACGCCTCCGTGCGCACCCGCTGGGCGTGGTCGGACACCTCCGCGCGGATCCGTTCGGCCTCCGTGATGGCCTCGGACACCGTCCGCTCGGCCAGCGTCTTCGCGGCCTCCGTCTCGTCCCGCGCCTCGCGCCGCAGCCGGCCCGCGTCCTCGGACGCCCGCTCCCGCTCCGCGTAGGCGTCGGTGCGGACCCGGTCGGCCTCCTCCTCGGCCTCGCGGCGGGTCCGGTCCGCCGAGTGCTCGGCGGCGGAACGCAGCCCGGCGATCTCCTCCTGCGCCTGCTCGTGCAGCCCCGCGACGGAGTCCCGCACCTGCTGGGCGTGCTGCTCGGCCGCCGACACCATCTCGGTGGCGCGCCGGTCCGCCTCCTCGACCAGGCGTACGGCCTCGGCCTGCGCCTCCTCCACCCGCGTGCGGGCCGAGGCCAGCAGCTCCTCGCTCTGCTCCCGCGCCCGCTCGCGCTCCTGGCCGGCCTCCTGCCGCGCCGCGCCGAGGAGTTCCTCGGCCTCGCGGCGCCGCCGGGCGGCCTCCTCCTGGGCGGCGGCCAGCGTCTCCGACGCCTCGGCGCCGATCCGCTCGGCGGCGGCCTGCGCCTCCGCGCGCATCCGGTCGGCGCTGTCCTGCGCCTCCGACTTCAGCCGCTCCGCCTCGGCGGCGGCCTCCGAACGCAGCCGTACGGCGACGGACTCGCCCTCCGCGCGGGACGCCGAGGCGTCCGCGGCGGCCTCGTCGCGCAGCCGTTCGGCCTCCGCCTCCGCCTGCTGCTGGAGCGCACGGATCCGCTCGGCGGCCTCCGCGCGCAGCCGCTCGGCCTCCTCGGACGCCTCCCGGCGGATCCGGGCGGCCTCCTCACGCGCGTCGCTCAGCGCCTGTTCGGCGGCGGCGAGCCGCTCCTCGGCCTCGGTGTGCAGCCGGGTCAGTTCGCCCGCGGCCTCCGTGCGGCGGGCCTCCACGGCCCGCTCGGTCTCCTCGCGCAGCTCGCGCGCGGCCCGTTCGGCGTCCTCCTTGAGCGCGTCGGCCTGCTCGACGACGTCCGCGCGGTGCCGCTCGGCCTCCTTGCGGGTGCGCTCCAGCGTCTCCTCGGCCTGCCGGCGCAGCGTCGTGGCGCGCTCGATGGCCTCGGTGCGCACCTTCTCGCTGTCCGTCTGCGCGTTCGACCGCAGCTCGTCGGCGTCCGCCTTCGCCTTGGCGAGCAGTTCCTCGGCGGACCTCGCCGCCTCCTCGATCTGCGCCACGGCCTCCTTGCGGGCCTCCGCGCGGATCTTCTCGCCCTCGGCGACCGCGTCGGCGCGCAGCTGCTCGGCCTCGCCGCGCAGCCGGCGGGCCTCCTCCTGCAGCTCGACCGTCTTGGCGCGGTACTCCTTGGTGTCGTCCTTCGCCGCGCCCTTGAGCTGCTCGGAGATGTCGTGCGCCTCGGCGCGCAGCCGGTCCGCCTCGGTCTCGGCCTCCCGGCGGATCCGCTCGGCCTCCTCGGCCGCCGCCTTGGTGGTCCGCTTGGCCTCCTCGGACGCCTTGTTGAGCACGTCCTCGGCGGTCTTGGCCGCCTTGGAGAGCTGGGTGGCGGACTCCTCGGCGGTGAGCGTGCGGGCCTTCTCGGCGGCCTCGGCGACGATCTTCTCGGCCTCCGCGCGGGCGTCCGCGACCAGCTGCTCGGCGTCCGCCTTGGTGGACTCGGCCTCCTTGGTCGCCTCGCTGACCAGCCGCGCCACCTGTTCCTTGGCGGTGCGCGTACGGGTCTCGTTGGCGGACTCGGCGGAGGAGAGCGCCTTCGCGGCGGACTCCTTCGCCTCGGCGAGCACCTTCTCCGCCTCGGCGCGGGCCTCGCGCAGCGCGGTGTCCGCCTCGGACAGCCGCTGCTCGGCGGCCCTGCCGAGCTCCTGCGCCTGACGGCGCGCGGAGTCCGACTCGCTCGCCGTGGACGTGCGCAGCTGCTCGGCGTGGTCGGTGGCCTCCTGGGCCTGGGTGGACGCGGCGTTCAGCAGGCGCTCGGCGTCCGTGCGGGCCCGGCGCAGGATCTGCTCGGCCTCCGCGCGGGCCGACTCGGCCTCGCTCTGCAGCCGCTGCCGGGCCTCGGAGGTCAGCCGCTCCGCCTCCGCGCGGGCGGCGGCCAGCGCCTGCTCGGTCTCCGCGCGGGACTCCTCCAGGAGCCGGCGGGCCTGCTGCTCGGTGCGGGCGCGCAACTGCTCCGCCCACGACACGTTCTCGTTGACGTGCGCCTCGACGGTCTGCCGGCGCTCCGCCAGCTCCTGGTCGAGCTGCTGGCGCCGGGTCACCGCCTCCTGGTGCAGCTCCGCCTGGAGCCGGGCCGCCTGCTCCGCGTGCTCCTGGAGGATCCGCTGGGTCTGCGCCCGCGCCTGGCTCAGCTCCCGCTCGGCGTCCGCGCGGAGCTGGTCGGCCTGCAGCTGGGCGTTCCGCAGCAACTGCTCGGCCTGGTAGCCGAGGTCACCGCCGTCGTACGCGGGCCGGGACATGATGGTGCGCCGCGCCTCGTGCAGCTTCGCGCGCAGCACCTCGACCTGGTAGCCGAGGTCCTCGGCGTGCTGGATCGCCTTTTCCCGCTCCGTCCTCAGCCGCTTCATCTCGGCTTCGAACCGAGAGAGGTGGTCGACGTCAGCCGCCGGCTCTCGCTCCTGGCTCTCGTAGCCCCGCACTGCGCGGTCCCATCCGTCCCCTGGTCGCAAGTCTGGCCGAGCCCCGTCCATCCGCCGAACGGGGCCCCCGGGGAATGGTGTCAGATCAACGGCGGAACGTGGGCTGCTGCCCTGCCCCAGCCCCCCGAAACCCGGACCCCGGCGATCCCGCCGCCGAAAACGGCGGGACCCGGTCACCACGCATCGAGCGGCGACCAGGCCCAACCCTACCGGCCCTTATGTACGTCGGTCAGTGCTCCGATGACTCAACAGCCGCCGAAGTGACCAGTTCTGTCAGTACGCCATGGCAGTCCTTGGGGTGCAGGAAGGTGATTCGTGACCCCATGGAGCCGCGCCGGGGCTCTTCGTACAGAACGCGTACGCCCTTGTCCTTGATGCCGGCGGCCTCCGCGTCCACATCCGCCGTACCGAAAGCGATGTGGTGGACCCCCTCGCCGTTCTTCGCCAGCCACTTGGCGACGGTGGAGTCCTCGCGGGTCGGCTCCAGAAGCTGCAGGTAGGAGGCGCCCCCGTCGGAGGTGTCGTTGATCTTGAGCATGGCCTCGCGCACGCCCTGCTCCTCGTTGACCTCGGAGTGGAACACCTCGAAGCCGTAGGTGGCCCGGTAGAACTCCACGGTCCTGTCCAGGTCGAAGCAGGCGATCCCGATGTGGTCGATTCGCGTCAGCATGGTTTCAGTGCAGCGCGGCCGCGGTGGTTACGCAACGTGCGCGCGATCACACCGAAAGGCCGATGACGTGGTCCACCGCACGTCAGTACATTCGAAGTAAACCCTCGTTCACTCCTCGGCTGTGCAGCCGGAAGGGGATCGCAGCTCATGTCTTCCGCAACTTCCGCATCATCCGCAACGAACGGCACCACCTCCGTCATCGTCGCGGGCGCCCGCACCCCCATGGGGCGGCTGCTCGGCTCGCTGAAGTCCTTCTCCGGGGCCGACCTCGGCGGCTTCGCGATCAAGGCCGCCCTCGACCGTGCGGGGATCGGCGGCGACCAGGTCCAGTACGTGATCATGGGCCAGGTGCTCCAGGCCGGCGCGGGCCAGATCCCGGCCCGCCAGGCCGCCGTCAAGGCCGGCATCCCGATGAACGTCCCGGCGCTCACCATCAACAAGGTGTGCCTCTCCGGCCTCGACGCGATCGCGCTGGCCGACCAGCTGATCCGGGCCGGCGAGTTCGACGTGGTCGTGGCCGGCGGCCAGGAGTCCATGACCAACGCCCCGCACCTGCTCCCGAAGTCCCGCGAGGGCTACAAGTACGGCGCGGTGCAGATGCTCGACGCCATGGCGCACGACGGGCTGACCGACTCCTTCGAGAACATCGCCATGGGCGAGTCCACGGAGAAGCACAACACCCGCCTCGGCATCGCCCGCCCCGAGCAGGACGAGATCGCCGCGCTGTCCCACCAGCGCGCCGCCGCCGCCCAGAAGAACGGCATCTACGAGGCCGAGATCACCCCGGTCGAGATCCCGCAGCGCAAGGGCGACCCGGTCCTCTTCAGCAAGGACGAGGGCATCCGCGGCGACACCACCACCGAGTCCCTCGGCAAGCTGCGCCCGGCGTTCTCGAAGGACGGCACGATCACCGCGGGCACCTCCTCGCAGATCTCGGACGGCGCGGCGGCCGTGGTCGTGATGAGCAAGGCCAAGGCGCAGGAGCTGGGCCTGGACTGGATCGCCGAGATCGGCGCCCACGGCAACGTGGCCGGTCCCGACAACTCCCTCCAGTCGCAGCCGTCCAACGCGATCCGGCACGCGCTGAAGAAGGAGGGCCTGGAGGTCTCCGACCTCGACCTCATCGAGATCAACGAGGCCTTCGCGGCGGTCGCCGTGCAGTCAATGAAGGATCTCGGCGTTTCCACCGAAAAGGTGAACGTCAACGGCGGCGCCATCGCCCTGGGTCACCCGATCGGGATGTCCGGAGCCCGGCTGGTGCTGCACCTGGCGCTGGAGCTGAAGCGGCGTGGCGGCGGCGTCGGCGC
Organism: Streptomyces fungicidicus; assembly: GCF_003665435.1. Lineage (NCBI taxonomy): Bacteria > Bacillati > Actinomycetota > Actinomycetes > Kitasatosporales > Streptomycetaceae > Streptomyces > Streptomyces fungicidicus. Next base: position 5,368,952 of record NZ_CP023407.1, read on the forward strand.
GGCGGCGCTGTGCGGCGGCGGCGGCCAGGGCGACGCGCTGATCGTGCGGGTGCCCAGGGCCTGAGCCGGGCCTTCTCCGCAGGTGTGCGGTGCCTTCTGTCGTGAAGTCTCGTGAACTCTCGTGAACGGAGCTGTGATGCAGGACGTCTCCTCGCTGGTCGCCCAGGCCAGGGAAGGCAGGCCGCGGGCCGTGGCCCGGCTGATCTCCCTGGTGGAGGGGGCGTCCCCGCAGCTGAGGGAGGTCATGGCGGCCCTGGCGCCGCTCACCGGCAACGCGTACGTGGTGGGCCTCACCGGCTCTCCGGGCGTCGGCAAGTCCACGTCGACCTCGGCCCTGGTGACGGCGTACCGCAAGCAGGGCAGGCGGGTCGGCGTCCTGGCCGTCGACCCGTCGTCCCCCTTCTCGGGCGGCGCCCTGCTGGGTGACCGCGTCCGCATGTCGGAGCACGCCTCCGACCCGGGCGTCTACATCCGCTCCATGGCCACGCGGGGCCATCTGGGCGGCCTCGCCTGGGCCGCGCCGCAGGCCATCCGCGTCCTGGACGCGGCGGGCTGCGACGTGATCCTGGTCGAGACGGTGGGCGTGGGCCAGTCGGAGGTGGAGATCGCCTCCCAGGCCGACACCTCCGTGGTCCTGCTGGCCCCCGGCATGGGCGACGGCATCCAGGCGGCGAAGGCCGGAATCCTGGAGATCGGCGACGTCTACGTCGTCAACAAGGCCGACCGCGACGGCGCCGACGCCACCGCCCGCGAGCTGAACCACATGCTGGGCCTCGGCGAGTCCCGCGCCCCCGGCGACTGGCGGCCCCCGATCGTCAAGACGGTCGCCGCCCGCGCGGAGGGCGTCGACGAGGTCGTCGAGGCGCTGGAGAAGCACCGCGCGTGGATGGAGGAGCACGGCGTCCTGACGGCCCGCCGCCTGTCCCGCGCCTCCCGCGAGGTCGAGACCATCGCGGTGACGGCCCTGCGCGAACGCATCGGCGACCTCCACGGCGACCGCCGCCTGGACGCACTGGCCGAACGCATCATCGCCGGCGACCTGGACCCGTACCGCGCCGCGGACGAACTGGTGAAGGGCCTGACCTCGACAAACCCGTCGGGCGTGCATTAGCCCGCCGGTCACCAGGCAGCCCGTTCGGCGTCAATCAGCCCGTCCGGCGATTGAGGACAAGGCCCGTCCAGGGCCGGAGGGGGCCCGGGGCGCAGCCCCGGGGACGGGACGGGAAGGGGCGGCGGGGGCGAAAACCCCCCACCGCCCGCCCCTCGCACTCAGTCGTCGTCGGAGTCGCCCCGGTCGGCGGTCACCTTCCCGCTGCCCAAGTCCACCCGCCAGTCCCGCTCACCCCCACCGGAGGCACGCGTCTCGGCCTCCCACCCCCGGTCGTCGTCGTCCAGCTCCACCGACGTCACGACCCCCTTGCCGGCCGCCGCCCGCGCGGCCTCTCCGGCGGTCACCGAAGAACCCTTCAGCGCGGCCCGCACCTCGCGGGCGTCGTCCTCGTCGTCCGCCGAGGCCCCCAGCACCTTCCCGCTGCCAGGGTCGACCTGCACGCTGTGCCAGCCGTCGTCGTCCCCGAGGACGTCGACCTCCCAGGCCCCGTCGTCCAGTTCGGCGGCGACGGCCGTGCCCGGCGTGTGCTTCAGCGCCGCGGCGAGTGCTTCGGCGGCGGTCACGTCACCGGAGACGGCGCGCTCGTCGCGGTCGTCACCCCGGTCGTCGCTCCGGTCTTCACCCCGGTCGTCCCGGTCGTCGCGGTCCTCGTTCCGGTCGTCCCGGTCGTCGTCCCGTCCGTCGTCGTCCCCCGCCCGGGCCTCCGCCCGCGCCACCGATGCCCCCCGGTCGTCGTCCCCCGAGACCGCGAGGGCCGTGGCGGTACCGCCCCCGACCAGAGCCGCGGCCGTGACGACGGCGATCACGATGTTGCGCTTCATGCGATGTCCTCCCGAGTCACTGCGTTACGCACTGTCCGGCATCAATCTCGCCGACCGACGCTGAGAGGAACCTGAACCCTCCTGAAGCGATCTTCAGCTTCGTTTTGCGACCCTTGCGCCATGCGCCCGCCCGTCACCCACCACCACCCTGCCGGAGGCGCTGCGCGCCGCCCCTATCGACTCTTGATCGTGGAGGACGAGAAACGCCTCGCTCTCTCCCTCGCCAAGGGACTCACCGCCGAGGGCTACGCCGTGGACGTCGTCCACGACGGCCGGGAGGGCCTGCACCGGGCCACGGAGGGGACGTACGACCTCCTCATCCTGGACATCATGCTGCCCGGTCTCAACGGCTACCGGGTCTGCGCCGCGCTCCGCGCCGCCGGACACGACGTGCCGATCCTGATGCTCACGGCCAAGGACGGCGAGTACGACGAGGCGGAGGGCCTGGACACCGGCGCCGACGACTACCTCACCAAGCCGTTCTCGTACGTCGTCCTCGTCGCCAGGATCAAGGCGCTGCTGCGCCGCCGGCCGGCCGGGGCCTCCCCATCCATGTCCACGGCGACCTCAAGGTGGACACCGCCGCCCGCCGCGTCTTCCTGGGCGAGGACGAAGTGGCGCTGACCGCCAAGGAGTTCTCGGTCCTCGAGCACCTGGTGCTGCGGGCCGGCGAGGTGGTCTCCAAGGCCGACATCCTGGAGCACGTCTGGGACTTCGCCTACGAGGGCGACCCCAACATCGTGGAGGTCTACATCAGCGCCCTGCGCCGCAAGCTGCGCGCCCGGCTCATCCGCACCGTGCGCGGCGCCGGCTACCGGCTGGAGACGGCCCCGTGAGCCGGCTGTTCGGCTCGGTCCGCGCGCGGGCGACGCTCGGCGCCACCCTCGTGGTCGCGGTGGCCCTCGTCGCGGCCGGCACCGCCGTGGTGCTGTCGCTGCGCTCCAATCTGACCGGCGAGGCGGGCACCCAGGCGGAGCGTTCCGCGCGGGCGGTCGCCGCCGAACTCGCCGTGCGGACGCCGTACGACAAGCTGTCGGGGCTGGACGGCGACGACGGCCCGGTGCAGATCGTCGACGAGGACGGGCGGCTGGTCGCGGCCAGCGACGACCTGGAGCGGATCAGCGGCACGGCGACGGCCGACGTGACGCCGCGGCCGGCGGACCCGGACGGCGACGACGATGACGACGACTCGGACGGCGACTCGGACGGCGACGACTCCGGTGACGACTCGCGCGGCTCCGACGACTCCGGCGAGTCCCTCGAACCCGGCGAGATCGCCCGCGAGACCACCTTCAGCAACGGCTCCGCCACCATCGACGGCGACGCCGAGGACTACCGCTTCGCCGCCGTGAGCGTCGAGACCCACGACCGGGGCCGCCTCACCGTCCACGCGGGCGCCCCACTGGCCGCCGAGCACAGCGCCGTACGGACCGCGCTGACCGTGATGCTCATCGGCTTCCCGCTGCTCCTGGCGGTCGTCGCCGGCGTGACCTGGCTGGTCACCGGACGCGCCCTGCGCCCGGTGGAGGGCATCCGCCGCGAGATGGCCGCGATCACCGCCTCCGAGGACCTCGCCCGCCGCGTCCCCGAACCCGCCACGCACGACGAGATCGCCCGTCTCGCCCGCACCACCAACGAGACCCTCGCCGCGCTGGAGGCGTCCGTGGAGCGGCAGCGGAGCTTCGTCGCCGACGCCTCGCACGAGTTGCGCAGCCCGATCGCCTCCCTGCGGACGCAGTTGGAGGTGGCGGCCGCCCACCCCGAGCTGCTCGACCTGGAGGGCGCCGTCGAGGACACCGTGCGCCTCCAGCACCTCGCCGCCGACCTGCTGCTGCTCGCCCGCCTGGACGCGGGGGAGCGTCCCGCCGGCGCCCGGGTCGACCTGGCGGCGCTGGCCCGCGAGGAGGCCGCGGGACGTCCCGGGGTGACGGTGGACGCGGAGCCCGCAGAGGTGTCCGGCTCGCGGGGGCAGCTGGGGCGGGTGCTCGCCAACCTGCTGGACAACGGCCGGCGGCACGCCCGTGAGCGGGTGACGGTGACCGTGCGGCAGGAGGGCGGCTCGGCGGTGCTCGCGGTCGCCGACGACGGCGAAGGCGTGGCCGAGGCCGACCGGGAGCGGATCTTCGAGCGGTTCGTGCGGCTGGACGCCGCCCGCAGCCGCGACGACGGCGGCGCGGGACTGGGGCTCGCGATCGCGAGGGATGTCGCCGTACGGCACGGCGGGACGCTCACCGCGGGCGCGGCGCCGGCCGGCGGAGCCCTGTTCGAACTCCGCCTGCCGCTCGCCGGGCGGGAATGAGGACGGGTCAGTGACGTCCCCGCTGGCCCCGCAGGTGCTCGGCGATGGGCTTGAGGGCCTTGTCGAGTTCGGTGAGCGCCTCGGGGGAGAGCAGGTCGATGAAGTGCCGCCGTACGGACGCCACATGGTGGGGCGCGACCTTCAGCATGGTCTCCATGCCGTGCTCGGTGAGGACCGCGTAGAGCCCGCGGCGGTCGGACTCGCAGTTCTCCCGCCGGACCAGGTCCGCGTTCTCCATACGGGTGATCTGGTGCGAGAGGCGGCTCTTGGACTGCAGGGTCGCGGCGGCGAGGTCGCTCATCCGCAACCGCCGGTCCTCCGACTCGGACAGGTTCACCAGGATCTCGTAGTCGTTCATTGTCAGGCCGAACGGCTGCAGATCCTTCTCGAGCTGGTACGTCAACAGCCTGTTGACCTCCAGGTGGGTGCGCCAGGCGCACTGCTCCGCATTGGTCAGCCAGCGAGTGGCCGTCTCGGTCTCCATGAATGAAGTCTACCTAAGGAAGTTGAATGGCGAACTAATAACGCTTCCGGGTGACACCGGGCTCAGGCGTTCGACGTCACACCCCGCACACTACCGCTCACAGCCCGAAGCGACGCTGGAGGTCGCCCAGCTGTCCGGGAAGGCGCGGTGCGCCCGCGCCCTGCCCGTGGCCACCCGGGACACCGCCCCCGGGTACCCCCGGCTCATGCGGAGGGACCCCCGTGGCCTGCTCCGCCATCAGCGCCTCGGACGACTGGAGCAGCACCGTGCCCGCCCCCACGAACTCGAACTGGTGCTCCTCGCCGGAGGCCCCGCCGAGACCCGTCATCGCACGTAGACCGCCCATGACACCGGTCAGGTAGCCGTGGTCGTAGTGATGGCACGGGGACGGGCAGTCCGCCCAGCCGACCAGAGCCTGCGGGTCCACCCGGATGGGGGGTTCCATGAACACCACCGGACCGTTCGACGCGGCCACGAACTTTCCGGTTCCGATCAGCGTCAGGAAGCCCGGCACGATCGACTGCTTGAGCGCGAGACTTGGCTGAAAAGCGAGGAGATTGCCCGAGCGAATGGTCAGGTTGCCGTCCTCGAGGTCGTACGAATTGACGTCGAAGGCCCGGTCGGCGAGGAGCATCTTGCCCGAGCCCTCCGCCACGACCCAGTCGCTCGCGTGCAGTGGCGAATGGAACGACGTGCGGACGAGTCGGTCGAGTCGCCCGTGTCCGACGCCGTTGAAGTCGATCGAGCCGTAGTAGGCGATCATCTTCCCCTTCTGCATGAACCACTGGGTGCCCTTGAGCTCCACGCAGAAGGTGTAGTGATCGACGTTGTCGTCGGCCGGCAGCGTCATCGGGTCGAAGACCGCGGGCCCGGCGCCGGGGGTTCCGTACGTGCTCACAGCTTCTCCTCCGACGCCTGGACGTACACGGCTCCGCTGCCGCTCAGCTCCAGCTGGAAGGCCTCGCCGGAGCCCCGGCCCACCATGTCCCGCCAGCCGAGGGCGGTCGACAGCCTGTTGCGGACGTCGCCGTGGTGGGCGACGTAGGCCTGCGGGTCGACGTGCACCGGCCGCTGCGGGGTGATCGGGACCTCGATCACCCCTCCGTGGGCCATCACGGCGACCGAGCCGTGCCCCTTCAGCGACGTGGTGAACAGCCCCTGCCCCGATACCTGGCCCCGGACCATGCCCATCACCCCGCCCTGGGAGCCGAGGAACACCGTGCCCTGCTCCAGGGTGCCCTCGAAGGCGAGCAGCCGGTCGGCCTCGACGTAGAGGGTGTCCCCGGAGAGGTCGATCACCTGGATGTGGTGGCCGCCGTGCCCGAACAGCACGGTCCCGCTCCCCTCGACGGTCATCAGTGGCGTGTCCTCGTTGGCGACCCGCCGCCCGATCATCGACATCACCCCGCCCTGGCCGCCGCGCAGGTTGGGGGTGAAGCTCACCTCCCCCTTGTACGCGAGCATCGCGCCGCGCTGGCTGAACAGCCGCCGGCCCGGTTCCACGGTCGCCTCGATCATCTTCGGGTTGATCTCCCGGAAGCCCATCTCACACGTCCCCCGCGATCGTGTTCCGTTCACTGGGCTGGACGTAGACCAGTCCGTCGCCCTCGAACCGGATCTGGAAGGCCTCGCCGCCGCCCTCTCCCACGAAGGTGCGGAAGGTCACACCCGACTGGAACGACTGCCGCAGGTTCCCCTGGTGGGCCACATAGGCGCCGGGGTCGACCGTCAGCGGGTACTGCGGGCTGACCCGCAGCAGCACGGCCGGCCCGTCCGACATGATCGCCGCCTGGCCGTGCCCCTCGATCGTGGTCGTGAACAGCCCGTTGCCCTGCGAGGCCCCTCGCAGGCCGGTGAAACTGGTCCCGGTGCGCAGCCCGCCGTCGGTCGCCAGCAGGTTGCTCGACTCCACGAACAGCTTGTCCCCCTGCAGACCCACCAGATTGATCTCGGAGGCACGGTCCGCGAAGAAGCAGGTCCCGTGCCCTTTCACCTCCATCAGCGTCATCTGCTCACCCGTGAGCCGCCGGGTCACCATCCCCCGTAGCCCCTCACCGCCACCACTGAGCTTCTTGAAGGCCATCTCGCCGTCGTACGCCACCATCGAGCCGTTCTTCGCCTTCACGGCATCCCCGGTCATGTCGACGGCGAGCACCTTGCTGCTCTGAAGTCGGAACATAGCCACGCTTGCGACGGTAGCGGCACCTTTGCCCGCGCCGACAGAGCCCGACGGGGGAGTCGGACCCCGACCCGACCCGGAGATGACTCCCTGGACCCCCTCCGGTGATCGCGGACGGCGTTTGTCACAATGGCCGGGACGCTTGTGCGTGTGTTCACAAGCCGTCCGAACCGTGCGAACCATCGACGCCGACGTCTCTCCCACCGAAGGTGACCCGTGGACATCAAGACCGCCTCCGCCCTCCGCCGCCTCCGCCTGGTCTCGGGCCCCGAAGCGATCTCGTTCCTGCTGCTGCTCGTCTGCTCCGTCCTGAAGCGCACCACGGACTTCAACGCCGTCCCGGTGATGGGCGCGGTCCACGGATTCCTCTTCGTCCTGTACGTGCTCTTCTGGGCCGACGCCTGGAACCGCGCCAAGTGGCCGCTGAAGACCGCCGCCTTCTACTTCCTGATGTCGGTCCTGCCGACCGGCGGCTTCTTCGCCGACCGCCGGCTCAAGCGCGAGGCCGAGGACGCGGTGATCGCCACCCGCGCCCGCAACGAGGGAGTGGTGAGCGCGTGATCGTCGCCTTCTCGGTGACACCGCTGGGCGTCGGCGAGGACGTGGGGGAGTACGTCGCCGACGCCGTGCGGGTGGTCCGCGAGTCCGGCCTGCCGAACCGCACCGACGCGATGTTCACCTCGGTGGAGGGGGAGTGGGACGAGGTCATGGACGTGGTGAAGCGCGCCGTGGCCGCGGTGGAGGCACGCGCGCCGCGCGTCTCCCTGGTCCTGAAGGCCGACATCCGCCCGGGAGTGGAGGACGGTCTGACGTCCAAGGTGGAGACGGTGGAACGGCACCTGGCCCGCGACGACGGCTGACCCGCGGGGACCGAGGGGCGAGACGGAGCTGACCGCCATATGACCGGCCGGTAGGGTCTGCTTCGTGTCGAAGCCGCTCAGTCTCTCGTTCGATCCCATCGCCCGCGCCGACGAGCTCTGGAAGCAGCGCTGGGGCAGCGTGCCGTCGATGGCCGCGATCACCTCGATCATGCGGGCGCACCAGATCCTGCTGGCCGAGGTGGACGCGGTGGTGAAGCCGTACGAACTCACGTTCGCGCGGTACGAGGCGCTGGTGCTGCTGACCTTCTCCAAGTCCGGCGAGCTGCCGATGTCCAAGATCGGCGAGCGCCTGATGGTGCACCCCACGTCGGTGACGAACACCGTGGACCGCCTGGTCCGCTCCGGCCTGGTCGCCAAGCGCCCCAACCCCAACGACGGCCGCGGCACCCTCGCCACCATCACCGACAAGGGCCGCGAGGTGGTCGAGGCGGCCACCCGCGACCTGATGGCCATGGACTTCGGCCTGGGCGCGTACGACGCCGAGGAGTGCGGAGAACTCTTCGCGATCCTCCGCCCCCTGCGCCTGGCGGCGGGCGACTTCGAGGGGGAGTGACCGCTGCAGCCAGCGGTTGACCGGGAAGTACCGCTTATCGGTGATTTCTTCCCCTGCTGATCTGCAGAAACGCTTGGCCGTCGGCTCTTCCAGGGATCCTGTCGACCTGCCTTACAGCGGGCGATCGTCGCCCGTGCCGGTCAGCGGGAGCCTGTACATGCGTTTTCTCAATACTGTTCGTGGCGCGGTGGCCGCCCTCGGGGTGTGCGCCTTGGCCGCTGCCGGGTCCGTGGGGGCCGTGGCACCGGCTCACGCCAGCGCCACCGGGTCCGCTGCCATCGGCAGTTTCACCTACGAGGTGCGCGGTGCCACGGTGAAGGTGCCGGTCGGTTGCTTTCTGACTCACGCCGTCAAGGGATCGGGCAAGCGCATCACCAGCCAGCTCGCCGGTGTCGATTGCGTGGGTGTGGCGGCGACCTTCTCCCAGTTCTGCAACTGGAGGATCGACTTCGCCTACGCCGACACGAACAGCAAGACCTACAAGACATCACGTGGGGCCACGCATGCGGAGTGTGCGGGGGCCCCGCTGAGGAACGCCGCGCCGCAGACACTGCCGGTATACGGCAAGACGTGCGCGAAGTTGTACCTCAACGGCAAACTCCGCGCCGCGCAGTGTCACTACGTCACGAAGTGAGTGTCGCCGCTCTGGAAAAGCGGACGTCAGGCCGTCGCGGCTGCCGCGTCGGCCTGCTTCGCGATGAGCGGCTCGGCCTCGCGCGTCACCCGGCGCTCGACGAAGAAGGCGGCCGTCGGAATGGTGCCGGCGAGCAGGACCCAGAGCTGGCGCCCCACCGGCATCTTCATCTTGCTGCCGAGGTCGAAGGCGAAGATCAGGTACAGCACGTACAGCCAGCCGTGAGCGATTCCGACCACCGTGACGAAGCTGTCGAATCCGTCCAGGCCCAGGAGGCGTTTGCCGATCACGCCCACGGTCAGCAGAACCAGCAGGACTGCGGTGATGTAAGCCATCACTCGGTAGCGGGTCAAGACGCTCTTCTTCATGGCTCCGAGGGTAGCTGGTGCGTTGTGGTGGCCTGCGCGCATGTCCTGGCCTGCAACGCTGTCCATTACTAGGACGTCCTAGTAAATTTGAAGGCATGGACGCTGACGCCATCGAGGAGGGCCGCCGTCGCTGGCAGGCCCGGTATGACGCCGCGCGGAAGCGCGACGCGGATTTCACCACGCTCTCCGGCGATCCCGTGGAGCCGGTGTACGGGCCCCGGGACGGGGACACCTATGAGGGGTTCGAGCGGATCGGGTGGCCGGGGGAGTACCCCTTCACCCGGGGGCTGTATCCGACGGGCTACCGGGGGCGGACGTGGACCATCCGGCAGTTCGCCGGGTTCGGGAACGCCGAGCAGACCAACGAGCGGTACAAGATGATCCTCGGCAACGGCGGGGGCGGGCTCTCCGTCGCCTTCGACATGCCGACGCTGATGGGCCGCGACTCCGACGACCCCCGCTCGCTGGGCGAGGTCGGTCACTGCGGGGTGGCGATCGACTCGGCGGCCGACATGGAGGTGCTGTTCCGGGACATCCCGCTCGGGGACGTCACCACCTCCATGACGATCAGCGGGCCCGCCGTGCCCGTCTTCTGCATGTACCTGGTCGCCGCCGAGCGCCAGGGCGTCGACCCCGGCGTGCTCAACGGCACCCTGCAGACGGACATCTTCAAGGAGTACATCGCGCAGAAGGAGTGGCTCTTCCAGCCCGAGCCCCATCTGCGCCTCATCGGCGACCTGATGGAGCACTGCGCGGCCGGCATCCCCGCCTACAAGCCGCTGTCGGTCTCCGGCTACCACATCCGCGAGGCCGGTTCGACGGCCGCGCAGGAGCTGGCGTACACGCTCGCCGACGGCTTCGGGTACGTGGAGCTGGGGCTCAGCCGCGGCCTCGACGTCGACGTCTTCGCGCCCGGGTTGTCCTTCTTCTTCGACGCGCACGTCGACTTCTTCGAGGAGATCGCCAAGTTCCGCGCCGCCCGCCGCATCTGGGCGCGCTGGATGCGGGACGTGTACGGCGCGAAGAGCGAGAAGGCGCAGTGGCTGCGGTTCCACACCCAGACCGCCGGTGTCTCGCTGACCGCGCAGCAGCCGTACAACAACGTCGTGCGGACCGCCGTGGAGGCGCTGGCCGCGGTGCTCGGCGGGACCAACTCGCTGCACACCAACGCCCTCGACGAGACCCTCGCGCTGCCCAGCGAGCAGGCCGCCGAGATCGCCCTGCGCACCCAGCAGGTGCTGATGGAGGAGACCGGCGTCGGCAACGTCGCGGACCCGCTGGGCGGTTCCTGGTACGTCGAGCAGCTCACCGACCGCATCGAGGCGGACGCCGAGAAGATCTTCGAGCAGATCAAGGAGCGCGGGCTGCGCGCTCACCCGGACGGCAAGCACCCGATCGGGCCCATCACCTCCGGCATCCTGCGCGGCATCGAGGACGGCTGGTTCACCGGCGAGATCGCCGAGTCGGCGTTCCGCTACCAGCAGGCGCTGGAGAAGGGCGACAAGCGGGTCGTCGGCGTCAACGTCCACACCGGTTCCGTCACCGGCGACCTGGAGATCCTGCGGGTCAGCCACGAGGTGGAGCGCGAGCAGGTGCGGCTGCTCGGCGAGCGCAAGGCCGGACGCGACGACGCGAAGGTGCGCGGCGCGCTCGACGCCATGGTCGCCGCCGCGCGCTCCGGCGCCAACATGATCGAGCCGATGCTCGACGCCGTACGCGCGGAGGCGACCCTCGGCGAGATCTGCGGCGTCCTGCGCGACGAGTGGGGCGTCTACACCGAGCCCGCCGGGTTCTAGCCCAGGGACCGGCCGGCCCGCAGGCTACGGCTTGCGGGCCACCGCTCCGTAGAGCGAGATCACCGCGTGCTCGTCGGTGGTCTCGCCCTCCGCCAGCTCGGGACGCCAGTCGGTCAGCTGGACCAGGCCGGGCTCCACCAGATCCAGCCCCTCGAAGAAGCGGGCGATCTCCGCACGGGTGCGGGGCGCGAGCGTGACGCCGCCCGCCTTGTACATCTCGACCCCGCGGCCGACCGCCACGGGGTCGAAGTCGGCGGTGAGCTGCGACAGCACCAGGTGGCTGCCCGACGGCAGCGCCTCGACCAGCCGCGCCACCAGTCCGTACGGGTCGTCCTCGTCGCCGAGGAAGTGCGTCAGCGCCACCAGGGACAGCGCCACCGGCCGGCCGAAGTCCAGGCTCTCCCTGGCCTGTTCCAGGATGCGGCCGGGTTCGCGCACATCGGCCTGGACGTAGTCGGTGACGCCCTCGGGGGTGCTGTGCAGCAGCGCCTCGGCGTGCTTCAGCACGATGGGGTCGTTGTCGGTGTAGACGACCCGGGACTCCGGTGCGAAGCCCTGGGCTATCTGGTGCAGATTGGGCTCGGTGGGGATGCCGGTGCCGATGTCCAGGTACTGGCGGACGCCCGCCTCGCCGGCCAGCCAGCGGGTGACCCGCTGCATGAACCAGCGGTTGGTGCGGGCGATGTACTGGGCCGTGCCGTCGACGCTCATGATCTGGCGGCCCAGTTCCTCGTCCACGGGGTAGTTGTCCTTGCCCCCGAGGAACCAGTCGTAGACACGGGCCGGGTGCGGCCTGGAGGTGTCGATCCGTGCGGTGACGCGTTCGGTCCCGGTCATACGAGCCTCCCCGGCTGCTCGGTGTCCCCTGTGTCCCGGTGCGGGATGATCACGATCCTCGCAGCGCGGCCGGGGCCGACGACAGGTGACTACCGGCCGACCGTGGCCGGTTCGCGGCAGTCCGGAGTCACCCGGAGCCGGGATCGGGGGCGGCGGAGAGCCCCGACAGCAGCACCCGGGTGAAGCCGTGCACCCACTCCTCGTCGGCGGGTTCCGCGCTCACCAGGGTGCGGTGCACCACCGCGCCGGCCACCATGTCGAAGATCAGGTCGACGGTGCGCGCCGCCTCGCCGGCGTCGGACTCCGGCGGCAGTTCGCCCCGCGCCTGCGCCCGTGCCCGGCCCGCGAGGACGAGCCGCTTCTGCCGGTCCACGATCGAGTCGCGGATCCGCTCGCGCAGCGCCTCGTCGCGGGTGGACTCCGAGACCACCGCCATCAGCCCGCTGCGGGCCTCCGGGCGGGCCAGGATCGCCGCGAACTGGAGCACCACGCCCTCGATGTCGGCGGCCAGCGAGCCGCGGTCGGGCAGGACCAGCTCGTCGAAGAGCTCCGCGACCGCGTCCACCACCAGTTCGTTCTTGCCCGCCCAGCGCCGGTAGAGGGTCGTCTTCGCGACCCCGGCGCGGACCGCCACGTCCCCCAACGTGAGCTTGGACCAACCCAGTTCGACCAGAGCCTCGCGGGTCGCGGCCAGGATCGCGGCGTCCGCGGCGGCGCTGCGCGGACGCCCGGTGCGACTGGCTGGGGTGCGGCTCTGCATGGCACGACGATAACGGCGGATTCCGCGCGGCCGCGCGTGAGGGAGATCACCGGGGAGGGCTGTTCCGCGAGCACCCTCCGGCATTACGCTACGACTCGTAGCGAAAGCGCGCGGGACCGGTGTGCCCGAGCGACGACCACCGGCGTGGGGTGGGGACCCGGCGCCCAGCAGGACACGCACAGCAGCACGGGAACGTCCGGCATTCCCCGGGCGTTTTCACACACGCGCGCCGTACGGGGGAGGATAGACGCATGCAGCCACGGAACATGTCCATGAGCGGGGTCGTCGACCTCGCCGCGGTGAAGGCGGCCCAGGAGGCCAAGGCGAAGGCGGAGCAGGCGCGCGCCGAAACGGCCCGGCAGGGCGGCGGGGGCGCCGTCTCCCCGGCCGATCTCGTCATCGACGTCGACGAGGCCGGGTTCGAGCAAGACGTCCTGCAGCGCTCCACCGAGGTCCCGGTCGTCATCGACTTCTGGGCCGAGTGGTGCGAGCCCTGCAAGCAGCTGAGCCCCCTGCTGGAGCGGCTCACCGTCGAGTACAACGGTCGGATCCTGCTCGCCAAGATCGACGTCGACGCCAACCAGATGCTGATGCAGCAGTTCGGGATCCAGGGGATCCCGGCGGTCTTCGCGGTGGTCGCCGGACAGGCCCTGCCGCTCTTCCAGGGGGCCGCGGGCGAGGCGCAGATCCGCCAGACCCTGGACCAGCTGGTGCAGGTCGGCGAGCAGCGCTTCGGCCTGACCGGTCTCTCCGTCGACCCCGAGGCCGAGCCGGGCGGCGGCGGTGCCCAGGCGGCTCCCGCCGAGGCGGTGGGCCCGTACGACGCCCTGCTGGAGGCCGCGGTGCAGGCCCTGGACAGCGGCGACCTTGCCGGTGCCGTCCAGGCCTACAAGAACGTGCTCGCCGACGACCCGGGCAACCCGGAGGCCGCGCTGGGCCTCGCCCAGGCCGAACTGCTCCAGCGGGTGCAGGGCCTGGACCCGCAGCGGGTGCGCCAGGACGCCGCCGAGAAGCCGGCCGACGCCGCCGCGCAGATCGCCGCCGCCGACCTGGATCTGGTGGGCGGTCACGTCGAGGACGCCTTCGGCCGGCTCATCGAGACGGTGGCGCGCACCGCGGGCGACGACCGGGACGCCGTACGGGTGCGGCTGCTGGAGCTGTTCGAGGTGGTCGGCGCCGAGGATCCGCGGGTGATCGCCGCACGCCGGGCGCTGGCGCGGGCCCTGTTCTGAGCCACCCGGACTCCGCGCCCGATTCCGGCTGTTTTGCCGGGCGTTCAGGGCGCTGGGGTCCGAGTTGCCGATTGGCTCACGGATGCCGCTGCGGCCGCGCTTTGCCAAAACTTGGTAATCGCGGCCGCTGTTACTGCGAGTAAGTCGCGGGCGGTGGTCTGTCGGATTATGTCCATCGATCAATAGTTTTGTACGACACCCACAGTGCACCCAGCGTCGCTGAGCGGGCCCTGTGCGCCGCCTCACGGTTATCCGGCCGTTACTAGCGAGTAACGAACCCCCTTGTGTCGACGGCGAGAATGCACCACGATCGGCGACGCTCGGTCCATTCCCCGTACCCCGACAGCCGGTCGGGCGGCGGGAACCTCTGGGTCCCCACCGAGCAGGACCGGCGGCAGTGGCGCCGGTCCTTGGACAGGGGGGTCTTCGCCCACCCGGTGAAGCCTGTCCAGCAGGGTTGTGCGTGATGCGTGTCAGGCGCGACCAGTGGTTGTCGCTCGGGGGTGATCGCCGGTGATTCGGGTGCGTCGTACGCGCCGTCGAGTTCGGGCGCTCTCCTTCCCGAGGACGTAGCACTTCTCCCATCCCTGCCCGGCTGAGCCGCCGTTGATGGCGACGAGTCAGGGGCAGGAGATGTACGTCCGAGAAGGAGGAAATATGGAGTCCCAGGTGCGTGGCGGGACCAGATGGAAGCGGTTCGCCGTTGTCATGGTGCCCAGCGTGGTCGCCACGGCGGCGGTGGGTGTCGGCCTGGCACAGGGCGCTCTCGCGGCCTCGTTCAGCGTCTCCGGCCAGCAGTTCAAGGTGACGGCCGGTCACCTGCACGGTGAGGGTTTCGCCCAGTACGGCGGCATCGACAGCGTCTACACGTCGACCGACGGCAAGACCAAGACGCAGGTGCCCGTCGCGATCTCGTCGTTCGACGACGCGACGATCAGCAAGATGTGCCAGTCGGTCAAGACGGAGATTCCCCTCATCGGGAAGACGATCTACCTCCGTCTCGAGGCCGGCAACGACGCGAAGAAGCCGGTCGAGGCCAAGAACCTCTACATCGACGTCGCCCAGCTCGACGCCGATGCGACGTTCAAGAACATCGACATCGGTGTCGCGATCAAGGACAAGACGCGCGGCCCGGCGAACAAGGACGAGAAGACCACCCTGCCGGGTGGCTTCGCGCAGCAGGCCGAGACGGCCGACCTCTACGGCGTCAAGCAGACGGCGTGGGCGACCACGGCCGGCACGTTCAAGCTGAGCGGCCTGTCGATGCGTCTCGGTACGGACGCCAAGATGGAGTGCTACTGACGGCTCCGTCACCGGGGTGTTCCCGGGGTGGCTGAGCCGCCCCGGGGGGCGGGGAAGTTCTGGCTTCTCCGCCCCGCCGGCCCGGCAGGTCCGCGTGCCGGGCCACCTCACAGACTTCCACCTTCCGGCTTCTCCACGCCTACGGCCGAGCCGGTACGTACTTCCACCGGACCCAGGGAGCTTTTTCCATGAGTGCCGAGACTCCGGGCGAGAGCGCCGGGAACTTCGACCGGTTGCGTCTGCGATTTCGCGACTGGCGGGGCACCCGGCCGTTCTGGGCCGGTCTGTTCACGCTGCTGGGCGGAATCCCCATCGCGTACTTCCCCTACGCCACGCTCAAGCTGGGCCACATGTCGCTCGCCATGGCGACGACCGCGGGCGCGGGATCGCTGATCATCGGCGTACTGCTGGTCACGCTGGGCCTGACCATGTGGTTCCAGTCGGCCACCCGGGTCTTCGCCGGTGTCGCGGCGATCCTGCTGGCCCTGGTGTCCCTGGTGGTCTCCAACATAGGCGGCTTCCTGATCGGCTTCCTGCTGGCGCTGGTCGGCGGCGCCCTCGCCCTCTCCTGGGCGCCGGGCAGGCCGCAGGACGAGGCGCCCGGGGAGCACGGCGGTTCCGACGCGCCCACGGCGCACGGCGCCACCGGCGATCTGCCCGAGGACCACGTCGCGGAGCGGCACTACCCGGCTCCCTCGTTCGAGAAGCACGACGGCGGGGAGGCCGACGGGGTCCGGGCCGCCGTCCACGACGGGGGGCACCGTGTCGGCTGAAGAGGTGCGCGGGCCGCGTCACGCGGCCCCCAGGAAGCCGCTGTTCACCAGATTCCACGTGCCGAGCGGCAAGGCGATAGCCCTGGCGGCGATGCCCACCGCCGTCCTCATGGGCATGGGGTTCACCCCCACGCTGGCCCTCGCCGACGGCAACGACGCGACGCCGCCCGCGAACAGCCTGACCGCCGACGAGTACAAGGACTGCATCGAGGTCCTGAAGGGTGACGAGAAGGACGACGCCACCGCGTCGCCCTCGCCGTCCGCCTCGGCGAGCGAGAGCGCGGCCGCGGACGAGGAGTCGGCGGAGCCGGCCCCCGAGACCCCCGAGCAGAAGGCCCCGGAAGCGGACAAGGACACGCCCTCTTCGTCGGATTCAGGTTCCGACGACAAGGACGAGCCGGCTCCCGCTCCCTCCGCGACCGCGGGCGGGGACGACTCCGCCGGGCAGGACGAGCCCGCCCCGTCGCCCTCGGAGACCGAGCGCAACGTCCTCGAGGACCTCGGGGACGCCATCAAGGACGTCTTCACCCCGAAGGAGAAGGAGGCCGAGGCGAGCCCCACCCCGTCCGCCTCCGCCTCCGCCGAGGAGGAGGCCGGCGGCGCGGTCGAGGACGCGGCCGGCGCCGTGCAGGAGACCACCGAGAAGGTCGCCGAAGCGGCGAAGGACACCGCGGAGGACACCGCGGGCAAGGCGTCGGAGGCCGCCGAGGACGCCACGGAGACGGTCGAGGAGGTTGCCGAGGAGGCGACCGCCTCGCCGAGCCCCTCCGAGTCGGAGTCGGACGCCGTCGACCCCGAGGACTGCCCGGTCGCCACCGACGCCGAGGGCGGGGTCGACAACAAGATCCTGCTGCCCGAGGACGCCTGGACCCTGAACGCCAGTTCGCTGACGCTCAAGGGCGCCTCGTACAAGGGCATCGTCGAGGTGCGGACCTCCAGCGGCGCCACCAAGAAGGTGCTGAAGTACGTCATCTCCGGCGGCACCGACATCGGCGACCTGCACCAGACCGTCAAGGACGACCTGTCCGGCAAGACCCACCACGTGCAGGCCGCCAAGGGGTCGACGTCGACCATCCGCGACGGCGACACCGTGATGTACACCGAGAGCATCTCCGGCAACCTGCTCGGGCTGATACCGATCACGTTCGACCCGGAGAACCCGCCCCCGCTGGACATCCCGCTCATCTACTTCACCAAGGTGACGGTGAAGCAGGCCGGCCAGTTCGGCGGCACCCTCCACGTACCCGGGCTGCAGCAGTACATCACCGACTGAGCACCCGTCAGGACCCTTCCGGGAGCCGCGGAAACACCGAGGGCGCCCCCTGCGCGCAGGGGCGCCCTCGGTGCCGTACGGGCCCTTGGCGGGTCAGCTCGTCGAGCCGCCCAGGTGGTGCACGCGGACCATGTTGGTGGTGCCGGGGACACCGGGGGGCGAGCCCGCCGTGATGACCATGGTGTCGCCCTTGCTGAAGCGGTTCAGCTTGACCAGCTCCTGCTCCACCAGCTCGACCATCTCGTCGGTGCTGTTCACGAACGGCACCACGTGCGGCTCCACGCCCCAGCTGAGCGCCAGCTGGTTGCGGGTCGACTCGTCGGTGGTGAACGCCAGGATCGGCTGGGCGACCCGGTAGCGGCACAGCCGCCGGGCGGTGTCGCCGGACTGGGTGAAGGCCACCAGGCCCTTGCCGTCGAGGAAGTCGGCGATCTCGCAGGCGGCGCGGGCCACCGAACCGCCCTGGGTGCGCGGCTTCTTGCCCGGCACCAGCGGCTGCAGGCCCTTGGAGAGCAGCTCCTGCTCGGCCGCCTGGACGATCTTCGACATCGTCCGCACGGTCTCCACCGGGTACGCGCCCACGCTCGACTCGGCGGAGAGCATGACCGCGTCGGCGCCGTCCAGGATCGCGTTGGCCACGTCGGAGGCCTCGGCGCGGGTCGGCCGGGAGTTGGTGATCATCGACTCCATCATCTGGGTCGCCACGATCACCGGCTTGGCGTTGCGCCGGCACAGCTCGATCAGGCGCTTCTGCACCATGGGGACCTTCTCGAGCGGGTACTCGACGGCGAGGTCGCCGCGCGCGACCATCACACCGTCGAACGCCATCACGACGTCCTCCATGTTCTCCACCGCCTGCGGCTTCTCCACCTTGGCGATGACGGGGACCCGGCGGCCCTCCTCGTCCATCACGCGGTGGACGTCCGCGACGTCCTTGGCGTCCCGGACGAAGGACAGCGCGACCAGGTCGCAGCCCATCCGCAGGGCGAACCGCAGGTCCTCGACGTCCTTCTCGGACAGCGCGGGCACGTTCACCGCCGTGCCGGGCAGGTTGATGCCCTTGTGGTCGGAGATGACACCGCCCTCGATGACGATCGACTTCACCCGCGGGCCCTCGACGTCCAGCACCTTCAGCTCGACGTTGCCGTCGTTGATGAGGATCTGGTCGCCGCGGGACACGTCGCCCGGCAGGCCCTTGTAGGTCGTGCCGCAGATCGTCCTGTCGCCCGCGACGTCCTCGGTGGTGATGGTGAACTCGTCACCGCGCACCAGCTCGACGGGACCCTCGGCGAAGGTCTCCAGGCGGATCTTCGGGCCCTGGAGGTCGGCGAGGACGCCGATGGCCCTGCCCGTCTCCTTGGAGGCGGCACGGACCCGGTCGTACCGGCCCTGGTGCTCGGCGTGCGAGCCGTGGCTGAAGTTGAAGCGGGCCACGTTCATGCCGGCTTCGATCAGGGCGACAAGCTGCTCGTGGGAGTCGACCGCGGGGCCGAGAGTACAGACGATTTTCGAACGGCGCATGGGGCGATCCTATCGGTTTGTTTCGCTCCGGAATATTCCGTCTGGCGGAATGTGCAAATGAGAAAGTCCCTGCTCAGTTGTTCTTTCCGACCAGTGCGTATGTCTGCTGTGCGATCTCCATTTCCTCGTCCGTCGGCACCACCGCGACCGCGACCCGCGCGCCCTCGGGCGAGATCAGCCGCGCCCCGCCGCCCCGTGCGGCGTTGCGCCCCGCGTCGACCGCCAGGCCCAGCCCCTCCAGGCCCGCCACGGCCGCCTCCCGCACCGGAGCGGCGTTCTCGCCGACCCCGGCGGTGAAGACCACCGCGTCCACCCGCCCGAGAACGGCGTAATAGGCGCCGATGTACTTCTTCAGCCGGTGAATGTAGATGTCGAACGCGAGCTCCGCCCGCGCGTCGCCCTCGTCGATCCGGCGCCGGATCTCCCGCATGTCGTTGTCACCGCACAGCCCGACCAGACCGCTCTTCTTGTTGAGGAGAGTGTCGATCTCGTCGGCGGACATTCCGCCAACACGCATCAAATGGAAGATGACGGCCGGGTCCATGTCTCCCGACCGCGTACCCATCACGAGCCCCTCCAAGGGCGTCAGCCCCATGGAGGTGTCCACGCAGCGCCCGCCCCGCACGGCCGAGGCGGACGCCCCGTTGCCCAGGTGCAGCACGATGACGTTGACCTCCTCCGGCGCCCTGCCGAGCAGTTCCGCCGTCGCCCGGGAGACGTAGGCGTGCGAGGTGCCGTGGAAGCCGTAGCGGCGGACCCGGTGCTCGTCGGCGGTCTTCACGTCGATCGCGTAGCGGGCGGCCGACTCCGGCATCGTGGTGTGGAAGGAGGTGTCGAAGACGGCGACCTGCGGCAGGTCCGGGCGCAGCGCCATCGCCGTGCGGATGCCGGTGAGGTTGGCCGGGTTGTGCAGCGGCGCCACCGGGATCAGCCGCTCGATCTCGGCCAGCACCGGCTCGTCGATCACCGTCGGCTCGGTGAAGTGCATGCCGCCGTGCACCACACGGTGTCCGATCGCGGCCAGCTCGGGGGAGTCCAGCCCCAGCCCGTCGGCGGCGAGCTCCTCGGCCATCGCCTTCAGGGCGGCGTCGTGGCCGTCGACCGGGCCGGTCCGCTCCCGGGTCTCCCCGCCCGACGCCAGCGGCGTGTGCCGGACGAGGGAGGTCCGCTCGCCGATCCGCTCGACCAGCCCGGCGGCCAGCCGGCTGCTGTCGCGCATGTCCAGCAGCTGGTACTTCACCGACGACGAGCCGGAGTTGAGGACGAGTACACGGGAGGGGCTCACTGGACGGCTGCCTTCTCGCTCGGGACCGGGGCGGGGGACTGGGCCTGGATCGCCGTGATGGCGACGGTGTTCACGATGTCCTGGACGAGGGCGCCGCGGGACAGGTCGTTGACCGGCTTGCGCAGCCCCTGGAGCACCGGGCCGACGGCGATGGCGCCGGCCGAGCGCTGCACGGCCTTGTAGGTGTTGTTGCCGGTGTTCAGGTCGGGGAAGATCAGCACCGTCGCCTGCCCCGCGACCTCCGAGCCCGGCAGCTTGGTCGCCGCGACCGACGGCTCCACGGCCGCGTCGTACTGGATCGGCCCCTCGATCCGCAGATCGGGCCGGCGCGAGCGCACCAGCTCGGTGGCCGTGCGCACCTTGTCGACGTCGGCGCCGGAACCGGACGTGCCCGTCGAGTACGACAGCATCGCGATCCGCGGCTCCACCCCGAAGCGCGCCGCCGTCACCGCGGACTGCACGGCGATGTCGGCGAGCTGCTCGGCGTCCGGGTCCGGGTTGACCGCGCAGTCGCCGTAGACCAGCACCTTGTCGGCCAGGCACATGAAGAAGACGGAGGAGACGATGTCCGCGTCCGGCTTGGTCTTGATGATCTCGAACGCCGGACGGATCGTCGCGGCCGTGGAGTGCACCGAGCCGGACACCATGCCGTCGGCGAGGCCCTCCTGCACCATCAGCGTGCCGAAGTAGTTCACGTCCGAGACGACGTCGTAGGCCAGCTCCACGGTGACGCCCCGGTGGGCGCGCAGCGCCGCGTACTTCTCGGCGAAGGAGTCCCGCAGCTCGGAGGTGGCCGGGTCGATCAGCCGGCTGTCGCCGAGGTCGACGCCCAGGTCGGCGGCCTTCTTGCGGATCAGGTCGACGTCGCCGAGCAGGGTCAGCTCGCACACGCCCCGGCGCAGCAGCACCTCCGCCGCGTGCAGCACCCGCTCCTCGGCGCCCTCGGGGAGCACCACCCGGCGCAGGTCGGAGCGGGCCTGTTCGAGCAGCTTGTGCTCGAACATCATCGGGGTGACACGGTCGCTGCTGGGCGCGGAGACCCGCTTGGTGAGGTCGGAGGTGTCGGCGTACCGCTCGAAGAGGCCGAGGGCCCGCTCCGCCTTGCGCGGGGTGGCCGCGTTGAGCTTGCCCTCCAGGGAGAAGAGCTGCTCGGCGGTGGGGAAGCTGTTGCCGGGCACCGAGAGCACCGGGGTGCCGGGGGCGAGCCGGTCCGACAGGGTGAGGATGTCCTCGTCGGGCTCCTCGCCCAGGGTGAGCAGCACCCCGGCTATCGGCGGGGTGCCCGCGCTGTGCGCGGCCAGCGCGCCGACGACCAGGTCGGCGCGGTCGCCGGGGGTGACCACCAGACAGCCCGGGGTCAGGGCGGCGAGGAAGTTCGGCAGCATCGCGCCGCCGAAGACGAAGTCCAGCGCGTCGCGGGCCAGCCCGGAGTCGTCGCCGAGCACCACCTTCGCGCCGAGGGTGTGCGCGATCTGGGAGACGGTCGGGGCGGAGAGCGCCGGCTCGTCGGGAAAGACGTAGCAGGGCACCGGCAGCCGGTTGGTCAGCCGCTCGGCGATCTCGTCCCGGTCGTCGCGGGCGACCCGGTTGACCGCCATGGCGAGCACGTCGCAGCCCAGGGTGGCGTAGGCGCGGTAGGCGTTGCGGGTCTCGGCGCGCACCGACTCGGCGGTCTGCCGGCGGCCGCCCACCACCGGGATCACCGAGGCGCCGAACTCGTTGGCGAGCCGGGCGTTCAGCGACAGTTCGTCGGGGAGCTGGGTGTCGGCGTAGTCGGTGCCGAGGACGAGCACGACGTCGTAGTCGCGGGCGACGCGGTGGAACCGCTCGACGAGGGTGGACACCAGCTCGTCCGTGCCCCGCTCGGCCTGCAGCGCGGACGCCTCGTGGTAGTCGAGACCGTAGACGGTCGCCGGGTCCTGGGTGAGCCGGTAGCGGGCCCGCAGCAGCTCGAAGAGGCGGTCGGGCCCGTCGTGCACCAGCGGACGGAAGACCCCCACCCGGTCGACCTGCCGGGTCAGGAGCTCCATGACCCCGAGCTCGACGACCTGGCGGCCGTCGCCGCGGTCGATACCGGTCACGTACACGCTGCGGGTCACGCGCGCTCTCCGTTTCGTCGGGGGCCGCAAGAGGCATCGTCGGGCCAGAAAAATCGCCCACCGAGGTGAGCAGATCCCTCTTGACAATACCTCCGGCGCTGGTTAAGACGCCCGCCCATGGGGCCTCGGCGCGGGAGCGGGGGACATGAAACAATCGAAGCCGGCTCACCGGAACCGACATCGACCAGGAGACAGAGCACGATGCGTATAGGAGTCCTCACCGCAGGCGGCGACTGCCCTGGGCTGAACGCGGTGATCCGGTCGGTCGTGCACCGCGCGGTCGACAACTACGGCGACGAGGTCATCGGCTTCGAGGACGGCTACTCCGGCCTGCTGGACGGCCGCTACCGACCGCTCGACCTCAACGCGGTCAGCGGCATCCTGGCCCGCGGCGGCACGATACTGGGCTCCTCCCGGCTGGAGCGCGACCGGCTTCGCGAGGCCTGCGAGAACGCCTCCGACATGATCCGCGACTTCGGCATCGACGCGCTGATCCCGATCGGCGGCGAGGGCACGCTGACCGCGGCCCGCATGCTGTCCGACGCCGGTCTGCCGGTGGTCGGGGTCCCGAAGACGATCGACAACGACATCTCCTCCACCGACCGCACCTTCGGCTTCGACACCGCCGTGGGCGTCGCCACCGAGGCGATGGACCGGCTGAAGACCACCGCCGAGTCCCACCAGCGGGTGATGGTCGTCGAGGTCATGGGCCGGCACGCGGGCTGGATCGCCCTGGAGTCCGGCATGGCCGCCGGCGCCCACGGCATCTGCCTGCCCGAGCGTCCCTTCGACCCGGCGCAGCTGGTGAAGATGGTCGAGGAACGCTTCGCCCGCGGCAAGAAGTTCGCCGTCATCTGCGTCGCCGAGGGCGCCCACCCCGCCGACGGGACCATGGACTACGGCAAGGGCGAGATCGACAAGTTCGGGCACGAGCGCTTCCAGGGCATCGGCACGGCACTGGCGCACGAGCTGGAGCGGCGGCTCGGCAAGGAGGCGAAGCCGGTCATCCTCGGACACGTCCAGCGCGGTGGCACGCCGACGGCGTACGACCGTGTGCTCGCGACGCGGTTCGGGTGGCACGCGGTGGAGGCGGCGCACCGGGGCGACTTCGGCAAGATGACGTCCCTGCGGGGGACCGACATCGTGATGGTGCCGCTGGCGGAGGCGGTGACCGAGCTGAAGACGGTTCCTGGGGACCGGATGGACGAGGCGGAGTCCGTGTTCTAGGAAGGGTGTCCGGGCCTGTGGGGCGGGGCCGTGTGCCGACACGGCCCCGTGTCTCCTACAGGGTCCCCGTCGCCGCCCAGAAGTGGTCGACGATCCTGTCGAGGTACTCGTCGCCCGCCTCGTCGGGTCCGCTGCTGCCCCAGTTGAGGGTGGCGGCCATATGGGCCCGGTAGTCCTGGTGCAGTTGGTGGAGGGCCGCTTCCAGGCTGCGGCGGTCCATGGGCACGAGCCTGGCGACCGGGCGGACGTAGGCCCCCCAGCGGGTGGTCGCCGCGCCGCGCAGCAGCTCCGCGAGTTTCTCCTCCCGGCCGGTGACGGTGACGACGTCGGCCAGGGACAGTGCCAGCAGCCGGGCCAGGGCGGCGACCTGCCGGTCGGTGCCGCGCCAGCGGCCGGTCTCCTCCATCCGCAGATAAGCGTGGAGTTCGTGGCCGACCGTGCGGGCCACCTCCTCGGGCGACAGTCCCCGTGCGACCCGGTGTTCGCGCAGGGTGCGCGGCCGCCCGATGAGATCACCCGGCGAGCACCACAACGCGCACGCCAGCGCGGCGAGTTCGGTGTGGGAAGGGGCGGCGCTCCGGCGTTCCCAGGCGTCGACGAGAGCGGACGTGACGTACGGCAGCCCGTAGGAGACGCGCAGGGCGTGGGCCACCTGTTCCGGGCCCATGCCGAGTCCGGTACGGAGCCGTCGGGCGGCGGGGGCGTTGAACGGCGGGGGCGGATGGCGGTCCCCGGCAGCGGAAGGTCGGCGCACGGCCCACAAGCTAGGGCCGCCGGGCGGGGCTGACTACACTCTGTTCGGCCAGGATTACGGAGTGTGGAACGGCCCGGCCGGCGGCGTGCGGCCGTTAACGATCATTCACGCATATGCCCACTGACCTTGCCGTTCCTGGACCGCTCCTACGGCGGCGCAGGCGTCCTGCACGCCCCGGACAGGCCCGTTCGCCGCACGGCGCGCGGCGCAAACCCGCCGCCCCGCTCACCCCTTCACCGCCCCGCCCAGCGCGAACCCCCCTCCCAGCCGCCGCGCGATCAGCACGTACAGCAGGATCACGGGCGTCGAGTAGACGATCGAGAACGCGGCGAGCTGCCCGTACGCCACCATGCCGCGGTTGCCGAAGAAGTCGTTGATGCTCACGGAGGCCGGCATCTGGTCCGGGGTGAGCAGCAGCATGAAGGGGACGAAGAAGTTCCCCCACATCATCACGAACGAGAAGACCGTCACCACCGCCACGCCCGGCCCCATCAGCGGCAGCACGATCCGGGCCAGGGACTGCAGGGACGACGCCCCGTCCGTCCAGGCCGCCTCCTCCAGCTCTTTGGGCACGCCGTCCATGAAGTTCTTCATCAGCCAGATCGCGAAGGGCAGTTGGGAGGCGGCGAAGAAGAAGACGGTGCCCTGCATGGTGTCGATCAGATCCACCCTGACGAACAGCGCGTACACCGGCACCATGATCGCGGTGATCGGCAGGCTGGTCGCGAAGAGGATGGTCAGCAGGAAGGGGCGGTTGAGGCGGGAGTGGAAGCGGGAGAGCGGATAGGCGGCGAGCGCGGCGCACACCACGGTCAGCGCGGTCGCGCCCCCGCACAGAACGAGGCTGTTCAGCAGCGGGGTGAAGGTGATCTCGTCGGTGAGGATCGCGTCGAAGTGGTCCAGGGTGAGACCGTCGGGGGCCTTCACCCGGAGACCGGCGCGCGGATCGAGCGCGGACAGCACCACCCAGGCGAGCGGCAGCACGAACGCGGCGGCGACGGCCAGCAGCCCGGCGTCCGCGGCGAGGCGCCGGGCGGTGCGGCGTGAGGAGAGGGCCATGACGGGTCAGACCTCCGTCCGCAGCAGACGCAGATAGACGAGCGAGAACAGCGAGCCGACCAGCAGGAGCAGCAGCGCGACCGCCGTCCCGTAGCCGATCAGGCTGTTCTGGAAGGCCTGTTCGTACATGAACAGCGGCAGCGTCTGGCTCTTGCCGCCGGGGCCGCCCCTCGTCATCACCCAGATCAGCCCGAACACCGAGAGCGTCTGGAGCGTGTTGAGCATCAGGTTGGTGCCGATGGAGCGGCGGATCATCGGCAGGGTGATGTGCCACATCCGGCGCCAGCCGCCGGCGCCGTCCACCTCGGCGGCCTCGGTGATCTCCTTGGGGATCTCGTCGAGGGCGGCCGAGTACACCAGCATCGAGAACGCCGTGCCGCGCCAGACGTTGGCGAACGACACCGCCAGGATCGGCAGGGTGTACAGCCAGTTCTGCGACGGCAGGTGCAGGAGGTCCAGGACGGCGTTGAGCGTCCCCTCGCGGCGGAAGAAGGCGTACAGCAGGAACCCGGCCACGACCTCCGGCAGCACCCACGCCGTGACCACGATGCCGCCGGTGAGCGTGCGCACCGGTTTGGACGCCCGCCGCATCAGCGAGGCCAGCGCCAGCCCGAGCGTGTTCTGCCCGACCAGCGACGACAGCACGGTGAACACCACCGTCAGCCATACGGCGTTGAGGAAGTCCTCGTCCCCGAACGCCCGCCGGAAGTTCTCCAGGCCGACGAACGACTCCTCCGCCTGACCGGTCAGCTGGAGATCGGTGAAGGCGATCAGGACGCAGTACGCGATCGGCCCGGCGAGGAACAGGAGCAGCAGGGCCAGCGCGGGGGTGAGGGGCAGGAAGCGGGGGAGGAGCCGGCGCGCCCCGTCGCTCACCTCTCGACGACCTGGTTGTCGGTGGCGTCCCTGAGCGCGTCGTCGTAGCCGCGCGCGGCCTCCTCGACCGACATGTCACCCGTGGTCACGCCCTCCATCGCCTCCTGGATGGCCGTCGAGACCTTCGGGTACGCCGGGTACGCGGGCCGGTAGTGGGTGTGCTCCACCAGGCCGGTGAAGAAGCTGATGCCGGGCTGGGCCTCGGCGTACGCGGGGTCGTTCGCGACGTCCTCGCGGACCGCGATGCCGGAGTTGGCGACGTACCACTTCTGCGCGTTGGCCTTGGTCTGCATCGTCTTGATGAACTCGAAGGCCAGGTCCGGGTTGCCCGCCTTGGCCGGGACCGCCCAGGTCCAGCCGCCGGACATGCTCACCCTGCCGGGGGCCTGCCCGTTCTGCGTCGGCATCGCGGCGAGACCCAGCTCCTTCGACCACTCGGGCCACTCGTGCCCGCTGCCCTCCAGCCAGTCCTGCGGCAGCCAGGAGCCGTCCAGCGCGATACCGAGCCTGCCCTGCGGCAGCCACTCGCCGCGCACCCGGGTGCCGACGTTGGGATCGAGGGCGTCGGAGACCTCCGGGCCGAGCTTCTCCCGGTAGACCGTCTCGACGAAGGCGAGGGAGTCCTCGAACCCCTTCCCCGAGGTGATCCACTTCTTGCCGCCCTTGTCGTAGAGCGGGTCGGACGTGGCGTCGCCGGTGCCGTAGAGCAGCATCTCGAAGGTCTGCATGGTGGCCGCCTCACCGACCGGCTTGCCGGTGTAGACGTTCAGCGGGATGACGTCCGGGACCTTCTCCTTGATGGTGCGGGCCGCCTCCAGCACCTCGTCCCAGGTCCTCGGCTGCCAGTCGGTGGGGAGTCCGGCCTTGGCGAAGACGTCCTTGCTGAACCACAGCCCCCGGGTGTCGGTGCCGTCCGGGACGCCGTACGTCTTGCCGTCCTCGCCCTTGGCCGCCGCCTTCGCGGTGTCGATGAACCGCTCCCAGTCCTTCCACTTCGCCAGATACGGGTCGAGGGGCTTCAAGTACCCGCTGGTGATGTCGGAGTTGATGAGGAAGGTGTCCTCGTAGACCAGGTCGGGCGCGGTCTTGGGGGAGCGGAGCATCTGCTGGAGCTTGGTGTAGTACTCGGCGTCCGGGGCCTTGATGGGGACGAGCTCCACCTTCTTGCCGGGGTTCGCCTTCTCGAACTGCTCCTTGATGTCCGCGAGATAGGTGTCCATCACCTTGATGGAGTTGTCCGTGGACTGCTTGAACGAGACCTTGACGGTGTCGGGATCACTGCCGGAGCCACCGCCGCAGGCGGTGAGCGTGGCCGCGGCGGCGAGGGTGAGGGCGAGAGCGGTGGGGAGGGCGGCGGTGGGGCGCACGGGCATGACCTCCTGCGGACGCACTTCGTTGTGGCGCGGGAACGGCTGCCCGGTGAACGTAGGTTGAGTGGTCTAGTCAGGTCAATGCGTCTGCGGAGAATCGCGTGCCGACCGCTGCGGCCGGAGGGTCACCGCGCCGAGGCCCGCGCCGACGCCCCCGCGGAAGCCACCGAGGCCCGCGCCCGGGCCGTGCGACTGGGCCGCTCCTCCCTCAGCGCCCCTTCTCCGCCTCCCTGACCCACCGGTACTGCAGCTCCGGCCGGCCCACCGTGCCGTACTGCGGGCGGCGGGCCGCGCGGCCGGCGTCGACCAGGTGTTCCAGATAGCGGCGGGCCGTGATGCGGGAGATGCCGACCGCCTCAGCGACCCCGGCAGCCGTCAGGCCCTCCCCGGCGTCGCGCAGGGCCACCGTCACCCGCTCCAGCGTGGGGGCGCTGAGGCCCTTGGGCAGGGCGGCGGGGCCGGGGGCGCGCAACGCCGCCAGCGCCCGGTCCACCTCGTCCTGCCCGCTGGCCTCGCCCACCGCCGCGTGGAACTCGGCGTAGCGCACCAGCCGGTCCCGCAGGGTCGCGAAGGTGAACGGCTTCAGGACGTACTGCACGACCCCCAGCGACACCCCCTCCCGCACGACCGCGAGGTCCCGCGCCGAGGTCACCGCGATCACGTCGGCGTGGTGGCCGGCCGCCCGCAGCGAGCGGGCCAGCTGGAGTCCGTGCACATCGGGCAGGTGCAGGTCGAGGAGGAGCAGGTCGACGGGGGTGCGGTCCAGGGCCCGGCGGGCCTCCGCGCCGGTGTGCGCCTTGCCGACCGCGACGAAGCCCGGCACCCGTCCGACGTACATCACATGGGCGTCGGCGGCGACCGGATCGTCCTCGACCACCAGCACTCTGATGGGCTCCCCGGTCATACGGCGCCTCCCGGAGACCGCACGAGGGCGACGGACCGGAGCGGCAGCCGGGCCTCGAAGGACGCGCCGCCCTCCGGGGCGGAGTCGACCGACAGGCGTCCGCCGTGCCGGGACACCGCCTGGCTGACCAGGGCGAGCCCCAGGCCGCGCCCGCCCGGACCGGACGGCTTGGTCGTGAAGCCGCGCCGGAAGAGCTCCTCCGTGTGGTCCGGGTCCACGCCGGGGCCGGTGTCGCACACCCGCAGGATCAGCTCCGAGCCGTCCTTCGTCAGCGCCGTCACCGTCACCCTCGGGCGCACCCCGCCCTGCGCCGCGTCCACGGCGTTGTCGATCAGGTTGCCGAGGATGGTGACCAGGTCCCGGGCGGGCAGCGAGTCCGGCAGCAGTCCGTCGTCCATCCGGCTGTCGGGCGACACCACCAGCTCCACGCCCCGCTCGTTGGCCTGGGCGGTCTTGCCGAGGAGCAGCGCCGCCAGCACCGGCTCGCTCACCGCCGCCACCACCTGGTCGGTGAGCGCCTGCGCCAGCTCCAGCTCGGCCGTCGCGAAGTCCACCGCCTCCTCGGCCCGGCCCAGCTCGATCAGCGAGACCACGGTGTGCAGCCGGTTCGCCGCCTCGTGCGCCTGCGAACGCAGCGCCTGGGTGAAGCCGCGCTCGGAGTCCAGCTCGCCCATCAGCGACTGGAGCTCGGTCACGTCCCGAAGGGTCACCACCGACCCGCGCCGCTGGCCGCCGGTGACCGGCGAGGTGTTCACCACCAGCACCCGGTCCGCCGTCAGGTGCACCTCGTCCACCCGGGGCTCGGAGGCGAGCAGCGCGCCCGTCAGCGGCGCCGGAAGGCCCAGCTCCGCCACCGATCTGCCCACCACGTCCTCCTCCTGGTCCACCCCGAGCAGCACCCGGCCGCCGTCGTTGATCAGCGCCACCCGGTACTGCCCGTCCAGCATCAGCAGCCCCTCGCGCACGGCGTGCAGCGCGGCCTGATGGTAGTCGTGCATATGGCTGAGCTCGTCCGCGTTCATCCCGTGGGTGTGCCGGCGCAGCCGCGCGTTGATGACGTACGTGCCGACCGCGCCGAGCCCGAGGGCGCCCGCCGCGACCGCGAGCAGCGCCGTCAGCTGCCCCTGGGCGCGCTGGCTGATCTGCTCGACCCTTATGCCGGCGCTGACCAGTCCGACGATCCGGTCGCCGTCGCGGATCGGGGTGACCGCGCGGACCGACGGGCCGAGGGTACCGGTGTAGGTCTCGGTGAAGGTGCGGCCCTCGAGCGCCGCGGCGGTGTTGCCCTGGAAGACCAGGCCGATCTGGCCGGGGTCGGGGTGGGTCCAGCGGATGCCCCGCGGATCCATGATGGTGACGAAGTCGACCTCGGTGTCCCGCACCACCGCCTCCGCGTAGGGCTGGAGCCGTGCCGAGGGGTCGGAGGTGCGGATCGCGCTGTTCACGGAGGGGGAGTCGGCGACCGAGCGGGCCACCGCGGTGGCGTGGCGGCCCGCCGCGTCCTCGGCCTGGCTGCGGTTGCTGACGAAGGTGAACAGCGCGTACCCGGCCACGACCACCGCGATGAGGACGGCCTGCATGGCGAAGAGCTGGCCCGCGAGACTGCGGGGCCGAGGGACGGGGATGCGCATGCCGCCAGTCTGCCTCCCGGTTCGCCGGTGAACTAAATGAACGGAAGGGTGACCGCACTCACAGGGCGCGACATAGTCACGGCGTTCCCCGAAAACCCATCCCCCGGACGTGAGCCGCACGCCGGTGATGCCGACGACGTCGTCAAGGAGGGCCGCCGTGACCAGCACATCCGCTACGGCACCTGCCGAACCCAAGGCCAAGCGGGACCGCACGCACTATCTCTACATCGCGGTGATCATCGCGGTCGCCCTCGGTATCGCCGTCGGTCTGATCGCCCCCGACTTCGCGGTCGAGCTCAAGCCGATCGGCACCGGGTTCGTCAATCTGATCAAGATGATGATCTCGCCGATCATCTTCTGCACGATCGTGCTGGGCATCGGCTCGGTGCGGAAGGCCGCCAAGGTCGGCGCGGTCGGCGGTATCGCCCTCGGCTACTTCATGGTGATGTCGGTCGTCGCGCTCGGCATCGGCCTGGTCGTCGGCAACATCCTCGACCCGGGCACCGGCCTCGCGATCACCGACGCGGTCAAGGAGACCGGTCACGCGCAGATCGACGCGGAGGCGAAGGACACCACCGAGTTCCTGCTCGGCGTGATCCCGACCACGATCGTGTCCGCCTTCACCCAGGGCGAGGTCCTGCAGACCCTGCTGATCGCCCTGCTGTGCGGCTTCGCCCTGCAGGCCATGGGCAACGCCGGCCAGCCGGTGCTGCGCGGCATCGAGCACATCCAGCGCCTCGTCTTCCGCGTCCTGGCGATGATCATGTGGGCCGCCCCGATCGGTGCCTTCGGCGCCATGGCCGCGGTCACCGGCTCCGCCGGACTGGAGGCCCTGAAGAGCCTCGCGGTGCTGATGCTCGGCTTCTACGTCACCTGTGTGCTGTTCATCTTCGTGGTGCTCGGCGCGATGCTGCGGATCGTCGCGGGCCTGAACATCTGGACCCTGTTCAAGTACCTGGGCCGTGAGTTCCTGCTGATCCTCTCCACCTCCTCCTCCGAGTCGGCGCTGCCGCGACTGATCGCGAAGATGGAGCACCTGGGCGTCAGCAAGCCGGTCGTCGGCATCACCGTCCCGACCGGCTACTCCTTCAACCTCGACGGCACCATGATCTACATGACCATGGCCTCGCTGTTCATCGCCGACGCCATGGGCACGCCGATGTCGATCGGCGAGCAGATCCCGCTGCTGCTGTTCCTGCTGGTGGCCTCGAAGGGCGCCGCCGGTGTCACCGGCGCCGGCCTCGCGACCCTGGCCGGCGGCCTGCAGTCGCACAAGCCCGCCCTGGTGGACGGCATCGGCCTGATCGTCGGCATCGACCGCTTCATGAGCGAGGCCCGCGCCCTGACGAACTTCGCGGGCAACGCCGTCGCCACGGTGCTGATCGGCACCTGGACGAAGGAGATCGACAAGGAGCGGGTGGCCGAGGTGCTGGCCGGCCGGGCCCCGTTCGACGAGAAGACGCTGCTGGACGACCACGGTTCCGACGGCTCGCACGACGACGCCGAGGCGCCCGCGCCGGGCGGCGACAAGGAGCTGGCCAAGGCCTGACGGCCCGCTCCCCACGGACCCGGGCGGCTGGGAACTCCCCCCCGTCACTCAGCCGCCCGGCCGCCGGAGACCCTCCCGGTCCCGGACGCACCACCGCTCCACGGCCGCCGGACGGCCGGGCTCCTCCCCGTGAGCCCGGCCGTCCGGCTTCGTGCTGCCCGCCCTTGCCTTGACGCCGAGGTCAAGGCTTACGTTCGTTCCCATGCGAATCGGCGAGCTGGCCGCACGCGCCGGGACCACCACGCGGACGCTGCGGTACTACGAGTCGCGCGGACTGCTGACCGCGCGGCGCTCGGGCAACGGTTACCGGACCTACGACGAGAACGATCTGAAGCTGCTGCGGCAGATCCGGACGCTCCAGGACTTCGGCTTCGACCTGGAGGAGACCCGCCCGTTCGTGGAGTGCCTGCGGGCCGGTCATCCCGAGGGCGACTCCTGCCCGGCCTCGCTGCGGGTCTACCGGCGCAAGCTGGACGAGCTCGACGCGCTCATCGGCGAGCTGCGGGCGGTGCGGGCCAAGGTCGGCGAGCAGCTGGCGCGGGCGGAGTCGGCGCGGGACGGGCTGGCCGCCGGTGCGGCGGTTCCGGGAGGTCCGGAACCGGTGTGCGAACTGGGAGGGGAACTGCGGTGAAGGGTGTGCCCGAGGTGAGTGACGGGGACTTCGCGGCGGAGGTGCTCGGAGCGGAGCTGCCGGTGCTGGTGGAGTTCACCGCCGACTGGTGTCCGCCGTGCCGGCAGATGGCCCCGGTGCTGAGCGCGCTGGCCGCCGAGGAGAACGGCCGGCTGAAGGTCGTCCAGCTGAACGTGGACGCCAATCCGGACACGACCAACGCGTACAAGGTGCTGTCGATGCCGACCTTCATGGTGTTCCGCGACGGGGAGCCGCTGCGGTCGATGGTGGGGGCCAGGCCCAAGCGGCGGCTCCTCGAGGAGCTGGCCGACGTGCTCTGATCCGCCGGACGGCCGGACCACCGGCACGAGAAAACCCCCGGGCAATTGCGCCCGGGGGTTTTCTCTGCGTATATTCATGGATTCGCGACTTCGTAAGAAAGAAGCCGCAAATGAAGTTCGATGACCACAGTATATCCGGGCGGGAGCGGAATTGTCAAACACCGAATTTCCGGACGAGGAATTGCGGCAGGAACAGCAATTCGTCGACGGACTGTACGCACGCGTGGACGCCCTGCGCGGCGACGCCGAGGTGTCCGTCACGGAGGCCCTCGCCCAGGGCCACACCCCCCGGCAGGCCAGGCTGGAGCGGGACATCCTGGTCGCCGAGCGCTCCGGGCTGCTCGCCGCGCTGAACGCCGTGGACGGCTCCCTCTGCTTCGGCCGCATCGACCTCGCCTCCGGCGACACCCACCACATCGGCCGCATCGGGCTGCGCGCCGACGACGCCGAGCGCACCCCCGTCCTCATCGACTGGCGGGCCGAGGTCGCCCGCCCCTTCTACCTGGCGACCGGCCACACCACGATGGGCCTCCGCCGCCGCCGGCACATCTCCACCGAGGGCCGCCGGGTCACCGCCCTGCACGACGAGATCCTCGACCTCGGCGACGAGACCCGCACCGGCCACGAGGACCCGGCCGGCGACGCGGTGCTGCTCGCCGCACTGAACTCCGCGCGCACCGGACGCATGGGCGACATCGTGCGCACCATCCAGGCCGACCAGGACCGCATCATCCGCGCACCCCACCGCGGGGTCATGGTCGTCGAGGGCGGCCCCGGCACCGGCAAGACCGCGGTCGCCCTGCACCGCGCCGCCTACCTCCTCTACGAGCACCGCGAGCTGCTGGCCCGCCGCGCCGTCCTGATCGTCGGCCCCAACCCGGCCTTCCTGGGCTACATCGGCGAGGTGCTGCCCAGCCTCGGCGAGACCGGCGTGCTGCTGGCGACCGTCGGCGAGCTGTACCCCGGTGTGCGGACCACCCGGACGGACACCCCCGAGGCCGCGGCCGTCAAGGGGCGCGCGGAGATGGCCGGTGTCCTCGCCGACGCCGTGCGCGACCTGCAGACGCTGCCCGACCCGGTGATCGCGATCGAGCACGACCGCGAGGTCCTGATGCTCGACGACGGCCTGGTCAACGTCGCCCGCGAACGCACCCGCGCCGCGAAGCTGCCGCACAACGTGGCCCGCGAGCACTT
The DNA here is from genome assembly GCF_003665435.1 of Streptomyces fungicidicus. Classification (NCBI taxonomy): domain Bacteria; kingdom Bacillati; phylum Actinomycetota; class Actinomycetes; order Kitasatosporales; family Streptomycetaceae; genus Streptomyces; species Streptomyces fungicidicus. The sequence continues at coordinate 5,402,675 of NZ_CP023407.1, forward strand.
CGAGGGGCACATCCTCAACGCGCTCACCGACATGGTCGCCGAACGCATCGGCACCGACCCCTACGACGGCGGCAACCTGCTCGACCCCAGCGACATCACCCAGATCCGCGACGAGCTCGCCGACAACCCCGAGGTCTGGTCCGCCGTCGACCGGCTGTGGCCGAGGATCACCCCGCGGCGCCTGGTCGCCGACTTCCTCGCCGCCCCCGAGGAGTACCTGTCCGAGGAGGACGCCGCCGCCGTCCGCCGCCCGGTCACCCGGCACTGGACCGTCTCCGACGTGCCCCTCCTCGACGAGGCCGCCGAACTCGTCGGCGTGGACGACCGGCTCGCCCGCGCGCGGGCCGAACACGAACGGCAGACGCAGATCGCCTTCGCACAGGGCGTGCTGGACGTCTCGTACGCCTCCCGCACCTTCGAGTTCGAGGACAAGGAGGACGACGATCCCGAGTCCTCCGAGGTGCTCTCCGCGCACGACATCATCGACGCCGAACGCTTCGCCGAGCGGCACGAGGAGGACGACCACCGCAGCGCCGCCGAACGGGCCGCCGCCGACCGCACCTGGGCGTTCGGGCACATCGTCGTCGACGAGGCGCAGGAACTCTCCCCGATGGCCTGGCGGCTGCTGATGCGGCGCAGTCCCACCCGGTCCATGACCCTGGTCGGCGACCCGGCGCAGACCTCGGAGGCGGCCGGGGTCGGCGCCTGGGCGGACATCCTCGACCCGTACGTCGGGGACCGCTGGGAGCACACCCGGCTCGGCGTCAACTACCGCACCCCCGCCGAGATCATGGACGTCGCCGCCGCGGTGGTCCGTGCCGGGCACCCCGGCTTCGAACCGCCCGGCTCGGTCCGCTCCACCGGGGTGCGCCCCTGGGCCCGCGCCACCGACGACCTGCCGGGCGCCGTCGCCAAGGCCGTCACCGAACTCGCCCCCGGTGAGGGCCGGCTCGCCGTCATCGCCCCGCGCGAGCTGCACCGGGCCCTGGCCGCCCGGCTGGACGGGGTGACGGCGGGCGGCGAACCCGATCTGTCGCACGACGTCGTGCTGCTCGACCCGCGCCAGGCCAAGGGCCTGGAGTTCGACTCGGTCCTCGTGGTCGAGCCGGGCCGCTACGGCACCAGCGACCTGTACGTGGCGCTCACCCGGGCCACCCAGCGGCTCGGCGTCCTGCACACCGGGCCGCTGCCGGAGCCGCTGGCCGACGCCCTCGGCTGAGAGCGTCCCCGGCCCTCAGGCCGGGCGCAGCCACACCGTCGCCAGGGGCGGCAGGGTCAGCCGGACGCTCGCCGGGAACCCGTGCCGTCCCTGCGGCTCCGGCTTGACCGGGTCCGGGTGGACGACGTCACCGCCGCCGTACCGGCCGGCGTCGGTGTTCACCGCCTCGTGCCAGGCGGGCACGTCGTCGGGGACGCCGATCTGATAGTCGTGGCGGACCACCGGGGCGAAGTGGGACACCGCGAGCAGCGGCGAGCCGTCGGCGTCGTACCGCAGGAACGCGAACACGTTGTCCTCGGCGGCGTCCCCGGTCACCCACCGGAAGCCGGACGGCTCGGTGTCGCACCGCCACAGCGCGGGGGTGTGCCCGTAGACGGTGTTGAGGTCCCGCACCAGATCGCGCACCCCGCGGTGGTCGGCCTCGGCGCCGTAGTGCGGGTCCAGCAGCCACCAGTCCGGGCCGTGCGCCTCCGACCACTCGGCGCCCTGCGCGAACTCCTGCCCCATGAAGAGCAGTTGCTTGCCGGGATGGGCCCACATGAAGCCCAGGTAGGCCCGCAGGCCGGCGCGCTGCTGCCACCAGTCGCCGGGCATCTTCGACACCAGGGACCGCTTGCCGTGCACCACCTCGTCGTGGGAGATCGGCAGCACGTAGTTCTCGCTGTACGCGTACACCATCGAGAAGGTCATCTCGTGGTGGTGGTGCCGCCGGTGCACCGGGTCGTGGCTCATGTACGCGAGCGAGTCGTGCATCCAGCCCATGTTCCACTTCAGGCCGAAGCCGAGCCCGCCGAAGCCGCTGGGCCCCTTGTGGTGGGTGGCCCGGGTGACGCCGTCCCAGGCGGTGGACTCCTCCGCGATCGTCACGACCCCCGGCACCCTGCGGTACACGGTCGCGTTCATCTCCTGCAGGAACGCCACCGCGTCCAGGTTCTCCCGGCCGCCGTGCTCGTTCGGCGTCCACTGGCCCGGCTCGCGCGAGTAGTCGAGGTAGAGCATGGAGGCGACCGCGTCCACCCGCAGTCCGTCGATGTGGAACTCCTCGCACCAGTACAGCGCGTTGGCGACCAGGAAGTTGCGCACCTCGCGCCGCCCGAAGTCGAACTCCAGGGTGCCCCAGTCGGGGTGGGCCGCCCGCAGCGGATCCTCGTGCTCGTACAGCGGCCGCCCGTCGAACTCGGCGAGCGCCCACTCGTCGCGCGGGAAGTGCGCCGGCACCCAGTCCATGATCACGCCGATACCGGCCCGGTGCAGGGCGTCGACCAGGTACCGGAAGTCGTCCGGGGTGCCCAGCCGTGCGGTCGGCGCGTAGAACCCGGTGACCTGGTAGCCCCAGGACGGCCCGAAGGGGTGCTCGGCGACCGGCATCAGCTCGACGTGGGTGAAGCCGAGGTCCTTGACGTACGCCGGGAGCTGATCGGCGAGTTCGCGGTAGGTCAGGCCGGGCCGCCAGGACGGGAGGTGCACCTCGTACACCGAGAGCGGCGCCCGGTGCGCGGGCACCTCCGCCCGCCGCTCCAGCCACCGCGCGTCGCCCCACTCGTACGCCGACGACGTGACGATCGACGAGGTGGCGGGCGGCACCTCGGTGCGGCGGGCCATCGGATCGGCGCGCAGCGTCTTCGAGCCGTCGGGGCGGGTGATCTCGAACTTGTACAGCTCCCCGTCGCCGATCCCCGGCACGAACAGCTCCCACACCCCCGTCGAGCCCAGCGACCGCAGGGGGAAGCCGGTGCCGTCCCAGAAGTTGAAGCCGCCGGCCACCCGCACCCCGCGCGCGTTCGGCGCCCACACCGTGAAGCGGGTGCCGGCGACGCCCTGGTGGGTCATCGGATGCGCGCCCAGCACGGTCCACAGCTCCTCGTGCCGGCCCTCGGCGATCAGGTGCAGGTCGAGCTCGCCGAGGGTGGGCAGGAAGCGGTACGCGTCCTCGGTCTCCTGCACCGCCGACTCGTACGTCACGAGCAGCCGGTACGCCGGGACCTCCCGCAGCGGCAGCAGCCCCGAGAAGAACCCGTCCCCGTCGTCGTGCAGCTCGACGGTGACGCCCCCGGAGACGACGGTCACCGCACGGGCGTACGGCCGGAACACCCGGAAGACCACACCGCCGGGCACCGGATGCGCGCCCAGCACGGAGTGCGGCGCGTGGTGCGTGCCGCTCAGCAGCCGCTCGCGGTCGGCGGCGTCGACGGCAGGGGAGACGGCGATCTCCATGTCGGGCGGGAGGGGCTGCGGCGGGGGAGCGGTCTCCGGTACGGCGGTCGTCCCGGCCGGAGCCTTCGCGTCCGGCGCCTTCCCCGCCTTCGTCTTCTTCGCCCCCGCCTTCTTGTCGGCCGCCTTCTTCTCCGACGCCTTCTTCTCCGCGTCCTTCTTGCCGGCGGCCTTCTTCGCCGCGGCCGTGGCCGCCTTCGCCGCCGTCGTCTTCCTGGTCACGGCCTTCGCCGCCGACGACGCGGCGGTCTTCTTCGCGGACGTCTTCTTCCGCGCGGGCGCCGGTGGCTCGGCGCTCCGCCGCTCGGCGGGCTGCTCCGGATGCGAACCGCTGGACTCGGGGCGGGGGGTCACGGGCGAAGCCTCCTGGACGCGGGTTCGGATGGGTCAGATCTGCTCGGACGAGGCGAGCCGGCGCACGGCGGCCAGCGGTACGGGAAGCCACTCGGGCCGGTGCCGGGCCTCGTACACGACCTCGTAGACCGCCTTGTCTGTCTCGCACGCGCGCAGCAGCACCGGGTCGGTGCGCGGGTCCCGGCCGGCCGCCTCCGCGTAGCCGGAGCAGTACGCCGCCCGGCACCGCACGGCCCATTCCGGGTGCGGCCGGTCCGCCGAACGCGCCGCGTAGTCGAAGGACCGCAGCATGCCCGCCACGTCCCGCACGGCCGGCTGCGGCATCCGCCGCTCGGCCATCGGGCGGGCCGGCTCGCCCTCGAAGTCGATCAGCGACCACTCCCCGGCGGGCGAGCGCAGGCACTGTCCGAGGTGCAGATCGCCGTGCACCCGCTGGGCGGTCCAGGTGCGGCCCCCGGCGGCCAGGTCGTCCAGCGCCGTGAACGCCGAGCGCAGCCCCGGCGCGTACGGCCGCAGCGCGGGCACCGCGTGCACCGCCGCCTCCAGCCGCTCGCTCATCCCGTCGACCATGGAGCGCAGCTGGGGGTGGCCCAGGGTGACCGTCGGCAGCGCACGGGCCAGCGCGGTGTGCACCTCCGCGGTGGCCCGCCCGAGCGCGCGTGCCTCGGCGACGAAGTCCTCGCCCTTGGCCAGCTCCCGCAACGCCAGCTCCCAGCCGTCCGTCGCGCCCTGCACGAACGGCTGGAGCACCCCCAGGACGTACGGCTCGGCCTGGGGCGGCGGGCCGGGCGACTCGTCGGGGTCCGCGACCAGCCAGGCCGTCGGCGGCGGCACCCGGGGGCAGCCCTCGCGGGCCAGCGCCAGCGGCAGCTCCAGATCCGGGTTGATCCCGGGCACGACCCGGCGCAGCAGCTTCAGGATGAACGTATCTCCGTAGACGACCGACGAATTCGACTGCTCGGCGGTCATCAGGCGCGGCACCAGGCCGGGCCGGATCTCCTGGCGCGGGTCCCGGTCGAAGCGGAGCCCGCCGATCCGGGCCCGGGTGCGCAGGGCCTCCAGGAGCAGTTCGGCGGGCCGGGTGTCGTGCAGGGCCTCGTAGACCGTCCGTCCGGCCAGCGGGCCCCGGGTGACATGACCGATCAGCGCGGGCGCGAGCCGGGGCGGCAGCGCCTCGCGCACGCCTATGAGCAGCTGGTAGCAGTCGCCGGGCTGCTCCGGGCCGCCGTGGCCGGGCAGCAGCGGCTGATGTGCGCGCACCAGCAGGTGGTACAGGCCCAGCTTGGCCGTGGGCGGCAGCAGTTCGGTGGCCGCGACCAGGGTGAACCCGGTGACGGGGCGGCCCTTGCCGGCGAACCAGCGCTGCCGCGGCAGCCATTCCCTCAGCAGTGGATCCAGTGACGCAAGGAGGCCGGGCGGTGTCGTGACGGTGCGTGTGACGGCTTCCGACATGGCGTCGCGTCCTCTCCCCTCTTACGGCGCGCCACGAGGGGGGCGCCGCCGGTGGGCGGGGTGTTACTCATGCGTGCCCCGGGCGGAGCGGGGGAAACCGCCCCGCCCCGGGTTCTAGGCGGCGTCCTTGCGGAGCCGGAACCAGTAGAAGCCGTGCCCCGCCAGGGTCATCAGATACGGCAGCGCCCCGACGGCCGGGAAGCGCACCCCGCCGAACAGCTCGACCGGGTGGCGCCCCTCGAAGGCGCTGAGATCGAGCTCCGTGGGCTGTGCGAAGCGTGAGAAGTTGTTCACGCAGAGCACCAGGTCGTCCTCGTACTCGCGGAGGAAGGCGAGGACCGCGGGGTTGGAGGAGGGCAGCTCGGTGTAGGTGCCGAGGCCGAACGCCGGGTTCTGCTTGCGGATCTCGATCATCCGGCGGGTCCAGTGCAGCAGGGAGGACGGGGAGGCCATGGACGCCTCGACGTTGGTGACCTGGTAGCCGTAGACCGGGTCCATGATGGTGGGCAGGAAGAGCCGGCCGGGGTCGGAGGAGGAGAAGCCGGCGTTGCGGTCGGGGGTCCACTGCATGGGGGTGCGGACGGCGTCGCGGTCGCCGAGCCAGATGTTGTCGCCCATGCCGATCTCGTCGCCGTAGTACATGACCGGAGAACCGGGCAGGGCGAGGAGCAGGGCGGTGAAGAGCTCGATCTGGTTGCGGTCGTTGTCGAGCAGGGGGGCGAGGCGGCGGCGGATGCCGATGTTGGCGCGCATGCGGGGGTCCTTGGCGTACTCCGCCCACATGTAGTCGCGTTCCTCGTCGGTGACCATCTCCAGGGTGAGCTCGTCGTGGTTGCGCAGGAAGATGCCCCACTGGCAGCCGGACGGGATGGCGGGGGTCTTGGCGAGGATCTCGGAGACGGGGTAGCGGGACTCGCGGCGGACCGCCATGAAGATGCGGGGCATGACGGGGAAGTGGAAGGCCATGTGGCATTCGTCGCCGCCGGCGGCGTAGTCGCCGAAGTAGTCGACGACGTCCTCCGGCCACTGGTTCGCCTCCGCCAGCAGCACCGTGTCCGGGTACTGGGTGTCGATCTCCTTGCGCACCCGCTTCAGGAACGCGTGGGTCTCCGGGAGGTTCTCGCAGTTCGTCCCCTCCCGCTGGTAGAGGTACGGCACCGCGTCCAGCCGGAACCCGTCGATGCCCAGGTCCAGCCAGAACTTCAGCGCGGAGATCATCTCCTCCTGGACGGCCGGGTTCTCGTAGTTGAGGTCCGGCTGGTGCGAGAAGAACCGGTGCCAGTAGTACTGCTTGCGGACCGGGTCGTACGTCCAGTTGGAGGCCTCGGTGTCGACGAAGATGATCCGGGCGTCCTGGAACTGCTTGTCGTCGTCGGCCCAGACGTAGTAGTCGCCGTAGGGCCCGTCGGGGTCCTTGCGGGACTCCTGGAACCACGGGTGCTGGTCGCTGGTGTGGTTCATGACGAAGTCGATGATCACGCGCATGCCGCGGTGGTGCGCCGCGTCGACGAACTCGACGAAGTCGGCGAGGTCGCCGAAGTCGGGGAGGACGGCGGTGTAGTCGGCGACGTCGTAACCGCCGTCGCGCAGGGGGGACTTGAAGAAGGGCGGCAGCCAGAGGCAGTCGACGCCCAGCCATTGCAGATAGTCGAGTTTGGCGGTCAGACCCTTCAGGTCGCCGATGCCGTCACCGTTGCTGTCCTGGAAGGAGCGGACGAGCACCTCGTAGAAGACGGCTCGTTTGAACCAGTCCGGGTCCCGGTCCTTGGCGGGTGTGTCCTCGAAGGTGTCCGGGACGGGTTCGTTGACGATCATGTGGTGGGTGACCCTCCGATCGGCGGGCTGGACGGTCGCAGGCCCCGGTCGTGCTCACCCGGGGGCCGGGCCCCGGACTCCCGGCCGACGACGAGCACATGCGCTCCCCCCGGCTCCAGGCGCACATAGTTGGACCTGCCCCATTGATAGGTCTGGCCGGTGAGCTCGTCGCGCACCGGTACCGACTCGTGCCACTCCAGGCCGAGTTGCGGCATGTCCAACGAGACCGTCGCCTCCTGGGTGTGGTGGGGGTCGAGGTTGGCGACCACCAGAACCGTGTTCGAACCCCGCCGCTTCGCGTACGCGATGACCTCCTCCTTGTCGGCGTGGTGGAAGTGCAGGTCGCGCAGTTGCCGCAGGGCCGGGTTCTCGCGCCGGATGGTGTTGAGGCGGGTGATGAGGGGGGCGAGGGTGCGGCCCTCGCGGGTGGCGGTGTCCCAGTCGCGGTGTCTGAGCTGGTATTTCTCGCTGTCGAGGTACTCCTCGCTGCCGTCGCGCAGGGGGGTGTTCTCGCAGAGTTCGTAGCCGCTGTAGATGCCCCAGGTGGGGGAGAGGGTGGCGGCGAGGACGGCGCGGACCTCGAAGGCGGGCCGGCCGCCGTGCTGGAGGTAGGCGTGCAGGATGTCGGGGGTGTTGGCGAAGAAGTTGGGCCGCATGTAGGAGGCGGCGTCCCCGGAGAGTTCGGTGAGGTACTCCGTCAGTTCCCGCTTGGTGTTGCGCCAGGTGAAGTAGGTGTAGGACTGCTGGAAGCCGATCTGGGCCAGGGTGTGCATCATCGCGGGGCGGGTGAACGCCTCGGCGAGGAAGATCACGTCGGGGTCGGTGCGGTTGACCTCGCCGATCACGCGTTCCCAGAAGAGCACGGGTTTGGTGTGGGGGTTGTCGACGCGGAAGATCCGCACGCCGGTGCCCATCCAGTGCCGCAGGACCCGGACGGTCTCGGCGACCAGGCCGTCGAGGTCGGCGTCGAAGGCGACGGGGTAGATGTCCTGGTACTTCTTGGGCGGGTTCTCGGCGTGGGCGATGGAGCCGTCGGGGCGGTGGTGGAACCACTCGGGGTGCTTGTGCACCCAGGGGTGGTCCGGGGAGCACTGCAGGGCGAAGTCCAGGGCCACCTCCAGGCCGAGTTCGCCGGCCCGGCGCACGAAGCGGGTGAAGTCCTCCAGGGTGCCCAGCCGGGGGTGGACGGCGTCGTGGCCGCCCTCGGGGGAGCCGATCGCCCAGGGCACGCCGACGTCGTCGGGGCCGGCGTCCAGGGTGTTGTTGGGTCCCTTGCGGAAGGTGGTGCCGATGGGGTGGATCGGCGGGAGGTAGACCACGTCGAAGCCCATCGCCGCGATCGCCGGGAGGCGGCGGGCGGCGGTGTCGAAGGTGCCGTGGGGCTGGGCGGGGGTGCCCTCGGAGCGGGGGAAGAACTCGTACCAGGCGCCGTACAGGGCACGCTCGCGTTCCACCAGCAGCGGCAGCGGGTCACTGCTGGTGACCAGCTCCCGCAGCGGATGCCGGGCCAGCACCGCGTCCACCTCCGGCGTCAACGCCCCCGCCAGCCGGGTGGCCGCCGGACGGCGTTCGTCGCGCAGGGCGTCCACGGCGGCGAGGAGCACGCCCCTGGGCCCGGAGCCGGGCACGTGGGCCGCCGCCCGCTCGTACAGCCGGGCGCCCTCCTCCAGCATGAGCTCGGTGTCCATGCCCGCCGGGACCTTGATCTGCGCGTGGTGCCGCCAGGTGGTGACCGGATCACCCCACGCCTCCACCGTGTACGTCCACGGGCCGGGCTCCCCGGCGGTGACGGTCGCCCCCCACCTGTCCGTGCCCGGCGCCAGCTCCCGCATCGGCGTGAACGGTCCCGGGCGTCCCTCCGGATCTCTCAGCACCACGTTGGCGGCCACCGCGTCGTGCCCCTCCCGGAACACCGTGGCGGAGATCTCGAACGACTCCCCGGTCACGGCCTTGGCGGGCCGGCGCCCCTGCCGGACCAGCGGCCGGACGTCCAGGACCGGGATGCGCCCCACGGAGGTGGCCGGGTCCGTGGCCGGTGGCGGGGGACCGGTGTCGGCGGGGCGGTCGGGAGGGGATCCGGAGCCGTGATCCACGGGCGTCCGGGCGCCGGGCGTCGGGGGGGATGGCGAGTGGTGCTTGGCGGGCATGACCGCTCCTGTCCGCGTCAACGTGGGTGGGCGGATGACTGTGGGGAGGTGGGTCCTGCGTGGTGTTGTTGAGGGTTACCCGCAGGAGCCTTCCCACACTGTTCGGGTGGGCAATCCGGCACTTTGTTAACTACTCACGCGTATGTCGACACACAAGACCGGCCCCTTCCGGAGCGGGCCGGACCGGTCGCCGGTGGGCCCGCTCCCACGGCTGCCGGGGCCGTCCCGGACGGCCGGCGCCCGCCGTCTCGCGGGGCCCGTGCCACGCGCGGGGAACCCGGAGCGGCCGCCGCGGCGGACCACGCCCGCGCCCGCTCGCCCCTCCGCCCGCCGCGCCCGCTGAACAGCGGGTTCGCCACTCGCGCCGGGGCCGGCCGCCGGCGCCAGGCGCGGTACGGCGCCGCCGCGCCCGCCGGGCTCGGGCGGCGCGAGGGCGTGCCCGCGCGGGTGCCCCGCGCGATGCCGCCCGCGGTGGGGAGCGAGGTGACCGGGACACCTGGAGTGAAGGGGCCGGGGGCGGAACCGGAGGCGGAAAAGGCCGGTTTCTTGTCCTGCCGCGCGGCGGCGCGAGCCCCGCGGGTGACACCGGGGACGGCGGAGGCGCGAGCGGCGGCTCCCCGGCCGTTGCCGCCGACATGTGCGCGGCGGCCTCGCACGCGGGGTGAAGCGTGACAAGGGCGCCCATGGGGGTGGAATCAGCCATATCCGTCATGGTGTGAATCGTTTGGGCAGGGGCACGGAGGTACCCGTGTCCCCCGGCTTCCCGCGCGGACCGTGTCCGCGCCGGTACTGTCGGCAGCGATGCCCGGACGCACACCGCGTCTCCGACGAACGCGCCGAGGTGGCTTGTGAAGGCGATCCGTCGATTCACCGTCCGACCCGTGCTCCCCGAACCCCTCCGGCCCCTGAGCGACCTGGCCCGCAATCTGCGCTGGTCCTGGCACGCCGGGACCCGTGACCTGTTCCGCTCCGTCGACCCCGAACGCTGGGCCGCCGCCGGCGGCGACCCCGTACGGCTGCTGGGCAGTGTGGCGGCCGCGCGGCTCACCGAGCTGGCCGCAGACCGTGACTTCCTGGACCGCCTCGGCGCGGCCGCGGCCGATCTGGACGCCTATATGACCGGCGAGCGCTGGTACCAGGCGCAGACCGACCGGCTGCCCGCCGCCGTCGCCTACTTCTCCCCGGAGTTCGGCATCACGGCCGCCCTGCCGCAGTACTCCGGTGGACTCGGCATCCTCGCCGGCGACCATCTCAAGGCCGCCAGCGACCTCGGCGTCCCGCTCGTCGGCGTCGGCCTGCTCTACCGGCACGGCTACTTCCGCCAGACCCTGTCCCGGGACGGCTGGCAGCAGGAGCACTACCCCGTCCTCGACCCCAACGAGCTGCCCCTCGACCAGCTCAAGGAGGCCGACGGCACCGCCGCCCAGGTCGCCCTCGCCCTGCCCGGCGGCCGCTCGCTGCGCGCCCGGATCTGGCTGGCCCAGGTCGGCAGGGTCCCGCTGCTCCTGCTGGACTCCGACATCGAGGAGAACGACCTCGGCGAACGCGGCGTCACCGACCGCCTCTACGGCGGCGGCAGCGAGCACCGGCTGCTCCAGGAGATGCTGCTGGGCATAGGAGGGGTCCGCGCGGTGCGCGCGTACTGCGCGCTGACCGGGCACCCCGAGCCCGAGGTGTTCCATACCAACGAGGGGCACGCCGGGTTCCTCGGCCTGGAACGGATCGCCGAACTGCGCGCCGAGGGGCTGGACTTCGACGCGGCCCTGGAGGCGGTCCGGGCGGGGACCGTGTTCACCACCCACACCCCCGTCCCGGCCGGCATCGACCGCTTCGACCGCGAACTGGTCGCCCGGCACTTCGGCCCGCAGGCCGAGCTGCCGGACCTGGAGGTCGACCGGATCCTCCGGCTCGGCATGGAGACCTACCCCGGCGGCGAGCCCAACCTGTTCAACATGGCCGTGATGGGCCTGCGGCTGGCCCAGCGCGCCAACGGCGTCTCCCTGCTGCACGGCAACGTCAGCCGGGAGATGTTCGCCGGGCTCTGGCCCGGGTTCGACGCCGAGGAGGTGCCCATCACCTCCGTCACCAACGGGGTGCACGCGCCCACCTGGGTCGCCCCCGAGGTGTACCGGCTCGGCGCCCGGCAGATCGGCGCCGAGCGCGCCGAGGAGGCGCTGAGCGTCGGCGACTCCGACCGCTGGGACTCCGTCGCCGACATCGCCGACCAGGACATCTGGGAGCTGCGCCGGTCGCTGCGCGAGCTGCTGGTGCTGGAGGTGCGGGAGCGGCTGCGGGCGTCCTGGCGGCAGCGCGGCGCGGGGACGGCGGAACTCGGCTGGATCGACGGGGTGCTCGACCCGGACGTGCTGACCATCGGCTTCGCCCGGCGCGTCCCGTCGTACAAGCGGCTGACGCTGATGCTGCGCGACCGGGACCGGCTGATGAACCTGCTGCTGCATCCCGAGCGGCCGGTGCAGTTCGTGATCGCGGGCAAGGCGCACCCGGCGGACGACGGCGGCAAGCGGCTCATCCAGGAACTGGTCCGCTTCGCCGACGACCCGCGGGTGCGGCACCGGATCGTGTTCCTGCCCGACTACGGCATGGCGATGGCGCAGAAGCTCTACCCCGGCTGCGACATCTGGCTGAACAACCCGCTCCGGCCGCTGGAGGCGTGCGGCACCAGCGGGATGAAGGCCGCGCTCAACGGCTGTCTCAACCTGTCCGTGCTGGACGGCTGGTGGGACGAGTGGTTCCAGCCCGACTTCGGTTGGGCCATCCCCACGGCGGACGGCGCGGGGACGGACCCGGACCGGCGCGACGACATAGAGGCCGCGGCGCTGTACGACCTGCTGGAGCAGCGGATCACGCCGTCCTTCTACGAGCGCGGGCGCGGCGGGCTGCCGGACCGGTGGATCGAGATGGTGCGGCGGACGCTGAGTCTGCTCGGGCCGAAGGTGCTGGCCGGACGGATGGTCCGGGAGTACGTCGAGCGGCTGTACGCGCCCGCCGCCCGCGCCCACCGGGCGATGGACCCGGACTCGGCGCGGGCGCTCGCCGCGTGGAAGGCGCGGGTGCGCTCCGCCTGGCACGGCGTGACCGTCGACCACGTCGAGACGTCCGTGACGGCCGCCACCGCGGAGCTCGGCACCACGCTGGGGCTGCGGGTGCGGGTGGGGCTCGGTGACCTCGGCCCCGACGACGTCGAGGTGCAGGCGGTGTCGGGACGGGTCGACGAGGAGGACCGCCTCACCGACGCGGCGGCGGTGCCGCTGAAACCGGTGGGGTCGCCGGATGCGGAGGGGCGGTGGATGTACGAGGGGCCGCTGTCGCTGGACCGTACGGGGCCCTTCGGGTACACGGTGCGGATCCTGCCCGGGCACCGTCTGCTGGCGTCGGGGGCGGAGCTGGGGCTGCTGGCGGTGCCGTCGGAGGACCTGGCGGGGGCGGGGCTGCTGATGCGGTGAGAGGAGGGTGCCGGGGCGGGGGGCTCAGTACTCGTCGAGGCCCCGGGTGGCGAGGCGGCGCAGGACCTTGCCGCAGCGGCGGGCGTAGGCCTGCTGGAGGCCCCGGGTGGCGGGGCCGCCCGCGCGGGAGTACCAGCGGGCGGGCCTGCTGAACGCCTCGACGGTCAGCCACACCGTCCCGTCACCCGTGCGGTCCACCACGAAGGACTCCTCGCCGCTCTCCGGGTGGCCGGCCAGGGTGCCGTACGCCCAGCCGGCCCTGCGGTGCTCCTCCACCGTCCAGACCACCCGGCAGGGCGCCCGGACGACGCCGGCGAGGGTGATCGTGACGTCGACGTCCGGGGCCGCGCGGTCGGCGGCGGTCTCGACGCCGACCCCCAGCTCCCGGTGCAGTTCCCAGCCGAGCAGCGCTTCGGCGGCCTGCCGGAAGACCGCCTCGCCCTCGCCGAGGCGGGTGCGCACGCGCATCGGGTGGAAGCCGGGAGGGCAGAAGCCCGGCTCACGGGTCGCGCCGACGTGGTCGTAGGTGAAGTCCGCCGAAGACATGGGACCCAAGACTAGGGGGCCCGGAGCTCGGGGGACGTGTCCGGGGCGGTGCCCGGCGCGCTTCCGCGCCCGGCACCGCCCCGGTCCGGGGGACGGATCAGCTGACGTTGATGGCGGTCCAGGCCGCCGCGACCGTCTTGTACTCGGTGCTGGTGGAGCCGTACAGCGCCGACGCCGCGTTCAGGGTGCCCGTACGGGCCGCCTTGTAGTTGGTCGTGGACGTGAAGTACGTGGTCAGCGCCTTGTACCAGATCTGCAGCGCCTTGGCGCGGCCGATGCCGGTGACGGTGGAGCCGTTGTACGTCGGCGAGTTGTAGGACACGCCGTTGATGGTCTTGGAGCCGCTGCCCTCGGCCAGCAGGTAGAAGAAGTGGTTCGCCGGGCCCGAGGAGTAGTGCACGTCGACCGAACCGAGGCCGGCGGACCAGTAGTCCTTCGAGGCGCCGTCCTTGCTCGGCTTGTCCATGTAGCGCAGCGGGGTGCCGTCGCCGTTGATGTTGATCTTCTCGCCGATGAGGTAGTCACCGGCGTCGGAGGAGTTGGCCGCGTAGAACTCCGCGCCCGTGCCGAAGATGTCGCTGGTCGCCTCGTTCAGGCCGCCGGACTCGCCGCTGTAGTTGAGGCCCGCGGTGTTGGAGGTGACGCCGTGGCTCATCTCGTGGCCGGCCACGTCCAGCGAGGTCAGCGGGTGGGTGTTGCCCGAGCCGTCGCCGTAGGTCATGCAGAAGCAGCTGTCGGACCAGAAGGCGTTGACGTAGGAGCTGCCGTAGTGGACCCGGGAGTAGGCCGCCGCGCCGTTGTTCTTGATGCCGTTGCGGCCGAAGGTGTTCTTGTAGAAGTCCCAGGTCACCTGGGCGCCGTAGGCGGCGTCCACGGCCGCGGTCTGGTCGGTGGAGGAGCTGGAGGCGGTGCCGGTGCCCCAGGTGTCGTCCGCGTCGGTGAACAGGGTGCCGGTGCCGGAGGTGCCGCGCGCCAGGTTGTAGGTCTTGTGACCGCCGCGGGCGGTGTCGTACAGCTGGTACGTCGTCCCCGACTTGTAGGTGCCGAGGGTGACCGTGCCCGAGTAGAGGCCCTTGCCGGTGCCGGTGTGCACGCCCTGCCACTCGTGCAGCTTCTCGCCGGTGGCGGCGTCGGTGATCACGTGCAGCTCGTTGGGGGTGCCGTCCTCCTGGAGCCCCCCGACGACGGTCTCGTAGGCCAGGACGGGCTTGCCGTCGGCGGCCCAGACCACCTTGCGGGGCGCGGAGTCCGCCTCGGTCTTCTCCGACCCGGCCGCCTTCGCGGCGGCGAGCGCCTGCTTCTCCGCCTTGCCCGCGGCGATCCCCGGCTTCAAGGAGGACAGCTTGACGGCCGTCCTGACGGCCTTGGTCACGCTTCTGGCCCCGCCGGAGGCCGGCTCGTGCACGACCAGGTCGCCGCCGAGTACGGGCAGCCCGTCGTAGGTGCGCTCGTAGCGGGTGTGGACCGTGCCGTCGGCGTCCTTCACGACGTCCTTGACGACCAGCTTCTCCTTGGCGCCGAGACCTATCTCGCCGGCGGTCTCGGCGGCCGACGCCTGCTGCTCCTGGATGAGGGAGGTGCGGGCGGCGGCGGACAGAAGCACCGGGGCCCCGGCCAGGGCCGGCTTGCCGGCGGGCGCGGAGTCGGCGGCTGCGGTACCGGTGGTCAGACCGGTGGCGAGCAGGGCTCCGGCCGCGACGGTGGTGGCGATGGCCAGAGCGGTGCGCTGGTGACGCGCGTAGAGGGGGGTCACTCGAGCTCCTCGTGTCAAGTGGGGGTGTCCGGACGGTTGGGGGCCGGCCGGGGGTGGTGCGCCGAGCGAGGGAAGAGTGACACCCAGGGCGCGTACATGTCAGGAGGGTCGAATGATGTTGGCCGAAAACAGTCGGCGAGATGAACGTTGCGTGCGTGTGAACCGGCCTGACCTGTGTAAAAGCGCAACCGCCGGTGTGTATGGGCTCGGCAAAAAAGCGGCGTCGCCCCGGGCGGTGTGAACCACCCGGGGCGACGCTCTGACCACGGCTGTTTACGGGAAGGTCAGCTTCCACCCGCTGATGTAGCCGGTGTCGTACCGCGCCATGTCCTGCACGCGCAGCTTCCACGTGCCGTTGGCGGTCTCGGCCGACGCATTGACCGTATAGGTCTCATTGATGTTGTCCGCCGAGCCGCCGGTGCGGCTCCTCAGCGGGTACACCGTGCCGTCGGGGGCCACCAGGTCGACGACCAGGTCACCGCTCCAGGTGTGCACGATGTCCACCGAGACCTGGAGGTTGGAGGGCGCGTTGCCCGTCCGCCCGGTGACGTTGATCGAGGAGGTCACCGCGGAGCCGGCGTCCGGGATCGTCACGTCGGCGGTGTTCTCGAACGAGGTGCCGCCGCCACCGCCGCCACCGGAGCGCGTGCCCACGTTGATGCCCGCCCAGGCGTCCTGCACCGCCTTGTACTCGGCGCTGTCCGTGCCGTAGAGCTCACCGGTCGCCGCCAGGGTGCCGGTGCGGGCGCCCGCGTAGTTGGTGGTGGAGGTGAACTTGGTGGTCAGCGCGCGGAACCAGATCTTCTCCGCCTTGGCGCGACCGATGCCGGTGACCGGGAGGCCGTCCGAGGTGGGCGAGTTGTAGGTGACACCGTTGATGGTCTTGGTGCCGCTGCCCTCGCTCAGCAGGTAGAAGAAGTGGTTGGCGGGGCCCGACGAGTAGTGCACGTCGATGCTGCCGATGCCGGAGTACCAGCTGTCCTTGGACGCGCCGTCCTTGCTCGGCTTGTCCATGTAGCGCAGCGGCGTGCCGTCGCCGTTGATGTCGATCTCCTCGCCGATGAGGTAGTCACCGACGTCGGAGGAGTTGTTGGCGTAGAACTCGACCGTCGAGCCGAAGATGTCGCTGGTGGCCTCGTTGAGGCCGCCGGACTCGCCGCTGTAGTTGAGGCCCGCGGTGTTCGAGGTGAGACCGTGGGTCATCTCGTGCGCGGCGACGTCGATCGCGGTGAGCGGGTTGGCGTTGCCGGAGCCGTCGCCGTAGGTCATGCAGAAGCAGCTGTCGGACCAGAAGGCGTTGACGTAGTTGTTGCCGTAGTGGACCCGGGAGTAGGCGCCCACGCCGTCGCCGCGGATGCCGCTGCGGCCGTGCACGTTCTTGTAGTAGTCCCAGGTCAGCGCGGCCCCGTAGTGGGCGTCGGCGGCGGCCGACTCCAGGTTGGACGGGCTGCCGTTGCCCCACACGTCGTCGGACCCGGAGAACAGCGTGCCGGTGCCGGAGGTGCCGCGGTTGAGGTTGTACGTCTTGTGCCCGCCGCGCGCGCCGTCGGTGAGGTTGTACGTCGAACCGGACTGCGTGGTGGTCAGGTCGACCGTGCCGCTGTAGACGGTGTTGCCGGTCCCGTTCTGGACGGCCTCCCACTCGTACAGCTTCTCGCCCGTGGTGGCGTCGGTGACGACGTGCAGCTCCTGGGGGGTGCCGTCGTGCTGGAGGCCGCCGACGACCGTCTCGTACGCCACGACCGGCTTGCCCCCGGCCGCCCAGATCACCTTGCGCGGGGCGCGGTCGACGTCGGCGCCCTCGGCCTTCTCCGCCTTCGCGGCGGACAGGGCCTGCTGCTCGGCCTTGGCGGCCGGCACCTTGGCGGTGGTGGTCGCGGGCTTCACCGCGGCCCGGGTCGCCTTGACGACGGAGTCGGCCCGGCCGGCGCTGTCGCCCTGGACGACCAGGTCGCCGCCGAGGACGGGCAGGCCGTCGTAGGTGCGCTCGTAGCGCACGTGCACGGTGCCGTCGCCGTCCTTGAGGACGTCACGGACGACGAGCTTCTCCTTCGCGCCCAGGCCGAGGTCCTTGGCGGTGGCCGCCTTGGCGGCGTCCGCCTCGCGGATCAGCGCGGCGCGCTGGGCGGGGGTGAGCTTGACCGACTCCGACCCCGGCTTCGCCTTGCTCGCGGCCGCGGGCGTCTGCTCCGGGGCGGCGGTGGCGGTGCCGGACTGCACGGCCGTGGCGATCAGCGCGGCCACCCCGGCGAGGGCGACGGCGGCGGCACGGCGGTGCGTGGTGTGGGGGGTACGTCTGTGGGACGACCTGCTTCTCACGCTGGCTCCTTCTGCGTGGCCGCGGGGTGCGCGGCCTGGGGAGACCGGTCGGCTGGTGAGCCGTCCGGGCAGAACGGAAGTGCGAAGTGCTCCGAGCTGTGGCCGTCGTGCGGCGGTGGGTGACGCGGTGGGGTTGCTGTACGGCGGCCGTGGGGAAGAGTGGCAGGGGATCGCGGTTGCTGTCAGGAGCGCGTCAAGACTTTGGCCGGAAATCGTTCGTTGTCCGGGAGTTCAGGTTCGGTATGCGAACGGTTGGGGTGGCGGGGTGGGGGGTGGTGGGGGTGAGGGTGGTCCGGTTCTCGCCCCCGCCGCCCCTTCCCGTCCCGTCCCCGGGGCTGCGCCCCGGACCCCCTCCGGCCCTGAACGGGCCTTGTCCTCAAACGCCGGACGGGCTGAAAGAGTCGGGCGGGCTGGATGGGGCGGGCGGGTCGGGAGTGGGGGTGCCGTGCCAGGAGTTCCAGAGGGAGGCGTAGGTGCCGCCTGCCGCCACCAGGGTTTCGTGGGTGCCGAGTTCGGTGAGGTGGCCGTCCTCCATGACGGCCACCCGGTCCGCGTCGTGCGCGGTGTGCAGCCGGTGTGCGACGGCGATGACCGTACGGCCCTCCAGGACGGCGGCCAGCGCGCGCTCGGTGTGCCGGGCGGTCGTCGGGTCGAGCAGGGCGGTCGCCTCGTCGAGGATCAACGTGTGCGGATCGGCCAGCACGACCCGGGCCAGCGCGAGTTGCTGCGCCTGCGAACCGTCGGTCGAGTGCCCTCCCTCGCCGAGCTCGGTGTCCAGCCCCCGCGGCAGCTCCCGCACCCACGGCGCGGCGCCCACCACGTCCAACGCCGCCCACAACTCCTCGTCCTCCGCGTCCGGTTCGGCGATCCGGAGGTTGTCGCGCACCGACCCGAGGAACACATGGTGCTCCTGGGTGACCAGCACCACCTGCCGGCGCAGCCGCTCCGCGTCCAGCCCGGCCACCGGCACCCCGCCCACGGTCACCCTCCCCGCGGTCGGCGCGTCCACGCCCGCCAGCAGCCTGCTCAGCGTGGTCTTGCCGGCGCCGGACGGCCCCACCACCGCCAGCCGTTCGCCCGGTGTCACCGTCAGATCGACCCCGCGCAGCACCTCGCCGCCGCCGTCGTACGCGTAGCGCACCCCGGTGACGTCGATGCGGCCGCCGGCCGGGTCGGGGCCGGCGCCCCGCTCCACCTGGCGCGGCGCCCGGGCCAGCCCCTCCACCCGGGCGAAGGAGGCCCCGCCGGCCTGCAACTGCTCCAGCCGCATCAGCACCTCGTCCAGCGGCCCGGTCAGCTGCAGCAGATACAGCGAGGTGGCCACCACCGCCCCGAGGCTCACCGTGCCCTGCTGGTGCAGCCACCCGCCGAGCAGCAGCACACCGGCCACCGGCACGACGTAGGACACCTCGACCACGGGGAAGAACACCGTGCGCAGGAACAGCGTGTGGAACCGGGTGCGCCGGGACGTCTCCAGCGCCTCCCGGCTCGCCCTGATCCGCCGCTTCTCCAGCCGGAACGCCTCCACCGTACGGGCACCCGCCGCCGTCGCCGCGACGATCTCCGCCACGTCCGAGTTGGCCGCGCCCTCGGCGAGGTAGGCGTCGCGGGCCCGGCGCAGATACCAGCGCAGCACCAGCCAGATCGGCGTCAGCCCGAGCAGCCCGAGGGCGCCCAGCAGCGGGTGCACCACCAGGACCGCGGCCATCAGGAACAGCGACTGCACGGCGTTGACCAGCAGCGCGGGACCGGCGTCGCGCAGCGTCGTCCCCACGGCGGTGACGTCCGCCGTGCCCCGCGCCGTCAGATCACCCGTGCCGGCCCGCTCCACCACCGACGACGGCAGCGCCAGCGCCCGGTCCACGAACCGCTCCCGCACCCGGGCCAGCGTCCGCTCCCCGAAACGGTGCCCCACGTACCGGGCCCAGCGGGACAGCAGCAACTGCGTGACGGCGCACAGCAGGATGACCGGCGCCAGCCGGTCCACCACCGCCACCCCGCCCCCGTCGCGCACCTCGTCGATGATCCGCCCGAGCAGCCAGGGCCCGGCCAGCCCGGCCAGGGCCGCCAGCCCGTTCAGCGCCAGTACGCCGGCGAAGGCCCGCCGGTCCGCGCGCACCAGCCCCGCGGCGGCCCGCCGCACATCGGCGGACTCGGCGAGGGGAAGCCGGTCCCCGCTCATCCCGGAACCTCCTCATCGGCACGCTCGCCGGCGTCCCTTGCCACCAGCTCCCGGTATCCGGGCTCACTGTCGAGCAGTTCACGATGGCCGCCGCTCGCCACCACCTTGCCGTCGACCAGGTAGAGCACCTGGTCGGCCCGGTCGAGCACCAGCGGCGAACCGGTCGCCAGCACCGTCGTACGCCCCTTCCTGACCGCGCGCAGCCGGTCGGCGGCCGTGGCCTCGGTGTGCGCGTCGAGCGCCGAGGTCGGCTCGACGGCCAGCAGCACCTCCGGATCGGCCAGCAACGCCCGTGCCAGCCGGACCCGTTGCCGCTGACCGCCGGAGAGGCTGCGTCCCTGCGCGGACACCGTCGAGGCGAGCCCGTCGGGCAGCCCCTGGACGATGTCGTCGGCGGCGGCCGCGTGCAGCGCCCGCAGCACGTCCTCGTCGGACGCGTCCGCGCGCCCGGCCACCACCTCCCGCAGCGGGCCGGCGAACAGATCGGCCTCCGGGTCGGCGACCAGGATCCGCTCCCGCACCCGCGCGAGCCCGATCTCGTCCAGCCGCACCCCGCCCCAGGTCGCCTCCGACGGCGTGTACCGGCCGAGGCGGTCCACCACGGCGAGCGCGTCGGCGGGGCGCGCGGAGGTGAGCGCGGTCAGCCGGCCCGGCAGGATGCGCGCCCCCGACTCGGGGTCGTACAGCGCGGACGGCTCGGCCGGCGGATCGGCGGTGGCCGCGTCGGCCGGCGGCTCCAGCCGCAGCAGCGCCGCCACCCGGCGGCCGGCCACCACGCCCCGGCTCAGCTGGTAGCCGCACTCGATGAGGAACATCACCGGCCACACCAGGACGGTCACATAGCCGTACACCGAGACCAGTTCGCCCACCGTGATCTCGCCCTGCGCGGCCAGCCGGGCCGCGATCCAGGTCACCACGGCGAGGAACAGCGCCGGCAGCCCCACGGTGAGGGCCTGGATCCAGCTGGTCACCGCCCCGACCCGGTAGCCCTGCTCCCGCAGCCGCCCCGAGTCCCGGCGGAACGCGTCCGAGACCAGGCTCTTCCCGCCCAGCCCGCTCAGCACCCGCAGCCCGCCCGCGAGATCACCGATCCGCGCCGTCAGCACGCTCTGCCGCTCCCGGTACTCCGTCTCCGTGCCCCGCAGCCGCCCCGCCAGCGGCCCCACCACCAGCCCGATCACCGGCACCCCGAGCAGCACCACCACCGCCAGCACCGGCGACACCGACAGCAGCAGCCCCGCCACCACCGCGTACGCCACGACCGCGCCGATCCCGGGTCCGACGGCGGTGAGCGACTGGGCGATCATCTGCACGTCGCCCACCCCGATGGTGACGACCTCCCCGGCCCCGGTCCGCCGCTCCAGCGAGGCGCCGAGCCGCACCGTGTGCCCCACGACCACCTTGACGGTCCGGAAGTTGGCGTCCATCCGCACCCGCGTCATCGTGCGGTGCCGCATGATGCTCAGCCACGAGTTGAACCCGTTCACCACGAACAGCGCGCCGGTCCACAGCGCCAGCGCCCCCATGTCCCCCGGCTCCAGCCCGTCGTCCACGGCGCGCGACATCGCGTACGGCGTCGCCGCCAGCAGCACCATCCACACACTGCCGAACACGGCTCCCGCCGCGCACCGCCCCGGCTGCCGCCGCACCAGCCACCACAGATAGCGGGCCCCGCCCCGGCAGTCCGGCGTGCCGGGATCCCCGTACGCGTCGATCACCGCTCGCTCCCCCCTCGCACGCCGCCGGACCTACGCCAGACTGTCCCGCCAGGCCCGGTGCAGGTCGGCGAACCTGCCCGTGCCCGCGATCAGTTCGGCCGGGCTGCCGTCCTCCACGACCCGCCCGTGCTCCATGACCAGCACCCGGTCGGCGATCTCCACCGTCGACAGCCGGTGGGCGATCACCACCGCCGTACGCCCCTTCAGCACCGTCGCCATCGCCCGCTGCACCGCCCGCTCGCCGGGGATGTCCAGGGAACTGGTCGCCTCGTCCAGGATGAGCACCGCCGGGTCGGCCAGCAACGCCCTCGCGAAGGAGACCAGCTGGCGCTGACCGGCGGAGATGCGGCCGCCGCGCTTGCGTACGTCGGTGTCGTAGCCGTCGGGCAGGGCGGCGATGAAGTCGTGGGCGCCGATCTCCTTCGCCGCCTGCTCGACCTCCGCACGGGTGGCGTCCGGCCTCCCGATCGAGATGTTCTCGGCGACCGTCCCGGAGAACAGGAACGCCTCCTGCGTCACCATCACCACCTCGCGCCGCAGCGCGGGCCCCGTGAGGTCGCGCAGGTCCAGGCCGTCGAGCAGCACCCGGCCGTCGGTGGGGTCGTAGAACCGGGCGAGCAGCTTGGCCAGCGTCGACTTGCCCGCGCCGGTCGACCCGACGACCGCGACGGTCTGCCCGGCCGGCAGGGTGAGGCCGAAGCGGGGCAGCACCTCGCCGCCGGTGCGGTACGCGAACCGCACGTCGTCGAAGACCACCTCGCGGCCCGGGAGCCCGGTCCGCCGCTCCGGAAGCTCCCGCGGGGACGCCGGCTCGGGCACCGACGGGGTCTGCGCCAGCAGACCGGCGATCTTCTCCAGCGAGGCCGCCGCCGACTGGTAGGAGTTCAGGAACATGCCGAGCCGGTCGATCGGGTCGTACAGCCGGCGGAGGTACAGCACCGCCGCCGCCAGCACACCCAGCTCCAGCGTGTCGTCCGCGACCCGCTGGGCGCCCCACAGCACGATCAGCGCGACCGTGGTGTTGGCGGTGATCCGGGAGCCGACGACATAGCGGGCCATCTCGAGGAGCGCGTCGCCGTTGCTCCGTTCATGCCGCCGGTTCAGCACCGCGAAGTCGGCGTCGTTGGCGGCCTCCCGGCGGAACGCGCGCACCGGCCGGATGCCGTTCATCGTCTCGACGAACTTCACGATCACCGACGCGATGGCCGTCGACCGCTTCCGGTACACCCGCCCCGCCCGGCGCTGGTACGACCGTACGAGCAGGTACAGCGGCACGAACGACGCCACCGCCACGGCACCCAGCCCCAGGTCCAGCCAGAGCAGCAGCACCGAGATGTAGACGGCCGACAGGACGACCATGACGAGTTCCTGCAGCCCCTCCTCCAGCAGCTCCCGCAGCGACTCGACGTCGGTGGTGGAGCGGGAGATGAGCCGCCCGGAGGTGTAGCGCTCGTGGAAGTCGACGCTCAGCGCCTGCGCGTGGCGGAAGATACGGCCGCGCAGATCGAGCAGCACGTCCTGGCTGACCCGGGCGGAGGCGGTGACGAAGCCGTACTGCAGGGCGCCGGCCGCCACCGCGCACAGCAGATAGCCCACCGCGACCGCGATCAGCGGCCCGTGGTCGTTCCCGCGGAACGCGGGCACGGCACGGTCGATGGCGTACGCCACCAGCAGCGGGCCGGCCTGCACCGCGGCCTGCTGGAGCAGCAGCAACAGCGCGGTCACGGCGACCCTGCCCCGCAGGGGCGACAGCAGCGAACGCAGGAGTACGCCGGTGGCTCCCGGGGGAGCGGGCAGCTGGTCCCGGTCGAACGGGTCGCCGCCCGCCGGTGTCCGGCCGTCGTCCTCGTCCTCGTCCCGGACGGGTGCGGTGGTGGCCGCCGTCATCGCTGGTCCTCCTGTTCCCCCGCCGGGTCGCCGGACATCAGGTGCGCGTACTCGGGGTTGGTGTGCAGCAGTTCGTGGTGGGTGCCGACCGCGGTGATCCGGCCGCCGGACAGCAGGGCGACACGGTCGGCGAGCAGGACCGTGGAGGGCCGGTGGGCCACGATGAGGGCCGTGGTGTCGGCGAGCACCCGGCGCAGGGCGGCCTCGACGGCGGCCTCGGTGTGCACGTCGAGCGCGGACAGCGGATCGTCGAGCACCAGGAAGTCGGGCCGCCCGACCACCGCCCTGGCCAGCGCGAGCCGCTGCCGCTGCCCGCCGGAGAGGCTGAGTCCCTGCTCGCCGACCTGGGTGTCCACGCCCCGCGGCAGCGCGTACGCGAAGTCGGCCTGTGCGACGCCCAGGGCGCGCTCCAGGTCCCCGTCGCCGGCCGCGCCGCCTCCCATCAGCACGTTCTCGCCGACGCTGGCCGAGAACAGGGTGGGTTCCTCGAAGGCGACGGCGACGCGGGCGCGCAGCTCCTCGCGGGACATGGCGGTGATGTCCGTCCCGTCGAGCGTGATCCGCCCGGACGACACCTCGTGCAGTCGCGGGACGAGTGCGGTGAGCGTGGTCTTGCCGCTGCCGGTGGCCCCGACGAGGGCCAGGGACTCGCCGGGGCGGATGTGGAGGTCGATCCGGTCGAGCACGGGCGGGGAGTCGGAGGGGGCGTCGGGGTAGCGGAAGCTGACACCCCGGAAGGCGAGCCCGCCCACGTCTCCGCCGTCTCCGGCGTCCCGACTCCCCGCAGCCAGGGAATCCTTGGATTCCCGGGGGGCGTCCAGTACCTCGAAGTAGCGTTCTGTGGCCGTTGCCGCTTCCTGGCTCATCGCCAGCAGGAAGCCGATCGAGTCGACCGGCCAGCGCAGCGCCAGCGCCGTGGACAGGAAGGCCACCAGGGTTCCCGCGGACAGCGTCCCGTCCGCCACCTGCACCGCGCCCAGCACCAGCGCCGCCCCGATGGCGAGTTCCGGCAGCGTCACGATGACGCCCAGGATCGTCGCCAGCAGCCGCGCCTTGTGGAGCTCCGTCCCCCGCAGCTTCCCCGACAGCTCCCGGAACGCCCGCGCCTGACTCCGGTGCCGCCCGAACCCCTTGATGATCCGGATGCCGAGCACGCCCTCCTCGACGACCGTCGTCAGGTCACCCACCTGGTCCTGGGCCAGCCGGGCCGCCCGCGAGTACCGCTTCTCGAAGACGACGCACGTGATCATCACCGGCACGGCGGGCACCAGGATGACCAGCCCCAGCGTCCAGTCCTGCACCAGCATGATGATCACGCCGACGAGGATCGTGACCCCGTTGACCAGCAGGAACGTCAGCGGAAAGGCAAGGAACATGCGCAGCAGCATCAGATCCGTGGTGGCCCGCGACAGCAACTGCCCCGACGGCCACCGGTCGTGGAAGGCGACCGGTAGCCGCTGCAGGTGCCGGTACAGCTCCGCCCGCATCTCCGCCTCGACGTGCGACAGCGGACGCGCCACCAGCCACCGCCGGAACCCGAACAGCAGCGCCTCCGCCAGTCCGAGCAGCAGCAGGTACAGCGCGCCGAGCCACACCCCCGCCGGATCCCGGTCGGCGATCGGCCCGTCCACCATCCACTTCAGGACGAGCGGGATCACCAGCCCGATGCAGGAGGCGAGGACGGCGATGAACGCGGCGGTGAACAACCGCGCCCGCACGGGCCGCACGAACGGCCACAGCCGCAGCAGCGTGCGCACGGCGGAGCGGGCTTCCGGGGGAGAAGGTGTAGTGGGCATCAGCAGCGAGCCTACGGTTCACCACTGACACTGCCCACCGAGTTTTGGCCGGACCGTCCTCCACCGCTGGTCCTACGACCTGCGGCTACGGGAAGGTCGTACCCGCACATCAGCCGATCGGCCGATACCCGTTCGAGCGGGACGGCCGATGTACCGGGCGTCCCCGCGCGGCGACGCTGGAGCCATGTCCGTCATCGACGTCACCGACCTGCGCAAGTCCTACGGAGACCGTGCGGCCGTCGACGGTGTCGCCTTCACCGTCGAGGAGGGCGAGATCTTCGGGATCCTCGGCCCGAACGGCGCGGGCAAGACCACCACCGTGGAGTGCGTCGAGGGCCTGCGCGTCCCCGACTCCGGACGGGTGCGCGTGGCGGGCCTCGACCCGGTCGCCGACCACCAGGAGGTCGCCCGCCTCCTCGGCGCCCAGCTCCAGCAGAGCGAACTCCAGCCCAAACTCACCGTCCGTGAGGCCCTGGAGCTGTACGCCTCCTTCTACCCGCGCCCCGCCGACTGGCGCCCGCTGGCCGAACGGCTCGGCCTGGCACCGAAACTGACCACCCGGTTCGCCAAGCTGTCCGGTGGCCAGAAGCAGCGCCTGTTCATCGCGCTCGCCCTGATCGGCGACCCGCGCGTGGTGGTGCTGGACGAGCTGACCACCGGCCTCGATCCCCGCGCCCGGCGCGACACCTGGGAGCTCATCGAGGACATCCGGGCGGGCGGCGTCACCGTCCTCCTCGTCACCCACTTCATGGAGGAGGCACAGCGGCTGTGCGACCGGGTCGCGGTCATCGACCGGGGCCGGGTCGCCGCGCTGGACACCCCGGCCGGGCTGATCCGCCGCTCCGCGGGCGCCACCGTCATCGGCTTCACCCCGTCCGCCCCGCTGGACGACGCGGAGCTGGCCGCGCTGCCCGGACTGGCGTCGGTGCGCAGGCAGGACGGCCGGCTCACCCTGTCCGGCACCGACGAGACGGTCGACGCCGTCCTCACCCTCCTCGCCCGCACCCGCGTCACCGCCCACCAGCTCCGCGTCACCGACGCCACCCTGGACGACGCCTTCCTGGACCTCACGGAGACCACGGCATGAGCACCGGCATCCTCGACACCGCCGTACTGCGAACGGAGATCCGGCTCTTCCGGCGCGAACCCGGCGCCGTCTTCTGGATCCTGCTCTTCCCGCCCCTGCTGCTGGTGATCCTCGGCTCCATCCCGTCCTTCCGCGAACCCGACCCGTCCTTCGGCGGCATCCGCCCGGTCGACGCCTATGTGCCGGTGACCGTGCTGCTCGGGCTGATCCTCGGCGGGCTGCAAGGCATGCCGGGGACCCTCACCGGCTACCGCGAACGCGGCATCCTGCGCCGTATGTCCACCACACCGGTACGGCCCGCGGCCCTGCTGACCGCGCAGATGCTGGTGTTCGGCGGGGCCGCCCTGTTCGCGGCCCTCATCGCGCTCGCGGCCGGCCGGCTCGCCTTCGGCGTCCCCCTTCCGCGGCAGCCGTTCGGCTACCTCCTCGCGCTGCTGACGGCCGTGCTCGCCTCCCTCGCCCTGGGCGCCCTGGTGTCCGCCCTGTCCCGTACGACGAAGATCGCCGGCGCGATCGGATCGGCCGCGATGTTCCCAGCGATGTTCTGCGCGGGAGTGTGGCTGCCGGTGCGGGCCATGCCGGACGTGCTCGCCCGGATCGTCGGCTTCACGCCGTTCGGCGCCGCCGCGCAGGCCCTCGACGAGGCCGCCGCCGGCGGCCGGCCGGACGTGACGCACCTGGTCGTGATGCTCGCCTGGACGGTCCTGCTCGGCGCGGCGGCCGCGCGCTGGTTCCGCTGGGAATGACCACGGGCGTGGCCCACACTGACGGGATGCGGGACGTGACGACGCTGGACGAGCGGTGGGCGGTGTTCCACCGCTGGGGGCCGTACGCCCTGCTGGCCATGGCCTCGGCGGTCTCCCTGGCGGCCGCCGACGCGCTCGGCATGACCGGCGGTGAGCGGCGGGCGAGCGTCGTTCTGATCGCCGCCGCCCTGCTGCTCCAGCTCTGGTGGAACCGGGCCGCCCGCACCCGCCCGGGCCCCTCCCCGGCGGGCGCCTGCTACTACGCCGTCCGCTGGGCCCTCGGCTTCGCCCTCACCTGGCTGAACCCGCTGTTCGCCTTCTACGCGGCCATCGGCTACTTCGGCGCCGAGCACCTGCTGCCCCGACGCCTGCACCTGCCCGCCCTGTTCGCCACCGCCGTGACGCTCGCCGGCTCCCAGTCGGGCGGACTGCCGCCGAACGGGCCGACGGGCTGGGCGCTCTTCGGCGCGATCCTCGCCGTCAACGCCGTACTGGTCGCCCTCTTCGGCCACTTCGCCGCGCTGGAGGAGGCCCGCTCCCGCGCCCGTGTCGAGACCATCACCGAACTGGAGCGCACCAACACCGCGTTGCAGCAGGCCCTCGACGAGAACGCGGCCCTGCACAGCCAACTCCTCGTCCAGGCACGGGAGGCCGGGATCGCCGACGAGCGACGGCGGCTGGCCGCCGAGATCCACGACACCCTCGCCCAGGGACTCACCGGCATCATCGCCCAGCTCCAGGTGGCGGCGAACACCCCCGAACCCGCCGTCGCCCACGTGCACATGGACCGGGCCCTCGCCCTGGCCCGGCACAGCCTCGGCGAGGCCCGCCGCTCCGTGCACAACCTGGCCCCGGTCGCCCTGGCCGACGAAGGGCTGCCCGAGGCGCTGCGGGAGACCGTCACGGAGTGGTCCGAACGCACCGGGGTACGCGCCGGGTTCACGGTCACCGGCGCCACCGAGCCGCTGCACGACGAGGTGGCGGCCACCCTGCTGCGCATCGCCCAGGAGGCACTGTCCAACGCGGCCCGCCACGCCCGTGCCGGCCGGGCCGGCGTCACCCTGTCGTACATGGGCGACGAGGTCACCCTCGACATCCGCGACGACGGACGGGGCTTCGACCCGCTCGCCGCCCGGGAACGCGCCCGCACCCGCGCCGGCGGGTTCGGCCTCGACGGCATGCGGGCCCGCGCCGAGCGCGTCGCCGGGGCGCTCACGGTCGAGTCGGAACCCGGCCAGGGAACCGCCGTATCGGCTCGCGTACCGTTGGTCCGCCATGACCCATGACGCCGTGACCGAGGACGCAGTGATCACGCTCCTCGTCGTCGACGACCACCCCGTCGTACGCGACGGTCTGCGCGGCATGTTCGACACCGCGCCCGGATTCCGCGTCCTCGGCGAGGCGGCCGACGGCGTCGGGGCATTGGAACGGGCCGCCGTCCTCGACCCCGACGTGATCCTGATGGACCTGCGGATGCCGGGCGGGGGCGGTGTCGACGCCATCCGGGAACTGACCCGCCGGGGCGCCCGCGCCAGGGTGCTGGTGCTGACCACGTACGACACCGACTCCGACACGATCCCCGCGATCGAGGCGGGCGCGACCGGCTACCTCCTCAAGGACGCGCCCCGCGAGGAGCTGTTCACCGCGGTCCGCGCGGCGGCGCGGGGCCGTACCGTGCTCTCCCCGGCCGTCGCCTCCCGCCTGGTCTCCGCCGTCCGCACCCCCAGGGCGCCCGGCAGCGAACCCCTCTCCGCCCGCGAGCGCGAGGTGCTGGCCCTGGTCGCCCGGGGCACCTCCAACCGGGAGATCGCCCGCGAGCTGTTCATCAGCGAGGCGACCGTGAAGACCCACCTCACCCACGTGTACGCCAAGCTCGGCGTCAACGACCGCGCGGCGGCGGTGGCGGTCGCGTACGACCGGGGCATCCTCGGCTGAACGGCCGTACCCAGCACCGCCATTACCCCTGAGGGAATCGCCCGCCCGGGCCGCCCGGCCGACACTGGAGCAGTCCGGTCCGGGAGACGCCCGGCGACATCACCGAGGGGGACCCCGTGTTCTTCGAGACCTACGACGGCACACGGCTCGCCTACGAGGAGCACGGCGAGGGCGAGCCCCTGCTGTTCGTCGCCAGTTGGGCGCTGAACGGCGACATGTGGGAGTACCAGATCCCGTACTTCGTCGAGCGGGGCTACCGCTGCGTCACCCTGGACCGGCGCGGCCACGGCCGCTCCGAGCGCCCCTCCGAGGGTTACGACCTCGACGCCTCCGCCGACGACATCGCCGCGCTGCTCGACCACCTCGGCCTGCGGGACGTGACGATGATCGGCCACTCGGTCGGCGGCGCCGAGGTGGCGAGGTACCTCGCCCGGCACGGAAGGGAGCGGGTGGCCCGGGTGGCCTTCGTCTCCGCCGTCCTGCCGTTCCTGCTGCTCACCGACGACAACCCGGAGGGAGCGCCGGAGGCCGCGCTGGAGGCGACGCTGCACGCCTTCCGCACCGACCGGCCCAAGTGGTTCGCCGACCGGGCCCAGCCCTGGTTCGCCACCCACCTCGGCAACGACGTCTCGCCCGCGCTGATCGACTGGACCATGGGGCAGTGCCTGTCCACCGCGCCCTGGGCCCTCGCGCGGCTCTTCGAGGCGGCGTTCCGGTACGACCACCGCGAGGCGCTGGCCGCCCTCGACGTGCCCGCCCTCGTCGTGCACGGCGCCGCCGACGCCTCCGCCCGGATCGAGCGCACCGGCCGGCGCACCGCCGCACTGGTGCCGGGCGCGGAGCTGCGCGAGTACCCCGACGCGGGCCACGGCCTGTTCATCACCCACCGGGACCGGTTCAACGCGGACCTGCTGAAGTTCCTCAAGCGCTGAGCCGCGCTCAGCCGGCCCGCAGCAGCAGCACCGACCTCCCCGGCACCGTGATCCGGGTCCCCGCGCGGTGCTCCACGCCCGGCGCCCGGTCCTGCTCCTCCCGCGCGGTGTCCACGACCACCTCGTACCGCTCCGCCCACGGCGGCCCCGGCAGCTCGAACTCCACCGGCCCTTCCCCCGCGTGCAGGACGGCCAGGAAGCTGTCGTCGAGGATCTGCGCCCCCCGCTCGTCGCGCCCCGGGATGTCCCGCCCGGAGAGGTACATGCCGAGCGTGGCGGCCGGCGCGTACCAGTCGCCCTCGGTCATCTCCGTGCCGTGCGGGGTGAACCAGGCCAGGTCGCGCAGCCCGTCCGCGGAGTGCGCGCGGCCCGAGAAGAAGGCCCGGCGGCGCAGCACCGGATGGCGGTGGCGCAGGGCGATCAGCCGGGAGGTCAGCTCCAGCAGCCGGCGCCACTCCGGGTCGTCCAGGAGCCCCCAGTCCACCCAGCCGCTCTCGTTGTCCTGGCAGTAGGCGTTGTTGTTGCCGCGCTGGGTGCGGCCCATCTCGTCGCCCGCGACCAGCATCGGCACCCCCGTCGACAGCAGCAGCGTGGTCAGCAGGTTCCGCAGCTGCCGCCGCCGCAGGGCCCGTACGTCCGGGTCGTCCGTCTCGCCCTCCGCGCCGCAGTTCCAGGCGCGGTTGTCGTCCGTGCCGTCGCGGTTGCCCTCGCCGTTGGCCTCGTTGTGCTTGCGGTCGTACGACACCAGGTCGCGCAGGGTGAAACCGTCGTGCGCGGTGACGAAGTTGACCGAGGCGTACGGCCGGCGCCCGCCCCAGGCGTACAGGTCGCTCGACCCGGACAGCCGGTAGCCCATCTCCCGCACGTCCGGCAGCGCGTGCCGCCAGAAGTCCCGTACGGCGTCGCGGTACCGGTCGTTCCACTCCGTCCACAGCGGCGGGAACGCGCCCACCTGGTAGCCCCCGGACCCCACGTCCCACGGCTCGGCGATCAGCTTCACCCGGCGCAGCACCGGGTCCTGGGCGATCACCGCGAGGAACGGCGACAGCATGTCGACGTCGTGCATCGAACGGGCCAGCGCCGCCGCCAGGTCGAAGCGGAAGCCGTCGACGCCCATCTCCGTCACCCAGTAGCGCAGCGAGTCGGTGATCAGCCGCAGCACCTGCGGCTGCACGACGTGCAGCGTGTTGCCGCAGCCCGTGTAGTCGGCGTATCTGCGCGCGTCCGGCTGGAGCCGGTAGTAGCCGCGGTTGTCGACGCCCTTCAGCGACAGCGTGGGCCCCAGCTCGCCCGCCTCGGCGGTGTGGTTGTAGACCACGTCGAGGATCACCTCGATGCCCGCCGCGTGCAGGGCCCGCACCATCCGCTTGAACTCGCCGACCTGCTGCCCCGCCGTCCCGGAGGCGGCGTAGCCGGCGTGCGGGGCGAAGTAGCCGATGGAGTTGTAGCCCCAGTAGTTGCTCAGACCGCGGCGCAGCAGATGGTCCTCGTGCGCGAACTGGTGCACCGGCAGCAGCTCGACCGCCGTGACGCCCAGTGCCACCAGGTGCTCGACCGCCGCGGGGTGCGCGAGACCGGCGTAGGTGCCGCGCAGCTCCTCGGGGACGCCCGGGTGCCGCCGGGTGAAGCCCTTGACGTGCAGCTCGTAGATGACCGAGTCCGCCCACGGCGTCTTCGGCCGGCGGTCGTCCGCCCAGTCGTCGTCGTCATGGACGACCACGCCCTTGGGGACGTACGGCGCGGAGTCCCGGTCGTCGCGCACGGTGTCCGCGACATGCTGCTCCGGCCAGTCCCTGACGTGCCCGTACACCTCCGGCGGCAGCCGGAAGTCGCCGTCCACCGCACGCGCGTACGGGTCCAGCAGCAGCTTCGCCGGATTCCAGCGGGCGCCGGTCCACGGGTCCCAGCGGCCGTGCACCCGGAAGCCGTAGCGCTGCCCCGGCAGCACCCCCGGCACGAAGCCGTGCCAGATCTCGTGCGTCAGCTCGGTGAGCCGGGCCCTGCTCTCCCTGCCCCGCTCGTCGAACAGGCACAGCTCGACCCCCTCCGCCCCGCCCGCCCACAACGCGAAGTTGGTGCCCGCCACCCCGTCCGGCCCGACCCGGAACCGGGCGCCAAGGGGCGTCGGCCGGCCCGGCCGCACCGGCACCGTGGCCACGGGCGGCGACGGGCGCACGCCGTTCACGACGGCGGCCGGGCGCCCGTCCCCGGTGGCCCGCTCTCCGGCCACCGCCTCCTGCTCGGCTGCGCTGGACACCTGTCAGCCTCCCGCGGCTCGTGGGGGACGACGGCGGACAGGGGTCGGCGGCCCGTCTCATCGGCTCCGGCCGCGGCTCCCGGCGTGTCGTCCTCCCACTGTTCTGCCCAGACCGCGCCTCGCACTCACGTTTCCCCGGGGGGCGGCATGGTCGTTTCCCGGAGGCGAGGACCGTCGTTGGGTACCGCGTGAGGTACGTACAAGGGCGCGCGCGGCGCGCGAGGGCCGCGCTGGCCGCCGTAGTGACATGGGCAGGACTGCTGACCGGAGCCGCCGGCTGCACCGCGGACGGCACCGCCGTCCCGGGCGCGCCCGGGCCCCCGGCCCCCGGGGACGCCATCCGCGTCTCGCCCGAGGACGGCAGCGAGGACGTACGTCCCGGCTCCCCGCTGCGGGTACGGGTGCCGGACGGGCGGCTGGAGTCCGTGGAGGTCGTCGTGTCGCAGGACGCGCGGGAGACCCCGGTGCCCGGGCGGATCTCCGGTGACGGGCTGACCTGGAAGCCCGACGACGAACGGCTGTCGCTGGCCGCGAAGTACACCGTCGACGCGGTGGCCGTGGACGGCGCCGGACGCCGCTCGGCCCGCCACACCGAGTTCACCACCCATGTCCCCCGGGAGCGCTTCATCGGCTACGTCGCCCCCGAGGACCGCTCCACCGTCGGCACCGGGATGATCGTCTCCCTGGAGTTCAACCGGAAGATCGCGCACCGGGCGGCCGTCGAGCGCGCCGTCACCGTCACCGCCCGCCCCGCCGTCGAGATCCGCCCGCACTGGTTCGGCGACTCCCGCCTGGACTTCCGCCCCGAGCGCTACTGGAAACCCGGCACCAGGGTCACCGTCGACCTGAACCTGCGCGACGTCGAGGGAGCACCGGGCGTCTACGGCCTTCAGCGCCGCACCTTCACCTTCACCGTCGGCCGCAGCCAGGTGTCGGTGGTCGACGCCGCCGCCCACACCATGCGGGTGCGCCGCGACGGGGAACTGCTGGCCACCGTGCCGGTCACGGCGGGCGCGCGGAAGACGCCCACGTACAACGGCAAAATGGTGATCACCGAGATGCTCGAGGTCACCCGGATGAACAGCCGCACGGTCGGCTTCGGCGGCGAGTACGACATCCCCGACGTCCCGCACGCCATCCGCCTCACCAGCTCCGGCACCTTCCTGCACGGCAACTACTGGGGCGGCGACGCCTTCGGCAACCGCAACATCAGCCACGGCTGCGTCGGCCTGCGCGACGTGAAGGGCGGCGGCGCGGACACCCCGGCCGGCTGGTTCTTCGACCGCAGTCTGGTCGGCGACGTCGTCGAGGTGGTCAACAGCAAGGACAAGCAGGTCGCCCCGGACAACGGCCTCGGCGGCTGGAACATGAACTGGCGGGAGTGGACGGCGGGCGGCGCGGTGACGCGACGCTGACCCCAACCCTCGGGCGGGCCGTCGTACTTGGAACGGAACGGTGACAATCCCGCCGCCGCAAACCCCTCTGGCCTGTGGTTACTATGCCCGAGCGCGCGAGGGGCGCGCGGGGGCGCGGGCCCGGCCAGGCAGGCCGGGACCGCCGAGGGGAGAAACAAGTGAACGTGGGGCCCATATCGGGGGCGGCGCCGGACGGCGCGCGGGGGCACGGCGGCAGGAGGCTGGCGGCGCTGGCGATCGGCGTGATGCTGGCGGTCACCGCGTGCGGCGGCGGAGGATCGGAACAGGGTTCGGGCGACGGCAAGGGCAGCGGCACGGGCAAGGGGTCCACCGCGGCGCAGAGCAAGCAGTCCGAGGCCGTGGTGAGCATCGCGCCCGAGGACGGCGCGAAGTCCGTCGAGACCAGCGGCGCGCTGAAGGTGAACGCGAGCAAGGGCAAGCTGACCGAGGTCGTCGTCAAGAACCGGGACGGCGACCGGATCGACGGGGAGATATCCGGCGACGGCGCCACCTGGACGCCGTCCACCCATCTGGCCGCCTCCACCACGTACACGGTGCACGCGGTCGCCAAGGACTCCGAGGGCCGCACCGCCGCCGAGGACTCCGACTTCACCACCCTGACCCCGGAGAACACCTTCATCGGCAGCTTCACCCCCGAGGACGGCTCCAAGGTCGGCGTCGGCATGCCGTTCTCCCTCCGCTTCACCCGGGGCATCACCAACCCCGAGGACGTCGAGAAGGCCATCCGCATCACCACCGAGCCGGCCGTCGAGGTCGAGGGCCACTGGTTCGGCAACGACCGCCTCGACTTCCGCCCGGAGAAGTACTGGAAGGCCGGCACCAAGGTCACCGTCGACCTCAACCTCGACGGCGTCGAGGGCCGCGACGGCGTCTACGGCAAGCAGTCCAAGAAGGTCTCCTTCACCATCGGCCGCGAGCAGGTCTCCGTCGTCGACGCCAAGAAGCTCACCATGAAGGTCAAGCGGGACGGCAAGGTCGTCAAGACCATCCCGGTCACCACCGGCGCGCCCGGCTACGAGACCTGGAACGGCAAGATGGTCATCAGCGAGAAGCTGACGGTCACCCGGATGAACGGCGAGACGGTCGGCTACGGCGGCGAGTACGACATCAAGGACGTTCCGCACGCCATGCGCCTGTCCACCTCCGGCACCTTCATCCACGGCAACTACTGGGGCGGCGACGCCTTCGGCAACCGCAACGCCAGCCACGGCTGCGTCGGCCTGCGCGACGTCCGCGGCGGCTGGGACAAGGGCGCCCCGGCGGCCTGGTTCTTCAACAACTCCCTCCTCGGCGACGTGGTCGAGGTGAAGAACTCCGACGACGCCACGATCGCCCCGGACAACGGCCTCAACGGGTGGAACATGTCCTGGGAGAAGTGGAAGGCGTAAGGGGCCTGCCCGGTCCGACAGCCAAGGGAGCGACGCATGACGCGGTACCTGATCTCGTTCGACGACGGCGCGATGACCTTCCCCGAGGAGGAGCTGCCCGCGGTGGCCGAGGCCTCGCAGGCGGTGGTGCGGGAGGCCCGGGACGCCGGCGTGTGGGTCTTCGGCGGCGGACTGGAGAGCCAGCGGGCGAGCGTCGTGGCCACCGACGGGACCGTCGCCGACGGCCCGTACCCGGAGACCAAGGCGGTGCTCGGCGGCTTCTCGGTCATCGACGTGCCCTCCCGTGAGGAGGCCCTGGAGTGGGCCGCCAGGATCGCCGCCGCGTGCCGCTGCGCGCAGGAGGTCCGGGAAATCATGCCCGACCCGACCGACTGACCGGTCCGGGCCCGCCACGGCGGGCCCGGTGCGGTCCCCGGCCGGTCACCCCTCGCCGGGACACGGCGTGAGGGGTGGCCGGCCGCGGGCGTTCTTCCGTGCGGCACCCGTGGTGTCCCCGGGTGTGAACGCCCGCTAACCTGCGGGGCATGACCGTACATCTCGAAGTCGCCGAAGGTGTTGGCACGCTGCGGCTGGACCGGCCGCCGATGAACGCGCTGGACGTCGCCACGCAGGACCGGTTGAAGGAGCTCGCCGAGGAGGCCGCGCGGCGCGAGGACGTGCGTGCCGTGGTGATCTACGGCGGGGAGAAGGTGTTCGCGGCGGGCGCGGACATCAAGGAGATGCAGGCCATGGACCACGCGGCCATGGTGCTGCGGTCCAAGGCGCTCCAGGACTCCTTCACCGCCGTGGCCCGCATCCCCAAGCCGGTCGTGGCCGCCGTCACCGGCTACGCGCTCGGGGGTGGCTGTGAGCTGGCGCTCTGCGCCGACTACCGGATCGCCGGGGAGAACGCCAAGCTGGGCCAGCCGGAGATCCTGCTCGGCCTGATCCCGGGTGCGGGCGGCACCCAGCGGCTGTCCCGGCTGATCGGGCCCTCCAGGGCCAAGGATCTCATCTTCACGGGCCGCCAGGTGCGGGCCGACGAGGCGCTGGCGCTGGGCCTGGTGGACCGGGTGGTGCCCGCCGAGGAGGTCTACGCGCAGGCGCACGCGTGGGCCGCGAAGCTGGCCCAGGGGCCGGCGATGGCGCTGCGCGCGGCGAAGGAGTCGGTCGACACCGGACTCGAGACCGACATCGACACCGGCCTGGCCGTCGAGCGGAACTGGTTCGCGGGCCTGTTCGCCACCGAGGACCGGGAGCGGGGGATGCGCAGCTTCGTCGAGGAGGGACCCGGCAAGGCGAAGTTCCTGTAATCGCGCGGGAATTTCGCTACCGGGCTTGCAATTGACACGATGTCTGATTCGGCTCTCTCGGCGGGGCGGATTATGGGAGCCTTGGTGCACCCTTAAGCCGTTCGTGTCGAGGGAGCCCGTCGATTGCCGGAGAGCGAGCCGTTTCCGCAGGCAGGGCGGGCCTTCGAAGGCCCGGAAGTGCCACAGGCATATGCCGGTGGCTCCTTGCCGGACGAGGGCGCAGGGGGGGCGTATTCCCCGGGAACCGCCCCGGAGCCCCCCTCGCGCGGCCATGATGGGGGCATGGCGGGGCTGGAGGGCAAGGAACAGCCGCGGGGAGACGGACGTGTGACCGTGTCGCGCTGGTCGCCGACGGTCGAGGACGAACGCGCCCTGAAGGCGCTGGAGTTGTACGGCAACCCGACGGAAGCCGAAGTTCCGCTGCCGTCCCGTCCCGAGTCCGCCGCCACCGCCCGCCGGCTCGTCCAGGTGGTCGTCCTGCGGGAGTGGGGCCTCACCCCCGCCCTCACCGAGGACGCCGTCCTGCTCGTCTCCGAACTGGTCGGCAACGCCGTACGGCACACCGGCGCCCGCGTCTTCGGCCTCCGGATGCGCCACCGGCGCGGCTGGATCCGGATCGAGGTCCGCGACCCCTCCCGCGGACTGCCCTGTCTCATGCCCGTCCAGGACATGGACGTCAGCGGCCGGGGCCTCTTCCTCGTCGACGAGCTCGCCGACCGCTGGGGCGTCGACCTGCTGCCCCGCGGCAAGACCACCTGGTTCGAGATGCGGGTCCTGGACCGCTGACGGCGGCGCGCCGTCCCAGGGCTGTCTGACAATTGCCGCCTGCCAGGCATGTCCTAGCGGCGCAGGAACAGCGCCTCCGAGCCGACCGGCCGGTATCCGGCCGCCTGGAACGCCCGCAGACTGCGCGCGTTGCCCGGCGAGATCTGCGCCCACACCGGTTCGTCCCCGGCCAGCCGCCGGGCCGCCAGCGCCAGCCGCCGGCCCAGGCCACGGTGCCGCGCCTCCTCCGGCACCTCCACGGCCGCCTCCAGCCGTCCGGCGATCCCGCGGCCCAGCACCAGCACACCGCCCTCCGCCGTCCACACCCGTACGTCGTCCCGGCGTGCCCGGGCGCTCACCACCCGGGGGTGCGCGGGGTCGCCGACCTCCTCCAGGGCGAGCGGGGGGCCGTCCGGCAGCGGTGGCGCCACCGTCATCACGTCGATCGTGTCCGTACGGCGCCCGGTGCGCTCCATGAAGGCGGCCAGGAAGCGGACGTTCATCGTGGCGGCGAGCGCGTCGCAGTCCGCCCCTGCCAGCGTGCGCCGCACCCACGCCGGGTCCTCGTCCGTGAAGACCACCGAGTGCGCCGTGAACGCCAGCACCCCCGCGTCCCGCCCCGACGGCTGCGGCACCACCGTCGTACCGCCGTCCGTCGCCGGGAAGACGCCCCGTGCGGCCGCGTCGAGAATGGTCCGCAGTGTGTCCCTCACCCGTGCTCCTTGAGTCTCCACCCACTGGAAGGCACAGACTCGCAGACATGATCGACGACGGCACCGGACTTCTCACCATCGGCGAGCTCGCCCGGGCCACCGGACTGTCCGTGCGCACCATCCGCTACTGGTCCGACGAGGGCGCCCTGCCCCCGGTGACCCGTTCCGCGGGCGGCTACCGGCTCTACGACGCCGGGTCCGCCGCCCGTCTGGAGCTGATCCGCACCCTGCGCGAGCTGGGCCTCGGCCTGCACGACGTACGCCGGGTGCTCACCGGTGAGACCACGGTCGCGCGGGTCGCGGCGGCGCACGTGACCGCGCTGGACGCGCAGATCCGGTCACTGAGGGTGACGCGTGCGGTGCTGTCGACCGTGGCACGACGCGGCTCGAACGCTGAGGAGATGACGCTCATGAACAAGCTGGCCCGACTGTCGACGGCCGAGCGCAGACGCATCATCGAGGACTTCATGGCGGAGGTCTTCGACGGCATCGACGCGGCGGACCCGGACATCCGCCGGCGTCTGCGGTTCGCCGCGGCCGACCTGCCCGACGACCCCACCCCCGAGCAGGTGGACGCCTGGGTGGAGCTGGCCGAGCTGATCCAGGACCCGGAGTTCCGGGCGACGATGCGCAGGATGATCGAGTTCAACGCGGCGGACCGGGGGCCGGACGTCCCCTCCGGCAGCTCCCTGTGGTTCATGAGCCGGCTGGTCCGGCTCGCGGGCCAGGCCGTGCGGGAGGGCGTCGCGCCGGATTCGGCGCGGGCCGCCGGTGTGCTGCGCGAGCTGATCGGGGACGCCGACCCGGCCGTCGTGCTGGAGCGTCTCTCGGCGGCGACGAACGTACGCCTCGCCCGCTACCGCGAGCTGTCCGCGCTCGTGAACGGCCTGGAGCCGCCGTCGTCCCACGAGGCGGAGTTCGGGTGGGTGGTCGCCGCACTGAGGGCTCGGACCGCCGGATAATCTGACCTACGTCAGCACGGCGAAGTACGGGATGAGGGGCGGATCGGTGGCGGACATCGAGGAAGCGCGCAAGCAGTTCGAGCGGATCGACACGGACGGGGACGGGTTCATCACCGCTGCCGAGTTCAAGGCCGCCCTGGCCCAGGGCGGCGACTGGAACGTCACCGAGGCGGTCGCGGAGGCCGTGATCGGGTCCCGGGACCTGAACGGGGACAAGGTCCTGTCGTTCGACGAGTTCTGGGCCCACTTGAACAAGTAGGTCCGGAATAGCCCGCCCGTCCCGGGGGTTGGTGTCGACCATGACGGTTCCCGTAAGGAACCGAAGCGGACACCGATCCCCGGAAGGGCGAGGCGAGCGACATGAAGATCGGCATCATCGGGGCGGGCAACATCGGGGGCAACCTCACCCGGCGGCTCACCGCCCTCGGCCATGACGTCTCCGTCGCCAATTCACGCGGCCCCGAGACGCTCACCGGCCTGGCGGAGGAGACCGGCGCGACACCGGTACGGGCCGAGGACGCGGCGCGCGGCGCCGAGATCGTCGTCGTCACCGTCCCGCTGAAGGCCGTCCCCGACCTGCCGTCCGGCCTGTTCGACGAGGCCGCGGAGGGTGTGGCCGTCATCGACACCGGCAACTACTACCCCCGGCAGCGCGACGGCAGGATCGCGGGCATCGAGGACGAGGGCGTCACGGAGAGCCGCTGGACGGAACGGCAGATCGGCCACCCCGTGATCAAGGCCTTCAACGGCACGTACGCCCAGGACATCCTGGACCGCCACCGCCCCGCCGGCGACCCCGGCCGGATGGCGCTGCCCGTCGCCGGTGACGACGAGGCGGCCAAGCGCAAGGTCCGGGCCCTGATCGAGGAGCTCGGCTTCGACACCGTGGACGCGGGCGGCATCGACGACTCCTGGCGCCAGCAGCCCGACACCCCGGTCTACGGACTGCGCGCGGACGTCGTGTCCGTCACCAAGGCGCTGGCCGAGGCCTCGCCGGAGCGCAAGCCGGAGTTCAGGGGCTAGTCCGCTCCGGCCCATTCCCGCAGCGCCGACCTGCTGGAGAAGTCCGCCACGTTCTTGTCCAGCGGGTCGTCGGTGTACTGGTGGAAGCGCCACTTCGCCCGGATGCGGGGCTCCCCGGCGGTGACGTAGTCGGCGATCCACAGGCCGTCGCCGGCGTAGGAGGTGGTGTCGACGTTGAGCCAGAAGTGCCTGTTGGCGTAGAGGATCACCCGGTGATGGGGCCGTAGTTCCTTCACCTTGCGGATGAAGCGGTCCTTCTCCGCGTTGCTCGCGTGGGTGCCCTCGCCCGTGGTCTCCCAGTCGACGGCGAGGATGTCGCCCCGCTTCTCCGGGGCCTTGCTCACGAAGTACTCCGCCTGGGCCGTGAGGTTGCCCGGCCAGAGGAAGTGGTAGAAGCCGACGACCAGTCCGGCGTCGCGGGCCGTCTTCGTCTGGGCGGCGAGTCTTGGGCTGGTGTACGAACGGCCCTCCGTCGCCTTGATGAAGACGAAGGACAGGCCGTCGGTGTCGTACGAGGACGACTGATACGCACTCACGTCGATACCGCGCAGCATGGAGCTCCCTGAGGTGCTGGTGGAGGGAGGGGAGTTGAATGATTCCTTCCCCGTCCCGGCACGGGCGACCCGTCCGGGGAGGGGGATTCTTCTCCCTCAGCCGTCACCGTGGACCCTGGTGTCACTCCCAAGTCGCTTCTCCGTCATGTTCTGCTCACCTCGCACATATGAACTAGCCATAGGAATGGCGTGAGTTGGTGCAACGACGAGAGCGCGGAGAGACGACATGGCCGAACCGGCCGAGGTGGTGGCGTTCACCGCGCCGATCGACACGCTCCTCGCCGCCGCCGTCGCCAGGCGCTTCTACCTGGAGAACCGGTCGAAGGTGGAGATCGCCGAGGAGTTCGGCATCAGCCGGTTCAAGGTGGCCCGTCTGCTCGACGCCGCCGTGGCCCACGACATCGTGCGGATCGACATCACCGTCCCCGCCGAGATCGACGTCCCGCTCGGGCGGGCGCTGAGCGAGCGGTTCGGGCTCCGGCACGGCATCGTCGTCAACGTGTCCCGCGGCGAGGGCGGCGCGACGGCGCCCGCGGACCAGCGCCACACCGGCCGCTGGCTCGGCACGGCGGCGGCCCGGCTGCTCTCCGAGATCGCCGAGGAGGGCGACGTCCTCGGGCTGGACGGCAGCCACGCCGTGGACGCGCTCAGCGAGGCGGTCACCCGGCTGCCGCTGTGCGACGTGGTCCAGCTGACCGGGGTGCGCGGGCGGGACCTCGCCCACGACGCCGCGATCGCCGCGGTCCGCCGTACCGCCGCGGCGGGCGGCGGCAGGGCGTACCCGCTCCACACCCCGCTCCTGCTGCCCGACGCGACGACCGCCGCGGTGCTGCGCAGCCAGCCCGCGACCGCTGACACCCTGGAACGCTTCGGCCTGGTCACCAAGGCCGTCGTCGGCATCGCCGCCTGGGACGGCCCGCACGCCACGGTGTACGGCGCCCTGTCCGAGCCGGAGCGGGAGACGCTCCGGGAGGCGGGGGCGTGCGCCGAGGTGGGCGGACAGGTCCTGGACGCGGCCGGCCTGCCGGTCGCCACGGAACTGGACGCCCGCATGATCTCCGTGAGCGCCGCCCGACTCCGGGGCGTGAACGAGCTGATCGGCGTCTCGGCCGGCGGACGCGGCACCGCGGCGGTCCGCGCCGCGCTGAGGTCCGGACTGCTCACCGGCGTCGTCATGGACGCCACGACCGCGCGCCGCCTGCTCTGGCAGGACGGCCCGGACGACCCGCCGGGGACCGCCCCGTCGCCCCGAACCACCGAACGAGGACCGCGATGAGCTTGCAGGACGAGGAGCTTCCGCCCGTTCCGGACGACATCCGCGAGGCGGGCCGCCTCGCCCCCGACCACTGGCTGGGCGTGGTCGACCCGATGTGGTCCGGGGAGGGCAAACCCCCGGAGTGGGCGATGACCGGACGGTGGCGGTCCGGCCTCGACGGCGAGATCGTCGAGTGGGAGGACAACCCCGATTACCGGCCGTCCCCGCGTGCGCTGGACTGGCTCG
This sequence comes from Streptomyces fungicidicus, assembly GCF_003665435.1. Classification (NCBI taxonomy): domain Bacteria; kingdom Bacillati; phylum Actinomycetota; class Actinomycetes; order Kitasatosporales; family Streptomycetaceae; genus Streptomyces; species Streptomyces fungicidicus. The sequence continues at coordinate 5,444,129 of NZ_CP023407.1, forward strand.
TACCCGAGGACGAGGTGGACCGCGCCGTCCAGCTCGCCTCCACCGGATACGGGCCCGGGGAGGCGGTGCCGGCCGCGCTGGCGGGCCGCGAGGTGGCCGTGCTGACGGCGCCGGGCGGCGGGCCCCTGAGCGCGACGGCGCCGGACGGGACGCCGGTGGTGCCGGTGTTCACCTCGTCGGTGTTCCTGCACACGGCGGGACGCTACGCGTTCGAACTCGTCGGCACCGAAGACCTTCTGGAGCGCGTCCCCGAGGGACACGTGCTGTACCTGAACCCGTCGGCGGTGGTGAGCATGCTGCTCGACCCCGACACGGTGCGCGAGGCGGTGCGGGCCGGTGCGGCCGGGGAGCGGCCGCCCGCGCCCGCCGCCGCCGTCGGCACCGCGCGGGTGCTCACCGAGGCGGTCCGGCCGATCCGGGGGACGGACGCGTGAGCCGCTGGTCGTCGGTGCTTCCCGGCCGGGGGCGCAGGTCGGGTCCGGGCGCCGGGCGCGGTCCGGGGAGCCCGGCCGCCGGCAACGGCGGGAACGGCGGGAACGGCGGGGGCTCCGGAAGCGCCGGGGGCGGTGCGGGTGGTGCGGGCGGTGGTCCGCCGGTCGAGGACGTCGACGGGGTGCTGCTGGTGCGCTCGGTCGAGGACGACTCGTTCCCCCTGGAGGTCCTCGCCGAAGTGGCGGGCGCCGTCGGCCGGGAGGAGGACGTCGTCACGGTGATCGTCGGCTCCGCCGACGGGGGCGGGGCGCCCGGCGCCGACCACTGGGCACGGCTGGGCGCGCTGCTGGACTCCCTCCGCGCGCGCGGCACCGGCAGGATCCGGCTCGTCATGTCCGGCGCCGGTGACGACCGGCCGGACCGGCCCTGCGTCGCCCGCCGGATCGCGGACGCCTGGGAACTGGAGGTGACCGCCCCGGACGGGGCCGTGCTGATCACCCCCGGGGGCGCGCTGTTCGTCCACGGCGACTCCCGCCCCGGATGCGGCTGGTGGCGGTTCGCGCCCGGCGCGGAACCCCGGAGACTGGGGCGGCGTGCCCCGGCGCCCGACTGGGAGGAGGCGCTGGACGGGGTCCCCGTGCGCACGTCCGGCGGCTGCGTAGTGGAGCGCGTACCGGCGGGCGTGCTGATCCGCCCGGCCGAGGCGCCCGGCCCCGCCCCCGACGACCTGTGCTTCTCCGTGCCCGTCGACTTCGAGCGTCTCACGGTGCTGGTGGGCGCCCCGCACGCGGAGGACGTCGCGGCCGACGAGGTGGCCGCGGTGCTCGCCGGGCTGCCGGCGGCGGAGCGCTCCCGCGCACGGCTCGCGCCGGGCGGCCGGCGCGATCTGCTCCGGCTCGGGCAGTCGGTCGCCGACCGGCTGGGAACCGAGGTGGAGGTACTCACCGGCCTGCCGCTGCTCGACGACCACGCACCGCCCGGCACGGCCGCCCGGCCGACGCTGGTGGGGCGGGACGGCAGGCCCAGCTGGCGGCCGTTCGTGTCGGCCGTGGTCTGCGGACCGGTCGACGCCGAGGGGCGGGCCCCCGTGCCCAGGCCGGTGGGACTCCACCCGCCCGACTGGATACTCGGCGGCAGCGAACGGGGCACGGTACGGCTGACGGACCGCTGGCAGGCGTCGGTGACCCGGGCCGGCCTCGCCCTGTGGGCGCCGGACGGCCCCCGGCCCGGTCCGCTCGGGCCGGCCGTCGACCCGGAGGTGTGCGCCATCGAACTGGGCATGCCGGGGCAGCCGTTGGACGGCTCCCTGCTGCCCGCGCTGTCCCGGCTGCTGCGCGGCCTCGGGACGGACGTCCGGTCACGCACCACCCTGCTGGTCCGCGGCAGGCTCCTCACCGGCGACGGCGCGCTGCGCCGCCTGGCCGCCGAGCACGGCATCCCCGGCATCCGCTACGTCACGGCCGGCAGGCCGGCCGTGACAGCCGGCCGCCCGGGCCCCGCCGCTGGTGCGGCCGCCCGCCGCCCCGGCAGCGGCGGCGACCCGGTGACGGTCGGGTCCGGGGAGGCTGCGCAGACTCGCGGGCATGCGGGGAGGGTTGCTGCGGGCGGCGCTGCCGAGCCGGGGGTTGAGCCTGGTCAGGCCGGGGCGTCGGGTGTTGCGGCTCCTTCCTCCGTCATGGCCGCCGGTACATCCGGGCGTGGGGTCGCCCCCGGACCGGGCACGGCTGCCGCTCCGCCGGCTGGGCCTCGCCCCTCCGGCGGCGACCCGGCGCGGCGGGCTGCGGCGGGCGGCGCTGGTGCGTCCGGCGGTGGGGCGGCTCGACGCCCGGGTGCGGCTTCCGACGGTCCGCACGCCATCGAGCCCGGCCGGGGTTCATCGCCCGGCGCGGTGGCCCGCGAGTCCGGTACGGCGGCTGCTGCGCCGTCGGTCGAGCCCCGCGGTGGGGTCGGTGGCGGCCGGGGGGCCGCCGAGTCCGGCCAGACCGCGCCGTCCCGCCGGGCCGGTTCGGGCGCCGAGGCGCCCACGTCCGCCGCGGCCCCGGACGGAGGGCCGGCCGAACTCCCCGTTCAGCCGGGCGATTCCGCTGAAGAGAACACGGAAGCCGCGGGTTCGTCGGCGGCAGGCCCCGGGGAGACGGTGAGCTCTCCTGCGGAGGGCGCGGACGGTGCCGCCGGACGGCCGGGCGTGCCCGGCGCGGCGGGGGAGGGGAAGCTCGCCGAGGCGGACCCGGCCGCCGCAACGCCGGACGTCGTGGAGGAACCCCGGCCGCGCGTTGCCTCTGCGGACGGGTCGCGCGCCGGTGCTGACAGTGAGCGGGGTCGGGCCGTCGGTGTCGGCGTACCGCCGGACGTTGTGCGGGAAGGCCCGCAGGGGGCGGTGGTCCGGACGGGCCCTGCCCCTGCAGCCGGGGCGCGTGCCGGGGATGACAGCGGGGCGACCGCGGGCGCTGGTGGAGGCGGGGCGCCGGATGTCGTGGAGGAAGGCCCGGTCGGGGCTGGGGCCCGGTCGGGTGTGGTGTCCGCGGTCGGGGTGCGTGCCGGGGGTGACGGCGGGGTGGCCGTGGGCGCTGGTGGTGAGCGGGCCGGTGGTGTCGGGGTGTCGTCGGACGTTGTGTCGGAAGGTCCGCAGGAGCCGGTGGCCGGAGGGGCGGTGGTCCGGGCGGGCACTGCCTCTGTGGCCGGGGTGCGGTCGACCGGGTGGGGGCGGGGTCGTGCGGCTCTGCCCTTTGTGCCGGGGCATGTCAGCGGGGTGGCCGAGCGTGCCGCGTTTCGGGATGCCGCGGCCGGTGCCTGGGAGGGGCACGCCGCCGCGGTGTCCCGGGTGCTCACCCGCATGCCCGCCCTGCGCGGCCACGAACTGGAGGCCGCCCGTACCGATCTGGTCGCCGCGCACGCCTACCTCACCGCGGACGAAGGGCCGCTTCACCACCGCGAGTTGACCCGCGACCTGCGTGCCGGCGAGGGGCGGCTGCTGCCCTACGCCGGCTGTCTGGCGTCCGCCCTGCGGCGGCTGCCCTCCTACCGGGGCGTAGCCCTGCGCGGCGGGGACGCCGACGGACCCGAACCCCCGGTCGGCGCGCTGCTGCAGGACCCCGCCCCGGTCAGCGCCCTGGCCGGCACCTCGGCGGTCCCCGCCGGAGCCGGCGTGCGGTACGCGATCTGGTCCGTCACCGGGCGCAAGGTACGGCAACTGCTCGACCGGCCGGGCGGTGACCCGGAGTCGTACGAGGAGATCGTCTTCGTGCCGGGGACCGGCTTCCGGGTGCTGGCGGTACGGACCGTGCCCGCCGGCCCCTCCGTCGTACTGCTGCGTGAGCTCCCGGGCAACGCGACCGCCTACATGGACGGGTCGGAGGAACTGAGCGGCCTGGACCTCAAGGCGCTCGCGCACCTCGAGGAGGCGCTCGCCAAGGGCTTCCGGGCCGGCGGGGCGACGGAGTGGCCGGAACGCTGCTCCGGACCCGTGGGCCAGGACGGATAGCGAGCGGCGAGCACCGCACCACCGCCGTTCGCCCCCCACAACTCAAGGAGAATGATGGCACCACAGAAACCGCCGTCCCCCGAAGGGCCGGACGGCACGGGCGGTTCGTCCGTCCGCAGGGCCGTCTCCCTCGGGTCGGCGGCAGCCGACCCCGGACCGATGCTGGCACCGGCCGCGCGGCGCACCGCCGCCCCGGAGCCGGGCGAGGGCGGGAACGAGGGAGCGCAGACCGCACGACCGGCCCCGGAGACCCCCGAGAGCGAGGCCGCCCCCGAGCGGCCCGCAACCACGGCCGCGGCCGCCGAGGAACCGGACACCACGGCCGCCCCCGCCGAGCCCGCCGCCACCGGGCAGGCCGCCCCCGACACCCGTGCCCGCGGGGTCGGCGGAGCGGACGGGGCGGCCACAGCCACCGCCACAGCCACCGCCACCGCGTCCGGTGCGGACGGGCCGCCGTCCGGCAACCCGAAGAAGCCCCTGCTCGCCGCGGCCGGCATCGCGGGCGTGGTCCTCCTCGCGGTACCGCTGCTCATCTGGGCCACGGACGACTCGGAGCCGAAGAAGGACAACGTGGCGGTGGCCGCCGGGTCGGACACCCTCCTCGAGGAGGAGCCCCTGGAGGCGCCGAAGGGCGACTACGCCCCGGCGGAGCCCACACCGGAGCCGTCCACCGCGAAGCCGTCCGCCGCGCCGAGCAGCTCCGTCGTCAAGAAGTCCGCGCCGAGCACGCCGAGTTCGGCCCCGGTCGAGAAGCCGACCGAGGTGGCGACGGAGAAGGCCGAGACCCAGGTGCGGGAGCGCAAGGCCCCCAAGCTCCCGCCGAACACCGCCGCTTACGCCGTCCAGCGGATGGCCGCGTCGAACCCCGGTCGGCACATCTGCTACCGGGTCCACGTGAAGGGCTCCGGCTGGACCGCCCCCGTGTGCGACGGGGCCACCGCGGGCCAGGAGGGCAAGGGGCGGCCCATCACCGCCATCAACATCGCGGTGGCGGACGCCAAGCGGGTGAACGGCAACGAGTTCATCCAGAAGGACGGCTGGACGACCGAGTGGTCGGGCGCCGCCGACGGCACGGACCTGTACCTGGGCAGCGCCGCCGCCGGCGCGCCGAACCTCAGCGGCTTCACCATCGGCGTCGAGGCGGGCAACGTCTGCCAGAACCACAAGCTGGGCGAGCGCGGCTGGGGCGGCCTGGCGTGCGAGTCGTCCAAGGGCTGGGTGTTCGGCGGTTCGACGGAGCCGCAGTTCTGGCTGGAGGCCGTCAGGTTCAACGTGTGAGGGGCGCCCCGGCGCAGCGGACGCCCGCCGGCGCGGACCGGCGGGCGTTCCCCTTCAGCGGATCACAGGGCGGCCCCCTGCCGCCGCCCCGGCGGCAGATCCTGCGGGAGCAGCGTGGTGAGGTCGGCGAGGCTGGGCGAGGCCAGCCCGCCCAGCCGGCGGGCCTGGCTCGTCATCATCGACTCCAGCAGCTGCCGGGCGAGCCGCGCGTTGCCGAAGGACCGGTCGCGCGGGATGCCGTCCACATGGGCGCGCAGCGCCGCGAGGGTCGGCTCGGCGCACTCGTACCCGGAGGCGGCGGCGTGCCGGGACACGATGGTGACCAGCTCGTCCGTGCTGTAGTCCTCGAACGTCACGAACTTGGAGAACCGCGACGTCAGGCCGGGGTTGGAGGCGAGGAAGCGCTCCATCTCACCGGTGTACCCGGCGACGACGACCACGATCTCGTCGCGGTGGTCCTCCATCAGCTTCAGCAGGGTGTCGACGGCTTCCCGGCCGAAGTCGTTGGACGACCCCTCGGGGGTCAGGGTGTACGCCTCGTCGATGAACAGCACGCCGCCCAGCGCGCCGGTGAAGACGTCCTTGGTGCGCTGGGCGGTGTGGCCGACGTACTGGCCCACCAGGTCCGCCCGGGCCACCTCCACCAGGGAGTCGCGGGGGAGCACTCCCAGCGAGTGCAGGAGCCTCGCGTACAGCCGGGCGACGGTGGTCTTGCCGGTGCCGGGCGGCCCGCTGAAGACGAGGTGGTTGCTGATCCGGGGGGCGGGCAGCCCCGCCGCGACCCGCTGCCGGGCGTTGGTCAGCAGACTGACCAGGTCGGACACCTCCCGCTTCACGGCGGCGAGCCCCACCATGGCGGTGAGTTCGGCCATCGGGTCGGACGGGTCGGCGGCGTCCTCCGCGGTCCCGCCGACGGCCGCCGCCTCCGCGTCGCCGACGTCCGCCGGCAGCAGCAGGGTCAGATCGTTCTCGGCCGGGTCGGTCATGGCCGCGAGCCGGAACGCCTGCCGGTCCACCATGTCCTCGAACACGGCGCGGGCCGCGCGGCCGTTGCCGAAGGTCGCGTCGCGCGTCATCCGCTCGAAGCGCACGGCGAGGGCCTCCCGGGTGAGCGGACCGAGCTCGAACTGGTGGCGGTGGCAGAGGCTTTCGGTGATCGTCACCAGTTCGTCCACCGCGTAGTTGCCGAACTCGACGGTGCGGGTGAAGCGGGAGGCGAGTCCGGGGTTGGCGGTCAGGAACGACTCCATCTGCTCGGAGTAGCCGGCCGCCACCACGACCACGTCGTCGCGGTGGTCCTCCATCAGCTTCAGCAGGGTGTCGACGGCCTCCCGGCCGAAGTCGTTGGACGTCCCCTCGACGGTGAGGGTGTACGCCTCGTCGATGAACAGCACGCCGCCCAGAGCGCTGTTGAACGCCTCGGTGGTCTTGATGGCCGTGCCGCCGATGACCTGCGCGACCAGGTCGGCGCGGGCGACCTCGACCAGATGCCCGCTTCTGAGCACACCCAGGTCGGCGAGGATGCTGCCGTAGAGGCGGGCGACGGTGGTCTTGCCGGTGCCGGGCGGCCCCGCGAAGATCAGGTGCCGGCTCATCGACGGGACCGGCATGCCGAGCCGGCGCCGGCGCTCCGCGAGCTGGTTCAGGTTGACCAGCGTGTTCACCTGGTGCTTGACGTTGTCCAGGCCGACCAGCGACTCCAGTTCGGCCAGCGGGCCCTCGGGTTCCCGCGCCTCGCCGGGGCCGCCCGGGGCGCCGTCCTCGCCGCCGGCCCCGGCCGACTCGCCCCAGCTGTCCGGCAGGCCGTTGTCCGCGCTGGTCAGCAGCTCGACCGTGAGACGTTCACCCGCGCGGCTCTGGCGCAGTCCCGCGCCGCGGTTGTCGCGTACGACGCAGCGGGTGACGTCGACCGGCTCGGCGCTGTCTATCCGCACGCCGTCGCCCGTACTGCCGCTGATCTCGCAGGAGTTGAGAGTGGCCCGGCCGCCGCGCGACACCTGGACGCCGTGCGCCCTGGAACCGTGCACCCGGACCCGCTCCAGGGTGATCTCCGCGCCGTCCCGCACGCTGACCCCGGCGTCCGCGCTGTCGCCGATCTCGCAGTCCCGCAGGGTGCCCCGGCCGCGTTCGCCGACGAGGACGCCCGAGCGGGCGGCCGAGGTGAGCACGGTGTCGCCGATCTCGGGGTCGGAGTCGTCGTCGATGCTCAGCGCGCAGCCCCCGGCGGACTCGACCTCGCAGTGCTCCAGGCGGCCCCGGGCGTCGTCGCCGAACTCGATGCCGTGGCCGCCGGATCCGGTGACCCGCGCGCGGCGCAGCAGGGGGTTGGCGGCGGTGCGCACCGAGATGCCGACGCCCGCCGCGTCCAGGACCTCCAGGCGCTCGAACTCGGCCGTGGAGTCGTCCCAGAGCTGCACCGCCCCGGCGGTGTCGGCGCAGTCGCTCACCACGGTGTCCCGCAGCAGCGGGGCGCTGCCCTCGACGACCCGCACGGCGGCCTCGGTGGATCCGTGGAAGGAGCAGCCCTCCAGGGTCCCGCGCGAACGGTCCAGGACCAGCAGCCCGCTGGTCTTGGTGCGCCGGGTGACGCAGCCGCTGAGCACCGGGTCGGCGCCGCCGGAGATGACGATGCCGCTCTGCGCGATGGACTCGAAGGACGTCTCCTCGATCTCCGGGCGGGACATGCTGGTCACCAGCAGGCCCACCGAGGTGTGGTGCACGGCGCACCGCAGCACGCGGGTGGAGCTGTGGCCCTCCAGGGCGATGGCGGGCTTGTCGGTGCCGGAGATGTCGCAGCCCTCCACGGTGCCGCGGGCCTCGCCGCTCGCCAGGACGCCGTTGGCCCGCGCGCCCCGGATGCGGCAGTCGCGGACGAGGGGCGCGGCGGTCTCGCCGATCACCACCGCCGAGGTGCCGAAGTTCTCGAACACGCAGTCCTCGACGATGCTTTCGCTCTCCGACGAGTCGACGAGTCCGGCGCCGCCCGGGTTGCCGATCCGGCAGCCGCGGGCGGCCAGCGAGCCCTTGCCGCGGACCAGGAGCGCCGTCCAGCCGGCGCCGGTCACGGTGCAGCCGTCGAGGGCGGCCTGACCGGCCGGTACGTCGACGACCGCGGCCTCCTTGTCGCGGCCCCGGAGGGTCAGGGCGCTGAGCATCACGGCGTCGGCCATGAGGGTGACGGCGGTGCCGTCCCGCGGGCAGAGCTCGACGGTGCCCGGATCGCCCTCGCCGACGATCGTCACCCGGTGCCGGATGACGAGGTTCTCGGCGTAGCGGCCGGGACGGACCCGGATCACCGCCCCGGTGCGGGCCTGGGCCAGTGCCTCACCGATCGTCTGGAAGCCGTCCGACCGTTCCGGGCCGACCGTGAGTATTTGCCGTGCCACGCCTCGAACCTCCTTGTGCTGCTGCGGTAGTTGGCGTTGTGCGCCGAACATCTTGTGTGCATATCATGCGGGCTATGCGGAATGTGATGAAAGGTCGGGGTGCGGGCCTCGTGCTGGCGGTCGCCGTGGCCCTGCCGGCCACCGTCGGACCGGCCTACGCCCTCCCCGCCGCGCCCGCCGCGCCGTCGGCGGGTCCCGGTGCCGACGGCCCGGGCGCCACGCTGCTGCCCCCGCTGCCCGTCCGGCTCGGCGAGGGCAACCCGTGCACCGGGGCCTCGGACCGGACGGCCGCCGGAACGGCGTGGTCGCAGACGGCGCTCGGCCTGTCCCGGGCCCAGCGGATCTCCCGCGGCGGCGGGGTGACCGTCGCGGTCGTCGACAGCGGAGTCGCCTCCGGCGTCCCCAGCCTGTCCGGCAGGGTGGAGGCCGTCGGCGGGGCGGACGAGGACTGCCTGGGCCACGGCACGTTCGCCGCCGGGCTGATCGCCGCCGCCCCGGAGAAGGGCAGCGGCATCACCGGGGTCGCCCCGCAGGCGGAGATCCTCGCCCTGTCCGGCACCGACGACCGCGGGGCGCCCTCGCCGGCACGCGTGGCCGCCGGGATCCGGACGGCGGCGGACCGCGGCGCGCAGGTCATCTACGTCGGGCAGGCCCTGCGCACCGGCAAGGCCGAACTCACCGCGGCCGTCGCCCACGCCACACGGCGGGACGCGCTGGTCGTCGCCCCCGCAGCCCCGGACGCCGTGCCCCGCGAGGAGCTCGGGCCCGACGGCGAGATGCCCGAGGGGCCGTACTGGCCGGCCGCCGCGCCCGGAGCGCTGGCCGTCGTGGACTTCGGCCCCGGCGGCGCACGGCAGGAGAACGCGCCGCCCGCCCACGACCCGGAGCTGTCCGCGCCGGGCAGCGAGGTGGTCAGCGTCGGCCCCGAGGGCTCCGGCCACTACATCGGCTCCGGCGCCTCGCTGGCCGCGGCGGGCGTCGCGGGCGCCGCGGCCCTCGTCCGCGCGTACCACCCCGAACTCACGGCGGAGGAGGTCACCCGCCGGCTGCTCGACACCGCCTACCCGTCGGACATCCCCCGCCTCGACCCGTACGCGGCCCTGTCCCTCCTCGGCGACCGCACGGCGCCCCCCGCCCACACTCCGGCCCCCGCGCAGATGCCGCCCGCCACCGACCCGACCCCCCACAACCGTGCCCTGACGATCGCGGCCGCGGCCCTGGCAGCGGTCCTCCTCCTGGCAGCCCTGGCAGCAGTGATCCCCCGAGGCCGCACCCGCAACTGGCACCCCCCGACAACCCCCTAGCCACCCCACCCCCACGGCCCTACATACCCCCACGGGCTCCCACGCCCCCGTCCCCGCGGGCTTCCGCGCGGTCGTCCCTGCGGGCTCCCGCGCCCCCGTCTCCGTGGGTTTCCGCGCGGTCGTCCCCGCGGGCTTCCGCTCTCGCTCTTGCGTTCCCGCGGGCAGTCGTGCCGCTGGGGCGGCACGGGTGGGCGCGACGGCACCCCGTGAGCGCCGGGCCGCGCGACCACCCCCCGGCCCACCCCCACCCGGCGCACCCCACGAGCCCCGGCCCACCCGGCACCCGCACCCATACACGCACCGGCCCCCGCCGCCAACGGCACCACCGGCCCGCCTCACCACGCACCCTCGACGAACCCCGTCTGCACCTGCAACGTCTTCCGCCGGGCGATCCGAACCGCCCGCCCCGGAATCAGCTCCCGCCCCTTCACACTCCCGAACAGATACCCCTCACTCGGCGGGCACGACATCAGCAGGCCCGGCGTGTTGACCTCCTGCAGCCGCCGCAGCAACGCCTCGTTGAGCCCCCGCCCGGCCCCCGCCGACGACCGCGCCACCACCAGGTGCAACCCCACCTCGTGCCCCAGCGCCAGATGGTCCAGCAGCGGAGCGAACGGCTGCGCCATCGGCCCGCTGCCCACCATGTCGTAGTCGTCGACCAGGATGAACAGCCGCGGCCCCTGCCACCAGTCGCACAGCCGCATCCGCGACGGAGCGATGTCCTCCCCGGGAACCCGCTGCTTGACCGCCCGCGCCGCCCCGTCCACCAGCTCCCGCAGCATGTCGAGGGAGACCGCATGCCCGAGCCGGTACGCCTCCGGGACGCTCTCCACCAGCTCCCGCCGGTAGTCGACCGTCATGATCCGCGCCTCGGCCGGCGTGTACCGCTCGGTGATGCCCCGCGCGACCAGCCGCAGCAGGTTCGTCTTGCCGCTCTCCGTGTCACCCACCACGATCAGATGCGGGTTCTCGGTGAAGTCGTGCCACACCGGCGCGAGTTCGTTCTCGTCGAGTCCGATCGCGATCCGCAGACCCTGCTCGCCCTCCGGCTCCGGCAGCTCCTCCACCGGCAGGTTCGCCGGCAGCATCCGCACCCGCGGCGCGGCAGGACCCGTCCAGTTCTCGCCGATCGCGGCGACCAGCCCCGCCACCCCGTCCGCGAGGTCGTCGGCGTCCTCCACCCCGTCGACGCGCGGCAGGGCCGACAGATAGTGCAGCTTGTCCGAGGTCAGCCCCCGCCCCGCGCTGCGCGGGATGGTCGCCGCCTTCCGGGAGTCGATCTGCGAGTCCATCGGATCGCCCATCCGCAGCTCCAGCCGCGTCCCGGTCTGGTCGCGCACCGAGGACGACAGCTCCACCCAGCGGGCGGTGGTGACCAGCAGATGGACGCCGTAGTTGAGCCCGCGCGCGGCGAGCGCGTTGAACGTGGGGATGTGCCGGTCGAAGTCCTGGCGCACGGTGGCCCAGCCGTCGATGGCGAGGAAGACGTCCCCGTGCGGCTCGTCGGCGAACTCGCCCGCCGCGCGCCGCTTGCGGTAGGTGGCCATGGAGTCGATGCCGTGCTCCAGGAAGAACCTCTCCCGCCGGGCGAGCAGCGTGGTGACCTCCGCGATCGTCCGGCCCACCCGTTCGGTGTCGACCCGCGCCGCGACGCCGCTCATGTGCGGCAGCTCGTCCAGCGCGGCCAGTGTGCCGCCGCCGAAGTCCAGGCAGTAGAACTGCACTTCGCGCGGCGTGTGGGTGAGGGCCAGCGCGGTGATGAGGGTCCGCAGCAGGGTGCTCTTGCCGCTCTGCGGGCCCCCGGCGATGGCCACGTGGCCGCCGGCCGCCGACAGGTCCACCGTCAGCAGGTCGCGCAGCTGGTCGAAGGGACGGTCCACGACCCCCACCGGCACGGTGAGCCGCCCCCGCAGCGGCCAGTCCGCCGTGGTGAGGCCGTACCGCGGATCGGGTGACAGCGGGGGCAGGATCTGGTCCAGGGTGGCCGGCCGGCCCAGCGGCGGCAGCCACACCTGGTGGGCGGGCGGTCCCGCACCGCGCAGCCGGTCGAGCGCCACCGACAGCAGCGTCTCCCCGCCGCCGTCCCCACCGTCCCCCTCGCCGTCCGGCTCGGCCTCCGGCGGCGTACCGTCGGGGTCGCCCGCGAGGTCCGGGTCGGCGGGCGCGCGCGGCACCACCCACTCCGCCGTCCACGGCACCACCTGGCGCGCCACCTGCGCCCGCACGACGGCCCGGCGCCGCTCGTACGGCCCCGACACGTACGCGGCCCGGAACCGGGTCAGCGCGTCGACGCCGCTCTTGAGGAACCCGGCGCCCGGCTGCGCGGGCAGCTCGTAGGCGTCCGGCACGCCCAGCACGCCCCGGCTCTCCATCGCGGAGAACGTCCGCAGACCGATCCGGTACGACAGATGGCTCTCCAGCTGGTGCATCCGGCCCTCGTCCAGCCGCTGCGAGGCGAGCAGCAGATGCACCCCGAGGCTGCGCCCGAGCCGGCCGATCATCACGAACAGCTCCATGAAGTCGCGGTGCGAGGCGAGCAGTTCGCTGAACTCGTCGACCACCACGAACAGGCTGGGCAGCGGCTGCAGGGGCGTCCCGGACTGCCGTGCCTTCTCGTACTCCAGCGCGGAGGTGTAGTGGCCGGCCGCGCGCAGCAGCTCCTGCCGCCGGATCAGCTCCCCGTGCAGGGCGTCCTGCATCCGGGCGACCAGCGCCACCTCGTCGGCGAGGTTGGTGATGACCGCCGAGGTGTGCGGGAGTTCGTCGAGGCCGAGGAAGGTGGCGCCGCCCTTGAAGTCGACGAGGACGAAGTTCAGCGTCTCGGAGGAGTTGGTCAGCGCCAGCGCCAGCACCAGGGTGCGCAGCAGCTCGCTCTTGCCGGAGCCGGTGGCGCCGATGAGCATGCCGTGCGGTCCGGTGCCGCCCTGCGCGGACTCCTTGATGTCCAGCTCCACCGGCCTGCCCTCACCGCTCACCGCGATCGGCACCCGCAACCGGGCACTGCCGGTCGCCCGCTCCCACAGCGTGGCCGGGTCGTGCCGGTGCAGGTCCGGGATGTTGAGCAGCGAGGTCAGCTCGACGTCGTTGGCGAGCGGCTTGGAGTCGTCGCCGCCCACACTCATCCGGTACGGCGCCAGCAGCCGGGCGAGCGCCAGCGCGCCGACCGTGCTCAGCCGGTCGGGCCGGCCGAGCACGGTCGACTGCTCCTTGCGGTCGCGGTCGGTGCGCACCAGCGCGACCCCGTCCCCGTCCACCTCCAGGCGCAGCGTGGTCCGCCCCGGCTTCCAGGCGAGTGCCCCCGTCAGGTCGAGCACCACCGCGTTGCGGAAGCCGTGCCCGTCGAAGCGGTGCCCCGCCGGCACCGTGCAGCCGTCGATCACGACGACCGTGTACGGCTCCTCGCGCCCCGGCACCGCGTCCGGGTCGGCGCCGGGACGCTCCAGGAACTCCGCGCCGAGCAGGTTCTCCAGCTCGGTGAAGGCCGAGGCGATCAGGCGGGCCGGTCCGGCGCCGTCCTCCTCGTGCCGGTGCAGACTGTGCGGCAGCCACTTCGCCCACTCCCACTCCGCGCGCCGCTCGTCCGAGACGCACAGCGCGATCCACAGGTCGTCGGGGGAGTGGAACACCGCCAACTGCGCGAGCAACGCCCGGATCTGGGCGCGTATCCGCTCCTCGTCCCCGCGGAACAGCACCTTCGACCAGGCCCGCAGATAGATCGCGATGGGCTGGTCCCGGACGGTGGAGTACGCCCGGGTGAAGCTGCGTAGCGCGTGCGCCGACAGCGGCTCCAGGTCCTCGACGGGCTTGGTCGACAGCGGCGTCAGCTTCATCGCCAGACGCTGGTCGCCCACGCCCATCCGGACCTCGCCGAAGTCCTCGTCGGACGCCCGCCGTTCCCACAGCCGGGTGCTGCGCACCAGCGACGACAGCGCGTCGGGCTCGGGATGCCGCCAGGCGAGAGCGCGCTGCTGCTCCACGATGGACGCCCGCACCATGCGCCGGGTCTGCCGCAGATAGCGCAGGTAGTCGCGGCGCTCGCCCTTCATCCGCTGCTTGCGCTCGCCGTTGCGGCGCATCACCTGGCCGAGCATCATGCCCGCCGACGCGATCACCATCACACCGAGCGCGATGTAGATGAATCCGCCGCTGTCCCGGCTCATCCCCGGCCGCATGAACATCAGCATCATCGAGACCGACATCAGCGCCATCGGCAGATACGTCCACACCGCGGAACTGTCCGGCACTACTTCCGGAAGCGTCGGCGGCTCCTGCAGACTCAGTTCCCCCGACGGCATTTCCGGTCCTTTACGGCGGGCCGGCCGGCGGAACAGGATCACGCTCAACGAACGTCCTCCTCAATGATTTCGGAAGGAAATTCCACGGGAACGTCGCGGGTACGTCGCGGGATTTTCGTAAAGTGTCAGGGTCCCGCGCGACGGCGGCGGGAAAATGGCCATGGGGTTCCGTAACGCTGAACTCCCGGAGTGGTGTTGCGAAAAGCGCGGCGTACGGTCAAACTCGTCGGCGCATGCCCCGTCCGACTTTTCCGTCGCGTTCGGCGACCGACCGGTGTGCCGCTGCCACCTTCCAGCCACCGCGTAGTTGCGTGGTCCGCCAGAAAGTGTGAATCCCGAGCCCATGACTGAGACTCAGACGGCAAGCCTGTGCCGCGTCACCGTACGTGCTCCGGCCAGGACCGTCGACCTGGCCGTGCCCTCCGACGTCCCCGTCGCCGATCTGCTGCCCGCTGTGATCGGTTACGGAGGGGACGACCTGGAGGAATCCGGTCTGGAGCACGGTGGTTGGGTGCTCCAACGCCTCGGCGGTCCACCGCTCGACCCCGAGAGTACCTTGGACTCCCTCGGTCTGCGGGACGGAGAGGAGCTTTATCTGCGGCCCCGCACCGAGGCCCTGCCCGAGGTGCACATCGACGACCTCGTCGACGGCATCTCCGACGGCATGGGCCGCAGACCGCACGGCTGGAGCGCGGAGGCCGGGCGGCGGCTGCTGCGCGGACTGGCCGTGGCCACCCTCGCGCTGGGCATCGTGCTGCTGGCCATGCCGGGGACGGCGGGCTGGATGCGGGCGGTCGCCGCCTCGGCCGCCGGACTGCTGCTGATCGCCGGGGCCGGCTCCGCCTCCCGTGCCGTCGGGGACGCCGGAGCGGGTTCGGTGCTCGGCCTGATGGCGGCCCCCTACTTCGCGCTCGCGGGCTGGCTGCTGCCCGGCGGAGAACTGGGCGGCGCCGACGGCGAGGCCGTGCTCGGCGCGCGGCTGCTGGCGGCGTCCGCGGCCGGCGGCGCGGGGGCGGTGCTGGCCCTGGCTGCGGTCGGCGTGTACCCGGCGCTGTTCATCGGCGCGGCCTGCGTCGCGGCGGCCGGGGCGCTGGGCGCCGGTCTGATCACCCTGGACCTGGCGCCGGAACAGGCGGCCGGAGTGGTCGCCGTCGTGGTGGTGCTCTTCGGCGGTTTCGTGCCCTCCCTGTCGTTCCGGCTGGCCGGCATGCGGATGCCGCCGCTGCCGACCAACGTCCAGCAGCTGCAGCAGGGCATCGACCCGTACTCCTCCTCGGACGTCGACGCCCGGTCGGCGCTGGCGGACGGCTGGATGACCGCCCTCTACGGCGCCATCGGCCTGGTGTGCCTGCCCTGCCTGGTGGCGCTGATGTCCGCGCCCGGCCTCGCCGAGATCCTCACCGTGGTGGCCCTGTCGCTCCTGCTGCTGCTGCACAGCCGGGGGCTGGGCAACGTCTGGCAGCGGCTGGCGCTGACCACCGCCGGCGCCTGGGGCGTGGCCCTGCTGCTGTTCACGTCCGCGCGCTCCGTCGCCCCGGCGGACCGGCTGACCCTGACGGCCGGGCTGATGGGGCTGGCGGCCGCGATCGTCATCGCCTCGTGGACCGTGCCCGGGCGCCGGCTCGTCCCCTACTGGGGCCGCGCGGCCGAGCTGCTGCACTCGCTCGCCGCCATCAGCATCCTGCCGCTGACGCTCTGGTCGATGGGCGTCTACGGCCTGCTCCGCGGCATCAACGGCTGACCCGGGAGAACGGCGACCATGCACAGCAAACGCGACCAGGTGCAGGCGCACCTCTTCATCATGGGGCGGCTGGCCTCGGCCATGCTGCGCGCCGAGCCCGACGCCCCGGAGAGCCCGCTGGGCCGGACCAACCGCGGCGCGGCGATAGGCGTGATCATCGCCGTGCTGGTGTGCGCCGGCGCGTTCGTCTTCGGACTGATCAGGCCCGGCGGCAACGACTCGTGGCGGTCGGGGGAGAACCTGATCGTCGACAAGCAGACCGGCGCGCGCTACCTCTACCTGGACGGGCGGCTCCGCCCGGTGCGCAACCACGCGTCGGCCCGGCTCGTCACCGGCGGCGAGATCGGCGTCACGACGGTGGGCACCTCCTCGCTCGCCGGCACCCCGCACGGCACGCCCGTCGGCATCCCCGACGGGCCCGAGGCCCTGCCGGCCACGGACGACCTGGACCGCACGCCCTGGCTGGTGTGTTCCGGCGTCCTTCCCCGGACGACGGGCGTGGTCACGGCGACCACGACGCTCGCCCTCGGCGCCGACGCGCCGCAGGACGTGCCCGGCGGCAGACAGCTGGGCGAGGGCGACGGCCTGCTGGTGGCGGGCCCGGACGACTCCACGTATCTGCTGTGGCAGGGCAGCCGGCTGCGTCTGGACCGCGGGGCGAAGGCCGCCGAGGCCCTCGGGTACGGCGGTGTCACCCCGCGCCCGGTGTCCGCGGCGTTCCTCGACGCCTTCCCGCTGGGCCCCGACCTGGCCCCCGCCGAGGTGCCCGGACAGGGCGAGAAGGGACCCGAACTGGCCGGGCGGAGCACCAGGATCGGACAGCTCTTCCGGGTCGACGTGCCCGGCTCCGCCGCCCGCTACCACCTGCTCACCCGGGAAGGGCTCGTCCCGCTCACCGACACGGGCGCGACCCTCCTGCTGGGCGACCCGCGGACACGCGAGAAGGCGTACGACGGCGGGGCCGCGACCGTGGCGACGCTCGGCGCGGACACCCTGGCCGGGCATCTCGCCCCCGACGCGGGCGCCTCGGGGGCGGGTTCGTCCAGGCTGCCGGCGAAGCCGCCGAAGGCGGTCTCCGTCGCCACCGGCTCCGTGGCCTGCGCCGAGGTCGACTCCGCGGCCGCCGGTGTGCGGGTGGGCGCCTCGGTGCTGCCCGGGAGCGCCCTGCCCGAGGCCGTGCAGGCGCCGGCGCCCGAGGTCGAACCCGGTTGCCTGAAGGTCGACTCCATCGCGGTGCGGGCCGGGAAGGGCGCGCTGGTGCGGGCGTTGAGCGCGAGCGGCAGCGCACTGGGCGACACCACGTACCTGGTGACGGACGAGGGCGTGAAGTACCGGCTGCTGTCCCAGGAGGCGGTGAAGGCGCTGGGGTACGAGGGCGTCGAGGCGCGGACGATGCCGTCCCCGATGCTGGCCATGCTGCCCAGCGGCCCGGATCTGACCCCCGAGGCGGCGGCCGCGGGCGAGGCGCGGGTGACGCTGCGCTGCCCCGGGCGGTAGCGGGCGCGGGAGGGCCCGTCCGGGCCCTCCGGCAATGGGCCGGAAAGCGAATTCTTGGCGGCCGCCCGGTCACCTCGCGTTAAGCCGGGCACCCGGCGGCGTCCGCGGGGCGACGCCGATGCCCGATCTGTCCGGCCCCCTTGGCCGCCCCGCTCACCTGAGCGGCGTGAATTCCCATTCCTCGCTCAATTGAGCTTTCCGGCAGAGGGTTTCGAGATTTGGCAGGCAATTGCCAAACAACTTGCGGCCTGCATAGCATCTGGCCGTCCCATGGCCCCGCGAGTCAGTCGTGAGCGCGGGAACACCCTGTCTGCCCGCGGGGTGACATGGGGTCACCGCCCGGTGAGTTCCGCCGTAAAGGGAGTTTCCTCATGGCCATGCAGCAGTCCGAAGAACGCGCCACCCGTAATGGGATCATGGCGCTGGAGCAGGCCTTCAGTGGAGTTCAGCGCTGTCAGCAGGACGTCCAGTCCACGTCGCACACCCTCGCCTCCAACTACGGGGGTGCGGACGGCGGGAAGTACAAGAAGTTGCTGGAGCAGTGGGACGAGCACGTCGACACCATCCTGATCAACCTGGACCGGATGGTCGACGAGCTCAACGGCACCCTCCGCGAGCACGGACTCGTGCAGGGATCCAGCAACGACGCGATCGACGCGGAGTACTCGCGCTCCACGGCGGTCTTCGACGAGCTCAACGGCACCAACACGTCGACGAACTGATTCGGGGATTTGAGATGGACTTCTCAGACGGCTACATCTACGTCGACTACAACCACGCCGAAGGCGCGGCGGACGACATGGTCGGCCAGTCGCAGGCGATCATGGGCATTCTGGCCAATCTGGAGATGGAGCTGGCCGAGCTCCGCAACAGCTGGATCGGTGACGACAGGGACGTCTACAGCGAGGTCCAGGCGAAGTGGGACAACGCTGTCGAGAACATCAAGAACCTGCTCGCCAACCACTCCGGGCTTCTCACCGAGATCTCCTCCAACTACCGCTACACGGAGCAGAACCTGTCGCAGCGGTGGGGCGACATCAGGATCGGCAGCCGCTGACGCCGGCCGGTGACGGAAGGGTGATCACGTGGCCGTCACGGTCCTCGACAGCACATTCCTGAAGAATTTCATCAACAACCAGATCGACGGCTTCCGTACGACGCTGGAGAACATCCTCAAGGACAGCCCGACCGCCGGACCAGCGATCTCGTTCATCGCGGACAGCATCTCGACCACGACGATCGACGCGGCGAAGCCGCTCGTCATCGGCCTCATGGCGGGCGAGAACAGCGCGGTGGGCGGTGGTGCCCTGAACAAGGTCATCCAGCAGGGCGCGGGCGAGGTGGTGCGCATCCTGGAGGACCAGACGATCCTCTTCGAGGACCTCGAACAGGCGTTGTGGGACACCATCGACGAACTGGCCAAGAGCCAGGGCAAGAATCTCGAGAGCATCACCGCGGACGATTTCATGGACATCTTCGAGGATGTCGACAGTGATCTCGACAACCCGGGTGGCAACCAACAGGAAGAGTAGCGGAGTTCGGCGATGGCCAACCCCGAGGACAACAACAACGACAACTGGAAGAAAGCGGTTGACCTGCTCACCGGCTATGTTCTGCCGGAGCGGAAGACGTTGTTCGACGATCTGAAGGGTAATGACGGCATCCCGCTGATTCACGTCCGGCTCGACAAGCACGGCGGCCCGGAGTACTCGTCGGGCTTCCTGTCCTCGAGCGGATGGAAGACGCACAACACCGACTACACCATTCCGTTCTACCGCCCCAGCGACGACTCCCAGGACGTGTCCGCGGGCAAGTACCTCTACCGGTATCGCGCCTACATCACCTTCCTCGCGTCCGGCCAGTCCTGGCCGCCGAGCGGCGACGACGTGATCCCGGACTACACGAAGACGAGTGAGCGCCTGAAGGACAAGGGCGGCTGGAACAAAGAGGGCGAGAAGCTCGACTGGAACACCAACGCGCTGGTCCGGTACGTCTACGGCTCCCGCGACGCCCTCTCGCAGATCACCATGTGGCCCTACTCGACCCACGGTTTCAAGAACCGCGGCTACCCGGTGGACGACGCCGACTACGTCGACCTGCGCACCTTCACGGACGCGGCCAAGGCCTTCGACCGGGTGGTGAAGTTCTTCGAGGACAGCGCGGTCACCGTCGGCAAGTGGGACACCGAGAACATCGGAGAGGGCAGCGACTCCTGGGACGGCACCTCGGCCGCCATCTTCAAGGAGCTCATCCACAAGCTGGCCCGCAACTACGAGGGGTACGCCGACCAGCTCAACGGCAGGGGCGGCGACGACAAGAGCGCCGTCACCGTCGACGGCGTGACGGTGACCTCCGAGCCGGCCCGCGCCCTCGCCGACGCCCAGGGGGTTCTCCTCGCGCAGGCGCAGAAGCTCCACGACGCCTGGGAGGCGTGGAAGGCCGAGAGCAATCCGCAGCGGTGGCTCTACGACATGCTGCAGAACGCCCGGCTCACCCTGTTCGACACCCAGTACGACAAGACGGACATCGACACGGTGTCCAGCGGCTCCGGGCCGTACACCTCCTGGCACAACTACGTGGTGTCGACCGACGGCTTCCAGAACGAGATCGTCATCGAGGGCAAGTCGTACGGCAAGCCGAGCGAGATGACCACGTGGAAGGCGATCGCCGACGAGGCGGTGCGCCGCTGGGAGCAGTCCGTGCAGGACTGGCTCAGCACGGCGGGCGCCGAGGCCATCGTCGCGATCCACAACGCGTTCAAGACCGCCGAGAAGGCCTTCGACACCAGCATCACCGACAAGGACGACCGTCCCCTCTCGGAGATCTCCGCCGAGGCGGAGGCGGAGGCCGAGAAGAAGAAGGCCGCGGCCGAGGCGGCTGCCGCCAAGGCGGAGGCGGAGAAGGAGAAGGCCGAAGCGAAGGCGGAAGCCGAGAAGGAGAAGGCGGAGGCCAAGGCCGAGCGGGACGCGGAGAAGGCGGAGGCCGAGAAGGAGAAGGCCGAAGCGAAGGCGGAAGCCGAGAAGGAGAAGGCGGAGGCCAAGGCCGAGCGGGACGCGGAGAAGGCGGAGGCCGAGAAGGAGAAGGCCGAAGCGAAGGCCGAGGCCGAGAAGGAGAAGGCGGAGGCCAAGGCCGAGCGGGACGCGGAGAAGGCCGAAGCCAAGGCCGAGCAGGAGGCCGCCAAGGAAGAGGCCGCCAAGGAGAAGGCGGAGGCCAAGGCCGAGGCGGATCGGGAGAAGGCCGAAGCCGAGGCCGAGCAGGCCGCCGCCAAGGAAGAGGCCGAGAAGGAGAAGGCGGAGGCCAAGGCCGAGCAGGAGAAGGAGAAGGCCGAGGCCAAGCAGGCGGCCGCCGAGCAGCAGGCCTTCGTCGTCGCGCAGAACCAGAAGGCGCAGGACGAGGCGAAGAAGGAGCGGGAACGGGCCGCGGCCCAGGCCGAGGCCGACCGCGCCGAGGCGAAGGCCGAGCAGGAGGCCGCCAAGGAAGAGGCGGCCAAGGAGAAGGCGGAGGCGAAGGCCGAGCAGGACGCCGAGAAGGCTGAGGCCAAGCGCGAGCAGGAGGCCGCCAAGGCGGAGGCCGAGAAGGAGAAGGCGGAGGCCACGGCCGAGCAGGAGGCCGCGCAGGCGGAGGCCAAGCGGGAACAGGCCGCCGCCAAGGCGGAGGCCGACGCCGAGAAGGAAGCCGCCAAGCAGGAACAGGCCGACGCGCAGTCCAGGGCGGAGACCGAGCGCGAGGAGGCCCGCCGCGAGGCACTGCAGGAGAAGCAGCAGGCCCGGCTGGACGCCCAGAACGCCAAGGCCGACGCACAGGCCGACTACGAGGAGCAGAAGGCCGAGGCCCGCGCCGAGCGCGAAGCCGCCCTCCAGGACGCCGACCGCCAGGAGGCCGCGGCGCGGCAGGAGTACGAGCAGGAGAAGGCCGAGGCCCAGGAGCAGCGGGACCAGGCCCGCGAGGACGCCGAACAGGAACGGGCCGAGGCCCGCCGGGAGTACGAGCGGGAGATCGCCTCCGGGACGGACCGGGACGAGGCCCGTCAGGAGTACGACCGGCGGATCGAGGAGATCGACGCCGCCGAACGGGAGGCCGTCGAACGGGCGGACGCCGCCGAGGCCGACGCCAGGAGCGAGTACGACCGGGCGAAGGCCGACGCCCAGGCCGAACGCCAGGAGGCGCGCACCGAGGCCGAGCAGGCGCGCAAGGACGCCAAGGCCGACTACGACCGCCGGATGGCCGACATCCAGGCCGAGTACGACCGGATCGGCGCCGGCGGGAAGGACATCGACGAGCTGATCCGCGAGCGGATCGCCGACCTCCCCGAGCCCCCCGACCTCTCCGCCTACAACCCGGGTGGCTCCTCCGGCTCCGCGTACTCCTCCGCGTTCAGCGACAACCTCTACAACCAGGACGACCTCGCCTCGGCGCTGGGACGCCCGCAGGGCGGCGACGCCATGGCGGGCGCCTCCGCCGACAGCACCGGCACGGGAGCGGGCTCGCCGGGGATGTACCCGCCGATGATGCGGGGCGCCG
Source organism: Streptomyces fungicidicus (assembly GCF_003665435.1). Classification (NCBI taxonomy): domain Bacteria; kingdom Bacillati; phylum Actinomycetota; class Actinomycetes; order Kitasatosporales; family Streptomycetaceae; genus Streptomyces; species Streptomyces fungicidicus. The sequence continues at coordinate 5,466,064 of NZ_CP023407.1, forward strand.
GCGGCGAGGCCGGTGGCGGCTCCGGCGAACGCACCAGGAACGTCATCGAACCCGGCGTCGGCAGGCCCGGCCGGACGGCCGCCACCACGGCGGCCGTCGACGACGAGGAGCACCGCGTGGTCCCCAGGACCACGCAGACCAGCAGCAGCACCCCCTTCATGCCCCCGATGGGACCCATGGGCGGGGCGGGGGAGGGCAGGCCGCAGACGGAGAGCGGGGACAGGGAACGCACCACGTGGCTGGCCGAGGACGAGGACGTCTGGGGCACCGACGAGGGCGGCGCGCCGCAGGCCCTGGGGCGCTGAGGGAATGGGGACCGGGATGAATCAGCCGATGGAGGACCGGGTGGCGCAGGCCATGGCCCATCTCAAGGCGGCGGAGGAGGCCGCGGCCTCGGCACGCGCCGAGCTGGACGCCGCCTCGGTCACCGCGCGGTCCGCGGACCGGTCGGTGCGGGTCTCCGTCGGCGCCAAGGGGGAACTGACCGGGCTGGAGTTCCTCGACGGCAAGTACCGGACCATGGCCGCCGCCCAGCTGTCCGCGGCGGTGCTGGAGGCCGCGAACAGGGCGCGGGCCGAGATGGCCCGCCGGGTCGTGGAGACGCTCGACCCGCTCACCCGGATGACCGCGCGGGGCGCCGCACCGGACCGGATGGGCGTCGACTGGGAGTCGATCTTCGGAACGCTGCTCAGCGAGACCTCCGTGGCGCGGGGACAGACGGCCATGAGCCGGCTCCGGGACGAGATCGTCGAGGACGACGAGGAGCCCGCGGCCCCGCCGAGGGCGGCCCGCGGCACGGACGACGGACGAACGGAACGGCACGAGCGGCGGGAGGGCGCGTAACCATGGCCGGCAACTACTCCGCCGATATCCAGGCGATCCTGCAGGGTTCCCGGCACCTCGCCGACGCCGTCCGTTACGGCGACGAGATGCTGCCCCGGTTCGAGACCGGCAACGCCGCGTACGCGGGCTGGTGGGGCGAGGAGGGCGGCGACGACGACTTCGCCAACTCGGTCGGCCCCCAGGTCCGCCAGGAACAGGAGCAGGTGGCGGCCACCGTCACGGCCATCACCAGCGGGTTCATGGCGCTGGTCGACGCGGTCGCCGCGGAGGCCGACCATGTGCAGCGGCCGCAGAACCAGGCGCTGGAGGACATCGAGGCGCACGGCTCGGAGAGCGGGACCAGGCGCTGAATGGCCATCATGTTCCCGCCGGGCCTGCGGGAGTTCATCGAGGTCTGGGTGGGCGCGAACGTCGCCACCGGCAACGAGGACCTGGGCTTCGCCAGCCGTAACCCCTACAAGCGGCTGGCGGACGACGTCAGGGACCTGTCCGACGCGATGAAGGGCGCGATCTCCACGGCCGGGAACTCGCTCCCGCCGCGGATCGCGAACGAGTTCGTCGCCGCGATGAAGCTCTTCGTCGACGACAACGGCCAGAACCATCTGCAGAAGTTCTCCGACGAACTGCGGGACATCGGCGCCCAGCAGGTGGACCGCTCGATGAAGCTGTCCGAGGCGAAGTACCAGATCCTCCTCGAGTTCATCCTGATGAACATCGAACTGGCCCTGATCGCCGCGCTGGCAGTCTTCACCGGCGGTACGTCGCTCACCGAGATCGCCATCCAGAAGGCGCGCACCGCGCTCACCATCCTGCTCCTCCTCCAGCGGCTGGGACGGGCCATCCCCACACCGCTGTCGGTGCTGCTGGAGGCGATCCAGGAGGCGTTCGTCTCGTTCGCCGCCCAGCTGATCTCCATGACCGCGCCGGACGACCCGGACCGCCGGCGCAAGCAGTTCGACTGGAAGGACATCGGCCAGTCCGCGGTCGCCGGTGCGTTCGCGGGGCTCTTCGGGGGCATCTTCGGCGAGTTCGGCGGGAAGTTCATCAACAAGTACTTCAAGAACAACACGTTCTGGAAGGAAGCCTCCGAGCTCCCGTTCAGCTTCCTCAACGAGGGGCAGGCGGAGACCTTCGCCGAGGCCTTCACCGGCCTCATCTTCCTGGGCACCTTCACCCTCAACCCCGGCACGTTCCTCAGCGCGGGCCTCAGCGGCCTGGTCTTCGAAGCGGCCTCCACCGGGGCGGAGTTCGGCGGAAAGTTCCTCTACAAGAACTACTTCCAGAACATCGACTTCGGCTCCGACGGCGTCAACGACCCGCCGGGCGGCGGCAACCGGTACGGGAACGGAAGCACCGGCCGGTACGAGCACGAGAACCGGCACGACACCACGTACGACGCCGGAAGCACGTACCAGGACCTCTACGACGACACCCACAGCGACCCGTACACGAACAGCAGCACGTACCGGAACACCTACCACGACACGTACGGTGACGACTCCCGCTCCTACGCTGGTGACACCAGCGACAGCGCGTCGGTCTTCAGCGACGTCAGCGACGTCTCGTCCGACACCGACACCGACACCGACACCGACACCGACACCGACACCGACACCGACACCGTCTTCTCCACCCTCAACCCGTCGGTGACCAGGACGCCGGGGACCGACTGGACCGCCGACACGGACCACACCCTGCCGGTCAACAGGCCCGCCACCGTCGGCTCCTCCGTCCCGGAACCGCTCCCGACCCGGACCGGCGGCAGCGACCTCACACCGGACCGGACCGGACGACAGCGGTCGACGGACGACGACGACACGACCCGGTCCACCTCCGACGGGCAACAGCAACAGCACCAGCCGCAGCCGAACACACAGGCGCCCCTCGCGACCCCCACCACGCCCACCCCGTCGACCACCACGCCCCCTGGCCACGCCTCGCCGAACGCCACCCCGCAGCCACGGTCCCAGACCGCCGCACCCGGCGACCCGACGGTCACCGCCGAGCCGTCGACCTCGGACACGGTCGTCCCGGACGACGTCCGCACCCCCTCGCCCGAGGCGTCCGAGCAGGCCGGCCCGTCCTCCACGGTGCCGAAGGCCGAGACCCGGACCTCGTCCGACGCCCCGGAGCCCTACCGGCCCGTACGGACCGAGTCCGAGGAGCTGCCGACCGCCACCGGCTCCACGGCGGAGCCCACCCGGACCCAGCCCGTCACCGTCGACGAGACACCGCTCAGCTCCCGGGCGCCGGACGGGATCCCCACCGGGGAGTCCTCCGCGCCCGGTTCCCCGGACTCGATCGACATGATCATGGACTGGGAGGAGGAGCAGGACGCGTCCGAGTACGAGTCGGAGCCGGACCCGGACCCGGCCACCGAGGAGCTGTACGACCGGCTGCTGACGGACGTGTTCGGCCCCGGCATCGCGGCGCACCCCGTCCACCCCGCCCTCCGCGACGCCCTGACGCACCTCGACCAGCTCCGGCAGGCCGATCCCGCACTGCGGAACGCCCCGCTCGACCTGGACGGCCTGACCCGCAAGGTGCTGCTCCTGGACACCGCCCATCCGGTGACCGACGCGCAGCGCAGCGAGCTGTTCCGGGTCGCTATGGACCCGGCGGTGGAGTCGGCGGACAGCCTGGCCGCCCTGGCCGCCTTCCACCTGGAACTCCGCGGCGTACTGTCCCCCAGCCACAGCCTGACCGACGCCGGCGGCGTGTGGGGCCGCAACTGGACGAACGCCACGATCCCCGACCTCGACCTCACCGAGGTGGGGAAGGTGGTCCGGCAGCCCGACGGCACCCTGGGCCGCGGAGCTGTGGAGCCCGCGCCCTGGCACCGGCCCGGTGAGCCGAAGCCGTACGTCGTCATGGCGGAGGGCGACCACCGGCGGATCGTCGTACGCGGCTACGACGGCGCCCCGCGCCAGGTGCCCCTCGACGTGTTCGCCGAACTGCTGGCCCGCGACCCCCGGCTCGCCGGGCTGTCCCCGGACACCCCCGTGGTGCTGCTCGTCCCCGGCGCCGGTGCCCGCGGCCTGGAGCTGCCGCGCCAGGCGGCGGACCGGACCGGCCGGGACGTCTGGTCGGCCAACGGCACCGTGAGGGTCTCCCCGCAGCGCGACCCGTCGCAGCCGCACGTCGTCTCCCTGCTGTTCGGGGACGGGCTGCCGCGCGCCGACTGGATCCGCAGCACCCCCGGCCAGGTGCTCGACCCGGCTGAGCGCGAGAACGCGCCGGAGTGGGAGCGCGAGATGCTGTCGCACAGCGTCGTCGGCGACGGGGGCACGACCATCGGCAGAGGCGTGTTCGAGGACTCCGAGGCCCCGCGCCGGATCGCGGTGCTGAAGCTCGCGACGGAGTCGTCGGAGCTGTGGCACTACGACCCGGTCACCAAGGACGCGGTCAAGGACGACGAGCCGGTCCCGTTCGCCGGCAAGCCGGTGTACGTCTTCAGCGCCCACGCCCGCCCGGGCGCGACCCGGGTGCCGACCACGGCGGACCCGAGGCGCCACACCCACCAGCGGGAGACCGGCCGGATGCTCAGGCGGCGTCCGAGCCTGGCGCAGCTCCCCAAGGACCACGCCGTGCTGATGGAGGCGTGCTCGAGCGCCAGGCCCCCGGGTGTGGTCCGCACCCGCAGGGGCGTCGACGACACCTTCGTCCCCGACCCGCTGGCGGTCGTCAGCGAGAGCCAGCACGTCGCCAACGAGACCGGCCGCACGGCGTACGGCGGCACCCACATGGTCAGCTTCGCGACGCTGCCGGACGGGAAGTTCGTCCACCGCCTCTACACGGACTCGCGGGGGCGGCGCGGCAAGTGGGTGGAGCACCGGCCGGAACCCACCGGTGACCTGCTCGACGACCGCGCCCGCGCGGCGGGCCTGCACACGGACCCAGGGCGGCCGGTCACGGACGCCACCCGCGAGCGGACGCTGCGGCTGGTCCGCGCGCTGCGGCTGGCCTTCGGCGCGGCGATCGAGGACGACAGCCGGTACGGCGATCTCCTCGCCGGGATCGGCGCGCTGGAGACCATGCGGGCGGCCGACCCCGCGCTGGGTGATTCCGGCCCGTTCAGCATGGACCTGTTCGAGCGCGCGGCCCACGCCCGCCGGCCGGGCGGCACCGGCCCCGACGCCTACCGGGACCTGCTCACCGACGCCGCCGACGCCGTACGCCGCGGGCCGGACACCGTGCTGTCCGACTTCGTCGCCCTGCCCCACGTCACCGCCGTCGCACAGCGGCTGGGCGGCCTGACGGACCAGGACCTGGACACCGAGGCCGCCCGCGTCCTGCGACTGGACGACGGCCCGGCGGCCGTCGGGGAGCCCGAGCGGGCCCGGCTGTTCTGGGCGACGGTCAAGGCCCTGGAGTGGGAGAGCCGGACCCCCGATCCGGACGCCCTCACCGGCAGGGTCCTGCACCTGGAACAGCCGGACCCCTCCCGGCGGCCCGACCTGCTCCACCTGGTCGCCCGGGCTGCGGCCGTCGGCGTCGACATCGACAACCCGACCGAACTGGGCGCGTTCCACCTGGAGACGCTCGGCGCCCTCGCGTCCGCCACCCAGCTCCGCGACGCCGACGGCGCACCGGTCGGCCGCCACTGGGCGCAGGCTCCGCCGCACGCGACCATGGTGACCGACCGTGTCGTCGTCGCCGCTCCGAAGCCGGGCGGCGGCTACCGGCCCGTCGGCCAGGAACGACCGCCGTGGAGCGCGCAGGGCGGCCCCTCGGCCTACACGGTGTGGGCCGGAGGAGGCGGGGACCACCTGCTCATGCACCTTCCCGGGGGCTTCCGCGGCCGGGTGCCGTACGAGGAGGTCGCCGAGCTGCTGGCACGGGATCCGGTACTGAACACCCGCCCGGCGGACGGTACGGACATCGTCCTGGCGGTCTCGAAGGCGGCCCCGCCCACCGGACCGGGCACCGCCCCGGAAACCGACCCGCGCGCCGTCGTCAGCGCCGGGACCGGCCGCGCCGTATGGGCCTCGCGGGGCAGTGTGGGTCTGGCCGCCACCGGGCCGTCCCGGCCGTACGTTCCCACCCTGCTCCCCGGGGCACCGGGCCGCCCGGCCGCCGCCGACTGGGCGGCCGTCCGGCCCGGCGACCTCACCGCGCCCGGCACCGGCGTCACCGGAGTGGACGACGTCACCTTCGCGGACCGCCACGGGATCGATGCCCCGTCCGAGCCGCCCGCCGCCCTCGCCGGCCTTCTCGATCCCGGACCGGTCGGGGGACTCGACACGCCGTTGCCGAGCCTGGACGGCCTGCCGGCCGGCTTCGACACCCCGTTGCCGGGCCGCCAGGACGACGACCTGGACGGGGACCGGGCGCAGGAGCCGGCCCCGGAGGAAGCCGGGTACCGGGAACTGCTGGCGGACATCTACGGCCCCGACGTCATGTCGAGCCCCCTGTACCCGGACATCCGCGACGGGCTCGCACGCCTCGACCGGCTCCGCCGGAACGACACCCTGCCGGCCTTCGGCCCGCTCGACCTGGACGCCGTGGTCCGCCGGGTGCTGCTCCTGGACCCCACCGATCCGGTGAGCAACGCGCAGCGCAGCCGGCTGCTGGGGCTGGCCACGGCACAGGAGGCGGAGCCGGCGGGCAGTCTGGCCGCCCTCGCCGCGCTCCACCTCCGGCGCCAGGGCGTGCTGTCGCCCACCCACGCCCTGACCACCGGACCCGACGGACGCCCCCGTGGCCGCGACTGGACCCGGGGCAGGGACGGGCTCGACGACCTGGACCTCACCCGTACGGGAAGGACCGGGCCCCGGGCCGACGGCATCCTGTCCCGCGACGGGGTGGGGCCCGCGCCCTGGCACCGGCCCGGCGGCCCGGACCCCTACGTCGTGCGGGCGGACGGCGACCGCGACCAGGTCGTCGTCCGCGGCCACGACGGCGCCCCGCGCGCGGTTCCCCTCGACGTGTTCGCCGAACTCCTCGCGCTAGACGACGAGTTGAACGGACTCCCGGCGGACGTGCCGGTGCTGCTGCTCGTCTCCGACGCCGGCGGGGGCGGCCTGGAGCTGCCGCGACGTGCGGCGGACCGGACCGGCAGGGACGTCTGGGCGGCCAACGGGGTCGTGGACGTCGCCGAAAATCCGGACGGAAGCGCCTCCCACCCGTACGTCGTACCCCTGCGGAGTGCCCGGGGCAGCGACCGCACCGACTGGATCCGCAGCTCACCCGGCCTGCTGCCCGACCCCGCGGAGGCCGCCCGCGCCCCCTTCTGGGAGCAGGACCTGCGGTCCCACACCATCGTCACCGACCAGGGACCGATCGGCAGGGCCGTGTTCGAGGACGGTGACCGCGCGCGACTGCTGCCGGGGATCCGGCACTCGGCGACGGCGACCGAGCTCCACCACGTCAACCGGCAGGACGGGACCTGGGTCAAGGACGACGAGCCGGTCCCGTTCGCCGGCAAGCCGGTGTACGTCTTCGCCGGGCACGGCTCGCCCGGCGAGACGGCGCTGCCGACCCGGTCGAACCCCCGCCACCGGAAACGGGACCGGGCGGTGGGCGGAATGCTCAGGCGCCGTCCGAGCCTGGCGCGGCTCCCCAAGGACCACGCCGTCGTGATGCAGGAGTGCTTCGCCGCGACACCGCCGGGCGTCACCCGCAGGCGCAAGCTGGTCACGGACACCTTCGTCCCCGACCCGCTGGCCGACGTCAGCCAGAGCCAGCACGTGGCCAACGAGACCGGCCGCACCGTCTACGGCGCCACCCAGGAGGTCGGCTTCAAGTTCGGGGCCGACGGCCGGGTCTCCCACTACATGACCACGGATTCGCGGGGGCGGCACGGGAAGTGGGTGGAGCACCGGCCGGAACCCGACGACGCCGAGCTCGACGACCGCGCCCGCGCGGCCGGTCTGCACACCGACCCGACGGGACCTGCGTCGGAGGAGGTCCGCGAGCGGACGCTGCGGCTGGTGCGCGCACTGCGGCAGACGTTCGGGGTGGCGATCGAGGACGACGGCCGCTACGGCGAACTCCTCGCCGGGATCGGCGCGCTGGAGTCCCTGCGTGCCGCCGACCCGGTGCTGCGCGGCACCGTGCCGTTCAGTCTGGACCTGTTCGCGCGCGCCGCCAGTGAGATCCGCGCGACGGAACACGGCGACCCGGACGGCGCGTTGGGACCCGACGCCTACCGGGACCTGCTGGCCAGGGCCGCCGACGCCGTGCGCCGGGACCCCGGCGCCGTGCTCACCGACCTCGTGACCCTGCCGCACGTGATCACCGTGGCGGAAGGGCTGGACGGTCTCACGGACGAGGAAGTGAACGAAGAGGCAGCCGCGCTCCTGGGGCTGGACCCGGACCGGGTGGTCATCGGAGCGCCCGAGCGGGCCCGGTTCTTCTGGGCGACCGTGAAGACCCTGGAGTGGGAGAGCAGGACCCCCGACCCGGGCGCCCTCACCGGCAGGGTGCTGCACCTGGACCGGCCCGACCCCTCCCGGCTGCCCGACCTCCTGGATTTGGTGGCGCGCGCGGCGGCCGTCGGCGTCGACGTGGACGACCCGGTCGCGCTGGGCGCGTTCCACCTGGAGTCCCTGGGCGCCCTCGCGCCGGACACCCTGCTGTTCGACGACTCGGGCGCCCCGGCCGGCCGGAGCTGGGCGCCGGGCCCGCCGGGTGCGACGGTGGACGTCAACACCGCCCTCGTCATGGCGGCGACACCGGACGGCGGCCACCGCCCGCTGCGCCGGGCGAGGACGCCGTGGACCACCGACACCACCGGGCCCGCCCCGTTCCTGGTGCGGGGCGGGGCGGGGCCGGACCACCTCACCATGGAGCTGCCAGGCGGATTCCGCGCCGAGGTCCCCTACGAGGAGATCGCCGAACTGCTCGCGGTGGACCCGGCGCTGAACGACTTCCCGCGCACGGCCGACATCGTCCTCGCCTCCACGACCGCGACGGACCCGCGGGCCACCGACCGGCGAGCCCTCGTCGGCGCCGGCACCGCCCGCGCCGTGTGGACCTCACCGGGATCCGTGGGTCTGCTCGCCCAGAGCGACCCGTCGAAGCCGCACGTCCTCTCCCTGCTGCCCATGGCGGACGGCCGGCGTCAGCAGGCCGACGACTGGTCGGCCGCCCGGCCGGCCTCCGCGTCCCCGGCCGACAACCACCTGTCACCCACCACGGCCACGGCCGGGAACGAAGCAGTCACTCCTTCCGGCCCGCCTCCGGGGCCGGACCCGACGACGGCCCTCGTCACGCCGACCACCGAGCCGGCCCCGACGTCTCCGAACGCCCCGCGCCTCGACCCGGCCATGGCGCCCCCGCCGAGGCGCCGCACCCCGGCCCGGTTCGAGGACGGCCGGCGGATGCCCGCGTACGTCGACGACCTCCCGTCGCTGCTGCCGTCCACCCTGACCGCCGCCGAGATCGAACAACTCCTGGCTAATCCGGGCACGTTCGGCCAGAGCACGGTCGTCCTGCGCGGCCTGGAAGAGGCCCTGGACACCGTCGGCCGCGAACTGGGGCGCAGGCCGGACGCCCGGCCCGCGGACGGCGCACAGCTGCTGGACGACGTCCGGCGGACGCTCCGGGACAAGCCGAAGACGCTGGCGGACGGCGAGGGACGCCCGTTCCCCTACGTCACCGCGGACGGGAAGGCGCGCGTCCTGTGGGTCAGGGCGCGTCACCACGGCAACTGGACCCCGTTCGACGACGGCATCGGCGACTCGACGAAGATCGACAGCATGCACCGGGCGGCCGCGACCTTCGGGCTGACCAAGAACATGCAGGCCAACTCCCAGTACGGCCTCGGCGGCCCGATCGGCCCGGCGGGCACCGCGGCGTTCGGCGGCTTCGGCCGTCTCGCCCTGCGGTTCGGCTTCATCAACAAGGTCGGCTACACGCTGACCGACCAGCGCATGAACCAGATGGAGACCCGGACGCTGGACAAGTCGCGGGCGTTCCTGGACGACATCCACTACGAGTTCCGCGTCACCGATCCCGCCGGACGGGTCGTCACCGGCATCGACCCCGAGCCCGGCACCGCCCCCGATCCGGAGACCGGCCCGGCCGTGCCCGCCCGGTTCAGCTTCGGCGTCCGCAAGGGCCTCCTGGTCCGCCTGCCCGACAGCGTGACGAAGATCCCCAAGCCGGGCCGGATCCCCCGGTCGATCACCCTGGACCGCAACTCCCAGTACCGCTTCGTCCGTATCGAGGGGTTCGGCCCCGTCGCGGCTATCCGCGACTGGGCGGCCCGGCAGATCGGAGCCCTCCCCGGCAGCTCCGCCTACACCGAGCTGGACGTCTTCTTCTCCGGCGACAGCTTCCAGCGGCACGGCGGCACGATGGCGCGCGGCCGCATCACCACCCCGCCGCTGTTCGCCGACGACAAGAAGAAGTCACCGCTGGGCGTCTTCGTCGTGGAGGAGATGATCCCGCGGACGGCGATCCTCGTAGGCGAGACCGACCAGGCCGAGATGCGGGACGTCAACACCTCGACGGTCCGCAGCGAACGGAGCCGGGCCGACGGCAGGAGCCTGCTGCTGCAGGCCGTCGCCGGACCCGCCTTCAACTTCTTCGACCCCGGCACGGCCCCCTTCGACCTGCGGCTCCAGTTCGGGCCGACCGCCCAGTACTCGTACGCGAAGACATGGTCGGTCGGACTCGGCGCGGCCGGCACCCTCAAGTCGGCCGGACAGGTGAAGGGCCCCAGGACCGCGCTCTACCTGGTCGTGAAGTCGGTGCGGGTGCGGCGGGCCGGCGACAACGCGCCGCCGACGCGCTTCCTCACCTGGAGCCTGGACCGGATGACCAGCTCCGAGGCGCGGCGGCTGGCCGGATGGGACGACGGGACCGGACTCGCCCTGCGCAACGGCGCCGCACCGCCGTTCGTGCCGGCCTATCTGACCGTGGACCGTCCGCGCACCCTGGGCATGCACCGGGTGAAGGAGTTCACCTTCGACGACGGCCTGCGCACCCGGGTCACCCCGGACGCGGCGGACGGCGTCGGCCGCACCCTGCTGGACGCGTTCGCCGACGGCGTGGTCGACGCCGTCTCGAACCTGAACCAGGACCTGGTGGTGCCCCTCGACCAGCTGCTGCCGCCGAACCTGCCGAAGGGCTGGCGCACCCGCTTCAACGACCTGCTCAAGCGCGAACCCGACCAGGTGCTCAGGGCGGCCCGGAGCCTGCCCGTGCCGCCCCGGTGGACCGATCCCGTCAAGTACCGGATCGCGCTCCAGAACACCCTGCAGATCCTCGGTGTGCTGTCCCAGCAGAGCGTCACCGCGAACCTGGAGGCGCTCACCACGGTCGGCCTGCCGGTCAGGCTCAGGAACCCCGACTCCGTCGGGACGACCTACTACACCCTCCTCGTGCACGGGACGCTGACCGGGCGCCGCTACGAGGGCAAGGACGTCGACGAGGGCATGCGCTTCAGTGCCCAGGGCATCGACCGGATCGACGGCCAGACGAGCGTGAAACGAGGCGTGGACCTGGGCTTCGAGGGCACGTTCTCGGGCCGCGACAACGACCGCGACGAGGCGGGCCTGCCCCGGAACACGCTCGGGCTGACCCTGGGCGCACGCCAGGGCTGGCAGTGGGAGTCGGAGACCGGCTTCGGCTCGACGGTCACCAACGAGCCGATGTCGGTGACCAACAAGCCCACCCACCTGTACCGCTACGACCTCGCCCTCACCGCGAGCCTGAGCGGCTACTGGCGGCCCCGCGGTCTGATCCGCGGTCTCGGCCTCGGGCTGCCGGGACTGCTGGTGCTGGACGAACCGGTCAACGTGCTCTTCGGCCGGACACCGCGGGGCCACCTGCGGGGCGGCGGCCCGATGACCGGACAGGTGCTCATCGGTGTCCCCGTACAGCACACGCCCGACGCGGACCCGCACGCGGACGGGGCGCTCAACCCGTACCTGTCCGACGAGCCCGCACCCACGTCCATGACCACCGGGCGGGCCCTCGCCCTGGCGAAGGGCGACCTCGTCCTGCCCGCGGGCACCGGCGCGCAGCAGCCCGCCGGACGGCTCGCCGACCGCGGGACACCGCAGTTCAAGGAGTTCCGGCAGCACCCGTTCGTCATCGTGAACGTGGTGCTGTCACCCACGCTGACCGCGGAGGTGGACCGGGTCCTGCGGACGGCGTCGGGCAGCGCCTGGCAGCTGGTGAAGGAGGGCGCCCCCACCCGGGACGCCATCGTCCGCACCTTCACCCCCCAGCACCTGACGTCGAGCTTCGACCAGAGTTCGGGACCGCTGGGCCTGGTGGGCAGCGGCCTGCTGGGCAAGGGGCCGTACGGCGAGCTGTGGGGAACCTTCCGGTACACCACGACGGTCGGGAACCTGCGCGCCCTCACCCCGTCGATGTCCATGGACACCGAGATGACGCTCGGCGGCACCCGCCAGGCGGCCGGCAAGACCAGCAACAGCACCAGCTTCGTCTTCGGCGGCCAGCTGGTCTACTCCGTCGCCCGGAATCCGGGGACCGGACTCATGGGCGCGTACGGAATCGTCGCCAACCCCGTTTCGAGGACCGGCACGTACAGTCTCAGCGTCGTACGCACCGTCGTCGCGGACATGAACCGCAAGGGCTTCACCCACCAGGTGCTCGTGGCCGGCGACGTGCAGCACTGGTTCGCGCTGTTCGCCGGCCGGCTGGGCACCGGCCGTATCGGAACGGCCGCGGCGGGCAGCGCCCTCGTGCCGGCTTCCCTCGCCGGAGCCGCGGGGACCGCACTGAACAGCCCGGGCGGTCTGCTGGGGCACCTGCCGGAGAAGAGCGCCCACCGGATGGGGCTGATCGACGACGGCCTGGGCGACGTCCCCCGCTACACGAGCCAGGTCTGGACGCCGCAGCCCTGGATGCGCGGCACCGCCTTCGGCACGTACGCCGTGAACGCGCTGGACCCCACGGACGTGCTGCTCGCGTTCGACAAGCGGATCGGGAAGCTGGGACTCGACGACGAGAGCCGGGAGCGGATCCGGCAGCTGGTGACGGCCCGTGCCACCCGGGCGCTCAAGGGGGAGATGACGACCACCGGCCCGTCGACCCTGGTCAAAGCCGGCGGCTGGGGCTGGGACAGCATCCGGATCGGCAGCCGGCGGGTGCGGGCACGCGTCGAACTGATCCCCGGGACGCCCGTGTTCGACGGACTCGACCACAGCGCCGAACTGGAGGAGAACCGGCGGGCGATCGAGACCGCCCAGCAGAACTCCGAGTTCTCGGCCGGCGCGGACCTGGGCTTCCTGACCAGCCAGATGGTGTACACCGGCAACACCCAGGTCCCGGCCGCCGGACCCACGTACACCGAGGGCGGCTCCAACCGGAAGACGGTCGCGTCGAGCCACACGGTCACCACCGTCACCATCTACCGGGCGGCGTCCACCGAACCGCACGCGGAGGTCGTCACCCCGTACCGGATGCGCATCACCCTGGAGGCCGACGACACCCCCCACACCGGCGCACCGGCCGACCCGGACCTGGAGGAGGCGGGGTCCACGGCCCTCGACCGCTTCCGGGGCCGGCTGAGCATCGTCGAGGAGGACGACGTCGGCGAACTGCGCGAACACGTGCCGCTCAGTCTGATGGAGCCGGCGCCGTCACCGGCGGGGGCGGACGGGACCGGCGCCTCCGGGGCCGGCCGGCGGCTGCCCGCGCCCGACCCGGCGGCCGACCCCGCCCTCGCCGGTCCGCCCCGCCCGGTGCCGCTCTCCGGGGTGGAGGAGAAACTGACGGTCCGGGACGGGGACGGCGTCACGCGGTCGTTCACCTTCCCCGAGAACGGCATGCACCCGCGCGGGATCATCGGCATCGAGAACATCCGCATGGCCGGCGACCTCCTCCTCACGAAGGCGTACGACGCCGGCTTCTCCCTCCGGGCCCTGGAGAGCGAGGAGGGCCCCGACGACGACGCCCTCACCGACCTCCTGCGCAGGACCAGGAACACCGGGCTGACCCGCCTGGGCACCGGCTCGGCGCAGGCACTGGAGGACGGCACCAGTTCCACGGCGGTCACGGCGTTCTTCCCGCGTACCACCGAACCCGCCGGCTACCAGGTGGCGGGGCTGACCGAGCAGTCCCTCGTGGGCACCGACACCGGACAGCTGTCACTGCGCTCGGCCCCCGACTTCAGCCGCGCGCTGCTGCTGACGGTCGCCGACGGCAAGAAACTGGAGGTGCTCAGACGGTACGGGGACAACGCCGGCACGTCGTCGTCCGTCGAGCACAGCCAGTCCTCGAGCGTCGGCGGCGGCTTCCTGTACGACTCTCCCGACAAGGCGGGCCTCAACCAGATCGGCGCCTCCGGTCCCGGCCCCAACGACCTCGACGGTGACGTCATGCCGGTCGGGGACGACCACCTCACCTCCCGCAACCTCAAGCCCAAGACGGGCCGGTCCTTCTTGTTCGCCGTCCCGGCCACCTGGATCGGCGTCGGCGACGTGCACCGCAGCATCGTGGACTCCAGGCTCGCCAACCGGATCCGGGGCGGGACCTTCGCCAAGGCCCGGTCGGGTCCGCAGGCGATGGAGTCCGAGGCGTACGTCGTCACCTGGATCCGCGAGGACGTCGCCCGCGAACTGCGGATCATCACCGACACCAACTTCCCCGAGCGCGTCTCGAAGGCGTGGGACGCGGTCGAGAAGGCGAGCAAGGCGTGGGTCGACGCGGACAAGGCCTACTGGAAGAAGCGGCGCGCCTCCGGCGGGCTGCGCGCGGACCTCGACGCCGCACAGGCCTCCCTCGACAAGGCCGCCGGGATCGCCCGCGCGGCAGCCCGCCCGGTCGACCTCGCCCGGACGGGCGCCGAGGACGCGGACAGGGCCCTGACCCAGGCCGAGGCCGACGCACGCCGGGACCACGGCATCGCGGACGCGAACGTGGCCGCCGCGCGGTCCGAGGCCGACGCCTTCACCGCCGACGAGTACGCCCAGCCCGAGCACGACGGCTGGGCGGAGTTCCTGCGGGACGAGCAGGACGCCGCTCTGGCCCGCCTGGCCGACGCGGAGGAGGCCGCCGGAAAACTGCGGAAGGCGGCCGACCTGCGGCTGGAGACCGCGCGCACCGAGAAGGCGCTGGCCGACGGGCGGCTCGAGGCGGCCCTGCTGTCCGCGAAGGCGCCCGGCCGCGCCCTCGACGAGGCCACCGCCCGCCGGGACACGGCACGCGACGCCTTCGACACCCGGCGCGCCGAGCTGGACGCGCTCAAGGACACGGCGGAGAAGGCCGCGGCGGAGTACCACCGGGTGCGGGCCGGGACGGACCAGCTCACCCGCTGGCACCGGCTCGCTGCCACCGAGGAGGGCCGGAAGGAACTGGACGGACTCGCCGAGCCGCCCGCGGTGACCTACCAGGCCCCGCCCAAGAAGCCCGTGGCCAAGGCCCCGGCCCCGCCCCGCTACACCAGGACCGGCGAGACACCGGACACCGTCCTCACATCACCCACGGGCGAGACGTACACGCTCCACGACGTGCCGGAGGACGGCGACGCCTTCTTCCGCGCGCTCGCCGAGGGCCTCGAACGCGCCGCTCCGGGGCTGCCGACCGCGCAGGGCATCGACCTCACCGACCCGCGGGCGATGTCCGGGATGCGCCGGAGGATGGCCTCCTGGCTCACCGACCACGCCGACGAGGACCTGCTGGCCGTCGTAGCCCCCGACCACACCGACACCTTCAGCGCGGAGGAGATCGCCGCGGCGGGCCTGGACCTCGGAACGGACACTCCCGCACGCCGTGAGTTCGACGGCCTCGGCGGTCTGATTCCGCACGTCGCCGATCTGTCCCCCGAGGTACGGGCCGAACTGGCGATCACCCAGCTCCTCCGCCGGGGCGACGCCCCGTCCGAGGCCGGCTGGAACCACGCCGCGTCCGACCTGCTCCCGCTGCTCGCCGCACGCACCTTCGGCGTGACCGTCACGGTGGTCCGGAGCGACGGCGGCTTCCAGGACTTCCCTCCCGGCGCCCCGGCGGCGACCGGCGCCCTCACCGGCACCCCGGCACCGCCCGGCGCCCACGTGGTGCTGAGCCTCGACGACCGCCACTACCAACTGGCCCTGCCGGTCAACCCGGTCCCGAAGCCCTTGGCGCCGAAGCCGGACCCGAAGCCCCCGGTCCCGAAGCCAAAGTCAGACCCGAAACCGGAATCGGACCCGTCTCAAAAGGACGGCAAGAAGGGCTCCGAGTCGGAGAGCCACAGCGGTCGGGCGAGGGGCCGCCGGGTCCCCGTGCCCGGCACGGGCGAGTGCCTCCTGTACTCCTTCATGGCCGGCGACCCCGTGCACATCCGCAGCCGTCTGGGCGGCCTCGCCGCCACCGACCGCGCCGCGTACGACCTGCTCGGGGACCCAGACGCCGTACGCACCGAACTGCGTCACCAGACCGCGGCCCGCGCCAGGACCGGCAAGGCCCCGACCGGCCCCTCACAGGCCGCGCTCCGGGCCATGCGGTCCTACCTGGAGGACTACGTGACCCGCAGCGCGGGGCGGCTGCATCCGCAGATCACCGGCCAGTACCGGCAGACGGTCGCCGACGCGTTCGCCGCCCGCGTCCGGGGGATGAACCGTGCCGGGATGCTCGCCCTCCTGGACCACCACGGCGTCCGGCGCGTCCCGGTCGCCGAGGCCCTCGACCCCGCCGACCTGCTGCGCCGGTACGTCGACGCGATGATGGCGTCGACGCCCGCAGACCCGGCCGTCTCCCCGGGGGACGCCCGCGCCGTCCTGGAGGCGGACGCCGAGAACCTGAGCCCGCGCCAGATGTTCGAGCACCTCCGGCGGCACGACCTGCTGCCGGGCCCCGACGACCTCGACGACACCGCGCTGGCCCGTCTGCTCGGCACCGCCTACATGCAGAGCGCCGCCCCGCTGGACGAAGCGGAACTGCTCGGGCTGATGGACGCCGTCGTCAACTGGGAGCACCGCTGGGGCACTCCGGAGGGAGAGGTCTTCCTGCCCCTCCTCGCCCACGCGTTCGACCTGCGGGTCGACGTGGTGCGGTCGTTCCCGGACGGCGTCCGGCGGGTCAGCGGCGCGGGACCCGACAACGCGACGCGGCAGACGGAGGTCTACTACAACGGCACCAACCACTACGACGGCAGCGACGCCGCGGCCCGCGACCGGTTCGGCGACCCGGTCCTCCCGAAGCGGGTCAAGGACGAGGAACGCGACCAGGACGGCGACGTACGGCTGAACCCGCTGTGGGTGCCGCTGGACGAGGTCGACCCGGACCTGCTGATCACCGGCAACCGGGACGCCGTATGGCTGTACACGGTCACCGATGACGGGCGGGTGATCCTGGGGACGGAGGACCTGAGCGGGATCGTCGCACCGGAGCAGTTCGACGCGCTGCTCGCGGGGATGCGGGAGAAGGACCCCGGTCTGACGGCGGAGGCGCTGCGGAAGTCCCTCGACGGGCTGGGCCACACCGGCATCGCCGCCGGTTTCGTCGACGGCGGCGGGGAGACGGCCGGACGGACGCTGCCGGGCCGCAGCCGGGTGTCCGGCGAGTTCCGCTGGAGCGCGAAGCTGCGTTCCTGGGTGGTGAACGACAAGTCGGGCCGCTACATGAGCGAGTCGGTCCGGCCGGGTCTGGACGCCGCGGAGGCCGCCGACTGGCTGGCCAACGTGGCCGCCCTGTTCAGCGACCGGCTGGGCGTCGTCGTACGCACCGACCAGGTGAAGACCGCCGCGGCCGTCCCCGCACCGCCCCCGCCGAAGGACCCGGCGGAGCCCGCACCCCCGCCTCCGCCGTCCGCGCCCACCGCCCCTCCGGCCGCCCGCGCCGTCCCGGCACCCTCGGCCGCACCGGCCGCGCCGTCCGGCGACGACACCGCCACACTGGACGTCGCGCGCCGGGTCGGTGCCGTACTGCACGGCCTCGGCCACCCCGTGGTGCTGGCCGGAGCCGCCCGCGGCCGGGTGCAGCTCGGGACGCCCCGGCCTCTTGGCGCCGTGGAGTTCCAGCTGCCCGCGGCCACCCTGCCCGCCGCCGACGGCCTGCGCGCGGCGCTGGAGCGGGAGCTGCCCGGAGCGCCGGTGCGGATCCGGCCCGGCACGGGCGACGGCCGGGTGCTCGACCTGTCGGTGAACGGCGTCGACATCACGCTCACGGCGGTGGACCGGCCGGCCCCCGGCACGGTCACGGTCGACGGTCTCACCGTGCCGGCCCCCGCGGAGTCCCTGGCCGACGCCGCCCTCGCCCTGGCCACCGGAACCGACCCGGAGCTGCGCGGACGCGACCTCCTCGACCTGCTGTGGGCGCTGCACCGCACCCCCGCCGACGGCCCCCGCACGGTCACGCCGGTCCTCGCGCGCGGCGACGCCTACCGCGCCGCGCGGCCTGCCGGAGCCGCCCCCTCCCTCGCCGTACGGCTCAGCGAACTGCTCGACTCCGCCGCCCTGGACCCCGACGCCCTCGCCCGCCACGAACAGACCTGGCGCTCCCTCGGCGTCACCGACGCCGACCTGCCCGCGCTGCGCGCCGAACTGACCGCGCTCGCCGACGGGCTGCGGGTCCGTCCGGAGGTGACAGCGGACCCGGTCCGGGCGCTCGCCGCGAGGTTGCCCGGCCTGTCCACCGCCGACCGTGACGCGGCGCTGGCGTCGCTGTCGCCCGCGGACCGCGAACGGCTGGCCGCCGATCCCGCGCTCGTGGACGCCCTGAGCGCCGGGCTCATCCCGTCCGGGTCCACCCCGGCCGGATCCACCCCGTCCGGGTCCACCCCGGCCAGGCTCACCCCGGCCGAGTTCGCCTCTGTCGCGGCGCGCCTCATGACGCAGGTGCCCGACGGGGTCGAGCAGCCCGTCTCCGCCGGCGACCGGGCCCGTGCCCAGGTCGCCCGGATGCTGCAGGACCCCGCCGTCGCCGCGCGGCTGCTCAAGGGCGGCTCACGGGTCCTGGTGGTGCCCAGGGGCGAGGCACTGACCTCCCTGGACGCCTTCCGCTTCCTGCGGGGCGCCGTCACCGGCGACGGCCGCCCCTGGGACGACGTCCGCGGCGTCGGCACGCGCACCGCGGCCGTCACCGAGGAGAACCTGCTCGGTGAGCGCACCACCGTCGGCACCGGCAAGTCCGCCTATCCCGACGGCTACTCGACCACCCTGCACGAATTCGCCCACACCATCCACCTGCACGCGCTGGACCCCGTCGACCGGCAACGCATCACCAACGCCTTCCGCACCACCACCCGGGCCGGCGAGGCGGGCAACTGGCCCGACGGCCCCCTCTACGGCTACGACGCCGACGGCCGCCGCAGCGCCCCCAACTACAGCAGCAGCAACGAGCTCGAGTTCTTCGCTCAGCTCAGCAACGTCTACCTCATGGCCAACGGCGGTAACGACCCCTACACCGGGCTGCCCCGCAACAACGCCGGCCCGGAGTGGGTGCGCACCCGTCAGCCCGCCCTGTACCCCCTGCTGCGCCGTCTGTACGGCGAGGGTCCCCGGCCCCGGCCCCGCCATCCGCGCAGCGTCGAACCGGCCCGTCCCCGCGGGTCGCGTCCCGCGGACGTCAACCCCGTCGAGGCCACCGACACCGAGAACGAGGCGCTGGCCCGCGCCCGCGCGCTGTGGGACGTCGCCGAGGGGAACCCGGGTGACGGCAGTGACTCCTCCGTGGCCGTCCGCGCCCTGTGGGACGGCACCACCGGCACGCACACGCCGCAGCCGCACACCCCCGCGCCGCTGCCGCTCCCGTTGCCGTTGCCGCTGCCCTCCCCGGAGCCGGCGGCGCGGTCCGCCGCCGCACCGCCGCCCACCGACAGCGCGGCCCGGCAACGCCTCCAGGAACTGTGGGCACTCGTCGACGCCACCTTCGGCTCCCAGCCGCTCTCGCAGGAACTGCGCAACGGACTGTTCAACTCGCTGCGCGTGATCGAAGCGGCGCGCACCCGGCACCCGCGCCTCGGCCGCGGCCCGCTGGACCTGGCCGGCATCACCCGGACGCTGTTGCACCTGGCGCCGGACGCGCCGGTGGACGCGGCCCTGCACTACGACGCCCTCACCCTCGCGAGCAGCGCCCACCGCCGGGGCCGTGCCGGCAGCCTGGACGCCATCGCCGCCTACGGGCTGACCCGGCAGGGCTACCCGCAGCAGACCGCGCTCGGCGGGGACGACGGCGCACCGTACGGCAGGAACTGGGCCGGACGTCCCGGCATCCGCCTGCACATGGACGTGGTCGCCGACCCCCAGGGCGTTAGCCCCTCGCCCTGGGGGCCCGACGCCTACGCGGTGGTGGCCGAACGGGACGCCGGGGGGAGGGTGCTGGCGGACGGGAAACCGGTGTCGGACGAGGAGTTCGCCGAACTGGTGCTGCACGACCCGGGGCGGCGGCCGGACGTGCCCGTGGTGGTCCTGATCGCGGAGGAGGACGGCCGCAACGAGGTCCTCGCACGGGCGATCGCCGACCGCACCCGCGCCCGCGCCTGGTTCACCTACGGCGACCTGCGCCTCGAAACGGCCCCGACCGGCCGCCGGGTGCCCTTCCTGACCGCGCCGACCCCCGGGAGCGATCCGGCCGGCACCTGGGTCCCCGCCGACCCGGACCTGGTCCCGGACGACCCGGAGGCCACCGTCAGGGCCTCGAACGGCACCCTCTTCCCCGACTCCGACATCCACTCGTACCCGCTGGTCACGGTCGACGGGCAGGCACTGACCGGGCGGGCGTTCCTCGACGCGCACGACATGGCGCTGCGGGAGGAGGCCCTGCGGGTGGTGTCCGCCATCCAGCACTACGTCAACGTCATGGAAGGGCTGCCCGGTGTGTACGCCGGCCGGCAGAGCGGCCTGCTGCCCCTGCCGCGGGGCCTGGCCGGCTCCTACATCGCCGTCGGCCACGGCGACAGCGGACGCACCACCCTGCCCCGCCGCAGCACCCGCGCCAACCAGGCGGTCCACCCGCGGCAGTTGGGCCGTGTACTGGCGCGGCGCAGGAGCATGCGGACACTGCCTCCCGAGGCACCGGTGTGGCTGCTGCTCTGCGAGCTGTCCATGACGCGCGCCGACCAGGACCTGCTCGCCCACCCCTCCTCCGCCCAGTACGTCGCCAACGAGACCCGCCGCACCGTCTTCACCGTGGACCGGCAGATCTCGCCGAGCGAGGCCGAGGGCGGCCTGCCGCCGCACCTGGTCGTGTACGACGACCCCGACAACCCCGTGGGCCACGTCGAGGAGTTCCGTCCCGAGCCCGGGACCGCCGCCCTCGACGCGCTCGCCGACCTGGGCGGACTCCCCGGCGATCTGCCGGGGCGCACCGACCGCGCCCTGCACTGGGTGCGGGCCCTGCGCCAGACCCACGGTGTGCACATCGACTCCGACCCGGACCGCGAGGCGGAGTTCCACGAGCTGATCGAGGGCTTCGGCGCCCTCGAAAGGCTGCGGATCGAGGCGGCGGGCAACACCGACCCCGGCCTGCTCACCTGGGGCGGGCTCCGGCACATGGTCGGCCAGTACGCCGCCGGGCAGGGCTGGGACCGGTCGTTGACCGCCGGCTCCCTGGCACACCTGCTGCACGCCGCACGCACCGGCCGGCTGCGGCCCTCCGACGCCGCAGGCCCCACCGCCGCCGCCGCGCCACCGGTCTCCACCGTCATCCTGGCCCCGGCGGACGGGGTGGCGCGGCAGACGGGCCCGGGAGCGCTGCCGGACACCGGCCCCGGCCCCGACGACGAGGCCGGGGGCGTGGCGGTGCGGGACGACGACGGACCCGCCCCGGCGTCTCCTGCGTTCCCGTCCCGGGCCCGGGTCGCCTTCGAGTACCGCCACCGGGACGTCACCGACCCGGACCAGCGCCGGCAACTCGCCGACCTGGCCCAGCAGGTCGTACTGTCCGGCCTGCGGGACCTCAGGGCAGGTCTCCGGCTCCCCACGATCACGGTCACCGGCTACAGCAACGGCCCGCGCTTCGTCCTGTCCGGTGACGCCGTCGAGCATGCCACGACGGTCGGCCGGCAGCGGGCGGAGGCCGTGCGCGACCTCCTCCTCGACGAGATCCGGCGTCAGCTGGAGCTCAATGAGCAGGCCGTGCGCGACGTCGCGGAGATACGCGGCGGCACGGTCCGGGCCGAGGACTTCACGGTCACCGCGGAGAGCGGCGGCCGGGACATCGGCACCGTCGGACCGGTCGACGGCGCCACCGGGCGGGCGGCACGACGGCAGGCGGTCGTCACGGTCGACCGCTCCCCCCTGTCGGAGGCCGTCGCCCGGCTGGCGGAACTGAGCCCGGACGACTTCGGCCGACCGGACTACTTCACCGGCCCGGACCGGCTGGCCAGGAACCTCCTGCACCTCGACGACAACCCCGGGGACGACCCCGACTCCGACGACTCGGACAGCGACTCGGACAGTGACACGGACGGCGAGTCCCCGGACCCCGCTCCCGCCCCGGTGCGCTTCGACGCCGACGACCTGTCGCACCGCGTACGCAGGCTGTACGAGCTGACGGCCCAGGCGGTGGCCGCCGGCCGGGCGACCAGCCCGGCGTCGCTGACCGCGTACCACCTCGGACGGCAGGGCCTGCTGTCCGACGCCACCCGCCTGACCGCACCCGACGGCACCCCACTGGGCCGGAACTGGACGGGCCGGCACGCCCGGGACCTGGACGTCTCCTCGTACGACTTGGTGGACGGCGACGACCGGAGCCCCCGGCCGTCGCCGTGGGCACGCCGGCCCGGTGCCCCCCTCCCGTACGTGATCGGGACGAAGGACGGCGACCACACCAAGGTCGGGCTGGCCCTGCCGGACGGCAGCAAGCGGTGGCGGCTGTCGCCGGAGGAGTTCGCCGAACTTCTGGCGCAGGACGAGCAACTGGCGGCCCGTGAGGACACCTCCGAAGCGGTGCTCGTCTCGCCGAACGCCGGCGCCATGGGACTGGACCTGCCGCGCAGGGCCGCCGCCCGCACCCGCAGGACGCTGTGGTCGCACAGCGGCGAGGTCGCCCTGAAGCCGCACCCCGACATCGGCCGGCACCGCGTCGAGGTGACCGACGACCGGTTCCTCGGCGACGAGTCGGTGGATGAGCCGATGGGCGAGCCGCTGGGCGAATGGATCGCCAGTGCCCCCGACGACCTGGGGCCGGAGGAGGGACGGCCGGAACCCGGGGAAGGCGTCCTGCGCACGATCGACGGGAAGACCCTCCGGGACGCGGACGTCAAGTCGGTCACCCTCGTCGACGAGGGCCGGCCCGTCGGCCGCGCGGTGGTGAACGGCTCGGACCTGATCCGGCGCGAGCCGTGGCTCCAGCAGTTGACCCGGTCGACGGAGTGGTTCGTCTACGACCCGGTCACCGGGCAGCCGACCGGGAATCCCCGGCCGGTGCCGTGGAAGGGGCGCAAGCCCTACTTCTTCCTCGTCCACGGCCTGCCGGGGCAGACCCTCATGGTCGAGAAGATGTTCCAGAACGACGTTGCGGTCCGGGGCACGGAAACCGGCGGCTACCTCCGGCGGCGCCCCAGCGTGTCCCGGCTGGACCGGGACACCCCCCTCGTACTCCTGTCCTGCTGGGGGAGCGGGCCGGAGGGGCACACCGCCGCCGCGCTTAAGCGGAGCCGCCCGTTCGTCCCTGATCCGCTCGCCGTCTCGTCGGCGGCCCAGGACGTCTCCAACGTGACGCGGCGCGACGTCTACGCCCCGGACCGGGAGCATCTGAGCCGTTACGCGAAGGGAAAGCTGTACGACCAGGGCATCGGCACCACCCCGGCGAACGACCCGGTGGACATGGTGAAGCTGCGCCCCGAACCGACCTCCGGCGAACTCGACGTCCTGGCCGCGCAGGCCGGCCTGGAGACGTCCCCGGACCTCACCCCGGTCATGGCCCGGGACACGGCACTGCGACTGGTCCGCGCCCTGCGGATGACGTTCGGCGTCGACGTGGAGGAGGACAAGGACGACCCGGCCGGCACCTACCGCCGGCTGCTGCGCGGCATCGGCGCCCTGGAGGTCATGCGCCGAGGGGACGGGGACCTGCGGGAGTACGGGGAGCTGACGCTCGACCTGCTCGACCGGGTCACCCGCGCGCACCACGGCCTGAAGACCGCCCCCGGCAGCCGGCCCGCGCCGCCGAACCCCGACGACGTACGGACGATGCTGGAGGCGGCGTCGGCGCGCCTGTCCACCGACCCGGATTCCGCGCTGCACGACTTCGTGGCCCTGCCCTCCGTGGACCGGGCCCGCGAACTCGTCGGCCGTCACGATCCGGACCGGTGGACCCGCCAGGTGCTGGGACTGCGCACACCGGCGCCCGTCACCGCGACCGACCGGCAGAACGCGCTGTGGGCCACGGTCCAGGCCGTGGAGAGCGTGGAGAACCACCCCGACCCCGACGCCCTGACGGCCAAGGCGCTCCACCTGCCCACCGGCGAGGACCCGCGGGACGAGTCCCTGCGCACGGACCTCCTCCGGACGGCCGCCACGGCGGCGGCCCTCGGCCGCGACGCCTACGACCCCACGGCGCTCGCCGCGTACGACCTCGAACGCCATGGCGCGCTGGACGAACGCACCCTCGTCACCTCCGTGAACGGCACCGTTGCCGGCCGCAGTTGGACGGGGAAACCCGCCCCGAGCCGCGTGTGGGCGGACCGCTACGTGATCTCACCCGACGGCGGCCTGAACAACAGCCGCGGCGCTCTGGCCCCCTGGCACCGCAGGGGCGCCGGAAAGAACGACCACCCCGGTGCGTACGTACTGGACATGACCGGCACCACCCCGGGACAGGTCGACATGCCCTGGCCGGACGGCACCACCCGCCCGGTGCCGTACGACGAGATCGCCGAACTGCTCTCCCACGACCCCGTCCTGGCGCGACTGGACCGGGACGTCACGGTCGTCCCCGTCGGGACGGAGCCGGGCGACACCGCCCTGGCCGAGGCGATCGCCGCCCGGACGGGGGCCGCCCGGACGGTGTGGCTGCCGACGCGGCCCCTCCGGCTCCTCGACCGGCGGCCGGCGGTGAACGAGAGCCTCCTCGTGCTGACCTCCCCCCAGGACGCCCCGCCAACCCACTGGTCACAGACCCACCCACCCGCACCCGAGCCCGCGGCCCAGCCCCCCGACACCGCCGTCCCCGACGTCATCACGGCCGGTGACGACACCCCGCTCCCGTCGCCGCCGTCCGAAGAGGCCCTGCGCCGGTGGATCGCCGGCCAGGCGGGCGCGGACGACCTGCCCGACGACCCGCCGGGATTCACCGGCGCCGAGACCGTCACCCTGGACGCACTGAGGGACGCGGGCGTCGAGGTGACCCCCGGCCTGGAAGTCGAGGCACAGCTCGGCGGAGGCGTACGCGGCAGCGGCCTGCCCCCGCTCGACCAGGTGCGGCTGCTGCTGGCCCGCCCCGGCCCGTGGCCGGACGCCCTCGACGCCGTCGCGGCCACGGCCGCGCGCCGGATCTGGCGCTCGGCGTTCACGGCCTTCGAGACCGCGAGCCCGGACCCGAACGCCGTCCGTGCGTGGGACACGGCCCTCGGGCTGCTCCTGCCGGGCGATGCGGACTCCGTGCTCGCGGACTGGCGGTACGCGGCGGAGGCGTACCGCGACGCGGTGCGCCGGCTCGCCGACCTGCTGTCGGCCGAAGGGACGGCCCCCCGGACGGCCGAGCGCCTCGCCGCCCGGTTCCGGGAGATCCTGGGACTGCCGCCCCTCGGGACAGGTGATCCGGATGCCCAGTAGGCGAAGCAGGAGGACGGATGACAGCCGACGAGCCGAGTGACTGGAGCGGGACAGCGATGATGCCCACGCCCCCCGACGACATCGTCGAGGCCGCACGGCTCGCGCCGACCACTGGATCAGCGTGATCGACCCCGGCTGGGACGGCGAGGGCGTGCCGCTCCACAGGGTCGTGGTCGGCCACTGGTGCACGGGGGCGACCGGCGAGATCGAGAGTGGGAGGACAACGAGGCGTACCCTCCCTCCCCGGAATCGCTCGGCTGGCCCGAGCCCACCGACGACTTCGACGCCGCTCTCCAGCTCGCCGTCACCGGTTACGGACCGCCCGAGGACGGCCTGCGCGCCCTGGCCACCGCCGAGGTGGCGGTGCTGGCCCTGCCGGCCCCCGGCCACGCGCTCTACGTCAACCCGGCCCGCCCCGCGGGCAGCGTGCTGGAGCCCGATCAGCTCGGGGAGACGATCGCGGGCGGAACACGACCGGACGCCCCCCCGGACCCCCTAGCATCACCGGGTGACGGCCCGCAGGGCTCGGGGACTTCCGCGAAGGAGCGTGTTCGTGCAGCGCACCGGCCTGTACTACCCGTACGTCCACTTCCGTGATCCGGCGTGGATCAAAGCCGCCGCGCTGTACTTACCGGGGGTGGCCCGCGTGGTGCCCGAAGGCTTCCACGTATCGGACCCGGACCACGTCCGTGTCCTGCGGGACGACCTCGACTTCATCCAGAACATCGACCCCGCCGACGCCGTCGAGGCGGCGTCACGGCACCTGCTGCGACTCGTGGACGAGCGCGGTGAGGAGGTGCGGAGCCGCTTCGGTGTCCACGGCACCGGCGGACCGGACGCCATGGACGTGGTGAATGCCGAGCCCTCGCCGCCCGGCACACCGGCACCCGTGGGCAACAGAGAGCGCTTCTTCTCGCCCAGGGGGAGGCCGTTGGCGGGCCTGTACCCGGGGGAGATGTCGCCGGAACTTAGGGACACCCTGTTCGGTACCGGACTGGCGGTGCGGCGGGTGCGCAACGCGGTCAGCCATGACGCGCACCACGCGTGGGTGGGGATGGACCCGGCACTTGCCTGGGTCTACAAGTGCGCGCTGACCGCCGAACTCGCGGGCCGCACCGCCTTCCTCCCCGTCACCGACCAGGAGGCCGCCCACACGGCCATCGACCCCTGGGACGCCGAGCGGATGGCGGCGGTCCTCCTGGGCGGTGCCCCGGCCCCGGTCGGAACCGGCGACCTGGCAGGGCGGGTCGGGGTGCTGTCGGTGCGGTGCGTGCTCCCCGCACGACTTGCCGGGGTGCCCGCCGAGAAGATCGTGGAACTCCGCAAGAAGTACGAGCCGGAGTTCTTCGCCTACATGGACGCCATCGCCCGGACGACGGCGGACCTGCGCGAGGAACTGGCCGGCATCCGCAGCCGGCAGGCACTGGACCTTTACGTGCGGCAGGCGGTGCACAAGGACTTCGAAGTCGAGTTGGTGAAGCTGCGCGAGGCCATGAAGGGCGTCGGCCTCCAGACGATCACCACCTCCGTCAGCACCACGTTCGACACACCCACTTCGGCGGCCCTGGCGAGCGGGCTGTTCGGCACGGTCGGCGGCACGGTGGCGGGTAGCGCGGCGGGCATCGTGGCCGGCGTCGGCGCGACAGCCGTGGGCATCCTGGGCGGAGCCCGGAGGCAGCGCGACGCAGCACTCGCAGCCTCTCCGGTCAGCTTCCTCCTGCGCATCGAACGCGGACTGAAACCCACCACCGCGGTCAGCCGGATCGGACGAGCCCTGCGACGGAGCGCCGGCGCGAGCGTGTGACCCCTTAACTCTGCCGAGAAGGGTGAGCATTCGGCGGGCTAATGTAACTCACGCACTCAGATGAGCGGAGTGTGAATAGGGACCGGGATGCAGTAGCGGCAGATGCGGTCGATTACTGTGCTCGCGGCAACGAGCTGAGCGGCGCAGCCGGTTCGGTATCGCGCTGCGTCAGACCTTGACCACGCGGACGCCAGGGCCGCATGCTCTGCGGTTCCGACCCTCTGAGACCCGGTCGGTTGGCCAGGCCTGGTTCATGACCATGTGAGAGTCGCCGCATTCCATGCGCGTGTGGCGGCGTCGCCGTTGAGGACCGGATCCGCGAATACGGTGACCTGTCGGACGACGTCGGTGAAGCGTTCGGGGTAGCTGGTTGCGGCGGGGCCTTGTCGGCGGCGCCAGGCGGTGTAGGAGGTCTGGCGGCGTTCGCCGAGGTCGGTGATGGTGGTGCTGAGGGCTTTCAGGGTGATGCCGCGGTGTGTGGCGGTGGCGGTCAGTGCTGCGGTGAGTTCCTGGCCGTCCAGATCGTTCAGGGTCATCAAGCGGTAGAGATCGCCGTAGTCGCGGTCGCGGGTGTTGAGGTCGCCGAGTGAGACGGCGGTGGAGAGTTTCTCGGCGATGACAGTGGTCAGTGGATAGCCGAAGATCTGAAAGCTTGCCTCCTCGAGCTGTTGTGGGTAGTCGATGAGCCGGGGGCCGGGCGTGACGGGGTCGCCGAAGCTGACGTCCAATTGGAGCTTGAGCAGGGCCCGGGCGATGGAGGCAGCCATCGACAGGCGTAGACCGTGGTACTCGTCCTCCTCACGAATAGGGACGGTCTTGAGTGTCGTGGGATCGAACACGACGCCGTCGTCGCTCTCGGTGGCGGCGATGGCCGCGATTCTGTGGATGATCTCTGTTTCTGTGCCTGGGAAAGATCGACCGAGGATGTCGATGTCCCGGGTCATTCGACGTGCGCCGAACTGGGCGAGCAGCAGGCCACCTTTGAGGACGAAGTGCTCCCGGCCCAGGGGTGATGAGGCCAGGCGGTAGAGGAACCGTTCGAGGACGTACTCGACCATGACCTCGTCCGTGGACCGGCTGTTGCGGCGCGCCAGGTTGCGCAGGTCGTTGTAGACGCGGCCGGCGGTGGTGTCGCGGGTGGGGTTGGCCATCAGGCGAGCACCGCCTCCACGGCGGGGCGGACGACGGAGAGGGCGTCCAGCTCGCGTGCGATGTGCTGGAGTTCGCCAACCCCACCGCGTCCGCTTCGGCGCAGGTAGCGGCCGAGCGCGGACAGGGCGAGGGTCTCGCCGAGGCGGCTGCGGTGGCGCATCGCGTCGACGACGCTGCGGGCCGCGTTGTACATGGGGATGGTCTCTCCCGGAGCTGCTTCGAACCGTTCGATACCGAGCTCGAAGGTCCTAGCGGCGTACTGCGCCACCACGGTCGGCGGGTAAGAAATCGTCGGGCGGCGTGAACCGCGCGGCACGGCGATGTGTACTGCTGCGGGGATGTCGTCGATCAGTTCATGCAGGGCCAGGGCGGATTCACCGCACACGACGGCGCGAGGGGCCCGTGCGCACACGGCCAGCAAATCCGCGTGCGCCGTTTCCGGGGCGTCTGCCCGCCGGTACACCCCGCGGGACAGTTCGTCTATATCCCCCTCCGTGACCAAGTGCGCCAGATCGCGAGGGGAGAGCAGGGCTCGTCGCGCCTGCGCCGTCGTGAATGTGGGGGAGAGGCCGGCCAGCCGCTGCTCCAAGCGCGGGTTTCCCGCATCGTTCATGTATCGAATGATACCCCTTGGGCGAGGATGGGGGATCGATTTAATGCATCAGCTGGTGGGTGAGCGGCGCATTCGGCGTTGATCACGTGCCGCGGACCCGCAGTTCAACAGCCTCTTCCAGGGGGATACCCCTGGGACTTTCACGTCTGTCCCGGGGAGGTTCCAGAGACTTCCCGCCGCGTAGGCAGGGAGGGCCCTGACAGCGCTGAAAGATACGAACGCGCTGGTCAGGGCGCATCCGCCTAGCACTCGATGATGTTCACCGCGAGCCCGCCCCGCGCCGTCTCCTTGTACTTGACCGACATGTCCGCGCCGGTCTCCTTCATCGTCTTGATGACCTTGTCCAGGGACACCTTGTGGGAGCCGTCGCCGCGCATCGCCATCCGGGCCGCCGTGACCGCCTTCACCGCGGCCATGCCGTTGCGCTCGATGCACGGGATCTGGACCAGGCCGCCGACCGGGTCGCAGGTCAGGCCGAGGTTGTGCTCCATGCCGATCTCGGCCGCGTTCTCCACCTGCTCCGGGCTGCCGCCCAGCACCTCCGCGAGGGCGCCCGCCGCCATCGAGCAGGCGGAGCCGACCTCGCCCTGGCAGCCGACCTCGGCGCCGGAGATGGAGGCGTTCTCCTTGAACAGCATGCCGATCGCGCCGGCCGCCAGCAGGAAGCGGACCACGCCCTCCTCGTCGGCGCCGGGCACGAAGTTCACGTAGTAGTGCAGGACCGCCGGGATGATGCCCGCGGCGCCGTTCGTGGGGGCCGTGACGACCCGGCCGCCGGCCGCGTTCTCCTCGTTCACGGCCATCGCGTAGAGGGTGATCCACTCCATGGCCAGGGCCCCCGGGTCGCCCTCGGAGCGCAGCTTGCGCGCGGTGTTCGCGGCGCGGCGGCGCACCTTCAGACCGCCCGGCAGGATGCCCTCGCGGGACATGCCCCGGTCGACGCAGGCCCGCATCACGCGCCAGATCTCCAGCAGGCCCTCGCGGATCTCCTCCTCGGTCCGCCAGGCCCGCTCGTTCTCCAGCATCAGGGCGGAGATGGACAGGCCGGTCTCCCGGGTGAGGCGCAGCAGCTCGTCGCCGGTGCGGAAGGGGTACTTCAGGACCGTGTCGTCCAGCACGATGCGGTCCGCGCCCACCGCGTCCTCGTCGACGACGAAGCCGCCGCCCACCGAGTAGTACGTCTTGGTCAGCAGCTCCGCGCCGGAGGCGTCGAACGCCCAGAGGGTCATGCCGTTGGCGTGGTAGGGGAGGGCCTTGCGGCGGTGCAGCACCATGTCGTCGTCGAAGGAGAACGCGATCTCGTGCTCGCCGAGGAGGCGGATCAGGCCGCCCTCCTTGATCTTCTCCACCCGCTCGTCGGCCGACTCCACGTCCACCGTCCGTGGCGAGTCCCCCTCCAGGCCGAGCAGCACCGCCTTGGGCGTGCCGTGGCCGTGGCCGGTGGCGCCGAGCGAGCCGTACAGCTCCGCCCGGACCGAGGCGACCGAGTCCAGCAGGTCCTCGTTGCGCAGCCGCCGGGCGAACATGCGGGCGGCCCGCATCGGGCCGACCGTGTGCGAGCTGGACGGGCCGATGCCGATCGAGAAGAGATCGAAGACCGAGATGGCCACGGGAGGACTCCTAAGGGTTCGGCGGACGGCGCTGTCCACCGGGGAAGAGGTGGTACGAAGACGGCGGAACGTTTATGCGGGGTGCATGGTGCGGGGCACCGCGCCCACTGACCCAGTGTGCGCGATGCCCCTGATGTCCGTACGCGTGAAAGCGTACGGAACGACTACAGACCGGGATAGAGCGGGTGCTTCTCGGCGAGCGCCGTCACCCGGGCCCGGAGCGCCTCGGCGTCGTAGGACGGCTTCAGCGTCTCGGCGATCACGTCCGCGACCTCGGTGAAGTCCTCGGCGGTGAAGCCGCGGGTGGCCAGGGCGGGCGTGCCGATGCGCAGACCCGAGGTGACCATCGGCGGGCGGGGGTCGTTCGGGATCGCGTTGCGGTTGACCGTGATGCCGACCTCGTGCAGCCGGTCCTCGGCCTGCTGGCCGTCCAGCTCGGAGTTCCGCAGGTCCACCAGGACGAGGTGCACGTCCGTGCCGCCGGACAGCACGTCCACGCCCACGGCCCTGACGTCGTCCCGCACCAGGCGCTCGGCCAGGATGCGCGCGCCCTCCAGGGTGCGGCGCTGACGCTCCTTGAACTCCTCGGAGGCGCAGACCTTGAACGCGACCGCCTTGGCGGCGACCACGTGCTCCAGCGGACCGCCCTGCTGACCGGGGAAGACCGCGGAGTTGATCTTCTTGGCCAGCTCGGCCGTGGAGAGGATCACACCGCCGCGCGGGCCGCCGAGGGTCTTGTGGGTGGTCGTCGTCACCACGTGGGCGTGCGGGACCGGGTTCGGGTGCAGGCCCGCGGCGACCAGACCGGCGAAGTGCGCCATGTCGACCATGAGGTACGCGCCGACCTCGTCCGCGATCCGGCGGAACGCGGCGAAGTCCAGCTGACGCGGGTACGCCGACCAGCCGGCCACGATCAGCTTCGGCTTGTTCTCCTTGGCGAGCCGCTCGACCTCGGCCATGTCGACCTGGCCGTCGTCGCCGACGTGGTACGCGACCACGTTGTAGAGCTTGCCGGAGAAGTTGATCTTCATGCCGTGGGTCAGGTGCCCGCCGTGCGCGAGGTTCAGGCCCATGATCGTGTCACCGGGCTTGAGCAGGGCGAACATCGCGGCCGCGTTGGCCTGCGCGCCCGAGTGCGGCTGGACGTTGGCGTGCTCGGCGCCGAAGAGTTCCTTGACCCGGTCGATGGCGATCTGCTCGATCACGTCGACGTGCTCGCAGCCGCCGTAGTAGCGGCGGCCGGGGTAGCCCTCGGCGTACTTGTTGGTGAGGACCGAGCCCTGGGCCTCCATGACCGCGACCGGGGCGAAGTTCTCCGAGGCGATCATCTCGAGGGTGGACTGCTGGCGGTGCAGTTCGGCGTCGACCGCGGCGGCCACCGCCGGGTCAAGCTCGTGCAGGGGAGTGTTCAGAAGCGACATGCGGCTACGGCTCCTCAGCCCGCGATGTGGGCGTCGTACTCGGCGGCGGTCAGCAGGTCGGCCGGCTCGTCGGTGATCCGCACCTTGAACAGCCAGCCGCCCTCGAAGGGGGCCGAGTTCACCAGCGACGGGTCGTTCACGACGTCCTCGTTGATCTCGGTGACCTCGCCGGTGACCGGGCAGTACAGGTCGCTGACCGACTTGGTGGACTCCAGCTCGCCGCAGGTCTCGCCCGCGGTCACGCCGTCACCGACCTCGGGAAGCTGGACGAAGACCACGTCGCCGAGCGCGTTGGCGGCGTGCTCCGTGATGCCGACCGTCGACACGCCGTCCTCGGCGGCCGACAGCCACTCGTGCTCCTTGCTGTAACGCAGCTGCGTGGGGTTGCTCATGGCCTGAATTCTCCTGTACGGGGGGATGGCGGATGACTGAGGGGACTGCGTGCGGCGTCCGTGAGCAGGCACGACGTGCTCACCTCACGAGCGCGGGAAGCCGTCTTCCGACGGTGTCACTTCTGCCGCTTGTAGAACGGCAGCGCCACGACCTCGTACGGTTCGTGGCTGCCGCGGATGTCCACGCCGACGCCCTCGGTGCCCGGCGCCGCGTGCGCCGCGTCGACGTACGCCATCGCGATCGGCTTGCCCAGGGTGGGGGAGGGGGCGCCGGAGGTGACCTCGCCGATCACCTCGCCGCCGGCCACGACCGCGTACCCGGAGCGCGGGATCCGGCGGCCCTCGGCGACCAGGCCGACCAGGACCCGCGGGGGCTCGGAGGCGGCGCGCTCGGCGGCCTCGGCGAGCGCCGCACGGCCCACGAAGTCGCCCTCCTTCTCGAACTTCACCACCCGGCCGAGACCGGCGTCGAAGGGCGTGAGCGAGGTGCTCAGCTCGTTGCCGTACAGCGGCATGCCCGCCTCCAGGCGGAGGGTGTCCCGGCAGGACAGCCCGCAGGGGACCAGCCCGGCGCCCTCGCCCGCCTTGGTCAGCGCCTGCCACAGCTCCACCGCGTGCTCCGGCTTCACGAACAGCTCGAAGCCGTCCTCGCCGGTGTATCCCGTACGGGCGATCAGCGCGGGGACGCCGGCGACGGTGCCGGGCAGGCCGGCGTAGTACTTCAGGCCGTCCAGGTCGGCGTCGGTGAGGCTCTTCAGGATCGCCGGGGACTCGGGGCCCTGCACGGCGAGCAGCGCGTAGGCGTCGCGGTCGTCGCGGACCTCGGCGTCGAAGCCGGCCGCGCGCTCCCGCAGGGCGTCCAGCACCACCTGGGCGTTGGAGGCGTTGGCGACCACCAGGTACTCGGTGTCGCCCAGCCGGTAGACGATCAGGTCGTCCAGGATGCCGCCGTCCTCGCGGCAGATCATGGTGTAGCGGGCGCGGCCCGGCTTGACGCTGCCGATGTTGCCGACCAGGGCGTGGTCGAGGAGCGAGGCGGCCTGAGGGCCGGTGACGGCGATCTCGCCCATGTGCGAGAGGTCGAACAGGCCGGCCCTGGTGCGCACGGCGTTGTGCTCGTCGCGCTCGGAGCCGTAGCGCAGGGGCATGTCCCAGCCGGCGAAGTCGGTCATCGTCGCGCCGAGCGCGCGATGCAGTGCATCGAGCGCGGTCCGACGGGGTTCGGTGCTGCTCATCGGTCGGTCTCCCAGAGGCGATGGGGGTCCCTCCCGCGCGAGTTCACTCGGGTTCACTCGGGCGTGGGGGATGGCGAGGACAATTCCTCCCCATCTGTCATCGGAACCTGAGAGGTTCGCCATGACTGCCCACGCAGGGGACGGTCCTGGCTTGCACCTTGGGTGGAGCCGCCGGAGCACTGCCCGTGCCTTCGGCGGCCCGCTTTTCAGATGTGCCTCGCCCGCGCGGTAACGGGGCCTGAGAGATTCAAGGGAGGGACTTGCTCCTTCGGCGCCCCGGCGGCAACAGGTGCCGGGGACTCTCCCGCGCGGATTCAAACGGCCGGTATGCAGTTGGCGCGCACATCATTGCACGCATTGTCCGGGTGCGGCAGGGGGACCCTTCTCAGGGGGTGCACGGGAGGTACGGGCACGGTCACAGGGGGCTGTGACAGGCCTGTTTCAGGAAACGGACGGAATCGCGAGACCCCGGCATTACCTTCTCTTTACACTCGGCGGGGATCGGTATCCGTACCTGGCCCCAGGGGAGGACGATCACGGTGAACAGGACCACGGCGTGCGCCACCACCACGGGCGTCGCGCTGCCTCAGCAACCGGCCGCTCAGGCCAGGGAGGCCCGCGGCGCGCTGCCGGCGCCCGTCGTCCGCGATCTGCGCGCGCGGGACGGCCGCAGCCCGCGCGCCCTGCTCTTCGGGCCCCGCGACCTCGTCGTGGTCACCGGCCTGCCCGGCAGCGGCAAGTCCACGCTGATGCGGCGCGCGGTGCGCGGCGCCCGCGTCGACTCCCAGGACACCCGCGACCGCTGGGACGGCCGGATGCCGCGCCTGCTGCCGTACGCGGTCTACCGCCCGCTGGTCCGCCTCGCCCACTACGCCGGGCTGCGCCGCACCCTGCGCTCCGGCGGACCGGTCGTGGTGCACGACTGCGGCACGCAGGCCTGGGTGCGCCGCTGGCTGGCCCGCGAGGCGCGCCGCCGGGACGCGAGCCTGCATCTGCTGCTGCTGGACGTCACCCCGCAACAGGCCCTGGCCGGCCAGCGGGCACGCGGACGCGGGGTCTCCCGGTACGCGTTCCTGCGCCACCGCGCGGCGAGCGACCGGCTGCTGCACGCGGTGGAGCGCGGCGGACTGCCGGCGGGCTGCGGATCGGCGGTCCTCATCGACCGGGAGGCGGCGGACGCCCTGCGCCGGATCGGCTTCACGGGCTGACCGGATAGCCTTTCCAGCCACAGCAGTGGTTAGTGGTGAGTGGTCAGTGGTCACAGGCAGCAGGCGGTAGGCAGATGGACTTCCCGGCGGACTTCCCCGCGCAGGCACACCCCCATCCGCACGGTGGATGGCCCGGCAACGAACTGGAGGAGGTGCTCTCCGCCTCCCTCGGCGTCCCCTCGGCGGGCGGCCGGATCGTCGAGGTGCTGGGCCGCAGCTTCGTCTGGGTCCCGCTGCCCAACGGCGGAGGTCCGCACAGCGGTCCGCTGGACCTGCCCACGATGGAGCTCGACGGCCAGGCCTTCGTCCCCGTCTTCACCTCCGAGGAGCAGTTCCGCCAGGTCGTCGGCGCCCACATGTCGTACACGATCGCGCCCGCCGTGGAGTTCGCCCGCGGTCTGCCGCCGCAGGCCGGCATCGTGGTGAACCCCGGCGGAGTGGTCGGCATCCCGCTGCCGCCGGCGGCCGTGGCCGAACTGTGCCGGGCCGGCCGCACCATGCTGGACGGCCCGGCGGGCGGCGGCCGGGTCCGGCTGTTCGAACCCGACTGGCAGCAGGACCCGGTGGACTTCCTCGCGGCGGCCTCGGCGGAGTTCGCGGACATCGGCGTGGTGACCACCGCCCGGCGCTGCCTCGCCGCGATCGAGACGGCCGAGCCGGTCCTCTTCGTCGGCGTGGAACTCTCCGAATGGGAGGGCGACGCCCGCACCCTCCCCCTGGACGCCCTCTCCCGTGCCCTCGGCCGCACCCCCGCCCCCTGGCCGGTCAACCTCATCGTCCTGGACATAGCCCAGGACCCCGTCGGCGACTGGCTCCGCACCAAGGTCCCCCCCTTCTACCAACGCCAGCCGTAACCCCCCCCGGAGGGGCGCGGGGCCACACCGATACACGGCTCCACTCGGAGACCCCCCTAGGGGCGCGGGGAACTGCGCGACAAGCCCCGACGCACCCGCACCCGCTTCCCCACTCGCGCCCCCGGTGGGGGCCTCCGCGGCGGTCACGACACGACACGAGCGCGACAGAAACCCCCTCAGGGGCGCGGGGCCGTACCGATATGCGGCTCCGCCGCGCGGGCGCGACAAGCCACAACCGACCCGCACCCGCCGGACCTCTCGCGCCCCCCGGCGGGGGCAACGGCGGCCGGTCGCCGCAAGGCAGACCGCCGCACCGCGTCGGCTTAAGCTAGGTTCATCCGCTGGCGAGGTACGGAGGGGCGATACAAGTGAGCGCTGGCACCGCGGCGGCCGGACAGGTCGAGCACATGCTGCGCCAGGTGACGCCCGGGCGTTACGACGCGTACGAGGCGTTGCTGCGCGCGCTCGCGACCCCCTCGTCCGGCCAGATCTGGATGCTGCTCTGGAACGGCCAGGCCGGCTCCCCGGACGCCCAGTACGGGAACATGGAGGTCGACGGCCTCGGTTACGCCCCCTGCGTGACCTCCGCCCAGGAGCTCTCCGCCAGCGGCTGGAACCGGTCGTACGAGGTGGTCGACGGCCTCGAGGTGGCCCGCGCCCTCTACCCCGACCACTACGGTCTCTGGCTGAACCCGCACGCGCCCGGCGGCGGCGTCGGCATCCCCTGGCTGGACCTGCGCCGCATCGCCGGCGGCCTGGACCGCCGGCCCGCCGGACCGCTGCGGCTGTCCGAACCGGCCATCGAGATCCCTCAGTTCTACGCCCTCCTCGCGCAGAACGCGCACCGCACCCCGGCCGTCCGCGCGCTGCGCCGCGCCTGGGTGCAGCCCGCCCTGGGCGCCCCCTACCTCGCCATCGGCCTGGACGTGTACGACACCTCCCCGCCGGCCGTGGACGCCGTACGGGCGATGATGCAGCAGTCCCTCGGTGCGGTCCCGGACGGGCTGCCGGTGTCGACCGTCGCCATGTCCGACGAGCACGACCCGGTCGCGATGTGGCTGCGCGCCAACGGCCGCCCCTTCTACGACCGCGAGGCGCACGGCGCCGTGCCGCCTCCCGCGTCCGCCTACGGCTACCCGCCCGCGCAGCGGGGCTGACCGGGCCCTTCCGTCCCGTCTGACGAGGCGTCACTGTCCACCAGGTGGACAGCGGACGCCGACCCGCGGCGCCCGCCCGCCGTCCGCGCCCCTCGCCGACCGACGCTGATTTCACGTCAGATTTTCGGCCATGCGCGCTCAGCGATCACCCGTTGACCGCCTGTCACCTGCGGTTTCACCCGTTCTTCACGTCATCCGACGTCACCCGGCGGGTCGTTGGGAGGGTGCCGATTGTGTCCGGAGGGTTAAATCCCGGCGGGAGGATGCCTGAACCGTCCCTTATGTCAACTGTTCAGATCTCAGGTAGGTATCACCGCTATCCGGACTGTTCCTGACCGACTGAGAACGTCTGTAGTGTTCGGCCGGTCAAGATGCATCCACATAGCGGACCCGGAGTGGCCCCAGTATGCGCATATTCAAGTCCCGAGGCGCTCGGGCGATCACGGCCGCGGTGGCGGTCGGTCTGATCGCTACGGGCTGCTCCAGTGAACGGGACGCTGACAACGAAGGCAGCGGCGGCAAGAAGGACACCTTCGTCTTCGCCGGTGCAGGTGACCCGGGTTCTCTGGACCCTGCCCTCGCGAGCGACGGTGAAACCTTCCGTGTGACGCGCCAGGCGTTCGAGGCCCTGCTCGAGCACGAGTCGGGCGGCACCAAGCTGGTCGGCGGTCTCGCCGAGACCTGGTCGAGCAACGACGAGGGTACCGTCTGGACCTTCAACCTCCGCAAGGGCGTGAAGTTCCACGACGGCGAGGCGTTCAACGCCGCGGCGGTCTGTGCCAACTACGACCACTGGTTCAACTGGAAGGGCACCTACCAGTCCAGCGCGGTCTCGTACTACTGGCAGACCATCATGGGCGGCTTCGCGAAGAACGAGGACAAGGAGACGCCCGAGGCGAACTACAAGTCCTGCACCGCGAAGGACGACAACACCGCCGTCATCGAGGTCAAGAAGCCCTCCGCGAACCTCCCCGGCGGCTTCTCCCTGCAGGCCCTTGCGATCCACTCGCCGAAGGCCCTCAAGGCGTACGAGAAGGAAGAGGCGACCGCCAAGGGCGACGCCATCACGTACCCCAAGTACAGCCAGGAGGCCGGCACGGTCGCCGGTACCGGCCCGTACAAGATCACGAAGTGGAACAAGGGCAACAAGGAAGTCAGCCTGACCCGCTTCGACGACTACTGGGGCGACAAGGCCAAGATCAAGAACCTGGTCTTCCGCACCATCGACACCGAAGAGGGCCGCCGCCAGGCGCTCCAGGCCGGTGACATCGACGGCTACGACCTCGTCGCTCCGGCCGACGTCAAGACCCTCGAGGACCAGGGCTACGTCGTCCCGACCCGTGGCGTCTTCAACCTCTTCTACGTGGGCATGAGCCAGGGCGCCAACAAGGCGCTCAAGAAGAAGGACGTCCGCCAGGCGATCGCGCAGGCGATCGACAAGGAGAACCTGGTCAAGACCCAGCTGCCCGAGGGCGGCAAGGTCGCCGACCAGTTCATGCCGGACACCATCGCGGGCTACTCCAAGAACGTCGAGAAGTACCCGTACGACACCGCCGCCTCGAAGGACCTCCTCAAGAAGGCCGGTGAGGAGAAGCTCGAGATCGAGTTCTGCTACCCGACCGAGGTCACCCGCCCGTACATGCCTGCCCCGCAGGACCTGTTCGAGCTGATGAAGGCCGACCTGGAGAAGGCCGGCATCAAGGTCAAGCCGAAGGCCATGAAGTGGGCCCCGGACTACATCGACGCCACCGAGGCGGGCTCCTGCGCCCTGCACATGCTCGGCTGGACCGGTGACTTCAACGACGGCTACAACTTCATCGGCACCTGGTTCGCCGGGTACGACAAGCAGTGGGGCTTCAAGGACAAGAAGGTCTTCGACGCCGTGAACGCCGGCTCGGAGATGGGCAAGGCCGAGGAGCGCACCGCCGCGTACGAGAAGGCCAACGAGGTCATCATGGACTACCTCCCGGGTGTCCCGATCTCGTCCTCCCCGCCGGCCATCGCCTTCGCCAAGAACGTGAACCCGCCGAACGTCTCCCCGCTGACGCAGGAAGTCTTCTCCGAGACGTCCTTCAAGTAGGCGAACAGCGGTAGAACACCAAAACGGGGGGTCCGCCCGGTCGTCGCAACTCGGCGACCGGGCGGGTCCATTCATGTAAGAAACCACGCAAGAAAGGGGCATGCGGGGTGCTGCGTCTCGTCGTACGAAGACTGCTCCAGCTCATACCCACGCTGCTCGGCCTGTCGGTTCTGCTCTTCCTGTGGCTCGACCGTCTGCCCGGTGGACCCGCCTCAGCGATCCTGGGGGAGAAGGCCACCGAGGCCGAAGTGGTGCGGATCAACCGCGCGCTCGGGCTGGACCAGCCCGTCTACGTCCAGTACTGGCGTTTCCTGAAGCGCATCGCCGAACTCGACCTGGGCACCTCCACCCAGACCGGGCAGCCGGTGTGGGACGAGTTCGTCCTGCGCTTCCCCGCGACCGTGGAACTGTCCCTGCTCGCGATCCTCATCGCCGTGGTCGTCGGCGTCCCGCTCGGCTACTTCGCGGCCCGCAACCGCGGTGGCTGGCTCGACGTCACGTCGGTCTCCGGCTCGCTCGTCGGCATCTGCATTCCGGTCTTCTTCCTGGCTCTGCTCCTGAAGCAGATCTTCGCCGTCAACCTCGGCATCTTCCCCGCCTTCGGGCGCCAGGACACCGGCATCAACGCCACCGACGTGACCGGCTTCGCCGTCCTGGACGGCGTCCTCACCGGGGAACTCGACGCCTCCTGGGACGCGATCATGCATCTGATCCTGCCCTCGGTCGCCCTGGCCTCCATCCCGCTCGCCGTCATCGTGCGCATGACCCGCGCCAGCGTTCTCGAAGTGCAGGACGAGGACTACGTCCGCACCGCCGAGGCCAAGGGCCTCAAGCGGAGCGTCATCCGGGGCCGGCACGTGCTGCGCAACGCGATGCTCCCCGTGGTGACCGCGGTCGGCCTGCTCACCGGCTCCCTGCTGTCCGGCGCGGTCCTGACCGAGTCCGTGTTCTCCTTCGGCGGCATCGGCTCCTTCATCCGGACAGCGATCGACGGCCGCGACTACCCCGTGCTCGTCGGGTTCATCATGTTCATCGCGCTGATATACGTCCTGATCAACTTGTTGGTGGACCTGGCGTACAGCCTCATCGACCCGAGAGTGCGGGTGCACTGACATGAGTGTCGCCACCAAGACCGACAAGATCCAGCGTCTCGCGGAACTGGCCGCCACCAAGGAGACCAGCACCGGCGCCAGCCTCTGGCGGGAGGCGTTCCGGCGCCTCAAGCGCAGCAAGATGGCGATCATCGGCGCGATCGTCATCGCCCTGTTCGTCGTCCTCGCGATCGTCGGGCCCTACATCGCCCCGTTCTCGCCGACCGCCCAGACCTGGCGCAACGAGGTCTTCCCCAACCGCGGCGAGTTCATCGGGATGCGCGGCGAGAACTGGTTCGGCCTCGACCACCTCGGCCGGGACATGTTCTCCCGCATGCTGGTCGGCGCCCGCCAGACGCTGCTCGTCGGCGTCGTCGCCACGCTGATCGGTCTGATCATCGGCTTCGTGATCGGCGGTCTCGCCGGCGCCTTCGCCACCCTCGGCGGCGACACCGGCAAGCGGATCGACTCCGTCATCATGCGCTTCATCGACATCATGCTGGCGATGCCCTCGCTGCTGCTGGCGGTGTCCATCGCCGCGGTCATGGGGCAGTCGCTGACCACCGTGATGATCGCCGTGGGTGTCGTCCAGATCCCGGTGTTCGCCCGGCTGCTGCGCGGCTCCATGCTGGCCCAGGGCAGCGCGGAGTACGTGCTCGCCGCCCGGTCCCTCGGTGTGCGCAAGCGGCGCATCGTCCTCTCGCAGATCATCCCCAACTCGCTCAGCCCGGTGATCGTGCAGGCCACGCTCTCCCTGGCCACCGCGATCATCGAGGCGGCCGCGCTGTCCTACCTGGGCCTCGGCAACCCCGACCCGGCCATCCCGGAGTGGGGCGTCATGCTCACCCAGGCGCAGCGGTTCTTCGACAACGCGCCGATGATGGCGGTCTACCCCGCCGTCGGCATCATCATCACCGCCCTCGGCTTCACCCTCCTCGGCGAGGCCATGCGGGAAGCCCTCGACCCGAAGCTGAGGGGCTGAACCACCATGTCTCTGCTCACTGTCGACGAACTGACCATCACCTTCGGCGGCCGCGGCCGCAAGGAGTCCCGGGCGGTCGACGGCGTCTCCTTCGAGGTCGACCAGGGCCAGGTCGTGGGCCTGGTCGGCGAGTCCGGCTGCGGAAAGTCCGTCACCTCCCTGGCCCTGATGGGCCTGCTCCCGAGCAAGGGCGTCACCATCGGCGGCCGTGCCGAGTTCGACGGCACGGACCTGTTCACGATGAACGCCTCCGCCCGCCGCGACCTGCGCGGCAGCGAGATGGCGATGATCTTCCAGGACCCGCTGTCCTCGCTCAACCCGGTCGTGCCGATCGGCGTGCAGGTCATCGAGATCCTGGAGCGCCACCGCGGACTGAAGGGCGAGGCCGCCCGCAAGGAGGCCGCCCACCTGCTGGACCGGGTCGGCATCCCCGACCCGACCCGGCGGCTCAAGGAGTACCCGCACCAGCTCTCCGGCGGTATGCGCCAGCGCGCGCTGATCGCCATGGCGGTGGCCTGCGCCCCGCGCATGCTCATCGCCGACGAGCCGACCACGGCCCTCGACGTGACCATCCAGGCCCAGATCCTTGAACTGCTCAAGGAGCTCGTGGACCAGGAGGGCACCGCCCTGCTGATGATCACCCACGACCTCGGCGTGGTCGCCGGCCTCTGCGACCAGGTCAACGTGCTCTACGCGGGCAAGACCGTGGAGTCCGCCGGGCGCCGCGAGCTGTTCGGGCACCCGACCCACCCCTACGCGCACGGACTGCTGGGCTCCATCCCGCGTCTGGACGCTCCCCGGGGCGAACCCCTCACCCCCATCCGGGGCTCCATCAACGACCGCATCGCCTGGGCCGACGGCTGCGCCTTCGCGCCCCGCTGCGACCGGTACGAGATGGGCTGCCTGACCGGCACCCCGCAGCTCACCGAGCCGCGTGCGGCCGGCCACCAGGTGCGGTGCGTCAACCCCGTACTCGACGACGCGAAGGCCGAGGAGGTCACCGCATGAGCCTGCTCGAACTGGACGGCGTCAAGGTCCACTTCCCCATCAAGAAGGGCATCTTCGTCGACCGCACGGTCGGTCACGTCTACGCCGTGGACGGGGTGTCGCTGAAGGTCGAGGCCGGCGAGACCTACGGCCTGGTC
The DNA here is from genome assembly GCF_003665435.1 of Streptomyces fungicidicus. Classification (NCBI taxonomy): domain Bacteria; kingdom Bacillati; phylum Actinomycetota; class Actinomycetes; order Kitasatosporales; family Streptomycetaceae; genus Streptomyces; species Streptomyces fungicidicus. Next base: position 5,508,271 of record NZ_CP023407.1, read on the forward strand.
GGCGAGTCCGGCTGCGGCAAGACCACCCTCGGGCGGTCCGTGCTGCGGCTGGTGGACATCACCGAGGGTTCCGTCGTCCTCGACGGCACCGACCTGGCGAAGCTGCCGGGCGAGGAGATGCGCCGCTTCCGGCGCCGGCTCCAGATGGTCTTCCAGGACCCGCTGGGCTCGCTCAACCCCCGGCAGAACATCGAGTCCATCCTGTCCGAGGGCATGGTCGCCCACGGCATCGGCAAGGACCAGGAGGAGCGCCGGGAGAAGATCAAGTCGATCCTGGAGAAGGTCGGCCTGCCCTCCAACGCGCTCGCCCGCTACCCGCACGAGTTCTCCGGCGGCCAGCGCCAGCGCATCGGCATCGCCCGCGCGCTGGTCCTCGAACCGGACGTGATCATCTGCGACGAGCCGGTCTCCGCGCTCGACGTGTCGGTCCAGGCCCAGGTCATCAACCTGCTGGACGAGCTCCAGGAGGAGCTCGGCCTGACCTACGTGGTGATCGCCCACGACCTCGCGGTGGTCCGGCACATCTCCGACACGATCGGCGTGATGTACCTGGGCTCGCTGGTCGAGGAGGCGCAGAGCGACGCGCTCTACGCCGAGCCGAAGCACCCGTACACCAAGGCCCTGATGTCGGCGGTGCCGGTGCCGGACCCGGAGGTGGAGGACAAGCGCGAGCGCATCCTGCTCACCGGCGACCTGCCCTCCCCGGCCAACCCGCCCGCCGGCTGCCGCTTCCACACGCGCTGCCCCTGGGCCCAGGCCGAGCGGTGCGCGACCGAGCGGCCGGAACTGCGGGACGTCGGCGGCGGCCACCGGGTGGCCTGCCACTTCGCCGACGAGATCGCGGCCGGGACGCTGAAGCGGACCGCGGGCGAGGTCGTCTCGGCGACCCGCGACGGCGTGGACGACAACCCGACGCCCGACGACTCCGCGACCCCGGCGGTCCCGCAGCAGGCGGCCTCCCCGGAACGGGAGACCACGCCGGAGCCGGCCGAGGCCGCGGCGGAGGGCTCCGAGCCCGCCGCCGAGCCCGCCGAGAAGTCCGACAGCGACGGCAAGGCGGAGAAGACGGACAAGGCGGACGGCGCGGAGGCGGACGGCGCGGAGAAGTCCGACGACGCCGAGCCCGCCCCGAAGGCCGACGACGCGAAGCCCGCCGAGGCGGCCGAGAAGGCCGACAAGGCCGGCTAGCCGACAGCGGCCGGCGGGTCCTCCCCGGAGTCCCTGACCCCGCCCCGCGGGATCAGGGACAGCAAGCTCACACCACCCCTCGCCTTGGTTTGCAAGGCGAGGGGTTCTTGCTGAGTCAGAATGTAAGGGTGCTTCAGCAACTGTTCAGTCCGTCCGTCCTGCACACGCTCGACCTGATCGGCATCTTCGTCTTCGCGATCTCCGGCGCCCTGCTGGCGGTCCGCAAGAACTTCGACGTCTTCGGGATGGCCGTGCTCGCCGAGGTCACCGCCCTCGGCGGAGGGCTCTTCCGCGACCTGGTCATCGGCGCCGTACCGCCCGCCGCCTTCACCGACCTGGGGTACTTCGTCACCCCCCTGCTCGCCACCGTCCTGGTGTTCTTCCTCCACCCGCACGTGGAGCGCATCCAGACCGGCGTCAACGTCTTCGACGCGGCCGGCCTCGGCCTCTTCTGCGTCGTCGGCACGACCAAGGCGTACGACTACGGACTCGGCCTGACCGCCTCCGCCTGTCTGGGCCTGGCCACCGCGGTCGGCGGCGGTGTGCTGCGTGACGTGCTCGCCAACGAGGTGCCCTCGCTGCTGCGCTGGGACCGCGACCTCTACGCCGTCCCCGCCATCGTCGGCGCCGCGATGACCGCGCTGTGCATCCGCTACGACCTGCTGAACCCGGCGACCAGCGGCGTCGCCGTGGTCACGGCCTTCGCGCTGCGGCTGCTCGCGATGCGCTACCACTGGCGGGCTCCCCGCGCCTGGCACCGCCGTTCGACGGTCCGGGAGGAGTAGTTCAGCGGGCCGTAACAACAAAGCTACCGCTTAGTATTATCGTCTTGTACTGTTCAGCCATGCCAGAAGCAGCCTCCGCCCCGTCCACCCGGGCCACCATCGGCGCCGCCGAGTTCGACCGCGACACCGCGGTCACCCCGCGCGAGCCCGGCGTCTACGACATCGACCTCTCCGCCGGCTGGACGATCATCAACGCCGTCAACGGCGGGTATCTCCTGGCCGTCCTGGGCCGCGCGCTCGCGGACGCACTGCCGCACTCCGACCCGTTCACCATCTCCGCGCACTATCTGACCGCCTCGCAGCCGGGCCCGGCGGTCGTGCGCACCGAGACCGTGCGCACCGGACGGACCCTGTCGACCGGCCAGGCGTCGCTGTTCCAGCCCGACGAGGACGGCCAGGAGGTGGAGCGCATCCGCGTCCTCGCCTCCTACGGCGACCTGGACTCCCTTCCCGACGACGTCCGTACGACCGCCAAGCCGCCCGCGATACCGCCGATGGAGCAGTGCTTCGGCCCGGAGGACGGTCCCGCCCCGGTCGACGGCAGCTCCGCGATCACCGAGCGCCTGATGCTCAAGCTCGACCCGTCGACCCTCGGGTGGGCGCTCGGGCAGCCGTCCGGCAAGGGGGAGATGCGGGCCTGGTTCGGCCTCGCCGACGGACGGGACCCCGACCCGTTCGCGCTGCTGCTCGCGGTGGATGCGCTGCCCCCGACCGCCTTCGAGCTGGGCCTGTCCGGCTGGGTTCCCACGGTGGAGCTGACCGCCCACGTCCGCTGCCGCCCGGCCCCCGGCCCGCTGCGCGTCTCGGTCACCACACGCAACCTGGCCGGCGGCTTCCTGGAGGAGGACGCCGAGGTCTGGGACAGCGCCGACCGCCTGGTCGCCCAGTCCCGCCAACTGGCCCGAGCCCGCCTCTGACCGCCTCTGGCCCCCAGCCCGAAGTCAGCCCCTCCGGCGTTTGAGGAGCGGGGGCCCGGGGGCAGCGCCCCCGGTACGGGACGGGTAGGGGCGGCGGGGGCGAGAAAACCCCTCAGACGCCCCCACCCACCCCCTCCAGCCAGTGCTCCCGCCCGATGCCGATCAACCGCAGGCGCCGAGCCGCCACCCGGAACACCCGCTCCCGCGTCCCCGCCTCCGCCGCCCCCTCCGGCACCTCCAGGAACAGCGAAGCGGTCACCAGCATCTGATCCACGTACAGCTGCGCCAGCATCAGCAGATCCTCCTCGCTCCACCCCGCCGACACCGGATCCTCCGCCAGCGCCTCTGCCACCTCCTCGGCGAACAGCGCCAGCTGCTCCCGTATCGCCTCGCGCACCGACCGCACGCCACCGTGCCGCTCCCGGGCGATGAACCGCACATGCGCGGGATGCGCGTCGACATGCCCCGCGATCAGCTCGATCGCGCGCGTGATCCGTTCCTCGCCGTCACCCGTGGCGGACACGATCGTCCGGATCATCGGGTGCAGGCTCCCCAGCGCCTCCTCGACCAGCGCCACCCCCAGGTCCTCCACGGAACGGAAGTGCCGGTAGAAGGCGGTCGGCGCGACCCCGACGGCGCGGGTGACCTCACGCAGGCCCAGGCTGCTCAGGCTCTGCCCTTCGAGCAGCTCCAGCGCCGCGTCCAGCAGCGCCCGCCGGGTCTTCTGCTTCTGGGCCTGCCGGACATTGAGGGTGTGACTCATGCCATGCAGTTAACAACTGTTCTCTGTCATTGGGAAGTCATGGTGCGCGCTAGGCTGGGAACTCAGTGAACAACTGTACCTACAATCGTTCACCGAACCTGGGGGATCCACTCATGCTGTTCCTCGTCGCCACGCTTCTGCTGCTGGGCGTCGCGCTGGGCACCGTCGTCCACGCCCCGCTCTCCTTCACCGTCGTCGCCGGCGCCGTCATCGCCGTATGGCTCGGCGTCTTCGCCCTGCGCGAGCGGCACGGCCGCCGGCACGGCACCTCGGCCCACTGACCGACACCCACCACCCCTTCCCTCTTCTCTCCGATCCCTCCGACCGTGGGAGCCCGATCACCATGCAGCTCACCGCACCCGCCGCCCGGCGCACCGGATTCCACGACGCCGACGGCATGGCCGTCGCGTCCTTCGTCCTGGGCCTGCTGGGCCTGCTCGTCCTCAACGTCTTCCTCGGCCCGACCGCCATCGTGCTGGCGGCCGTGGCGCTGTGGCGCGGCACCACCCGACGCGGCCGCGCCTGCCTGGGGCTCGGACTCGGCGTCGCCGACCTGCTCGTTCTCGCCGCGTTCGTCCAGGCGGACCAGACGATCTCGTGGAGCCTGTGAGCGGGCTCCGCGTCCCGGCCGACCGCGACCCGTGGCCGGTGCACGGAGCCCCGTAGAATCGGCCCCACCATGGCTTACCTCGACCACGCCGCGACCACCCCGATGCTGCCCGAGGCAGTCGAGGCGCTCACCGCGCACCTGGGCGTCACCGGCAACGCCTCCTCCCTCCACGCGGCCGGCCGCCGCGCCCGGCGCACCGTCGAGGAGGCCCGCGAAAGCCTCGCCGAGGCACTCGGCGCCCGCCCCAGCGAGATCGTCCTCACATCCGGCGGCACGGAGGCCGACAACCTCGCGGTGAAGGGCCTGTACTGGTCCCGCCGCGACGCGGACCCGGCCCGCACCCGGGTCCTCGCCAGCCCCGTCGAGCACCACGCCGTCCTCGACGCCGTCCACTGGCTCGGCGAGCACGAGGGCGCCACCGTCGAGTACCTGCCGGTCGACCGGCACGGCCGGGTCCACCCCGAGGCCCTGCGCGAGGCCATCGCCCGCAACCCCGACGACGTCGCCCTCGCCACCGTCATGTGGGCCAACAACGAGATCGGGACCATCCTGCCGATCCGCGAACTGGCCGAGACCGCGGCCGAGTTCGGCATCCCCCTGCACTCCGACGCGGTGCAGGCCTTCGGCCAGGTCCCGGTGGACTTCGCCGCGTCGGGACTCGCCGCCATGACCGTGTCCGGCCACAAGATCGGCGGCCCCTACGGCATCGGCGCACTCCTCCTGGGCCGCGAGCACACCCCCGTCCCCGTACTGCACGGCGGCGGCCAGGAACGCCACGTCCGCTCCGGCACCCTCGACGTCCCCGCCGTCGCCTCCTTCGCGGCCGCCGGACGGCTCGCCGCCGAGCAGCAGGAGTGGTTCGCCCGCGAGATCGGCAGGCTGCGCGACGACCTGGTCGCCGCGGTCCGCGAGGCCGTCCCCGACGCCATCCTCGGCGGCGACCCCGCCCCCGGGGGCCGGCTCCCGGCCAACGCGCACTTCACCTTCCCCGGCTGCGAGGGCGACTCACTGCTGCTCCTCCTGGACGCCCAGGGCATCGAGTGCTCCACCGGCTCCGCCTGCACCGCCGGAGTCGCCCAGCCCAGCCACGTCCTCCTGGCCACCGGCACCGACCCGGACCTGGCCCGCGGCACCCTCCGCTTCTCCCTCGGCCACACCTCCACGGAGGCCGACGTCACAGCCCTCGCCAAGGCCATCGGCCCCGCGGTCCAAAGGGCCCGCGCGGCAGGCCTGACGTAGCCCACCGGCAGGAGCCCGCGCCGGAACGAGCCCGCGAGCACCGGCCGACCACGCATGAGAGCCCCAGGGAAGGAACCCGTGCAGCGCCACACCTACACCCTCGACCGCTGGGAGGACCGTTCCGGCGATCGGCTTGCCTGGACGTTCGGCTATCGGGGCACGGCAGGGGAGTTCGGGCGCATCGAGGTGGTGTACCCGGTGAAGCGACATGGCGACCGTCATGTCACCGAGGTCAGTGGGGACGCCCTGCCCGCCACGTCCTTCGGCGGCTGGGCCTACGGACGGAAGCCCTCGCTCCACATGGGTCAGCTAAGTGTCGGCGGAGCCGGAATCCGCCTCAAGCGCAACCGCTGGGCCCAGACCAGGGCCGGACGGGCCCTGCGGATGCAGGTCGCCGGACGGGAGTACCGCTATCTCGCCACCAGCCGCCGGCACCGTGACCGTGCCCTGATCCGCGACGGCGTGGAGATCCGGACCCGCCGGTACGGCAGTGGTGCGCGGAAGAAGGCCACCTTTACCGTCCTCGGCCCGGCCGACGCCACCGACCTCGCCTTGGCGGCTGTGATGTGCGGCGTCAACACCCGCAATCTCACCCGGGGCGGCGCGGTGCGGGCCTTTCTCAACAGGTCGCTGAACTGGCTCGAGATCTTCCAGTGACGCTCCGGCCCGTCTAGCCGGCCGTGGACGACGGGGAGGTGGAGGGGGTGGGGGTGGGGGCCGTGCGGGCTCGGCGGACCAGTTCCAGGTAGCGGTCCCAGTCCCAGTGGGGGCCCGGGTCGGTGTGGTCCGTGCCCGGGACCTCGACGTGGCCGAGGATGTGCTTCCGGTCGACCGGGAGGTCGTAGCGGGCGCATATGCGGGCCGTGAGACGGGCCGAGGCCTCGTACATCTCGTCCGTGAAGTCCTCGGGCCGGTCCACGAAGCCCGCGTGCTCGATGCCGATGCTGCGCTCGTTGTAGTCGCGGTTGCCCGCGTGGTACGCCACGTCCAGCTCGCGGATCATCTGCGTGACGCGGCCGTCCTGACCGACGATGTAGTGCGCCGCCGCCTTGTGGCCGGGGTCCTGGAACGCCTGCACCGCGCTGTCGAAGCTGCCCTGGGTGACATGCACGATCACCATGTCGACGTGGTAGTCGTCCGGCCGGTCCGCGCGACGCCAGTTGGCGTCCGAAGCGGCCACCCAGCGCGCCCCCGCGTAGTCGACCACGCCCTGCTCACGCGGCTTCTCCACGCCCGGCATGCGCCACCACAGCCGGGCCAGCTCGTCCCGCGCCAGCACCGCCGTGCCCGTCGCGGCGGCGATCCCGCCCACGATCAGGGCACGCCGGCCGATGCGCCGGTCGCCGTCCGCGGATGCTCTGTTCTCCCCCATGTGATCGTGAACGCGTACCCGGCGGCCGTGGTTCCCGCGCCCCCTTACCCTGGAGGGGTTATGACTGAGACCTCGCAGCGCCCCCGCCCCCTCCGCGTCCTGGCCGCCATGTCCGGCGGAGTCGACTCCGCCGTCGCCGCCGCGCGCGCGGCCGAAGCGGGCCACGACGTGACCGGCGTCCACCTCGCGCTCTCCGCGAACCCGCAGTCGTTCCGTACCGGCGCGCGGGGCTGCTGCACCATCGAGGACTCCCGCGACGCCCGCCGCGCCGCCGACGTCATCGGCATCCCCTTCTACGTGTGGGACCTCGCCGACCGCTTCCGGGAGGACGTCGTCGAGGACTTCGTCGCCGAGTACGAGGCCGGCCGCACCCCCAACCCCTGCCTGCGCTGCAACGAGAAGATCAAGTTCGCCGCGCTGCTGGACAAGGCGCTCGCGCTCGGCTTCGACGCGGTCTGCACCGGCCACTACGCCCAGGTGATCCTGCGCGAGGACGGCACCCGCGAACTGCACCGCGCCTCCGACATGGCCAAGGACCAGAGCTACGTCCTCGGCGTCCTCGACGACCGCCAGCTCGCCCACGCGATGTTCCCCCTCGGTGACACCGTCACCACCAAGGAGGAGATCCGCGCGGAGGCCGAGCGGCGCGGACTCGCCGTGGCCAAGAAGCCCGACTCGCACGACATCTGCTTCATCGCCGACGGCGACACCCAGGGCTTCCTCGCCGGCCGTCTCGGCAGGGCCGAGGGCGACATCGTCGACGAGTCCGGCAGCAAGGTCGGCACCCACGAGGGCGCGTACGGCTTCACCATCGGCCAGCGCAAGGGCCTGCGGATCGGCACCCCGGCCCCCGACGGCAAGCCCCGTTACGTCCTGGACATCTCCCCGGTGACCAACACGGTCACGGTCGGTCCCGCGGCCGCCCTCGACGTCACCGCCCTGTCCGCGATCAAGCCCCGCTGGTGCGGCGCCGCACCCAGCGGCCCCGGCACCTATACCGCCCAGCTGCGCGCCCACGGCGGCGAGACCGAGGTGACGGCGGAACTCGTCGACGGCACCCTCGAGGTGTCCTTCACCGAGCCCGTCCGGGGCGTCGCCCCCGGCCAGGCGATCGTGCTGTACGACGGCACCCGCGTGGTCGGCTCGGCGACGATCGCCTCGACGGTGCGGGCGGCGGCGGCCACCGCGAGCTGACGGCCGCCGGCCCCGGCCCGGCTGGAGAACCGCTGCCCCTGGCCGCGGGCGGTCCGGATGACCGAGGACGGCACCGGTCCGTCCGACCACGGCTCCGTCGCCGCGGCGCTCGCCCGGCACGGCGACCTCACTTCACCGGGCAGGGCGACTTCACCGCCCACTTCGCCGGCCGGCGGGCCGTCCTCACCCGCTGAGGAACTCCGCCAGCACCGGGGCCAGCACGTCCGGCTCCACCATGTGGGTCTGGCCCTCCAGGGCGCGGTACGTACCCCGGGGGACGGACTCCGCGATCGCCCGCGCCGCCTCACGCATCCACGCCGGGCTCACGGCCCCCGCGATCGACAGCACCGGCACCGGGATCGACGCCAGCAGCCCGCGCGGGACGCTCCCGTCGCCCATCACGGCGTCGTCGTGGGCGAGGCTCGGCGCCATCGACTCCATGCCGGCCCACATCGGCGACTGCCGAGCGCCCTGGATGACGTCCTCGGCCAGTCCGGTCAGGCGCAGGAAGAGCTCGACCGCGTCCCCGCGCCGGCCCTCGGCGAGCGCCGCCGTCAGCCGCTCGGTGTACCGCGCCCGCTCCCCGAGATCGTCCTCGGACATCGCGTACGGCGTCTCGTACACGGCGACCCGGCGCACCGGCAGACCGCTCGCCGCCGCCCTCAGCGCCAGCGCGCCGCCCGAGGAGACGCCGTACAGCGCGGCCTCGCCGCCCACCGCCTCGATCAGCGCCGCCAGGTCCTCGACCTCGCGCTCCACGGCGTACGGGGCCGTGTCCCCGCTGCCGCCCCGGCCCCGGCGGTCGTAGACGACCACCCGGAACCGCTCCGCGAGGGGCGCGGCCAGCGGTGCCACCGTGGCACCCGTCGACATCGCGCCACTGACGAGAACGACCGGGGAGCCCCGCCCGGCGCTCTCGTAGGCCAGGGACGTGCCGTCGCGCGAAGAGATGTTCTTGTCCATGTCACCCCAGACTGCCGCACCGCGCGGTGTTCGTCGGTGAGGCGGGCGGCGCGTCACCGCTCCACTTCGACCTCGTAGAAGCAGAGGTGGTCCTTGATCCCCGCGACGTCCGGCTTGGGCTCCGGGTACGCCCAGACCAGGTCCGCCGCGTCCGGCAGCGACCAGTACGACGCCGTGCCCTTGAACGGGCAGTACGTGTGGGTCTCCGACGGCGTCAGCAGATCCAGCCGTACGTCCCGCGGCGGGATGTAGTACCGCGGGGGACAGCCGGTCTCGCGCAGCACCAGCGCCCGGTCGCTCTCCGCCAGCACCTGCCCGCCGTGCACCACGCGTACCCGCGCGTCACTGGCCTCGATGGTGATGCGGTGCCCTGTGGTCACGATCGCCCCTCTCCTCGGGTGGCCGACTCGGCGATTACAGCGCACTCTGAAGCGGACTTCTTCCCGAGTGGCAGCCGGAAGGAGAGCCATGGGAGCCGAGGACACCAGCAGGAACCGCCGCGCCCTCACCCATCGGGCCGGCTACGCGCTGCGTCACCCGCGGCGCGTCCCCGCCCACGCCCGCCGTGCGCTGCGCGACGGCTGGCTGCGGCTGCGGCATCCCGGCCACATCGCCTACTACCGCGCGGTGATGGCCTCCGACGCGGCACGCAGCACCGAGGCGGCCGTCGGCCACAGCCCCTCCCGCGAGCAGTGGGCGCGCATCGGCCGGCTGCAGTTCGACTACCTGCTGCGGCACGGGCTGCGGCCCCACCACCGGCTGCTGGAGATCGGCTGCGGCAACCTCCGGGCGGGACGCCACTTCATCGGCCACCTGGAACCCGGCCACTACTACGGCATCGACATCTCCCCGCACATCCTGCTCGCCGCGCAGGAGACCCTCGTACGCGACGGACTGCAGACGAAGATGCCGTACCTGGCGCTCGCCGACGACCTCACCCTCGGCTTCCTGCCGGACGGCCACTTCGACGTCGTCCACGCGCACAGCGTCTTCTCGCACTCGCCCCGGCACGTCATCGAGGAGTGCTTCGCGCACGTCGGCAGGGTGCTGGCGCCCGGCGGGTTCTTCGACTTCACCTTCGACCGCACCGAGGGCGAGGAGCACCAGGTACTGCACGAGGACTTCTACTACCGCACCGAGACCCTGGTGGAACTGGCCGCCGGGCACGGACTCACCGCCCGGTTCATGGTGAACGTTCCGCTGAGGAACACCTCGTTCGTCGGCCGCCAGGCGCTGCTGGGTGCCGTGGAGGCGCAGCTCGAAGCCCAGGACACGGCGGCCGTGCTGCCGCACGCGCTGCACGGTCTCGGCGGCGTGGGCAAGTCCCAGCTGGCCCTGGAGTACATCTACACCCACCAGCGCCGCTACAAGGTGATCTGCTGGATCCCCGCCGAGCGGGAGAGCCTCATCCTGGCCGCGCTCGCCGGTCTCGCGACCCGGCTCGGCGTCGCCCAGCCGGGGCAGGAGGGCACCGCCAACACCTCGGTCCAGGCGGTCCTGGACGCGCTGCGCGCCGGAGAGCCCTACGACGACTGGCTGCTGGTCTTCGACAACGCCGAGGACATCGACGTCGTACGCCAGTACTTCCCGACCAGCGGCCCCGGCAAGGTCATCGTCACCTCCCGGAACCGGTCCTGGGAGCGGGTGGCGACCCCGCTGCCGGTGAGCGTGTTCGAGCGCGAGGAGTCCGTCGAGCTGCTCCAGAAGCGCTCCGCCGACCTCTCCGCCGAAGACGCCGACCGCCTCGCCGAGGCCCTCGGCGACCTGCCGCTCGCGGTGGAGCAGGCGGGTGCCTGGCGCGCCGTCACCGGCATGCTCGTCGACGATTACCTCGCCCTGCTCGCCGAGCGCAGCCCCGAGATCCTCGACCTCGACCCGGCTCCCGACTACCCGGTCTCCGTGGCCGCCGCCTGGGACATCTCGCTGGAGCGGATCAAGGAGAACAATCCCGGCGCCCGCCAGCTCCTCGACATCTGCGCCAGCATGGCCCCCGAGCCCATCCCGCGCTCGATGCTGCGCGGCGGCCGGGGCATCAGCATCACGCCCGAGGTGGACCCGCTGCTGCGGGAGTCGATCAAGCTCAACCGGGCCGTCCGCGACCTCAACCAGTTCTCCCTGGTCAAGACGGACCCCCGGACCGACACCCTGCAGATGCACCGCCTGCTGCAGACGGTGCTCCTCGCCAAGCTCGACCCCGACGAGCGCAAGCGCATGAGGGACGCCGCCCACCAGCTGCTCTCCGGCGCCAAGCCGGGCCACTACGCCTCGTCCCGCGAATGGCCCGCCTACCAGGCGCTGCTGCCGCACATCCTCACCTCCCGGGCGGTCACCAGCTCCGACACCTATGTGCGGGAACTCGTGTCCGACACGGTGCTCTTCCTCTACTACTGGGGCAACCACGAAGGGGCTGCGGACCTCGCGCGGCAGGCATGGAGCTCCTGGCTCGCGGAGTCCGGTGAGGAGGACATCCACGTCATCCGCATCACGAAGACCTTCGCCTTCGTCCTGCGCCAGATCGGTCAGATCGGCGAGGCCATCCCGCTGACCGAGAAGGCCCTGGAAGTGTCAAGGCGAATCAACGCCGACCCCGAGGACCTCATCGACTCCCTCTGCGAGATGTCCGACGCCCGTCGTTACCAGGGCCGGTTCGCGGAGGCCCGGGACCTCGGCCGGGAGGCCACCGAGCTGGCGCGCGGCATGTTCGGCGGGGAGGACCCGATCACCCTGCGGGCCACCCACAGCTGGGGGGTCGACCTACGGCTGTGCGGGCAGTTCGCCGAGGCGTTGCCCATGGACCGGGAGAACGCCCGACAGCGCGAGCACATGTTCGGTCCCAACAACTCCCTCACGCTCAACACCCTCAATGGCCTCTCCATCGACATGCGGGAGAGCGGCGACTACCCGGGCGCCCGGGAATACCAGAGGGATGTCTACTCCAGGGCCCGTGACGCCATGGGCGAACAGCACCCGCTCACCCTGCGCGTGGCTCGCAACCTCGCGGTCTGCCTGCGCCGGGACGGCGCGCTCGACGAGGCACTGAAGCTCTCCGAGGAGACCCTCGCCCGCTTCGTCGCCCGCTACGGGCCCGTTCACCCCGACTCACTCTCCACGGCGATCAACCTCGCCGTCGACCGGCGCCTCGCCGGAGGGTCCCAAAACCTCGACAAGTCCCGCGAGCTGGGCGAGGAGACCGCGCGGCGCTACGCGTCCTTGTTCGGCGAAGACCACGCCTACACCTTGCTCACCAAGGCGAATCTCGCAGCCACTCTGCGGATGCTGGGCGCTCTGGACCACGCCGCGGAAGTGGAGGACGACGCGTCTCGCAGACTGGTGGCCACACTGGGCCCCGAGCACGTGACGACGCTGACCGTCGACATCGGCAGGGCCAACACCGCCTACGCACGACTGGACTTCGACCGTGCATACGAGGTCGACGAGGCCACCCTGACGGCGCTCACCGTGACCGCCGGCGCGGAGCACCCGCTGACCCTGTCCTGCACCGCGAACCTCGCCCTGGACCTGCGCGGTCTCGGCCGGGGGGCTGAGGCGGACCAGATGCGGCGAAAGGCTGTGGAGGGCTTCGCCCGCGTGGTCCGTGCCGACCACCCCTGGCTGGAGGCGGCCCGGCTGGGCCGCCGTATCGAGTGCGACATCGCTCCCCTGCCGCTGTAGCAGTCGACGCGAACGGCCGGGGCGGCACAGTTGCCGCCCCGGCCGGATGTTCAGCCCAGATCCGTCACCGGAGCGCCGCGCGAGTCGTCCCGCCCGGTGGGTGGAAGAGGCAGGTCGGCCCGGTCTTGTGTCCCTCCGGGTGGACGGCGTTGGGCCATGCGACGGACCAGGATCAGGAGCGGCTGGGTGAATAGAGTCGTGGCCAGGGCCATGAAGACCAGGACGCTGTAGAGCCGGTCGCTCAGCAGGCCCGCCTGCAGGCCGGCGTTGAGTGCGATCAGCTCGGTGAGCCCCCGGGCGCTCATCAGGATGCCGACGGTGTGGGCGTCGTAGCGGCCCAGGCCGCCCAGCCGGGCCGCCACCGTGCCGCTGCCGATCTTCGTCACCGTGGCCAGCGCGGTCACCACCAGTACGGCGATCCATCCCGTGACGCCCATGCCGTTCAGCACGACGGCCTGGCCCGAGACCACGAAGAAGAACGGCAGCAGCAGCGAGCTGACGTCGTGCAGGGGACGGAGCAGATCGGGGTCGAGCCGGTCGTCCGGCTCGCGGGGTGTCACCACGCCCGCCAGCAGCGCGCCGAAGATCACGTGCAGACCGAGGGAGTGCGTGACCCAGGCGGACCCGAGGGCGAAGCCGATCAGCAGCGCCATCCGCAGCGAGGGCTCCAGGTGCGTGCGCCACAGCAGCCGGCGCAGCAGCGGCCGGGCCGCGAGGAGCATCACGGCGACGAAACCGGCCGCGAGCGCCACCCGCCACCCCCAGCCGAGCGCCTGGTCGCCGCCGTTCTCCAGCAGCGCCCCGGCCAGCACGGTCCAGCAGACCACGTCGAGCAGGCCGGCGGCCGAGACCGCCACCACGCCGGGCACCGTGCGGGCCAGTCCGTTCTCCCGCACTATGGCCGTCAGTACGGGGACGGCGGTGACGGACAGGGCGATCCCGGCGAACAGCACCATCGACGGGGAGGGGGCGCGCGGCATGCCGAGGCCGTGCAGCTGGTCCCAGAACAGCAGCGCGCCGCCGCTGCCGACCGCCATCGGCACCACGAACGAGGCCGCCGCCACCCCCACCGCCGTGCGCGCCCGGTCGCCCAGCAGCTTGAGGTCCAGCTCGTAGCCCACCGCGAAGAGGAACACCACCAGGGAGAACTGCGCGAAGCCGGTCAGGGCCGTGCCGATCTCCTGGGGGAACAGCATGTCGTACGCGTCGGGCGCCATGCTGCCGAGGAGGGAGGGACCCAGCGCTATCCCCGCCGTCAGCTGGCCGACGATGTACGGCTGCCGAAGCTTGCGAGCCGCCCAGCCCGCCGCGTGCGCGGCCACCAGGATCAGGGCCGAGGCCCCCACGAAGTGCGCGATCAGAGCGTCAGGGCTCATGAGTCCCCCTGTGGTCCTGTTGTTCGGCCGACCGAATGTCCGCCGAGGGTCATCGCACGCTTTGGCGAAGTCAACTCAGCCAGAATAGAGGCTATCTGACGGTGTATCGGATCATGTGCACGTGCTCGCCCCGAGTCACAGGATGCACGCGGGTAGCGGTCGAGCACGGCCGTGTACAGGGGTGCGTCGGGCTGCACCTCCGTGCTGCCGTGCGCCGTCGACGCGCTCTCAGGGTGCCGCGAAGGTACGCCGCCTCGCGGGCCGTCATTCCGGAGGGATTGTTTCCGGCCGTGCGGGGCGCCGCACGGCCCTCGAGGCAGTGCGGCGCGTTCTGCGGTGCCGATGGTTCGGCAGCACGGCCGTGTGCGCACCGGGACGTTGCTGACCGGGAGCCGGTGGCCGGGTGCATGCTGCGGAACTCCGTCTCGTCGCAGCGTGATGTGCGTGAACGGTCTTCTCCGCTCTCACCGTTCCAGGGCGGCACAGGGCGGTGCGGCCGGTCGACGTGCTCCTCGGCGGCGCTGCTTCCGCATGCACTTCTCAAGTAGGAGGAGAATCGGATGAGTTGATCGGTTCTGTCAGGTGTTCACGCAATCGATGATGATCGGATGGCGTGATCGTACGGTTTTCGATGCGGGAATCAATGGCCATGATGGATGCAAAGGACACGGGGCATTGCGTGCCACCGTGCGAGAAGGGGGACGCACCTTGCATCAGCCGCCCGCTCAGCGCAACGCCGAAGCCGCCGCCCGGAAGCCGGCCCTCGCGGCGGGGGCTCCTGTCCGGGAGTCGGACCTGGCCGATCTTGCGGCGCTGCCCCTGTCCGCTGTGGACGGCCTCGCCCCCCTCGGTCCCGGCACCCGTCTTCTCACAGAGGTCCTCCGCTCCCGCGGCGGCATCCGGGGCGGCGGCGATCCGCCCCGGGCCGAATAGCAGTCCTGCCGCGCAAAGTGCCCCCACCGGGCCCCCGCATGCCCGCCCACCGACCGGAGGTCCCGGTGACGAACAGCGAGCGCCCCCGCCCGTTCCGCATGCCCGAACCCCTCTTCGCGGAACTGGCCGCCGGCGGCGGCTCCGCACGGGCCCTGGCCTTCCTCGATCAGGGCGAACGGGCGCGCCGGCTGCTGCTGCTCCGCACCGTGCTGCAGGAGATCCGGGACCTGCCCACCCCGCTGAGCCCCGCCCCCGAGGCCTGGCGGGTGTTCAAGGAGGCGGCGGAGCGGGCGCCGGAACCGGTGGAAGGGCTGCTGCTCGCCCCGACGACCGGCGCGTGGATCGCGCACACCCTGCGCCGGATCCACGGCACCGCGACCGGGCCGCACCTGTGGGCGGAGGCGGCCAGGCTGAACACCCTGGCGGTGGCCGCCTCGCTGCGCGCCGGCACGGAGGCGTCCCTGCGCGTTCCGCTGGAGGACGGCGCGCTGTCCCTGCCGGGGCTGGGACTGGCCAGGCTGCCGGACGGGGCGGCGGGCCTGTCGGCGGCGACGGCGAGCACCCGCGCCGGTGAGCTGACCCTGACCGGCCAGGGGCGCGACGGCCGGCGCTCGGTCCTGACCTGCCGCCCCGCCTCCGTCCCGGTGGACGGGGCGCCGCCGGCGGACGACCCCCGCTGGCTTCCCCTCCGTACCCTCACGGTCGGCTCCGCCGCCGTGCCGCTGGAGGACCTGGACCCCTACCGCGACCTCGACGGCCCGGTGCCGCCCGCCCGGCTGGACGCCGACGAGGCCGTGGCCTGGCAGCGGCTGTTCGACGAGGCCGTGGCCGTCCTCGCGACCGCGCAGGGGCCGGGGCCCGGACGGCTCGACCCCGCGGTGATCCGCGCCGTGGTCCCGTGGGCCCGCACCGGCCTGCTGCCGCCTCCGCCACCCGACGTCCGCGTGTCGGCGTCCAGCGGCGACTCCTTCGGCGCGATGGTCATCGCCCGCCCCTCCTCACCGCTGGCCCTGGCCGAGGCGCTGGTCCACGAGTTCCAGCACAGCAAGCTCGCCGCGCTGATCCACCTCTTCCCGCTGCTGCGCGACGACCGCGCCGAGCGCTACTACGCCCCCTGGCGCCCGGATCCGCGCCACCTCACCGGTCTGCTGCACGGCGCCTACGCCTTCACCGGCGTCGCCGGCTTCTGGCGGGACCGGCTGTCCGACCCGGAGCACGGCGAGACGGCCGCCTACCACTTCGCGCTGCGCCGCACCCAGAGCCGTCTCGTGGTGCGCACCCTCCTCACCAGCGGCCGCCTCACGGAGGCCGGGCAGGCCCTGGTCGGCGGTCTCGCCCGGACCCTCGACGCCTGGCTGCGCGAGCCCGTGCCCCCGGCCGCCCTTTCCCGCGCCCGCACCGCAGCCGCCCTGCACCGCACCGAATGGCGGCTGCGCAACGTCGCCCCCGCCCCCGAGGGGCACTCGGTGCCATCCGACGGCGACACACCGCCGGACGTCCTCCGCTTCCGGCCCGACCGCGCCCCCTGGCCGGACGTCCGCACCCACGCCTTCTCGGTCCCGCCCGCCGGCCCCCGCACCCCGGACGAACAGCTCGCCGCCGGCAACGCCGCCGCCGCGCTCACCGGGTACGACGACGGCCTTTCCCGGGAGCCAGGCGACCCGCACCTCCTGGCCGGGTGGATCGTCGCCCGCGCGGCGCTTGCCCGGGACCCCGGGGCGCGCCGGCTGCTGGCCCGGCCCGAGCTGATCCGGCCGGCGCCCGGCCGCTGACGGAAGCCGGACCGCGGATGTGCCGGACCGGGGGTGAACCCGCCCCCGGGTGGTCAGGATGGAGGCATGACCTACCACGTCGACTCCGAGGCCGGCCGGCTCCGCCGCGTCATCCTGCACCGGCCCGATCTCGAGCTCAAAAGGCTCACCCCCAGCAACAAGGACGCCCTGCTCTTCGACGACGTGCTCTGGGTGCGCCGGGCGCGCGCCGAGCACGACGGATTCGCCGACGTCCTGCGCGACCGCGGGGTCACCGTCCACCTCTTCGGTGACCTGCTCTCCGAGACGCTGGACATCCCGGCGGCCCGCGCTCTCGTCCTGGACCGGGTCTTCGACGAGAAGGAGTACGGCCCGCTCGCCACCGACCATCTGCGGGCCGCCTTCGAGACCCTTGCGGCGCCCGGGCTCGCCGAGGTGCTGATCGGCGGGATGACCAAGCGGGAGTTCCTGGACGCCCACCCGGAGCCCACCTCCGTGCGCTTCCACGCCATGGAGCTCGACGACTTCCTGCTCGGGCCGCTGCCCAACCACCTCTTCACCCGCGACACCTCCGCCTGGATCTACGACGGTGTCGCCATCAACGCGATGCGGTGGCCGGCCCGGCAGCGCGAGACCGTGCACTTCGAGGCGATCTACCGGCACCACCCGCTGTTCCGCGAGGAGTCCTTCCACGTCTGGTCCGAGGGGCAGGCCGACTACCCGTCCACCATCGAGGGCGGGGACGTGCTGGTCATCGGCAACGGGGCGGTGCTGATCGGGATGAGCGAGCGGACCACCCCGCAGGCGGTGGAGATGCTCGCGCACAAGCTGTTCGCGGCCGGCTCCGCCGAGACCATCGTCGCCCTCGACATGCCGAAGCGGCGCGCCGTCATGCACCTCGACACGGTGATGACGATGGTCGACGGCGACACCTTCACCCAGTACGCCGGCCTGGGCATGCTCCGCTCGTACACCATCGAGCCGGGCGCGGGGGACAAGGAGCTGAAGGTCACCGACCATCCGCCGGAGCACATGCACCGCGCGATCGCGGCCGCGCTGGGGCTCAGTGAGATCCGGGTGCTGACCGCCACCCAGGACGTGCACGCCGCCGAGCGTGAGCAGTGGGACGACGGCTGCAACGTCCTCGCCGTCGAACCGGGCGTGGTCGTCGCTTACGAGCGGAACTCCACCACCAACACGCACCTGCGCAAGCAGGGCATCGAGGTGATAGAGATCCCCGGCAGCGAACTGGGCCGGGGGAGGGGCGGGCCGCGCTGCATGAGCTGTCCCGTCCAGCGGGACGCGGTGCGGTAGGCCGTATAGAAATACAAAACGTCGTATAGACTTCCAAGGGTTCATGTCCCCCATTACTGGAGCGCCCCATGGCGACTGTCCCGACCGCCCTCGCCGGCCGCCACTTCCTCAAGGAGCTGGACTTCACCGCGCAGGAGTTCCTCGGACTGCTGGAGCTGGCCGCCGAACTGAAGGCCGCCAAGCGGGCCGGGACCGAGCAGCGGTACCTGCGGGGCAGGAACGTCGCGCTGATCTTCGAGAAGACCTCGACGCGCACCCGCTGCGCGTTCGAGGTCGCGGCCGCCGACCAGGGCGCCTCGACGACGTACCTCGATCCGTCCGGCTCGCAGATGGGCCACAAGGAGTCGGTGCGGGACACCGCCCGGGTGCTGGGCCGGATGTACGACGGCATCGAGTACCGCGGCGACAGCCAGGACAAGGTGGAGGAGCTCGCGGCGTACGCGGGGGTGCCCGTCTACAACGGGCTCACCGACGACTGGCACCCCACCCAGATGCTCGCCGACGTGCTCACCATGACCGAGCACTGCGCCAAGCCGCTCACCGGGATCGCCTTCGCCTACCTGGGCGACGCCCGCTTCAACATGGGCAACTCCTACCTGGTGACGGCCGCCCTGCTGGGCATGGACGTCCGTGTCGTCGCCCCCAAGGCGTACTGGCCCGCCCAGGAGATCGTCGACCGGGCTTATGAGCTCGCCGCGTCCAGCGGGGCCCGCATCACGCTCACCGAGGAGATCGGCGAGGGCGTCGCGGGCGCGGACTTCGTGGTCACGGACGTCTGGGTCTCCATGGGGGAGCCCAAGGAGGTGTGGGACGAGCGGATCGCCGCCCTCGCCCCGTACGCGGTGACCATGGACGTCCTGCGCGCCACCGGCAACCCGGACGTCAAGTTCCTGCACTGTCTGCCGGCCTTCCACGACCTGGGCACGAAGGTCGGCCGGGAGATCCACGAGACCCACGGCCTGACCTCCCTGGAGGTGACCGACGAGGTGTTCGAGTCGGCGCACTCGGTGGTCTTCGACGAGGCGGAGAACCGTATGCACACGATCAAGGCGGTCCTGGTCGCGACCCTCGCCTGAGGTCCCGCGCCGCGTTCAGACCGGGCGCCGCTGTCCCGGCAGCCGGAACCACACCGCCTTGCCCGACTCGGTGGGGCGGTGGCCGCAGGACGAGCTCAGGGTGCGGATCAGCAGCAGCCCCCGCCCGTTCTCCTGCCAGGGGTCGGGCATCCCGAGGGACGGGCGGGTGAGCTCACCGGGGGGCTCCGGGTCGGCGTCGTGCACCTCGACCTGGCAGCCGGCCGGCAGCAGCCGCACCACCAGCTCGATCGGCGTGCTCCCCGAGGTGTGCTCCACCGCGTTCGCCACCAGCTCCGCCGTCAGCAGCTCCGCCGTGTCGCAGTCGGCGGCGTGCTCCCGCTCGGCCAGTGCCGTACGGACCAGTGCACGGGCCACCGGCACCGCCGCGGCGGTGTGCGGCAGCGCTACGCGCCAGGAGGTGGAAGCGGCGGGGGGTTCGTGCACGACGGGTCCGTTCATGGAGCGGGTGCTCCTCGCGTTCAGCAGCCCATGGTACGGCGCAGCCGGTACGGCCCCCCGAGGGGGGCGGGGCACCGGCCCCCGTGCCCGGGGGCGCCGTGCCGGGGCCCTCTGCCCCGGCAACGGGCGGCTTACCCAGCTCCACGCCCCGCCTCGCACGCGGGCTCCCGCCGTTACCGGTATGTCGACGAGTCGTGACGGACGGGACGGCGCCCGAACGGCGTATCGCGCACCCGTGACGGAAGTCACGGACAGGTGATAAATTCATCGGACAGAACTCACTGAGCCGCGCAGTGCCCGTCCGAGGAGGCCGCCCTCATGAGTCCCTTCACCGGCTCCGCCGCCCGCACCTCCCGCTGGGAGCATCTGCGCGTCGATCTGGCCGACGGGGTCGCCACCGTCACCCTCGCCCGCCCCGACAAGCTCAACGCGCTCACCTTCGGCGCCTACGCCGATCTGCGCGACCTGCTCGCCGAGCTGGCCCGGGAGCGGGCCGTACGGGCCCTGGTGCTGGCCGGCGAGGGCCGCGGCTTCTGCTCCGGCGGCGACGTCGACGAGATCATCGGCGCCACCCTCGCCATGGACACCGCCGAGCTGCTCGACTTCAACCGGATGACCGGTCAGGTCGTGCGGGCGATCCGGGAGTGCCCGTTCCCGGTGGTCGCCGCGGTCCACGGGGTGGCGGCGGGCGCCGGGGCGGTCCTCGCCCTGGCCGCCGACTTCCGCGTCGCCGACGCGGGCGCCCGCTTCGCCTTCCTCTTCACCCGGGTCGGCCTGTCGGGCGGCGACATGGGCGCGGCCTATCTGCTGCCCCGGGTGGTCGGCCTGGGCCACGCCACCCGGCTGCTCATGCTGGGAGACCCGGTACGGGCACCGGAGGCCGAGCGCATCGGCCTGATCAGCGTGCTGACGGACGAGGGCGACGCCGACGAGGCCGCGCGGGCCCTGGCCCGCCGCCTGGCCGACGGCCCCGCCCTGGCCCACGCCCAGACCAAGGCCCTGCTCACCGCCGAACTGGACATGCCGCTCGCGGCGGCGGTGGAGCTGGACGCCTCCACCCAGGCCCTCCTCATGAACGGCGAGGACTACGCGGAGTTCCACGCGGCCTTCACCGAGAAGCGCACCCCGAAGTGGCGGGGGAGGTGAGCGGATGCCTTCCGCCAGGAGCCAGGGAAACCGCCCCGCGCGCGTGGCGGTCATCGGCGGCGGCCCCGGCGGCCTCTACACCGCCGCGCTGCTGAAACGCCTCGACCCCGACCGGCATATCACCCTCTGGGAACGCAATCCCCCCGACGAGACCTTCGGCTTCGGAGTCGTCCTCTCGGACGAGACCCTCGGCGGCATCGAGCACGCCGACCCCGTCGTCTACGCGGCCCTGCAGCGGGACTTCACCCGCTGGGACGACATCGACATCGTCCACCGGGGCGTCCCGCACACCTCGGGGGGACACGGCTTCGCCGCGCTGGGCAGGCACCGCCTGCTGGAGATCCTGCACGACCGCTGCCGCTCCCTCGGCGTGGAACTCCGCTTCCGGACCGCGGCCCCGGACCCCGCCCGGCTGGCGCGGACGTACGACCTCGTCGTCGCCGCCGACGGAGTCCACAGCACCACCCGGGAGGCCTTCGCGGACGTGTT
Source organism: Streptomyces fungicidicus (assembly GCF_003665435.1). Classification (NCBI taxonomy): domain Bacteria; kingdom Bacillati; phylum Actinomycetota; class Actinomycetes; order Kitasatosporales; family Streptomycetaceae; genus Streptomyces; species Streptomyces fungicidicus. Next base: position 5,529,518 of record NZ_CP023407.1, read on the forward strand.
CCGGCCCCGGATCACCGAGCACCGGTGCCGTTACGTCTGGCTGGCCGCCGACTTCGCCTTCGACGCCTTCCGCTTCGAGATCGCCGAGACCGAGCACGGCGTGATGCAGCTGCACGGCTACCCGTACTCCGCCGACGCCTCCACCGTGATCGTCGAGATGCGCGAGGAGGTGTGGCGCGCGGCCGGGTTCGACGGGACGGACGGGACGGAGTCCGTCGAGCGCTGCGCCAAGATCTTCGCCGACGCGCTCGGCGGACGCCCGCTGAAGTCCAACAACTCGGCCTGGACCACCTTCCGTACGGTGGTCAACGAACGCTGGTCGCACGGCAACGTCGTGCTCCTCGGCGACGCCGCCCACACCGCCCACTTCTCCATCGGCTCCGGCACCAAGCTCGCCGTCGAGGACGCCCTGGCCCTCGCCGCCTGCCTGCGCGAACAGCCCACCGTCGAGACCGCGCTGGCCGCGTACGAGGAGGAACGCCGGCCCGTGGTCGCCTCCACCCAGCGCGCGGCACGGGCCAGCCTGGAGTGGTTCGAGGACCTGTCCCGCCATCTCGCGCAGCCGCCCCGCCAGTTCGCGTTCAACCTGCTCACCCGCAGCCGCCGGGTCACCCACGGCAATCTGCGGCTGCGCGACGCCCGGTTCACCGGGTCCGTGGAGCGGGAGTTCGGCTGCCCGCCCGGTACGCCCCCGATGTTCACCCCGTTCCGGATGCGCGGTCTCACCCTGCGGAACCGGGTCGTCGTCTCGCCCATGGACATGTACTCCGCGCTCGACGGGGTCCCCGGCGACTTCCACCTCGTCCACCTCGGCGCCCGCGCGCTGGGCGGCGCCGGGCTGGTGATGACCGAGATGGTGTGCGTCGGCCCGGAGGGCCGCATCACGCCCGGCTGCGCCGGCCTCTGGACCGGCAGACAGGCCGAGGCGTGGCGGCGGATCACCGACTTCGTGCACGCACAGGCCCCCGGCGCCGCGATCGGCGTGCAGCTCGGGCACAGCGGTCGCAAGGGCTCGACCAAGCGGATGTGGGAAGGCATGGACGAGCCGCTCGACGAGGGCAACTGGCCCCTCGTAGCCGCCTCGCCCCTGCCGTACCGGCCGGGCGGCCAGGTGCCGCGCGCACTGTCCCGGGCGCAGCTCACCGATCTGAGGGAGCAGTTCGCCGCCACCGCCGTGCGGGCCGCGCGGGCCGGTTTCGACCTGCTGGAGCTGCACTGCGCCCACGGCTATCTGCTCTCCGGCTTCCTCTCCCCGCTGACCAACCACCGCACCGACGCCTACGGCGGCTCACCCGAGAAGCGGCTCCGTTTCCCGCTGGAGGTGTTCGACGCGGTGCGCGCGGCGTGGCCCGGTGACCGGCCGATGACCGTCCGCATCTCCGCGACCGACTGGGCGCGGGGCGGCGTCACGGCGGAGGACGCGGTCGCGATCGCCCGTGCCTTCGCCGCGCACGGCGCCGACGCGATCGACGTGTCGACCGGGCAGGTCGTGGCGGAGGAGGAACCGGAGTTCGGGCGCTCGTACCAGACCCCGTTCGCCGACCGGGTGCGGCACGAGGCGGGCGTCCCGGTGATCGCGGTGGGCGCCATCTCCTCCTGGGACGACGTCAACTCCCTGATCCTCGCCGGGCGTACGGACCTGTGCGCACTCGCCCGCCCGCACCTCTACGACCCGCACTGGACGCTGCACGCGGCGGCCGAGCAGGGGTACGAGGGCCCGGGCGTGGTCTGGCCGGCGCCGTACCGGGCGGGCAGCAGGCCTCCGCGCACCGGCCGTACGGACGCGCCCAAGCCCCGGCTCACCCTGGGAGGCTGAGCCCGGTCGCGGCCGGCACCGCCCGCTCCGGGCGAGGTGTGCGGGGAACGTGAGTGAAGCGCGCCGTAACCGTGCATGCTGCATGAATATCGCCACACGCTTCCCGCCGTTCGCCGGAGCGTCACTGCAAAGTGCCGCCCCTCCAAATCCCGACATACGCCCCCATCGTGCGCTCTTCCGGTGGTCCGTCCGGCGTTGACCGGTGCTCGTCAAGGCTCTGGGACCAGCGCCTTTGCCCTCCCGGCGGCTTTAGGATCGATGTCAGACCGTCCCCTCGTACTGATGTCCTGTTCTCCCGGGTCGTTGGCAGCCGCGAACGCGGCGTGGCGTACGGGCCGCGCGGAAACACACATGCGGAAAGGTGAACACCACATGGTCCTCGGACTGCTTCGACGCCTGCGCCCGCACGGCGCCTCCGGCGCCGCCTCGGGCCTCACGGTCCCCCTGCCGGACGGGGCGGGGGCGTTCGGCTGCGAGACCGTCGACGTCCTGGGGCAGCCCCTGGGTGCGGCCGAGGTCACGGTGACCGCTCTCGACAGCCACCGTGTGGTGGCCGGCGGCACCACCGACCCGTACGGCTACTTCATGGCGGCCCTGCCCCCGGGGAGGTACAGCGTGATGGTGGCCGCGGAGGGCCTGACGCCCGTCCGCGAGACCGTCGACATCACCGCCGGGGTGGCTCTCGCCCCCGTGCGCGTGACGCTGCAACCCGGACGCCAACTGGAGCTGCCGCCGCCCGGCACCTGGCTGTTCGACCCTCCGCACACCGCGATCCGGTTCATCGCCAAACACGTGGGCATGGCCCATGTGCACGGCCGCTTCACCCGGTTCGAGGGCGGCATCCGGGTCGCGGAGAACATGGCCGACTCCCAGGTCTCGGTGCGCATCGACGCCTCCAGCCTCACCACGGGCAACCGGACCCGCGACAACCACCTGCGGTCCGCCGACTTCCTCGACGTCGGCAACTACCCGTACATCGACTTCACCAGCACCCGGTTCGCCTACCGCGGCGGCTCCCGGTGGACGCTGCACGGCACCCTCACGATGCACGGCACCAGCCGCTCCGTGGGGCTCGACACCGAGTACCTCGGCACCGTAAACGGCGGCTACGAGCAGGAACTGCGCTGCGCGGCGCTCGCGAAGGCGGAGCTGCACCGCGAGGACTTCACCCTCAACTGGCGTTCCATGCTCGCCCGTGGCATCGCCGTCGTCGGGCCGACGGTCCAGCTGGAGCTGGACGTGCAGGCCATGTACCGCACCCACGACACGCCGACCCCGCCCCAGTGACGGGCGCGCGGGGCGCGGCCCCGGGCCGTCACACGCCCACGAACCGCGCCCCCGCGTCCCGCAGCCGGTCGTGCAGGCCGCGGAAGACGGCCGCCGAGCGGGTGCCCGGCCAGCCGGCGGGGAGCAGGGCGGCGGGCAGTCCGGGGTCGGCGTAGGGGAGATGACGCCAGGAGTCCAGGGCGAGGAGGTAGTCGCGGTAGGCCTCCTCGGGCGGGGTGTCCGTCCGCTCCTCCCAGGCGCGCAGCACCGGCGCGTGCCGGTCCAGGAACGCCTCGTGCTGCCCGGCGATGGCGGTCAGGTCCCACCAGCGCGCGGCCGCCTGAGCGGTTGGCGCGAAGCCGAGGTGCGCGCCGCGGAAGAAGTCGACGTAGGCGTCCAGGCGCAGCCGTTCCAGGGTGTGCCTGGTCTCCTCGTACAGCCGGGCCGGGGCGATCCACACGCCCGGGGCCGCCGTGCCGAAGCCGAGGCCGGACAGCCGTGAGCGCAGGACGTGCCGCTTCTGCCGTTGGGACTCCGGCACGGAGAACACGGCGAGCACCCAGCCCTCGTCCTCCGGCGGATCCGTGGCGTACACCCGCCGGTCGCCGTCGTCGAGCAACTGGCGTGCCTCGGGCGAGAGTTCGTAGCCGGCCGCCCCGAGGGCGGTGCGCGCGGGGACCAGCAGGCCGCGCCGTTTCAGCCGGGACACCGAGGAGCGCACGGACGGGGCGTCCACACCGACCGCGGCCAGCAGCCGGATCAGCTCGGCGACGGGCACCGGGCCCTCCACGGAGCGGCCGTACGCGCCGTAGAGCGTGACGATGAGGGATCTCGGAGCGTGCTGGGCTTGCTGGTCGGACACGTTGATCATCTTAGGTCGTGTGCGCGGGGGTGCCGTCCGGGGGCGTCACGTCCGGCCCTCGCCGGTCCCGGCGGGAGCGCGCAGACGGAACCGCTGGAGCTTGCCGGTGGCCGTGCGCGGCAGCGCCTCCAGGAACACGATCTCCTTCGGGCACTTGTACGGCGCGAGTTCGGACTTCACGAAGGAACGCAGCGCCTCCGCGTCGCGCGGCGCGCCCTCCACGAGGACCGCGTACGCCACCACGACCTGGCCGCGTGTCTCGTCGGGCCGCCCGACCACCGCCGCCTCCACGACGTCCGGGTGGCGCAGCAGGGCGTCCTCGACCTCGGGGCCGGCGATGTTGTACCCGGCCGAGATGATCATGTCGTCGGCGCGGGCGACGTACCGGAACCGGCCGTCGGGGTCGCGGACATAGGTGTCGCCGGTGATGTTCCAGCCGTCGCGCACGTACTCCCGCTGGCGCGGGTCGGCGAGGTAGCGGCAGCCGACCGGGCCGCGCACCGCGAGCAGTCCCGGCTCCCCGTCGGGCACCGGGACGCCGTCGGCGTCCTGCACCCGGGCCTGCCAGCCGGGGACCGGAAATCCCGTCGTCCCGGGGCGGATCCGTTCGTCGGCGGCGGAGACGAAGATGTGCAGCAGTTCGGTGGCGCCGATGCCGTTGATGATCCGCAGCCCGGTGCGTTCGTGCCAGGCCCGCCAGGTGGCGGCGGGGAGGTTCTCGCCGGCCGAGACGCAGCGGCGCAGCGAGGAGACGTCGTGGGAGTCCAGTTCGCCGAGCATCGCCCGGTAGGCGGTGGGCGCGGTGAACAGCACCGACACCCCGTGCTCGGCGATCGCGGGCAACAGCTGCCGCGGGTGCGCCTGTTCGAGGAGCAGCGCGCTGGCGCCGGCCCGCAGCGGGAACACCACCAGGCCGCCGAGGCCGAAGGTGAAGCCGAGCGGGGGACTGCCGGCGAACACGTCGTCCGCGACCGGCCGCAGCACGTGCCGGGAGAAGGTGTCCGCGATCGCCAGCACGTCCCGGTGGAAGTGCATGCAGCCCTTGGGACGCCCGGTCGTGCCGGAGGTGAAGGCGATCAGCGCCACGTCGTCGGCCGCGGTCGGCACGGCCTCGTACGGTGTGCCGGGCGCGGGGCGGCGCAGCAGGTCGCCGGGGGAGTCGCCGCCGTAGGTGAGCACGGCGAGGTCCGGGACCTCGGCCTTGGCGAGGTCGTCGACGGCCCGCGCGTCGCACAGCGCGTGGCGGACCTCGGCGATCTCGCAGACGGTGCGCAGCTCGTGGGGGCGCTGCTGGGCCAGTACGGTGACGGCGATCCCGCCCGCCTTCAGCACCGCCAGCCAGCAGGCGGCCAGCCAGGGCGTGGTGGGGCCGCGCAGCAGCACCCGGTTGCCGGGGACGATCCCGAGGTCACCGGTGAGGAGGTGGGCGAGCCGGTCCACGTGGGCGCGCAGCTCGCCGTACGTCCAGGCCGTGCCGTCTGGGGCGCGGAACGCGGGGCGGCCGTCGGGCTGGCCGTGCAGCAGTTCGGCGGCGCAGTTCAGCCGCTCGGGGTAGCGCAGCTCCGGCAGGTCGAAGCGGAGCTCGGGCCACTGCCCGGGTGGTGGGAGATGGTCGCGGGCGAAGGTGTCGACGTGCGCGGTGGCCCGTGGATTCATGACGGTTCGCCCCCTTGGCGTGGTGGGCTCGCCTCAGGAGCGTATCGCGTTGGTGACGGCAGTCAACGGTCCGCGATAACCTCGGGAGTGGCCCAGTGGCGAGGGAAGGGACCGGCGATGACCGCATTCTCGCTCGAACCGGCACAACTCGCCTGGTGTGCGGAGCTGCGCGTACTGGCCGCGGAGCGCCTGCGGCCGCTCGCCGGGAAGGGTGAGCCCGGCCGGGTGAACCGCGCGCTGCTGGCCGAACTCGGCGCGCTCGGCCTGCTGCCCCGCCTGTTCACCTCGGGGGCGCTCGAGCTGTGCCTGATGCGCGAGTCCCTCGCCCACGCCTGCACCGAGGCGGAGACCGCCCTCGCCCTCCAGGGCCTGGGCGCCCACCCGGTCCACGCCCACGGCACGGACGCCCAGCGCGCCCACTGGCTCCCCCGGGTGGCCGCCGGCACGGCGGTCGCGGCCTTCGCCCTGACCGAACCGGCCGCCGGCTCGGACGCGGCCGCACTGTCCCTCACCGCGACCCCGGCGGCGGACGGGTGGCGGCTCAGCGGGGAGAAGTGCTGGATCTCGCACGCGCCCGAGGCCGACTTCTACACGGCGTTCGCCCGCACCACCCCCGGCGCCGGCGCGCGCGGCGTGACCGCGTTCCTGGTCCCCGCCGACCGGCCCGGCCTCACCGGGACCGCGCTCGACATGCTCTCGCCGCACCCCATCGGCGCCCTCGCCTTCGACGCCGTGCCGGTGACCGCCGACGACGTGCTCGGCGAGGTGGACCGGGGCTTCCGCGTCGCGATGGACACCCTCAACCTGTTCCGCCCCAGCGTCGGCGCCTTCGCCGTCGGCATGGCCCAGGCCGCCCTGGACGCGACCCTCGGCCACACCGCCCGGCGGGACGCCTTCGGCGGCAAGCTGAAGGACCTCCAGTCCGTCGCCCACCAGGTCGCCGAGATGGCCCTGCGCACGGAGTCGGCCCGGCTGATGGTCTACGCGGCGGCGACGGCGTACGACGAGGGCGCCCCCGATGTGCCCCGGCGCTCCGCGATGGCGAAGCTGCTGGCCACCGAGACCGCGCAGTACGTCGTCGACAGGGCCGTCCAGCTCCACGGAGCACGCGCCCTGCAGCGCGGGCACCTGCTCGAACACCTCTACCGCGAGGTCCGCGCCCCCCGCATCTACGAGGGGGCGAGTGAGGTGCAACGGAGCATCATCGCCAAGGAGTTGTACAAGAACCTGGAGGACAGGTGACCGCCGAGCGCGTCAACCCGCCCGAGCTCTCCCCGCCGGCCGGCTTCTCCCACGCCGTCGTCGCCACCGGCTCCCGGCTGGTGTTCCTGGCCGGCCAGACCGCCCTCGACGCCGACGGCAAGGTGGTCGGCGACACCCTGCCCGAGCAGTTCACCCGGGCCCTCGCCAATCTGCTCACCGCCCTGCGCGCCGCCGGCGGCGCCCCCGCCGACCTGGCCCGCGTCACCGTGTACGCCACCGACGTGGCCGCCTACCGCACGCACGCCCGCGAACTGGGCCGGGTCTGGCGCGAGCTGGCCGGCCGGGACTACCCGGCGATGGCGGTGGTGGAGGTGGTCCGGCTGTGGGACGAACGGGCGATGGTGGAACTCGACGGCTTCGCCCTGCTGCCCTGAGTGGCGCGGCCGCAGCCGACTCGCCACCGAACAGGTGACGGTGACCGGCCGCGGACACCGCGCCGGGTACTGGTGGATTGCCAGATTCCGCTCATTTCGGGAGGTTCCCCATGCCCGTACGTCCCCTTCTCGGCGTTGCGGCCGGGGCCGGGCTGCTGCTGTTCGGCTTCGCCGCGGCCGCCCCCTCGGCGGCGTCGGCCGTCTCCGCCGCTCCCGAGGAGTCCGTGACCGTGGACTCCAAGGGCCGGATGGCCGACGGTTCCGTCACCCTCTCGGGTACCTACCGCTGCCACGGCGGCAGCGGGCCGGTCTTCGTCAGCTCCGCGGTGAGCCGGCCCTCGTCCACGCTCCACTACTCCGTCGGCGGCACCAAGGCCGTCTGCGACGGAAAGAAGCACCGCTGGGAGAACACCGGCACCGTGCCCGCCGGAGCCCTGAAGAAGGGTCCCGCCCGCGTCGAGGCCACCCTCATGGAACTGCGCCCCAGCGGCCTCATGCTGCTGCCCGTCGTCCACGCGGTCCAGCACCGGGACATCACGCTGGCCGAGGACTGACCGGCGGCCTCACCCCGTCGCGAACCCGTCGCCCGGCCAGTCCAGCAGTCGCGCGCCGATCACCGCGGTCTGCAGCATGTAGCGGTGGGCCGGATCCGACGGGTTCGCGCCGGTCAGCTTGTGGATCCGCTCCAGGCGGTACGTCAGCGCACGCACGCTCAGTGACAGCCGCCGGGCCGCCTCCGCCGCCACACAGCCGGTGTCGAAGTAGGCGGTCAGCGTGTCCAGGAGCGGCTGGGCGCCGCCCCGGGCCGCGGTCAGCGGCCCCAGCGTGTTGTGCACCAGATCGGCCATGGCCTGGCGGTCGCGGGCCAGTACGGGATAGACGAGCAGGTCGGCGGCGCGCAGCACCGGATCGTCGAGTCCCAGCCGCTCGGCTATCTCCAGCGAGCTCAGCGCCTCCTCGTACGACTGGACGACACCGCCCGGCCCGAACTGCGGGCGGCCGATGGCCACCTGGCCTCCGTCGGTGGCGGCGTGCGCCTGCTTGGCGAAGTAGGTGAGCACCTCACTCTGGTGTCCGGGCGCGATGCACAGCAGCCGTCCGTCCTTGGTGGTGAGCAGGATGCTGCGGTCACCGAAACGGGATATCAGGGCGCGCTCCACCTGCCGCGGCACCGGGTCGCCCTCGTCGTAGACCACCGCGCCGCCGGCCACCGCGACCGCGTGCTCGTGCGACAGCCGCAGTCCGAAGCGCTCGGCGCGCTCCGCGAGCCGCCCCAGATCGCTCCGCCCGTAGAGCAGGTCGTCGATGAACTCCCGCCGCGCCGCCTCCTCCTGACGCACGGCCAGCCGCTGCGCCCGCTCGTACCCCTCGGCGAACGCGTCCACGACCTGCTGCACGGCGGCGAGCGCGCCGTCCGCCGAGTCCGTGCCGCGCGGCCACGCCCCGCGGGCTGCGGACAGATGGGCGCTGACGAGGGAGCGCAGTCCGAATCCCGACTCCGCCGCTCGTTCCCCCAGGGTCCGCCGGGAGGCGATCTCGTCCCGGGTGAGGCGCCGGCCCGTGGCCGCGACCTCTTTCAGGATGGAGGCATACCCGTCCAGATACTGCTCTGGAATGTCCCGCTCCGTCACGTCGCCCCCCTGTTCTTGACGCGACCCTAACGCATGGGCTGCGTCACACCGGCACCAAGACCTACAAGAACATTGCCGGTTTCCGGCAATGCGTGATCGTACCCCCTGAGGGCAGCATGGTCCGCGGGGAGCACCGCGGATGGTTCCGGTGCCGGACACCGGCAGGTGCCCGGCACCGGAGCCCGGAGGGGAGCGGTGCCGCCCCGGCATGAGCGGTGAGCGGTGAGCGGAAGAGGGGGGCGCAGATGCGGACGGACGTGAGGACCGCGACGGAGCTGCCCGCCCGCCCGCTCCCGGGGCCGCCGCGCTGTCCCTTCCCGGATGAACCCGGGTCCTCGCGGTTGCCGCGTCCGCGGCGAAACCGCCGCGCCGGCTGAGCCGTCTCCTCCTGCACCGAGATGCAGCCGCCTCGTCAACGAGGCACCTCTTCACCAGACTTCTGCCCGTTCTCAGCCCAGAAGGACGTGTCCCATGGATGCCGCCACCGTGGGCATCGCCGTACTCGTCGGCGTCGCCCTGCTGTTCCTGCTCGTCGGCCTGCTACTGGTCACCAAACTGTTCCGCAAGGTCGAACAGGGCAAGGCACTGATCGTCTCCAAGACCCGCAAGGTCGACGTGACGTTCACCGGGTCGGTCGTGCTTCCCGTGCTGCACAAGGCCGAGGTGATGGACATCTCGGTGAAGACCATCGAGATCACCCGGGCGGGCAAGGAAGGCCTGATCTGCCGGGACAACATCCGCGCCGACATCCGCATCACGTTCTTCGTCAAGGTCAGCAAGACGGTGGACGACGTCATCAAGGTCGCCCAGGCCGTCGGCACCGCACGGGCCAGCGACCGGAACACGCTGCAGGAGCTGTTCCACGCCAAGTTCTCCGAGGCGCTGAAGACCGTCGGCAAGCAGATGGACTTCACCGACCTCTACACCAAGCGCGAGGAGCTGCGGTACCGGATCATCGAGGTCATCGGGGTCGACCTGAACGGCTACCACCTCGAGGACGCCGCGATCGACTACCTGGAGCAGACGCCGCTCACCCAGCTCGACCCGGGCAACGTGCTCGACGCGCAGGGCATCCGCAAGATCACCGAGCTGACGGCCATCGAGCACGTCCGCACCAACGAGGCCCAGCGCGGCGAGGAGAAGGAGATCACCCGGCAGAACGTCGACGCGCGGGAGGCCATCCTGGAGCTGGAGCGCCGCCAGGCCGACGCCGAGATCAAGCAGCGCCGGGAGATAGAGACCGTGCGCGCCCGCGAGGAGGCCGAGACCGCGCGGGTGGTGGAGGAGGAGCGGCTGCGCGCGCAGAGCGCGTTCCTGCGCACCGAGGAGCAGCTCGGCGTGCAGCGCGAGAACCAGGCCCGCGAGGTCGCCGTCGCCGCCAAGAACCGCGAGCGGGTCATCGCCGTCGAGAGCGAGCGCATCGAGAAGGACCGGATGCTGGAGGTCATCGCCCGCGAGCGGGAGACCGTACTCACCCGGATCGCCGCCGACAAGGAGGTCGAGGCGGAGAAGCGGGAGATCGCCGAGGTCGTCCGGGAACGGGTCGCGGTGGACCGCACGGTCGCCGAGCAGGAGGAGTCGATTCTGAAGCTGCGGGCGGTCGAGGAGGCGGAGCGGCAGCGGCAGGCCGTGATCATCGCCGCGGAGGCCGAGGCGCAGGAGAAGCTGGTCAAGGACATCAAGGCCGCCGAGGCCGCCGAGCAGGCCGCCACCCACCGCGCCGCCGAGGAACTCACCCTCGCCGAGGCCCGTTTGAAGACGGCCGACCTCGACGCGCGGGCCAAGCTGCGGCTGGCCGAGGGCGTCCAGGCGGAGGCCGCGGCCGAGGGCCTCGCCGCCGTGCAGGTCCGCGACAAGGAGGCCGAGGTCATCGAGAAGGCGGGCCGCGCCGAGGCCGAGGCGGCCGGGGCGCGGATGCGCGCGGAGGCCGAGGGAGCCCGGGCCAGGGCTCTCGCCGACGCGGAGGCGATCAGCGGGAAGCTGCGGGCGGAGGCGGCCGGCCTCACCGAGAAGGCGGCGGCGATGGCCGCGCTCGACGAGGCGTCCCGCGGCCACGAGGAGTACCGGCTGCGGCTGGAGGCCGAGAAGGACGTCCGGCTCGCCGGCCTCGAGGTCCAGCGGCAGGTCGCCGAGGCGCAGGCCACGGTCCTCGCGACCGGTCTGGAGAACGCGGACATCAACATCGTCGGCGGCGAGTCGGTCTTCCTCGACCGGCTGGTGTCGTCCATCGCGCTCGGCAAGGGCGTGGACGGCTTCGTCCAGAACTCCGAGACCGCGCAGGCCCTCGCCGGCCCCTGGCTGGACGGCTCCGCGAGCTTCCCCGACGACCTGAGCCGGATCCTGGGCTCCGTCTCCACGGCCGACGTGCAGAACCTCACCGTGTCCGCGCTGCTGATGCGGCTGATGCAGCAGGGCGGCGAGAACACCGGCCGCTTCCAGCAACTGATCGAGAAGGCAGGTGAGCTGGGGCTCTCGGACACACCGGTGGCCGCGCTGAACGGCCACCCCAGGGCCTGACCACCCTTCGGCCGGGAGCCGCCGCACAGGGGACGGCGGCTCCCGCTCGCTCTTCGAGAGGCAGCCATGACCACCGGCACCCACGAGCCCACGCACACGGCCCCGCGCGAGACGCCGGACCCGGGCCCCTCCGCAACCGCCGTCGCGCCCGGCACCGGGACGACGGCCGACGACGGCGCCTACCAGCTGCTGCGTGACCGCCTCTCCGCACAGGCCGCCGAACTCGCCCGCCGCGCGGAGACGCTGAACCACCGCCGCGCCGAGGAGTTCGGCGCCCCCGAACTGCGCCTCACCGGCACCGAGCGGCTGCGCACCGACCGCACCGCCGTGCCCCGTGACATCGTCGCCCTGGGCGAGGTGCTGCTCTTCGGCTACGACACCCGGCCCCGGCCCGAGGCCGACGTCACGGTCGGCGACGTCCTCGCCCCGCACGACCGCGACCTGAACCGGCTCCCCGACGATGCCGTGCCAGGACTCCTCGACGACCCGGACTTCGTCCGCGAGTTCGCCGCCCTGCACCGCTACTACCGCCAGGCACGCCTGCTGCGGCTCCGCCGTGTCGACGGCAAGCTGCTCGCCGTCTTCCAGACCGGCGAGAAGGCCGGCGACATCCGCGTCCTGCGCTGGACGGTCTCCGAGGACGGCCGGGCCGCCTTTCTCGACGCGCGCGGCGACCGCGACCACGCCCTCGCCCCGGCCGCCGACATCGACTGGACGCCCACCACCCGCGAGGACCACGTCCTCGGCCGCCACCCGCACGTCTCCGTCCAGGGCGAGGTCTTCGTCGACACCCTCGGCGGCACCCTCACCGTCAAGACCGAGAACGACACCGGCACCCCCGACGGCATCCACGACGAACCCGTCGACGAGCCACTGCAGTCCCTCGCGGACGCCGAGATCGCCCACGCCCGCGTCGGCCCCCTGATCCTGCTGCGGATCCTGCCGTACAAGGAGACCGCGCACCGCTACCTGGTGTTCCACACCCTCACCCGGTCCGTCGTCCGCCTCGACGGCATCGGGCAGGGCTGCCGCCGGCTCCCCGAGGACCAGGGCATCGTGTTCCCCGGCGGCTACTGCCTGGCCGCCGGCCCGCACAAGACGTACGAACTCGACACCACCGGCATGGAGTTCGAGCGCGAGGTGCGCTCACCGCACGGGGAGGACGTGCTGTACGTCTTCCACGCGCCCGACCGCGGACGCGGGCTGCTGCTGTCGTACAACCTCATCCACGAGGCGGTCGCCACCCCGATGGCCGGCCACGGTTGGGCGCTGTTCGACGACGGACTGCTCGCCCTGCTGCGCCCCGACGGCGACGAACCCGCCCGTGTCCACCCCGTCCAGCTGTGGCGGTCGCCCTACGACTCCGACACCCACGCCGCCGGCCGGCCCGCCGGCGAGGGCCCGCTGGCCCGGATCGGCAACGCCGACCTCGTGCGCGGCATCTCCGACTGTCTGTCCCTGGCCCGCTCCGTGGCCGAGACCACCCCCACCACCGAGGTGTACACGGCCCTGGCGGCGGCCTGCGTCCGCGTCCTGGACACCCACCACTGGCTCGGTGACACCGAACTCGGCGACCTCAGAGACCCGTTGGCCCGGATGCGGGCCACCGCCGAGCAGGTGCTCGCCGAGTTCGAGACCGTACGCGACCTCACGCACCGGGCCGCCGCCGCGCTGGACGAGGCGGCCGACCGGATCGCCTCGGTGGTGCGCAGACTGCGCGGGGAGCAGCCCCGCGAGGCCGCCGCCTGGGTCTCCGGACTGACCGAACTCCGCCATGCCCAGGGCCACCTGCTGACCCTGAAGGACATGCGGTACGCGGACCGCGCCCGCATCGACGAACTCGCCGCCGGGGCCGAGGGCGACCTCGCCTCCTTCGGACAGCGCGCGATCGCCTTCCTGGCCCGCGAGGACGCCTTCGCCGCCCATCACGCGGACGTCGAACGGCTCGTCGCCGACGCCGAGTCCATCGGCACCACCGCCGAGGCGGCCCCGCTCACCGCCCGCCTGGACGAACTCGCCGACGGACTGCGCACGGTGACCGAGGTGGTCGGCGGTCTCGACATCGCCGACGCCACCGTCCGCACGGCCGTGCTGGAACGGGTCGCCGAGGCGATGGGCGGCGTCAACCGCGCCCGCGCCACCCTCGACGCCCGCCGCCGGGCCCTCCTCGACCACGAGGCACGCGCCGGCTTCGCCGCCGAACTCTCGCTCCTCGGCCAGACGGTCACCGGCGCCCTCGCGGCGGCGGACACCCCGGACGCCTGCGACGAGCAACTGACCCGCGTGCTCACCCAGCTCGAATCGCTGGAGTCCCGGTTCGCCGAGTTCGACGACGTCCTCGGCGAACTCGCCGACCGGCGCACCGAGATCTACGAGGCGTTCTCCGCGCGCAAGCAGAGCCTCTCCGACGCCCGCGCCCGCCGCGCCGAACAGCTCGCGTCCGCCGCAGGCCGGGTCCTGGAGACGATCGCCCGCCGCTGTGCCGCGCTCACCGACACCGACGCGGTGAGCACCTACTTCGCCTCCGACCCGCTCGTCACCAAGGTCCGCCGCACCGCCGGCGAACTGCGCGAACTCGGCGACCGCGTCCGCGCGGAGGAACTCGACGGCCGGCTGCGCTCCGCCCGGCAGGAGGCCGCCCGCGCCCTGCGCGACCGCACCGACCTCTACGCCGACGGCGGCCGCGCCATCCGCCTCGGCGACCACCGGTTCGCCGTCAGCACCCAGCCCCTGGACCTCACCGTCGTCCCGCACGGCGACGGCCTCGCGCTCGCCCTCACCGGCACCGACTTCCGCACCCCCGTCACCGACCCCGCGCTCCTCGCCGACCGCCCCCTGTGGAACCGGCACCTGCCGTCCGAGTCGCCCGGGGTCTACCGCGCCGAACACCTCGCCGCCCGTCTGCTGCACCAGCCCGGCCCGGCCGCCCTGACCGCCGCCGGCGACCTCGCCGGCCTGGTCCGGCGGGCCGCCGAGGAGGCGTACGACGAAGGGTACGAACGAGGCGTCCACGACCACGACGCCACCGCGATCCTCACCGCCCTGCTGCCCCTGTACGACGGTGCCGGACTGCTGCGCCACGCACCCGGCGCCCGCGCCCACGCCCTGCTGTACTGGGCGCACGGCACCACGGCGGAGGAGCGCGCCGACCTCACCCGCCGAGCCCGCTCCCTCGCACGGGTCCGCGACGCCTTCGGACCGCCGCCCGCCCTCGACGCGCTGCGCTCCGAGCTCTCCCGCGCGGTACGGGACTGGGACGAGGACACAGCCGTCAGCCCGGAGTCCTGCGCCGCCTACCTCCTCGACGAACTGACCGGCGAAGCCGAGGGCTTCGTCATCAGCGCCCGCACCCGCACCCTGCTCGACACCTTCCGCCGTACGGTCGCCGGCGAGGCCTACGACGACGACCTCCCCGCCCTCGCCGGCCTCGGCGCCCGCCGCCAGTTGGTCGAGGCCTGGCTGACCGCGTACGCCGCCGCCACCGGCGACCGGGTGACCGCCGGCGACCTCGCGGAGGCCGTGGCCGCCGAACTCTGCCCGGACGTGCCCCGCCACACCTGTGACGCCCCGCTGACCGTCACGGTGGGGGATCTGCTCGGCACCCACCCCCGGATCACCGACCGCTCCCTCACCCTGCGCCTGGACGAGTTCCTGGCCCGCACCGAGGAGTTCCGGGAGCGGGACGTGCCCGCCTTCCGCGCCTTCCAGCGCCGCCGCACCACCCTCGTGTCCGCGGAGCGCGCCCGGCTACGGCTGGACGACCACCGGCCGCGCGTGATGTCGTCGTTCGTCCGCAACCGGCTGGTCGACGAGGTCTATCTGCCGCTGGTCGGCGACAGCCTCGCCAAACAACTCGGCACCACCGGTGAGTCCGGCCGCACCGGCACCGGCGGCCTGCTGCTGCTCGTCTCCCCGCCCGGCTACGGCAAGACGACCCTCATGGAGTACGTCGCCGACCGTCTCGGACTGGTCCTGGTGAAGGTCAGCGGTCCCGCCCTGGGCCACACGGTCACCTCGCTCGACCCGGCCGAGGCGCCGAACGCCACCGCCCGCCAGGAGATCGACAAGATCAACTTCGCGCTGGCGGCCGGCAACAACGTCCTCCTCCACCTCGACGACATCCAGCACACCTCGCCCGAACTGCTGCAGAAGTTCATCCCCTTGTGCGACGCCACGCGCCGGGTGGAGGGCGTGTGGGAGGGCGAGCCGCGCACCTACGACCTGCGCGGCAAGCGGTTCGCGGTCTGCATGGCCGGCAACCCGTACACCGAGTCCGGCGAGGTCTTCCAGGTGCCCGACATGCTCGCCAACCGCGCGGACGTGTGGAACCTCGGCGACGTCCTCACCGGCAAGGAGGACGTGTTCGCGCTCAGCTTCCTGGAGAACGCGCTCACCGCCAACCCGGTGCTCGCCCCGCTCGCCGGACGCGACCGCGCCGACCTGGACCTCCTGATCCGCCTGGCCGGCGACGACCCCACCGCCCGCGCGGACCGGCTCGTCCACCCCTACGCCCCCACCGAACTCGACCGTGTCCTGGCCGTGCTGCGCCATCTGCTCACCGCCCGCCGCACGGTACTCGCCGTCAACGCGGCCTACATCGCCTCCGCCGCCCAGTCCGAGGACACCCGTACCGAGCCGCCGTTCCGGCTCCAGGGCTCCTACCGCAACATGAACAAGATCGCCCAGCGGATCCAGCCCGTGATGAACGCCGCCGAGCTGACCGCCGTCGTCGACGACCACTACACGGCGGAGGCCCAGACCCTCACCACGGGCGCCGAGGCGAACCTGCTGAAACTCGCCGAACTGCGCGGCACCCTCACCCCCGCCCGGGCGGCCCGCTGGGCGGAGGTGAAGTCCGCCCACGTCCGCACCGCCCAGGACGACCCACTGCCCCGCGCGGTGGCGGCCCTGACCCTCCTGGCCGACCGCATCGCGGCGGTGGAGGCGGCCCTCACCCGCGCCACCGGTCCCCGCCGCCTCCCGGCCGGCCCCGAGGACCGGTGAACGAGCACCCCGCGTCCTGACGCGGGGGTGCCACAGCCCGGAAATTGCCTGTTCCGGCGGTGGCCGGAGGTTTATTGACGCGCGTAGCGGATGCGCCCGAATCAGTATTCAGGTCATTACGGAAGACTTCCCGCGCGGGTGTTACTGAGCGGTATCGAGGCCTGCTACAACCCTTCTTGCATCCTCAACCACCGCTGCGACTCTCGCGTGCGAAGGGCGGACACACGTGTCAGCACGTTCCCTCA
Organism: Streptomyces fungicidicus; assembly: GCF_003665435.1. Classification (NCBI taxonomy): domain Bacteria; kingdom Bacillati; phylum Actinomycetota; class Actinomycetes; order Kitasatosporales; family Streptomycetaceae; genus Streptomyces; species Streptomyces fungicidicus. Next base: position 5,546,152 of record NZ_CP023407.1, read on the forward strand.
GGGCATCCCTCGTCACCCTCATCCTGGGTGCCGCGACCGTTCTCGGCCTGGCGCAACCCGCCTCGGCCGCGGGCGACAACTACGTGGCCCTCGGCGACTCCTACTCCTCCGGAGTGGGCGCCGGGAGCTACACCTCCGAAAGCGGCGCCTGCCAGCGCAGCACCAAGGCGTATCCGCAACTCTGGGCGAGCGCCAACGCCCCGTCGTCGTTCAAGTTCGTCGCCTGCTCCGGCGCGACGACGTCGAGCGTGTCGTCGGGTCAGCTGGGCTCCCTGAGCTCGGCGACCACCCTGGTCAGCGTCACCGCGGGCGGCAACGACGTCGGCTTCGCGGACGTCATGCAGACCTGTGTGCTGCAGAGCGAGGCCACCTGCGTCTCCCGGGTCAACACCGCGGTCTCGCAGATCCAGAACTCCCTGCCGGGCAAGCTCGACTCGCTGTACTCCGGCATCCGCTCGCGGTCGCCGCAGGCGCACGTGGTGGTGCTGGGCTACCCGCGCTTCTACAAGCTGTCGGGCACGTGCATCGCGGGCCTCACCGAGACCGAGCGCGGCGCGATCAACGACGCCTCGAACGTGCTCAACGGGGTGCTCGCCAAGCGGGCGGCCAACGCCGGGTTCACCTTCTCGTCGGTGGTGGACGAGTTCACCGGGCACGAACTCTGCTCGGGCGACGCCTGGCTGCACAGCGTGACGATCCCGGTCAGCAACTCCTACCACCCGAAGGCCGTCGGCCAGTCGAGCGGCTATCTGCCGGCCTTCCGCTCCGTGGCCTAGCGCACCGCACCGGTCGCGGGGACACTCTCCCGGGGTGTTCCCGCGACCGGCGCACGCGTGAAGGGACTTCAGCCGTCCGCCAGGGCGGCCGCCAGCTCCTCCGGGGTGCGCGGACCGGGGTCGCCGTCCGCGAGCAGCCCGTGGGAACGCAGCAGCCGGGCGACCGTGAGGCCCCACGGCAGCCGCAGCCCCGCCGCCGCGAGCAGCTCCGTGCGGGCGAGCATCCCGGCGACGGGACCGGTACTCACCCCCGAAGGGGTGAGCAGCGCCGCGTCGTCGGCCCAGCGCAGGGCGAGGTCCACGTCGTGGGTGGCCATGACGACCGTGGTGCCGTTCCGGCGCAGCCCGTCGAGCGTGGCGAGCAGGCGTTCCTGGCCGTCGGGGTCGAGGCCGGCCGTCGGCTCGTCCAGGATCAGGACCCGGGGCCGCATGGCGACCGCGCCGGCGATCGCCGTCCGCTTGCGCTGCCCGTAGGAGAGCAGGTGCGTGGGACGGTCGGCGAGCGCGGTGATGTCCAGCGCGGCGAGCGACTCCGCGACCCGGGCGCGTACCTCCGGGTCGGGCAGGCCGAGGTTCAGCGGGCCGAACGACACGTCCTGGCCCACCGACGCGGCGAACAACTGGTCGTCGGGATCCTGCACCACCAGCTGCACGGTGGTGCGCAACGCCGTCAGCCCCTTGCGGTCGTACCGCACCGCCCGGCCCTCGACCGTCAACTCCCCTTTCCTCGGGCGCAGTCCGCCACTGAGCAGCCGCATCAGCGTCGTCTTGCCGCTGCCGTTGCGCCCCAGCAGCGCCAGCGCGCGTCCCTCGCGCACCTCGAAGTCGAGCCCGCTGAACACGGGCGGACCGTCTGCGTACGCGAACGACGCGCCCCGCAGGGCGACCAGTACGGACCCGCTCACCACAGTGGCCTTTCCAGTACGAGGGTGAGGGCGGCCAGCGCCGCCAGGAGCAGCACGCTCGCGGCCGTGAACGGAACCGAGACGCGGGCCTCGGGCACCAGGACGCGCAGGGTGCCGTCGTAGCCGCGTCCGGCGAGCCCGGTCTGCAGCCGCGCCGCCCGGTCGAAGGACCGGACGAACGCGGTCGCGCCGAGCCCGCCGAGGGACCGCCAGGCCGCCGCCCGGGTGGTGTGCCCGAGCCGGGCCGCCTGCGCCTCGCGGACCCGGCGGACCGAGTCCAGCAGCAGGAAGCTCATCCGGTACGTCACCAGCGCCACGTCCACCAGCGGCGCGGGCACCCCGGCGCGCACCAGACGCGGCAGCAGGTCCGACATCGGGGTGGTGAAGGCGAACAGCAGCACGCCCAGCGAGGCCGCCGACGTGCGCAGCAGCAACTCCCCGGCGCGCAGCGGCCCGCCCTCGGCCGGTGACACGAACCCGTCCGGTCCGCCCACCTGAACCAGCAGCGTCAGCGCCCCGGTGACGCAGAAGCCCAGCGGCACCCGGTAGGCCCGCCACAGCCGCAGGGCCGGCACGCCCGCCGGGCCGAGCAGCACCGCGAGCGCCGTCACCAGGACCAATGCCGCGCCCGGCCAGGGCGGCAGCGAGATCGCGAGCACGGTGAGGCCCAGCCCCAGAACGGCCTTGTCCACGGGATGACGGCGGCGCCAGCGACTGCTGTGCGCCGCCGCGTCGATCGGCAGCACGGGCCGTCAGATCCGTGGCCGCGGGGAGCCGGCCCCGTCACCGCGGTCCGCCTCGGCCCGCAGCCGCTCCAAGGCCCGCGTCTCGCCCTGCCGCCGTCCGCGCCGCAGCCCGAAGTAGTAGGCGATCACGCCCGCGCCGAGCGCCGCCTGCAGGGCGAACAGCGCCGACTCGATCTCACCGGACGGTGGTTCGTACAGGGGCGAGAACCAGGGCTCGTAGTCCGGGTCGATCTCGGTGATCGCCGTCTCCGCCTCGGCGTCCGCGCCCGCGAACGGCTCCTCCTTGTGGTCGCCGAGCCCGAACACCAGCGGGATCACCGCGAGCGCGGCCACCAGCGCCAGCAGCAGCGTGTTGATCTTCGCGTTGCGGCTCATCGCGTCACCGCCTCCGCCGGGTCGGCCGTCTTCCGCCCGGCCACCGAGGTCACCAGCACCCCGAGCCGCGTCAGCTCACCCCTGCTCGACTGCACCAGCATGCGCATCACCAGCACGGTCAGCAGCCCCTCGCTCACCGCCAGCGGGATCTGCGTCACGGCGAAGATGGAGCCGAACTTGCCCAGCGCGCCCAGGAATCCGCCGGCCGGGTCGGGGAACGCGAGCGCGAGCTGCACGCTCGTCACGCAGTACGTCGACAGGTCGGCGGCGAACGCGCCGGAGAACACCGCGACCATCAGCGGCACTCCGTACCGGCGCAGCAGCCGGTAGACGCCGTAGCCGGCCCACGGCCCGACGACCGCCATCGAGAAGACGTTGGCGCCCAGCGTGGTCAGCCCGCCGTGGGCGAGCAGCAGCGCCTGGAACAGCAGTGTGATGGTGCCCAGCACCGCCATCACCGGCGGCCGGAACAGGATCGCGCCCAGCCCCGTGCCGGTGGGGTGGGAGCAACTCCCCGTCACCGACGGGAGTTTCAGCGCGGACAGGACGAAGGTGAACGCTCCCGAAGCGCCGAGCAGCAGCGTGCTCTCGGGATGTTCCCTGACTTCACGGATGAGCGACCGGGCTCCGTGGACGACGAACGGCGCCGACGCGACGCCCCAGGCGACCGCGTGCACCGGTGGCAGAAAACCCTCGGCTATGTGCATGGCTCAGCAGACCCTCTCCAGCACCTCGTGGATGGTTGACGCGCCTTGGCCGGTCTCCTGGCTGACGGGTACCACCGCCCGTGCTCCGCCTTCCCGGGTCCTAGAACCCAGTGGCTGCCCGTGAGGGCTGGAGCCGGACTTCCCGATCACAGTGGCGAGGGCCGCACCGGTATCGCACCGATTTCCCGTCACCAAGGCGTGGCGACAGTAGTGCCCGTTCCGGTCCGGTGACAAGCGGCCACGGGGGGCGCGCGGACGGCGCTCGCGGGCTCGGGTCCCGGCGCACACCTGCGCACTTGACACGAGGGGCGCCGACGGCAGGGGCGGGGAGTGAGGGGCCGGTGTCCTGGGCAGTGTCTTGCTGCAATTAATATGCAACAACTGTTTTCAGGCAACAGGTCATTCTCAGGCAACAGGGGTGTGAGGTCCGATGACGACCCGACGAATACGGGGTGCCGCCGCCGCGGTCGCGATGGCCGGCGCGGTGGCCGCCTGCTCGGCGCCGGGCAGCGGCGGCGCGGACGGCGCGGCGTCCGCCGACTCCGTGGTGATCGGCGTCCCGACCGAACCGGACACCCTCAGCCCGCTCCTCGGCTACGGCAAGGACGGCAACTCCAAGATCTTCGACGGACTCCTCGCCCGCGACGCCGGCATGGAACTGAAGCCCGCCCTGGCCAAGGCGCTCCCCGAGATCACCGACGGCGGCCGCACCTACACGTACACCCTGCGCGACGGCGTGAGGTTCAGCGACGGCGAGCCGCTGACCGCCGACGACGTGGTCTTCACGTACCGCACGGTGCTGGACGACAAGACCAACAACACCGCCAAGAGCGAACTGGCCGCCGTCGAGGAGGTGCGGGCGGACGGCGACGACAAGGTCGTCTTCACCCTCGCCCACCCCTACGCGGCCTTCGCCGCCCGCACCGTGCTGCCCGTCGTCCCCGAGCACGTCGCCGGCGGACAGGACCCCAACACCGGCTCCTTCAACACCAGACCGGTCGGCACCGGACCGTACGTCCTCACCGGCTGGAGCAAGGGCGAGAAGCTCACCTTCAAGGCCAATCCGGACTACTGGGGCGGCGAGCCCAAGGTGAAAAAGCTCACCATGGCGATCATCGCCGACGACGACGTCCGCGCCACCCGGCTGCGCTCCGGCGACCTCGACGGCGCGACCCTCCCGCCGAACCTCGCCGCCACCTTCAAGGGCGACGACGACAAGAAGACGTACCGGGCGACCTCGTACGACTTCCGCGCCGTCACCCTGCCCACCGGCAACCCGGTCGCCGGCGACACCGCGATCCGCCGCGCCCTCGACCTCGCCGTGGACCGCCGGGCCATGGTCGACAAGATCCTCGACGGCGCGGGCCGCCCCGCCTACGGCCCCCTGCCGGTCGACGACCCCTGGTTCGCCAAGGACGTCGAGCGGCCCCGTGACCTCACCGAAGCCGGCCGCATCCTGGACGAGGCCGGCTGGAAGTCCGGCAAGGACGGCATCCGCGCCAAGGACGGACGCCCCGCCCGGTTCACCCTCTACTACCCCTCCGGCGACAAGGTCCGCCAGGACCACGCCCTCGCCTACGCCTCCGACGCCAAGAAGGCCGGCATCGACGTCCGGGTGGAGAGCGCCACCTGGGAGGTCATCGAGCCCCGGATGAACCACGACGCCGTGCTCGCCGGCTTCGGCAGCACCGGCGACCCCGACTTCGGCCTCTACACCCTGCTGCACTCCTCCCTCGCCGGGGACGGCTTCAACAACATGGCCCGCTACGACAACCCGGCCGTCGACGAGGCCCTCGACACCGGCCGCCGTAGCCAGGACACCCAGGCACGCGAGGCCGCCTACGACGACATCCAGCGCGAACTCGTCAAGAACCCCGGCTACACCTTCCTCACCCACATCGACCACATGTACGTCCTCGCCGACCGCTGGAAGGACCTCACCACCCAGACCGAACCGCACGAGCACGGCTTCGCCAGCGGCCCCTGGTGGAACGTCGAGGACTGGCGGCCCCGCACGTGACCGCCCTTCCCTATGGCGAGATGGCCAGGCTCACGGCACGGCGGGCCCTGTTCGCCGTGCCCGTGCTGCTCGTCGTCACCTTCGGCGTCTTCGCCGTCGCCGCCGCCTCCCCCTTCGACCCCGTCAAGGCGTACGCGGGTACCGCGGCGCTCGGCGCCGACCAGGAGACCCTGGACCGGCTGCGGGAGAACCTCGGCGTGGACCGCCCGTTCACCGCCCGCTGGTGGGACTGGCTGACCTCCGCGCTCGGCGGCGACCTCGGCCAGTCCGCCGTCATGCGGCAGCCCGTCGCCGAGGTGATCGGCGAACGACTGTTCTGGTCGGCCCTGCTGTGCGCCGCCGCGTTCGCCGCGGCCGTACTGCTCGGCACCGTGCTCGGCGTCCTCGCGGCCCGCCGCCCCGGCTCCCTCCTCGACCGCGCGGTCACCTCCCTCGCGTACACCCTGGAGGCGGCGCCGGTCTTCTGGACCGCCCTGCTCGCCGTCTGGCTGTTCGCCCTCCAGCTGGACGTCCTCCCGGCCGGCGGACTCACCGACACCGGCAGCGACCAGGTCACCTTCGGCCAGGTCACGAGCCACCTGATCCTGCCCGCGGGCGTCCTCGCCGTCTCCCAGCTGCCCTGGTTCACCCTCTACGTCCGCCAGGGCGTCGGCGACGCACTCGCGGAGGACCCGGTGCGCGGGGCCAGGGCCCGCGGCCTGAGCGAACGCACCGTGCTGCTCGGCCATGCCCTGCGCTCCGGACTGCTGCCCGTGCTCACCCTGATCGGCTCCCGCGTCCCCGAACTCATCACCGGGGCCCTGCTGGTGGAGACCGTTTTCAGCTGGCCGGGCATCGCGGCCGCCACCGTCGAGGCGGCCACCTCCGTCGACTTCCCGCTGCTGGCCGCGCTGGCCACCCTCGCCACTGCCGCCGTCCTCGCCGGAAACCTCCTCGCCGACCTGCTCTACGGACTGGCCGACCCGAGGGTGAAGCTGAATGAGATGTGACCCCATGGCTGACCCCACCGCGGTGACGAAGACGGTGTGGCGCACGCACGGCACCGCCCGCCGCTCCACCCACACCCTCCGGCTGCGCGTCTCGGCCGCCCTGGTCGCCGTGACCGTCCTCGCGGTGCTCCTCGTGCCGCCGCTGGTCCGGCTCGACCAGCAGGCCGTGGACCTGGCCGCCAAACTCCTGCCGCCGAGCTGGCCGCACCCCTTCGGCACCGACGACGTGGGCCGGGACCTGCTGCTGCGCTGCGTCTACGGGCTCCGGGTGTCGCTGCTGGTGGGCGTCGTGGCCGCCTTCACCGCCACGGTGATCGGCACCGCCGTCGGCGCCACCGCCGGCGCGCTCGGCGGCTGGGTGGACCGCGCGGTGATGCGCCTCGTCGACACCTTCTCCTCCGTCCCGCACCTGCTGCTGGGCATCTTCGTCGTCGCCATGTTCCGGCCGGGCGTCTGGCCGGTGGTGATCTCCGTCGGCGTCACCCACTGGCTCTCCACCGCCCGCATCGTGCGCGCCGAGGTCCTCTCGCTGCGCTCCCGCCCGTACATCGACGCGGCCGTCTCCGGCGGCGCCTCCCGGTGGCGGGTGGCGGTGCGCCACCTGCTGCCCGGCGTGCTGCCCCAGGCCGGCCTCGCCGCCGTCCTGATGGTCCCGCACGCCATGTGGCACGAGTCGGCGCTGTCCTTCCTCGGCCTCGGTCTGCCCACCCACACCGCCAGCCTCGGCACCCTCATCCAGGGAGCCCGCGGCTCCCTCCTCGCCGGACAGTGGTGGCCGACCCTCTTCCCCGGCCTGTTCCTCATCGTCCCCACCCTCGCCGTCGCCGGCCTCGCCGGTGTCTGGCGGGAGCGGATCAACCCGCGCCGCCGATCGGAGCTGACGCTGTGACCGAGCGAACCCCCGTGCTGTCGGTGCGCGGCCTGTCCGTACGGTTCCTGCTGCCGGGCGGGCGGCGCGTCGCCGCCGTCACCGACGCCCACTTCGACGTGGCGCCCGGCGAGTGCCTGGCGCTGATCGGGGAGAGCGGCTGCGGCAAGTCCGTCCTCGCCTCCGCCCTCCTCGGCCTGCTCCCCGCCAACGCGCAGACCGCCGGCGGAGCGCTGCTCGGCGAGCTGGATCTGCTCACCGCCGGGGAGCACACCCTCGCCCGCACCGTGCGGGGCCGGCGGATCGGCCTCATCCCGCAGAGCCCGGCCGCGCACCTCACCCCCGTACGCACCATCCGCTCCCAGACGGAGGAGACGGTCGCCCGGCTCACCGGCGTCCGGGGCCGTTCCGCCCTGCGCGCCGCGGCCGAACGGGCCGCGGGACGCGCCGAGTTCCCGGCCGACCACCTGGACCGCTACCCGCACGAACTCTCCGGCGGCCTCGCCCAGCGCGCCGCCACCGCCCTCGCCCTGATCGGCGACGCGCCCCTCCTCCTCGCCGACGAACCGACCACCGGCCTGGACCGCGACCTGGTCGACCGCACCGTCGACGAACTGCGCCGCCACGTCGACGCCGACGGCGGCCGCGCCCTGCTGATGATCACGCACGACCTGGCGGCGGCGGAACGCGTCGCCGACCGCGTGGCGGTCATGTACGCGGGCCGCATCGTCGAACTCACCGACGCCAAGGCCTTCTTCGGCACCCCCGGCCCCCGCCACCCCTACAGCCGGGGCCTCCTCGACGCCCTTCCCGACCGTGCCTTCACGCCGATCCCCGGAATGCCCCCCGAACTGGGCGCCCTGCCCGCGGGCTGCGCCTTCGCCGCCCGCTGCGACCGGGCCACCGGCGACTGCGCGGTCCTCCCGCCCCTCACCGACTCGGTCGCCTGCCACCACCCGGTCCCCGTGGCCGCCCCGGAGGACATCCGTGCTTGAACTGCGCGCCATCACCGCCGGATACGACCGCCGCGCCCCCGCCGTACGGGATGCGACGCTCACCGTTTCCCCCGGTGAGGCCGTCGGCCTGCTCGGCCCCAGCGGCTGCGGCAAGTCCACCCTGGCGAGGGTCGCCGCCCTGCTCCACCGCCCGGACTCCGGGGAGGTCGTCGTCGACGGCACCCCCGTGCGCCGCTGGCGCCACCGCGCGCCCCGCGAGCTGCGCACCGCGTTCGGCGTCGTCTTCCAGCAGCCCCGCCTCTCCGCCGACCCCCGTCTGCGCCTCACCGACCTGATCGCCGAACCGCTGCGCGCCACCGGCCGCCGTGCGTCCGTCCCCGGCCGGGTGACCGACCTCGCCGGAACCGTCGGCCTCACCCCCGACCTGCTCACCCGCCGCCCCCACGAGGTCAGCGACGGCCAGCTCCAGCGCGCCTGTCTGGCCCGCGCCCTGGTGCTGCGCCCCCGCTGGCTGATCTGCGACGAGATGACCGCGATGCTGGACGCGTCGACCACGGCGGCGCTGGTCGGGGTGGTCGAGGACTACCGCGCGTCGACGGGCGCGGGCCTGCTGGCCGTGGGACACGACCGGACCCTCCTGGACCGCTGGTGCGACCGCACGGCCGGCTGGCACACGGTGACGCCCCCGGCCCTCGTGTGCGGCGCCTGATTACGGGTATCTGCCAGAAAAGGCCGATTTGCGAGGTGAGAGCAATGCTTTTGTTGCCGCTCCTGCTGGTGCTGGCCACCGCCGCCTTCACGGCCATCGTCGTCGTGGAGAACTTCTCCGGGGGACCCGAGTACAAGGTGGAGATCTTCGGTAATCAGATCGCCACTCTCAGTGCTCCGGGCCTCTTCCTCTCCGGTGTGGCCCTGGCGCTGATCTTCTGTCTGGGCCTCGCCGCGCTCGCCGGCGGAATGAAGCGGCGGCGGCGGCACCACAAGCACCGGGTCGGGATGTCCGAGCCGGAGCCCATGGCGGCCACGAGGGAGGAGCAGGAGAGCCGGCGTTCCCAGCCCACCCACGGCCACCGGCGCATCTTCGGGCACTGACGGACGGCGAGGCGCCCCGGCAGCCGCTCCCGGCGGGGAGCGGCCGTCGGTCGTGCCCACGGCGTTCCCGCGTCAGCCCTGGGCGTCCTCCATGAACGCCTCGTCGTCGAGCTCCGCCTCGGCGAAGCCGCCGAAGAAGCCCTCCATGATCTCGTCCATCCGCACCTCGGTGGCGCCCGCGGGAGCCGTGGGCCGCTCGCCCTTGCTCACGCGCATCACCAGCGCGAACTTCTTGACCTTCGCCTTCTCCGCCAGCTTGGCCAGGTCCACCGACACCTCGGTCAGCTCGCCGTTCTTCAGCGTGAAGTCGGCCGTGACCTTCTCGTTCGGCGCGTCCTTGAAGTCCTTGGCCGTCGGCAGCTCACCGCCCGGCGGCAGTTCCTTCGCCAGCGGGCCGAGCGCGTCGAACAGCTCGGTCATCAGCGTGCGGAAGGGTGCGGTGGCCTTGATGTGCTCGGTGCCGTCCGAATCGCCGGAGGTCTTGAACTCGACCTCCTTGGCGATCACCTTCCGCAGCGCCCCGGTCAGCTTCTTCTGCGTCTTGGCGTCGAGCGTGGGCTCCGCGGAGGGCTCCCGGCCCTCGGCCCCCGACAGCGGCCCGCCGGCCTCCTCCAGCTCCTTCGTCGAGACCTTGAGCCACTCACCGGCGAGCAGCTTCTTGAACGCGCCCGCGCTGTCCGGCAGTTCGTCGGCCGGCGGCATGGGGCTGCCGGACATCCTCCCGAGCGCCTCCGCGTCGACGCGCGCGTAGGTGTAGTCGCCGACCAGCCGGTACTCGAACAGGTCCCCGTCCGGGCCGCTGAACTTCAGCGCCATGCCGGTGAAGTCCTTCTCGCCGGACTTCTCCAGCGGCTTCTTCGACTGCACGGAGACGGAGATACGCGCGTCGCTGAGCAGTTCGGCCATCTCGTCCGGCATCTCCTCGCCGGGCTGCGTGTCGTCGTCGAGCGCCTTCAGCGTCGCGGCGTCGGTGTCCAGGTCCAGCTCGAAGGAGAGCGAACGCTGCTCGCCGAGCTTGTCGAAGGCCTTGTCCAGCTTCTGGCCGGCGGACAGGTTCTCCACGGTGCCACAGGCGGCGGATCCGGCCAGGACCACGGTGGCGACGGCGGTGGCGGTCAGGGTCTTGCGTATGGCGGGAATGACAATCTCCTCGTGAATGCGGCCAGGGCGGCCGCTGAAGAGAGAGACCGTTCAACACCCCGAACGGTTGTACGCATCCGGGACTTTCGTCCTTCCGCCGGACCCCGGACGGTCACCGCGTACTGCACACCGTGCGGGGAGCCGCTCTGCTGCCCGCGCCCCGGGCGGACTGCGCGTCCTGCACCTTCTGCACATCCCCGAGAATGCCGGCGATGCCGGGGCTCCGGCCGGCGGCGGTCCGCGCCATGGTCAGCAGCACGGCCTCGTAGAAGGCGTCCCGCACGGCGGGCGCCATGACGTCCGAGGCGTCCAGACAGCGGGGCCCCGCACCGAGCCGCCGGGCGATCCCGGCCTCCACCGCGTCGCCCTCCCGCGTCACCTGACGGTTCGCCGAGAAGACGTCCGCCCCGTCGGCCCACTTCTGCTGGCCCTTCTTCGAAGCGAGCCGTTCGATCAGCTCACGGGCCTCCGGCCGGTCGCTGAACAGCGCCGCGAAGTCACCGGTCACCTCGTGCCCCCGGACCCGGCCGTCCCCTCCGGGCAGCAGCGGCGCGGAGTCCGTCAGCCGCGCGTGCTCCGCGTCGTCCCGGTAGAAGGAGCGCGCGAAGGAGCCCTGGTGCTCCAGGGCACACCCCTCCGGGCCGTCGAACAGCAGCCCGTTGCCGTCCGGCTCGCCGCGGTGGTCGGTGAGCAGAGCCCGCTCGGCCGCGCGCTCGTCCTGCCCGAGCAGATCGGCCCAGGCCTTCCAGGCGTCGCGCACCGGCGCGTTGCGCCACCACTTCTCCCCGCCCTTGCCCAGCGCCCACTTCTCGTAGAGTTCCGGGCCCTCCCGCTGCAGTACGAGGTCCTCGATCCAGTCTGTGCCGGGCCACCCGGAGGCGCCGTCGTCCCCCATGCCGATGCACCAGCTCCTCAGCGGGGCCGGTGACGTGCCGGGGGCCTCACCCTCGCGGTACCAGACGAGGCTCTTCAGATCCGCCTTGACCGGCACCCAGTACGCGTGTCCGGAGGGCGATCCGGCCGACATCCAGGGGGCGCCGTACTGCCGCGGGTCGTAGAGGCCGTCCAGTGGTTCCAGGAGGTCCCGGTCGGCGTACTCGGCGAGTTCGCCGAGACCCGGCATGATCACGATGTCCGGGGGCTCACCCGACTGCACCTTTGAGAGCAGCACCTCCCGCTGGGCCGCGGTGCCCTGGTAGCGGAAGGGGATGCCGAAGTCCCGCAGCACCGCCTCGAACTGCTCCGCCTGCTTGGCCGTCCACGTCCCGAGGATGGTCACCGGCTCCTCGTCGTCGTGCTGCGCCCAGACCACCACCAGGCCGCCGGCGGCGATCAGCAGCATGACCACGCCGAACACCAGCATCCTGAACCGCCGGGTCACCGTCGCCTCCAGTAGTCGTGGTCGAGCCGGAGACCGAGCCCCAGCGCGGGCAGGACGACGGCCAGCAGGCTGCCCACGAGGGCGCCCCGGTACACCGGCTCGGTCCAGGTGCCGCCGGCCAGCTCCCGCCGGACCTCCTCCGACAGCTTCGTGACGTCCTGCTGGGCCTTCTCCGTCCCCGCGGCGCTCTGCCAGGACGTCTCGGTGAGGTGCCGCAGATCGGCGAGCGCCCCGTCGAGACCGTCCTGGACGGAGTACGCCGTCATCAGCGGGACCACCGCGAGCAGCGCGATGAGGAGCAGGGCCGCCAGCAGATACGGGTTCCAGTCGCGGCCGCAGCGGTCGCGCAGCACGAACAGCGCCGAGAGCAGGGTCAATGCCGCCGCGAGCAGCACGAGTTCGGTGACCCACCACCCGGCGCGCTGCCACGGTCCCATGGCGGTCGTGGTCTCGGCGTGCTCCAGCTGCGCCCGCTGCAGATCCTGCAGACGGGGCGCGATGCCCACCTTCTCGCGCGTGAGCAGCGAATGGGCCTCCCCGAGCTTCTGCTCGCCCATCAGGGGCTGGTCGCGGTGGAGGGAGGTGCCGAGGGCGAGCGAGTCGCTGTAGGTGGCGAGCAGACCCTTGACCGTGCCGAGGTCCTGGTCCGTGCGGTCGGCGATCCGGGACAGGCCCTGGTCGGCGGCCGACAGCTGGGACCGGTAGGCCTCACCCGAGCCCGCGACGCCGACCAGCTTCCGCTCCACCAGTTCGTCGACCTCCTCGTGGGCGCGCAGCGCCGCGAGCCGGCTGGCGGCGAGCCCCTGCACGGCCGGCGCCTCGCGGGAGGCCAGGGCCTCGGCGCCGCTCTGGACCTGCCTGCTGGAGAGGAACAGGGCGGCCGACGCCACGGCGGTGAGCAGGAGCAGCACCAGCAGATGCGCCTCGAGGAGCCGGCGGGTCCGCCAGGAGCTCAGCCGCCGGCGCCACAGGGCGGCGGGGGAGTACCGGCGCCAGGAGGCGGCGGGGGAGGCCGTCACAGCATCTTCTCCCCGCAGGTGATGCAGTACCGGGCCTCGCTCCCGGCCGGTGTGCCGCAGCCGCCGCAGCGCGGCCCCGGACGCGCGCCCGCGGCGTCGATCAGGGGCCCGCCGGGGCGGGATCCGGCGCGCAGGATCATCGGGCCGAGGGTGCCGGGGTCGACGGCGCGCAGCCGGACTCGCCCCGCGGCGGCGTCCTCGATGTGGGCGACCGCGCGGATCTCGTCCAGCACCCAGTCCGTGCCGAGCTGCACCGCCAGCCGCGCGGCCTGCCCCAGGCGGTCCTCAGCGGTGTCGCGCCCGTGTTCGCGCAGCGCGACGAGACCCTGGCGCAGCGCACCGCGCATCCGGGCGGCGGCGTTGAGGGTGCGCACGCTGTCGGCGCCGGCCGGCGCCTGCGCCGGGGACTGCCCGGGGAGGTGCCAGCGGGCGGTGACGGGCGCGTGGACGTCACCGATGGAGACCATGGCGAACTGCAGCTCGGTCTCCAGCGGGTCACCGTCGGAGTCGGCGACCAGGGTGAGCAGATAGTCGCGGCTGCCCTGCTCCCACTGGTAGGTGGGGAAGCTCCAGCAGCGCGGCCGGCCGGGGGCGCGCAGGCCGCCGAGGCGGTGCGGCCGGGGCGCCTTCTCGCTGAGCGAGACCTGGCGCACGGAAGGCCGTACGGTCACCTCGACCGGCAGCTGGGGAGTGTGCACCCGGCGCAGCCGCTGGAGGGCGGCGGTGATCGCGCGGCCGAGCCCGTCGTCCACGAACTCGGCGGTGCCGTGCAGCCGTTCGGCGAGGACGAGCAGCGGGTCGGGGGTCCAGTCCGCGCCGACGGCGAACACGTCGCAGGTGAACTGTCCCGCGCAGAGCTCCAGTTCCTCCTCCAGCCGGTCCTCGGCGGTGGCGCTGCTGCCGTCGGTGATCAGCACGAGGTGGCGTACGGACACCGGCCGGCCGGTGAGCAGGGCGCGCGCCGAGGCCACCCAGGCGGCGTACCCGGCGGGGCGCGGTCCCTCCCGGTGCAGCGGGAGCGAGCCCGAGACGAACGCGGCCCGGCGCCGCTCGTCCCGGTCGGCGACGGCCCACTCGTCCCGGTCGGCGACGGCCCGCGGATAGCACCGGACCGGTTCGGGGCCGCTGCCGAGCACGGCGAAGGAGATGCGGTCGGGCAGGGCGCGCAGCGCCGCCGGCAGGGCGTGCCGGACGGCCGCCCGGTGGGATTCGGCGACGTCCACCGCGATGATCACCGCGAGCTGGACCGCGGGCAGGTCGGTGGGGGCGCCGTCGGCGGCCACGTCGACCCGCAGATGCGCCTCGATCTTCGCGCTGCGGTGCGGGCGGAGATCGCCGCCGAGGTCGACGTGCAGTCGGATTCCCGGCTGCGGGGGCCGGGTGGGGCTGCTCATGTCCTGCGTCACCGCTCCTTCACCTTCCTCGCCGGACGCCGTGCCGTTGGGTCGTGTCGTGCGGTCAGAACACCGTCTGCGGCCGTACCGCGTGCATGAGGTCCACGAGGTGCTCGTGGGCGGCCGCCGGCTCCTGGTGATGGGCCGCCAGCCGCCGGTAGTGCGACTCCAGCTCCTCGCGCGACGCGCGCTCCGGCGCGCTCAGCCGGCGCAGGGCGCGGGCGGTGAGCCGTCCGGCGCCGCTTCCCGGGGAGCCGGGGCGGTCGCTGAGGCTGTGCACCGCGTCGAGTTTCCACTCGTGGAGTTCGGTGCTGAGGCGCAGCGCCTCGTCCTCGGACAGCCGAGGCTCGCCGTCGCCCGGACGCCTGCCCACCAGGCCCCGCAGCTCGGCCAGCGCCGCGTCCACCTCGGTGGGCACGGGCAGCGGAGCGCCTTCCCCGGGCAGCCGTGCCGCGCGGATGCGCAGGGCCGCGACACGGGCGACGGTGTGGTCCAGGGTGCCCTGCCGCACCCGGCCCAGCACGTCGATGGCCCCCCGGCGGTCACGCGCGCGGAGCGCGATCCTGGCCAGGCCGAGCGCGGCGCCGCCGTGTGCGGGGTTGCGCGCGAACACCGCCTCGTACAGTTCGCCGGCCGTGTCGTCGCCGAGCCACTCCGCGCAGTACGCGAGGGCCAGCTTGGGCGCGTACTCGCCGGGCAGTTCGAGGTGGACCCGGGTGAAGTGGTTCCGGGCCCCGGCGACCTGGCGCCGGTCGTCGTCGAGTCCGGCGCCGCGCAGCGCGAGCAGGGCGCGGTGCCACTCCAGCCGCCAGCGCCGCACGGCGGACGGCCCGGGGATGGAGTCGGCGGTGTCGAGTTCCTCCTGCGCGCGCTCCAGGTCGTCGCGGGTGTTGCGGGACAGCAGGACGCGCACGTTGTGCAGGCTGATCTCCACCGAGCGCGGCTTCTCGTCCTCCTGCTCCAGCAGCCGGTCCGGGTCGTAGCCGCTGCTCACCTCGAACCGCGCGGCCTGCGGATCGCCCGGATAGGGCCTGGGCACCGGCAGACAGCGGGCGATCTCGGCGGGCGTGGGCGCGCCGAGGTCGAGGGTCGGCGCCACGGGCGGCTCGTAGCGGTCGCGGCGCGGCCGGTCCAGCCAGTGCCGGATGTGCGGGACCGTGCCGAGCCGGGCGCCGAGCAGCCGGGCGGACGGCCGGAAGTGGTCGGAGGGCTCCGGCGGGTCGCTCTTGCCGCGCAGCGCGCGGATCTCCCGCAGCGCGCCCCGGAGCTGGCCGACCATCTCGCGGGCGTCGGCGAACCGGCGGCCGGGGTCGGTCCGTACGGCGCGGTCGATGACCCGCTCGAAGGAGGCGGTGCCCAGGCCGGGCACCTCGGTGACGGCCCAGCGGGCGAGTTCCCGCAGGGTGACGCCGACGGTGTGCAGGTCGTGGGCGACGGTGGGCACGGCCGACGTCCCGGTCTCGGGCGCCATGTAGTCGGGCGTGACATGGGCGGGCGGCAGGCTCTGGCCCCGCTCGCGCATGCCGCCGAGGTCGATGACCTTGACGCCGTCCCGGTGGTGCACCACGTTCGAGGGCTTCATGTCCCCGTACACGAAGACCCGTTCCCCGTCGGCGTGCAGATGGACGAAGGCTTCGAGGATCTGGCAGCCGTACGCGGCGACGTGCTCGATGTCGAGGACGGACTCCCCGCGCCGGACCTCCTCGGCGACCTTCGCGAGGGTGCCGTCGCCGACGTCGTCCATGACGATGTAGCCGCCGGTGACCTGCCCGCCGTCGTCCCTGCGGGCGACGAAGTCACGGATCTGGACGATGCGGGGGTGGCGGATGGCGACGAGGTTGCGGCGTTCGACGTCGGCGAGGCGGGCGCCGTCGTGCTCGTACCGGTTGAGCAGTCCCTTGACGGCGACGACGTCACCGAGATGGGTGTCCTCGGCGAGGTAGACCCAGCCCTGGCCGCCGTGCGCGATGGGCCCCATGACCCGGTACTGATCGCGCAGCAGATCGCCCTCGGCGAGTTCGGGCCGGTACGAGTAGCGCTCCCCGCACGCCGGGCAGAACCCCTCGACCGGCACCGGGCCCTCGGTGTAGGGCGGCGCGAAGGTGATGCCGCAGCCGGTGGACGAGCAGCTCATGCGGATGCGCAGCGGACCCTCGGGGCGGATGAGGCGCTCCCCGGCGGGGCGCGGCTCGCGCTCGGGCAGCGCGAGGAGCTCGCGGGGGCCGAGTTCCCGGGGGTCGTCGGGCAGGGCGGGCAGCCCGGGGGAGTCCTTCGCGCGGCCGCACGCGGAGCAGTAGCCGGTGGGCAGTACGGTGCCGCCGCAGGGCGCCCCGGTGAAACGCCGGTGCGGGCAGGCCGCCGTCACCGGTCCCCGCAGCGGCTCAGGTCGGCGCGCACCGTCCTGATCAGGGTGCGCAGCCGGTTGAGTTGCTGTTGCGGGTCGCGTACGTCGTCGAGCAGGCGGCGCGTCGCCCGGTGCCGGTCGGCGGTCTCGGTCACGGAGCCGAGGGAGGCGCTGTCGACGATGTCGCGGCGTATCGCCCGGCTGAACTCCGCCCGCTGCAGGCGGTCGAGCAGGGTGTCCGCGTGACGCAGGAGTGCCGGACGCAGGAGGAGGTCGCGGGACGCGGCCCAGCCGGGCCCGCCCTCGTGCCGGAAGACGAGCAGCAGCCGGAAGCCGAACACCCGTAACCTGCCGAGGATTTCGATGAGCGGACCCGGCTGGGGCTCTTGGTCGAGACCGTCGACGAGGACCGTGACCGGCCGCAGGGGCGCACGGTCGGCCGCCCGCGCCGGCATGCCCTTGGCGCCGCGCAGCCAGTCCCAGTACGCCAGGTACTCACCGGGCGGGAAGGTGACCTGCTCCAGGGCGTGGTCGATGAGCTCCGGCCTGCTGGCGCCGCCGCGATGGACGATCCGGGCGCGGTGCGCGAGCTGGCGCAGCGACCGCTCCTTGCCGCTCCCCGGTTCCACCACGGTGATCTTCACCGGGTCCTCGTCCGGATCGTCGAACCACCGCTCCAGCCGCTCCTCGAACCCGTGATCCCACGCCCCCGGTCCGGTCAACTCGGCGATGACCGGCGACAGTTCGGCTATGCGTCCGACGGGAATCAGATACGAGAAGGAGAGCCGGTTGTCCTCGGGCAGACTCGCGCCCAGGTCCCCGCGCCAGCTGACGACGAGCCCCACCACCCGGGCGGGCCTGCCCTCCTCGGGCCGGGTGCACACGCCGGCGCCGCTGAAGCCGGCCCGCACCACCTCCGACCTGGTGACGGCGTCCAGCTGCACCCGTTCACCGCTGGCCCCGCCGATCCGCCCCCACAGGCTCATGCCGTCGTCGAAGCCCGCCGCGTAACCGGTCGCGTACACCTCCATCCCGCCCCGGATCCCGGTCTCCAGCGGGGCGCGGCGCGCCCGCGGACGGGGGCTGTCCAGCCGCAGCACGGCGACGTCCTCGCCGTCGGCGCCCTCCGGCAGCCAGCCGCCGGGCATCACCCGCGCGGAGACCGGTTCGAGCCCGCCGTTCTCCGCGAACTCCAGCCACATCACGGCGTCCGGACGGCGCACCACGTGCGCGCAGGTCAGCGCCGTGTACTGGTCGACGAGCACGCCGGCACCGCAGACGGGTCCGTGCGCGTCCTCGCGTCGCAGCCTGAGCCTCCAGTCCGCACGCAGTTCCCCCATGCCGTCTCACACTACGTGCAAAGCCTGGGACGTCCCTAGACTTGTGAGCAGGGTGGATCGGTCAATCAGCCGAAAGAGGCGGTGTGTTGATATGGCGAATGCGGAACCGATCGGTCTGGCGGAGGCCATCGGCACGGTGCGCGCGGAACTGGCCAGGGCCCAGGCCGAGGGCGCGGAGAGCGACTGGCGGTTCCAGGTGGAGCAGGTCAGCCTGGAGTTCTCGGTCCAGTTCCACCGCGCGGGCGAGGGCGGGGCGGGCCTGCGCCTCGGCGTCGTCGAGGCCCGCCTCGGCGGCTCGGTGAGCCACGACTCCACACACCGCATCGAGGTCGCCCTCAAGCCCCTTCCCCGCCCCGACGGCCGCCACCACGAGGTCAGCCGCGAGGACCCCGCCGCCCCGCCCCTGTCGGCCCCCCACGACGGCTCCCTCCTGCGGGACGGCTGACGCTCCCTCTCTTCGCGGCAGGGCAGCGACTTACCGGTCGACGTGGGCGCGTCCCGCAGGGGGCCGCGACGCGCGGCAGACTCAGCCGGCATCCGGCAGAAACGGGCTCGGAGGCCCGCTCCACGTCACACTCAACGCCTCGCGAGCCCGGGTGCAGGCGACGAAGAGGAGACAGCGTTCCCGGAGCAGGTCCGCGTCATGCTGCAGGGGGTCGGCCTCGCGCGGGGTGATCTCCCGGGCGAACGGGACGACGCCCTCGCCGGCGCCGAGGACGGACACCGCCCTGAACTCCAACCCCTTCATCGCGTGCATCGTCGCCAGCCGCACCCCCTCGGCGCCCGGCGCGGTCTGCCCCTTGACCCGGAGTGTGCGAGAAGCCGGCCTGGCTCCGGGACGGTCCGATGTGGATCGAGTGACACCTGGGTGCTGTGATTCGGATATACGGTTCTGCTGGGACGTCAGTCGTGGGCTGACGTGGGGATGAGTCAGGGGGGACGATGATCGACTATCGCAAGGCAACACCCGTTCCGGTGTGGACGCTGGCGACGGGTGACGTCCAGGTGCCGGCGGTGGCCGGGGACGGGCCTATGACGGCTGAGCGTCTGGTCGAACTGCGCGGCGTGCTGGCCGCGTTGGCCGACCGGCCGATTGCCACACTCGAGCTGCATCCGCTGCCGGACAAGCTCGACCGCGGCCGGGGCATCTCGCTCGACGCCGCGAGTCCGCTGGCGCAGCACCTGTCGCAGCTGATCTCGCAGTCGGCGCGTGGTTCCGCCACGGCGGCCAAGGCGACGGCTTCTGGCGAAGGGCTGTACCGCATCGTGGTTCCGGCGAAGGTCGCCAAGCAGCTGGGGCAGGGCACCCTCCGCCTGATGCGGTCGAAGGCCGTGGCCGGTGGTGCCCGTGCCTCCGTCGTGAACCCGGTGACGGGCAAGATCGTCGCCGGGGTGACGTACGTGCCGGTCGGTACAGCGGCAACGGCGGGCGCAGCCGGTGGCGCCGGTGCGACAGCCGGCGTCGCGGCCGCCGGCGGTGCGGCGCTCACCGTGGCCGCACCGCTCGTGCTCATGGCCGTGGCCGTGGGGGTGAGCGCGCACGCCGACGCCAAGCGACAGGAGGCCATCGCGCACATCACGGAACTGCTGGAGCAGCTTCAGGCGGACAAGCTCGACGACGAGCACAGCGCGCTCAACGGCTGCCGTCCCGCCATCGACAAGGCCACGGCCATCCTGCTCGACCAGGGCAGGCTCGGTGTCTCGCTGGGACTCGACTCGGCGGTGCACGCCATCGACACCGCGCTGAGCAAGGCCGACATCCGCCTTGCCCGGTGGACGAGTGCGCTCGACAAGCTTTCCGACGGCGAGCCCGTCGAGGTCGCCACGCTGACCGAGTCGTTCCCCGGCGTGGACGAACAGGGTGGCACGTTCCGCACCCACCTCGAACTGGCCGCCCTGGCCATCGCGTTGAAGCGGCGCGTCAACGTCCTCCAGGCGGTCGAGCAGGCCCAGAGCGAGCCCGACAACCTGTTCGAGAACTTCACCCGCGCGCTGCGGGGCGACGAACAGCGCCTCGACGAGCTGGAGAAGGGACTTGCCGGTGTCCTGCTGCGCCTGTCGGCGTTGGAGCTGGCCCGCCCGAAGAGTGTGCGTCCCGTCCTGACGAACGGTGAGGTCGACCGGCTGATGCGTACGGCGTACCAGATCCGTGGGTTGGGCGACGGTGTCGCGGTGGGCGGCCGTCCGACGGATGTGGCGATCGAGATCGCCCGCGACAAGGACGGCTCGGTGGTCGTGTTCCCCGCGCTGGCCGCGGCGGCGTAGGCGCGAGGGCTCGACTCTCCTCGAACGACGCGGTCACGCGCCGGCCGGTGTCGTCAGCACCGCCCGGACGGTCTTGCCGCTGGGTGGGTAGGGGACGCAGTCCCAGTGGTCGGCGAGGGCGGTGACGAGGGTCAGGCCGCGTCCGCCGGTGGGGAGGGGGTCGGGTGCGGTGTCCGTGGGGCGGGGGAGTGGGGGGAAGTCCCCGCGGGCGTCGCTGACTTCGATGCGGAGGCGGCCGGCCGTCGGGTCGTGGACGAGGGTCAGCCGGAAGCAGCGGCCGGGCACGTGGCCGTGCAGGACGGCGTTGGCGGCGAGTTCCGCGACGACGAGTTCGGCGCGCTCCGTGAGCTCCTGCGAAGCGCCCCGGGAGCGCAGTTCCGTCACCGCGAGGAGCCGGGCGAGACGGGCGCCGCGCCGCGTGGACGACAGCAGCTGGGTGAAGGTGCCGACAGGGGCGCCGACTTGGGGTGTTGCGTGGTTCATGCCGTCAGAGTGGCGGTCGGGCGCGCGCGGAGGCGAGTGCCGCGCCCCGTACGGAGAGCGGGAGTACGGACGGGGCAGGCGGGCGGTACGCCGGATTCCCGCGAGGCGACTGTCGGTGGCCGGTGGCAGGATCACCGGCATGGTCTTCGTACGTACGACTCCGCCGCGGCCTGTCGAGGTGACCGCGGTCTTCCCCGAACTGGCTCCACTGGCGCGTCCTGCGGTACGGCTGCACCCCCGTCCCGGGGCGCCTTCGGTCCGGGACAGCTCGGTCGGGGGGCCGTTGCTCTGGCCGGCCGACGAGCCGTGGCCGCACTGCGAGAGCGAGCACCCGGACAGTGGGTTCCGCCAGTCGCCGGCGGACGTACGGCTGTCGAGGCGCAGGCTGGCACGGCTGCACCGTGATCCCCATGGTCCCTCGTTCACACCCGAGGAGGAGGAGATCAGGGATCAGGACGCCGCGAGGCTCGCGGAGCGGTTCGACTCCGGCTCTCCCCCGCCCGCCGAGTGTCCGGTTCCCCTGTTGCCCGTGGCTCAGCTGTACCTGCGCGACGTACCCCTGTTGCGGCCGCCCGGAGAGGCCGATCTGCTCCAGGTCCTCTGGTGTCCCTACGACCACGAGCCGGACTGGAAGCCCGCGACCGCGGTGTTCTGGCGGTCCGCCGCCTCGGTCGTCGATGTCCTCGCCACGCCACCGGAACCGTATGAGGTCAATTACTCGGGTTACGTGCCGGAGCCGTGTCTCCTGGCACCGGAGGCGATCACCGAGTATCCCAACAGCCTCGATCTCAGCCCGGAGTTGAGGAAGGTGGTGGGGGACTGGAGCAGATGGCAGGCAGCCGGCGTGGACGTGGACGGCTCGTACGCGGACTATCCGGCGGAGTTCTACGACGGCAATCTGGCGGACGCTCCCGGCTGGAAGGCCGGTGGCTGGCCGCCGTGGGGCCGCACCGACCCGTATCGACGGTACTGCGCCGACTGCGAAGCCCAGATGGTCCCGCTGCTGACCATCGCCTCCTTCGAATGGGACGGTGGTACGCGCGGCTGGGCGCCGCACGAGGACCGGGCCGCCGCCTACGCCCCCAGCCACCGCGCCGGTCAGTCCCCCGCCCAGCCGACGAAGGTCGAAGTGGGCAGCACGGACAACATGCAGCTCTACGTCTGCCCGACCTCTCCCGAGCATCCGCACACCGACCTGATCCAGTGAACTGTCGGCTCCGGGGCGGACGGTCACGGGGATGTTCAGGTGCGCGGCAGTATGCCCTGAACCGAGCGGGCCGCACCCCGGAGTGGGGTGCGGCAGGGTGTGCGACCTTGGTGTCAGTTGGCCGAGGGCCTGGGGTCCGTCAGCCCTTGGCCGGGGGCTGCGGTGCGCTCCGGGCTTTGGGCGGGGGCGGGGACGCGGTCCGTGGTGGAGGGCGCGGCGAAGATCTCGTCGAGGGTGGTGGCATCGATGGCGCGGTCGAACCAGAGATCCAGGAGGGGCATGTCCGTGCAGGTGGTGACGCGCCGTCGGGTCTCTTCCGTCGGCGAGAAGCCGCGGCGCTCCATCAGGCGTAGCAGCTGCTCGGCCTTTCCGGCCACGCGGCCTTCCTCGCGTCCTTCCTGCCGTCCTTCTTCCTGTCCTGCGAGGCGGGCGTCGCCCACGATGGTGCCTTGCCGGGGGGTGAAGAGGGTTTCCATCAGGTTCCTCCAGATCTTACGGGCGTGTTCGCTGCCCAAGCCGTCCTCGATCAGTCCCGCCAGGTGGTCCCGCGCTTCGCGGTCCGTGTCCTGGGCCAGTACCTCGCCCACTACCGTCAGTATGCCCTCGATATCCGGGTCGTTGCTGTGGATCCACAGGCAGAACGCGGCGAAGTCGAGGTCGGCCGAGGCGTCCTGGATCCGGCTCATCCGGGGAACGTTGGACGGGCCCAGTACGTGAGGCACTGTGACCTGGGTGGGGCGTCCCAGGCCGGTGCGCAGAGGTCTGGCCGCCCATGCCGCCGTCGCCGTGTCCACGCACAGGACCAGCAGGACGACTTCGAGCTTGTACCGGTCACGCAAGTACGCGACGTAGTACGGCCATGAAGTCTCCTTCTTCGATTCGATTCGGGTCTGCGCCTCGACCAACAGGATGAACGGATCGCGCCCGTCGGGGCGGACCACCCGCAGTACGGAGTCCATCTGCCGGGCGAACATTTTCGGGGCACCGGAGGCGTCCGTCGGGAGAGTCTCGGTGGTGACACCGGTTGGGATTCCGAGGTCCAGGAGGTCCAGCGCACGGTTCAGTGCCTTGGGGCGCCCCGGCAGGAAGCCGTGCAGGGTGTCGTGACTGACGTTGGGCATGGCGTGAAACTACGTGCGACGCGGGAACAACCGTCGGTTTCCGGGATGTGATCACCCGATATAGGGAGTCCTCGGAGGTCGGCTGACGCCGAGGCCTGCGGCCCGCCTACGGCGTCGTGGCCTCGGACACGGCTCCGACGATGCTCGACGCCATGGCGTCGAAGTTCTCCCGGAAGAAGCCGGTCCTGTTGTAGAACGCTTCCTCCGAAAATGCCCTGTTCGACAGGAACATCGGGGCGACGGCCGTGATCGCCGCATGGATGACGTGCAGTTCGCGGGCGGTCAGGGTGAACTCCCGGGGGGTCTTGTGGTCGCCCTGGAGCCTGTCGTACAACCGGCGCACCTCTTCGCGGCCCGCGCCGAGCTGCACGGTCAGGGTCTCGTCCGTGGAGGCCCAGCCCTCGAGTGCGCTCAGCGCCTCGCACATCAGATCCGTCTGCGTCGCCGTGAGCCGTCCCCGGAACGCCTCACCGGCCCTGGTCAGCTTGATCCGTGTCCTCATCGTGGTCAGTCTCTCCCAACCCCGGCCCGCCGACTACGAGATTGGGCAGACCAACGCGGCCAGGTACGGCCGCCTGGTTTCTCCGCAGTTGAGCGGTGTACGCGGACGGCTTCTCCTGGCTCTTCGTGACTCAGAGTGGCGGTCGGACGGGGGTGAGGACGAGTGTGGCACCCCGTACGGTGAGTCAGCGTACGGACACGAAGAGTGGACGGTACGTCTGATGATCCGTCAGGCTGGAGGTGGGCGTCGGCGGCGTGAGGAGCCGTCGTGGTGCGGTCCGGAGGAGAGGAAAGGGGCGGCGGATGGACGTGGTCGGAGTCGAGGGGGAGGCGGCCGGGGGCGCCGGTGCGCGGACGGTTCCGGAGTGGGAGCGGGAGCCGCATCCGTCGGACAGCCTGCGGACGTTCGGGGCCGTCGTCCAGGCGTTGCGTGAGCACGCGGGGCTCAGCCGGGTCGACCTGGGCGCCCGTGTCCAGTACTCCAAACACACGGTCGAGTCCGTGGAGTTGGGGCGCCGGATGCCGGACGAGGCGTTCGTGGAGCGGGCGGAGGAGGCACTGGGCAACACGGGGGCGCTGCGGAAGGCCGCGCGACATCTGACGCGGGGGGAGGCGGGACTGGCGGCGTGGTTCCGGCGGTGGGCCCGGCTGGAGCGGGAGGCGGTGAGCCTGTGCACGTACGAGTGCCGGTTGGTGCCGGGGTTGTTGCAGTCGGAGGCGTACGCGCGGGCGGTGTTCGAGGGCACGATCCCGCTGCGGACGGATGGCGAGCTGGAAGTGCAGCTCGACGCGCGGATGGAACGGCAGGTGATGATGCGGGAGCGGCCGACGGTGCCGTTCAGCTTCATCGTCGAGGAGCACGTGTTCCGGCGGGAGTTCGGGGATGCGGAGGCGATGCGCGGGCTGGTGGAGCATGTCCTCGAACTCACCGCCCCACGTAACGTGACGCTTCAGGTGGTGCCGGTGGAGGCTCGGCTGCACGCGTGCCTGGACGGTCCCCTGCAGATCCTGGAGACCTCGGAGGGGCGACGGCTCGGGTACTCCGAGGGGCAGAAGAACGGGCGCCTGATTTCCGACGCGAAAGAGGTGACTGTGCTCTGCCAGCGCTATGAAACACTGCGCTCGCAGGCCTTGAATCCCACAGAATCCCGGGACCTGCTGGAGCGACTGCGAGGAGAGCTATGAGCAGCGGTACGTCGGAACTCGCCTGGTTCAAGTCCAGCTACAGCGGCAGCGAGGGCGACAGCTGCGTGGAGATCGCGATCGCCGAACAGGCCGTCCACGTACGCGACTCCAAGGATGTCACCCGCCCGGCCTTCGCCGTCGGCCGCGACGGCTGGAGGCAGTTCGTACGGTTCGCGTCGGAGCGCTGAACGACTTGAGGGCGTGCCGTCCGCCGGAGCGGCGGACGGCACGCCCTCACCATGCGGCAACGTCACCGTCCCAAGCGGACCGTGACGTACGCGTAGGACTCGCCCTCCCGCGGCGCGCGGTTCCAGGACCGGGTGGTCAGGTGCGGCAGGATGCCCTCGGACAGGGCGTGCCGGGGCAGGGACAGTCCGAA
Organism: Streptomyces fungicidicus; assembly: GCF_003665435.1. NCBI lineage: Bacteria > Bacillati > Actinomycetota > Actinomycetes > Kitasatosporales > Streptomycetaceae > Streptomyces > Streptomyces fungicidicus. The sequence continues at coordinate 5,571,345 of NZ_CP023407.1, forward strand.
CTCGTCCTGTACGGCCGCCAGCAGGCGCCGCTCGCGGTCCGCGTCGTCGACGTCGTGCAGGACCTGTTCCGGGTCGAGGGCCGCGGGCACCGGGCCCGTGCGTTCGACGTCCGTGCCGCGCAGTGTGTACGCGTACGGCTCCTCGCCCCGCTCGGCGACCGAGAGATGGAACACCGCCGGGACGCCCTCGCGACCGCGGCGTACCCACAGCACCACCGCGCGTCCGTCGCGTGAGGCGACGGCGGCCGGGGAGACGAAGAAGTTCCCGGGCTCCGACGGCCGCGGGGCCGTGTCGAAGCCGAACGCCCACCCGGAGGCCGTCCGGCCCACCGCCACCACGGCCCGGTCCTCCCACGGCGCCGACTCGTCCCGCTGCCTGACGTCGTAGGGGAACCACCCGGCAGGACGGCTGGGCGCAGCGGTCAGGCCCGCGCACCCGTCCTCCCCGACCAGGCCGGGCAGCGCCTCCGGCTCCGCGCCCTCCACCCACAGGCACCGGTAGGAGCCGTGCGGGGCGTTCCACCGCTGGGTCTCCGCCAGCCAGCACAGTCCCGGCGGGTCCAGGTCCGGCACCGGATCGGGCACCGCGCCGTCTTGGCCGGCCCGGGGCGTGGCCAGCAGCTCCAGGCCGCGCTCCCGCGTCACCACCGGCCCCAGGACGGGGTCCCCCAGCAGGCCGACCGGTGCGAGCAGGTCCGGCCCCGGCGGTGACCAGGACGGCAGCGCGGCACGGATCAGCCGCCACGCCGCGTCCGTGTCACCCCGCCTCGCCGACTTCCACGCCTCGGCCACCGCCTCTCCGAAGACGCCGTCCGGCGCGTAGCGATAGGAGCCGTCGCGCACCGCGGCGAGGATCGCGTCAGCGGCCTCCGTGACGCCGTCGTCGGTCGCGGCGCCCAGCAGGGACCGTCGGGGGGAGGCGCCGGGGCGTTCGTCCCGCAGGTGCGCGGCGGCCATCACGGGCACCAGCTCGCCCGTGCAGCGGGGATCGGCGACGAGTTCACCGAAGCCGTGGTGCCCGTATCCGACGCCGTGCGACAGCGCGTCGAGCTGCTGCCGCATGCCCCGGGCGCGGGGCCGACCGTAGCGCTCCGCCTCGGCGAGCAGTTCCCGGGCGGTCTCCCACCTCCCGCTCAGGGCCTCCTCCCGCGCCCGCTCCACGTCGGCGTCCAGGGCGCGGGTGGTGTCGTTCACGAAGCCGGGAAGCCCGGCCCGGGCGGAGTGGAAGTCCTGGTACATCCGCTGCATATAGGCCTGGAACGACGGATACCGGTCCGGGAACTCGCCGCTCCACCCCTTGTAGACGTACAGCGCCCACTCGCCGTCCTCGTCGGTGTCACCCGGGTCCAGCAGGGCGTAGGACATGTCCGAGTCGGTCTCCAGCTGCAGCGCCCGCCGCCACATTCCGGCCAGCAGCACCTCCTGCTCGGTCGAGCGCTCGGTCAGCCCCTGCTGGTAGGCCGGGGTCATGTCGAACGGATCCCCGAACCACCCGATCTCGTGGGCCGCGCCCAGCCGGTATATGGACCCCTCGTCGAGCCGCCAGCCGTTGCTGGCCCCGAGGAACGCCCGGTAGGACGGAGGGAGCCGCGTGCCCAGACGTTCCTCGGCGGCGGCTATCTCGGCCTCGGTCGCGGGCGGGGCGGCCAGCGCCAGGTCGGCGAGGGTCGTGCCGCCCTCCGCCAGCTCCTCCGCGTCGTCCTCGTCCGGGACCCATTCCTCCTGCCAACGCCGGAGGAACCGCTGCCAGTCGAAGTGGTGCTCGCTCTTCTCGGTCACGGGCCGAGTGTGACAGCCGCCACCGACAACGAGGTGGGCACTGAGGACGACCCCGGTAACCGGTGAGCCACACCCGTGCCGCTCACTCCCCGAGCGCGGCGGCGGCCTCCTCGTAACCGCCGGTCGGCGGCGCGGTGTCGGGCCCGTACACGAGGTTCAGCACGCCCGTCGTGAAGGTCTCCGACTTCAGCAGCTTCAGCGGGATCGACGGCTCGCCCTCGTCGAACAGGCGCATGCCCTTGCGCACCGCGATCGGGTGAACGAGCAGGTGCAGTTCGTCGAGCAGGCCCGCGGCCAGCAGTTGCCGGACGACGGAGACCGAGCCGCTCAGGGCGATATCACCGCCCGGCTCGCCCTTCAGTGCGGCGGCGACCTCGGCGACATCGCCCCGCGCCTGCTCGGAGTTCCGCCATGACAGGTCGGGCCGGCCGTGCGAGAACACGATCTTCCGCATGTCGCCGAGCTGCTTGGCGAAGCCCGCCTCCTCCCCGCCCGCCGCCTCCCGCCCAGGCCAGGCGCCGGCGAAGCTGTCGTACGTCCTGCGGCCGAAGAGCAGGACCTCGGCGGTGTTCAGGCTCGCGCCGACGGCGGCCCCCATCTCGTCGTTGAAGTAGGGGAAGTGCCACTGGTCGGGCGCCTCGACGACGCCGTCGAGCGAGATGAACATACTGGCGATGATCTTCCTCGGCATGATGTCCTCCGTGTCCGGTGCGTGTACCGGATACGACCGTGCCACCCACCGGAACTCATCGGTGGGCGGCACGCGGACGATTCACACGGTGTCCAGCGCCCTGCGACGCCCCGCCCCCGGTACGCCGCCCGCCGCCCGGCGCGGATCCGTGACGCTGCCCAGCCAGCCCAGCAGGAATCCGGCCGGTACCGTCACCAGGCCCGGGATCGTCACGTCCCAGATCCTGAAGTCGTGCCCCGGGAAGAGCGACTCGGGTGTGCCGGACGTGTACGGCGACAGCGCGAGCGCCGCGACGCTCAGCGCCGTGGCCCCCCACAGGCACCACAGGGCGCCGCGGGCGGTGAACCCGGGCCAGTACAGGGCGTACAGCAGGACGGGTGCCAGGGCCGCGCCGCACAGGGCGAGCCAGAGCGTCGAGATCACCACCAGGTTCCAGTCGGCGGCGACGGCCGCCACGACCGAGGAGACCACCCCCGTCAGCGCCGCCGACCACCGCGACGCGGCGCCGTCCGCCTTGCCGGACGCCCCCAGCACGTCCCGTCCCAGGGCGATGCCCGCGGCCAGGGTCACATCCACCACGGCCGCGAGCGCGGTGAGGAAGAGGACGCAGGCCAGCGCCGCGACCAGGATGCCCCCGCTGTCGAGCGCCCGCCCGAGCATCAGCGGCGTGAACACCTGCGCCGCCGGACCGGCCTCCCGCAGCGCCCCGCCGACGAGGGCCGCCGCCCCGACGCCGACGACGGCGAGCGCGCCGTACAGCAGGGTGAGTTCGCCGAGCATCCAGCGGCCGCCGGACCGGGCGCCGCGCGGGCTCTTCGTCGAGATGGCCCGCATCAGCACGGCGGGCATCGCCAGCGTGGCCATCGACATGCCGACGGTCTGCCCGATCCGGTTCACGGCCCCCACCCACCCCTCACCGGTGTAGCCGCCCGGACGCAGGAACGCCCCGCCCGTCCCCGAACCGTGCGCGGCGGCGTCCAGCAGCCGGCCGGGATCCCAGCCGAAGCGGTGGAGCACGAGCACGGCGGCGACCAGCAGCACGGGCAGCGCGATCGCCGACTTCGCGAGCATCACCACGCCCGTGCCCCGGATCCCGCCGCTGACCGCCAGCGCCGTCATCACGCAGCCGATCACCACGATGCAGCCGGTGCGCACACCGGGCTGCCCGATCAGCGCGGCGGCGACATTGCCGACCACCACCAACTGCACGACCAGCAGCGGGAAGCAGACGAGCAGGGTCACCACGCCCCACGAGACGCGCACCCGGGGCCCGCCGCTGCCGCGCGCGTCCAGCATGTCCGCGGCCGTCCGCGAGGCGTGCCCGCGCAGTGGCTCGACGACCAGCACCAGGAGCAGCAGCACCCCGACCAGGCTGCCCAGCATGACGCCGAGGCCGTCGAAGCCGGACGTGGCGACCATGCCCACCAGCACGGTGACCGTCGCGACGGTGGTGGTGTCTCCGCCCATCGCGACGCCCTGCTGCCAGGAGCGCAGCCGGCGGCTGTCGGACCGGACGAGGGCCCGGTCGTCCTCGTCGGCGCCGGTGACGATGCACAGCATCAGGCAGATCACGACGAACACCGAGAACACGGCGAAGACGAGGGAACGGGACGAGGGATCGAGCAGCGTGGTCACGGCCGCCTCCGGTCGTCCTGCCGCGGCTCGACCCGGTCGACCCGGTCGACCCGTCGCCCGTACACCACCAGCGCGTGCACCCCGACGGCCAGGGGCACCACGGCCAGGATCACGCCGAGGCCCACCGGTCCGGCGACCGGCGTGCCGTACGCGTCCGGTGCGAGGGCGGCGGCCAGCACGTAGAGCAGCCAGACGACGGCGATCCGGACGCCGAGGCGCAGCCCGACGGCGAGCCGCGCGGCCTCCCCGTCGTCGTGCCGCCCGTGCTCCGCCGGGGGCCGTGCCCCGGCTGCGGGTTCGTCAGGGTGCGGCGGCAGCCCGTGCCAGGGCTGCGGTCCGAAGGACATGGGGGCGGCTCCGCTCACGTGGGTCCGGCACCCGTGATAGGGGTGCGCGTACGGGTGTGGGGGGTGAGGCGCGGAGTCAATCAGACCCACCCGCACCCCCGTACGCCCCCGACGCAGAACTGTTCCCACGCCCAATCCGAAGCCGCGCGGACGGTGCGCGGGCACTGCGTGAGCGACCGGCCGTCCGGCACTCGTCCGGCAGCGGAACCTCAGATGTCCCGGAAGATCTCGATCTGCGCGCCGATCGAGTTCAGCCGCTCCGCCAGGTCCTCGTAGCCCCGGTTGATGACGTACACGTTGCGCAGGACCGACGTGCCCTCCGCGGCCATCATCGCCAGCAGGACGACCACCGCCGGGCGCAGCGCCGGCGGGCACATCATCTCGGCGGCGCGCCAGCGGGTCGGGCCCTCGACCAGGACGCGGTGCGGGTCGAGGAGCTGGAGGCGGCCGCCGAGGCGGTTGAGGTCGGTCAGGTAGATCGCGCGGTTGTCGTAGACCCAGTCGTGGATGAGGGTCTGGCCCTGGGCCACCGCCGCGATCGCCGCGAAGAACGGGACGTTGTCGATGTTCAGGCCGGGGAACGGCATCGGGTGGATCTTGTCGATCGGCGCCTCCAGCTTGGAGGGCCGGACGGTGAGGTCCACCAGGCGGGTGCGGCCGTTGTCGGCGAAGTACTCCGGCGTGCGGTCGTGGTCGAGGCCCATCTCCTCCAGGACCGCCAGCTCGATCTCCAGGAACTCGATGGGCACGCGGCGGACGGTCAGCTCCGACTCCGTCACCACGGCCGCGGCCACCAGGCTCATCGCCTCGACCGGGTCCTCGGAGGGGGAGTAGTCCACGTCGACGTCGATGGTCGGCACGCCGTGCACGGTGAGCGTGGTGGTGCCGATGCCGTCCACCTTGACGCCCAGCGCCTCCAGGAAGAAGCACAGGTCCTGGACCATGTAGTTGGAGGAGGCGTTGCGGATGACGGTCGTGCCGTCGTGGCGCGCGGCGGCCAGCAGCGCGTTCTCCGTGACGGTGTCCCCGCGCTCGGTCAGCACGATCGGGCGGTCCGGGGCGACGGAGCGGTCCACCACCGCGTGGTACTGGCCCTCGGTGGCGGCGATGTCCAAGCCGAACCGGCGCAGCGCGATCATGTGCGGCTCGACGGTGCGCGTGCCGAGGTCGCAGCCGCCGGCGTACGGCAGCATGAAGCGGTCCGTGCGGTGCAGCAGCGGGCCGAGGAACATGATGATGGAGCGGGTGCGGCGGGCCGCGTCCGCGTCGATGGCCGGCAGGTTCAGCTCGGCGGGCGGCACGATCTCCAGGTCGACGCCGTCGTTGATCCAGCGGGTGCGCACGCCGATGGAGTTCAGCACCTCCAGGAGGCGGTAGACCTCCTCGATGCGGGCGACGCGACGCAGCACGGTGCGCCCCTTGTTGAGCAGCGACGCGCACAGCAGGGCCACGCAGGCGTTCTTGCTCGTCTTGACGTCGATGGCGCCGGAGAGCCGGCGGCCGCCCACCACGCGCAGATGCATCGGACCGGCGTAGCCCAGCGACACGATCTCGCTGTCGAGGGCCTCGCCGATCCGGGCGATCATCTCAAGGCTGATGTTCTGGTTGCCGCGCTCGATCCGATTGACGGCGCTCTGACTGGTGTTGAGCGCCTCGGCAAGCTGCGTCTGCGTCCAGCCGCGGTGCTGCCGGGCGTCACGGATGAGCTTGCCGATGCGTACGAGGTAGTCGTCTGACATGAGGATGAGGTTATCTCAGATATGAGATGGCGCCTCTTGGGGGGTCCGTTCGGGTGACGTGATGTCAGTGTCCCCCGGTGCGACGGGTTCCGCGAGTCCGGCGCCACCCGAAAGGTCCGGGCAAATCCATCGATGTCGTACGACGTCCTGTACTGCTGCGGGTGTAGCGGGGGCCGTTGCTGCTGCCGGTGGTGATGGACCACGACCGCTTGTTGATGTTCAGCCGCACCCCCGGAAGGATCCGAAAGCTCTTGCGAAACGTGAGCGGCATTGCTGTGTCCCTTCCCGTCCGTGACTGACTCCGTATCAGCCGCTTACCCCGCTCGGGCGCACTGATGACACCCGGCTGCGGTGCGGCCGAGGTGAACGCGGGCAGGTCGCTCCGGTCGGGGAGGCCGGGGCTCAGTGTGGTGAGAGTCGGGCGACCGTTCCGATCTCCAGGGCGGTCCAGATCGCTCCGTCGGGTCCCCGTGTGATGCCGTGCGGTTCGGAGGACGGGCTGGGGAGGTCGTGTTCGTCGATTCGGCCGTCGGGGGTGATCCGGCCGATGCGGTTGGCTCCCCATTCGGTGAACCAGCAGTTCCCGTCGGCGCCGGCGGTAATGGCGTGCGGGCGTGACGCGGGGTCGGGCAGGGCGAACTCGTCGATCTTTCCGTCCGGGGTGATCCGTCCGATCCGGCCGGCGCCGATCTCGACGAACCACATGGCGCCGTCGGCGCCGGCGGTGATGCCGACGGGGGCGCTGTCGGGGGCGGGCAGCGGGTGGACGGTGACGTGGCCGTCGAGGTCGATGGCGCCGATCGCGTTCGCCTGGTTCATCGTGAACCACAGCCGGCCGTCGGGGCCGGCGGCGATGGCTGACGGGAAGGCCCCCGGGAGCGGAAGGGGGAACTCGGTGACGTGGCCGGCGGGTGTGATGCGGCCGATGCGGTCGGCGCCCGCCTCGGTGAACCAGAGGGCGTCGTCGGGGCCGGTGGTGATGCCGAACGGCCCGGCGTCCGGAGTCGGCAGCGGGAACGAGGTGATGGTTCCGGTGGTGGTGATGCGGCCGATCCGGTGGCTGCGGAATTCGGTGAACCACAGGGCGTCGTCGGGCCCCGTCGTGATGATCGACGGTCCACCGGAAGCGGGTTCGAGTTGGTAGGAGGTGACGTCACCGGCGGTGGTGATCCGGCCGATCCGCCCCTGGTGGACCATGGTGAACCACAGCGCGCTGTCGGGGCCGCAGGTGATTCCGTAGGGACCGGCGTCCCTGCCGGACACGGGAAACTCTGCGATCGGGGCAGTCGGACGGCTCGGCATGGGCGGGTCCTTCATCGGCGGGCGGTGAGGAGTTCGGCGACTGTGGATGGTATTCGGAGCGCTTGGGTGACCGCCTCTGATTAATCCTGCTATGGGGTGCGGCCGGGGCACCCGTCGATCGCTTCTCCGGCGGGCCCGGGAAGCGGGCGGCTCGACGTACGGCTCCGCGAGATCCACCCCGACCGGTACGGCCACCCCCGGCACGTCTCCTCGTACGACCGGGTTCGCCGGCAACGGAACCGGGACGGCTGGGTGTGCTGTCGGACGCCTCGATTGGATGACGGCGGACATGGGTGGTGCGATGGGTCCGGGCATGACCATTCGGCCCTCGTGTACTAGAGTTATCTCGACATCGAGATATCTGCCGAAGGCGCACCGCAGCCGCCACCCTGGTAAGGGCTACCTAACTTAGCCTCACCTTAGCGGGTCGGTCAGGGCGGCATGGCGGCAGGATGCGGTGGTACGCGCACATCAATGAAGGAGACTGTCGTGTCGGCGAACAGCTTCGACGCCCGCAGCACGCTGCAGGTGGGCGACGAGTCGTACGAGATCTTCCGGCTGGACAAGGTCGAGGGCTCCGCGCGCCTTCCCTACAGCCTGAAGGTGCTGCTGGAGAACCTGCTCCGCACCGAGGACGGCGCCAACATCACCGCCGACCACATCCGCGCCCTGGGCGGCTGGGACTCCCAGGCCCAGCCGTCGCAGGAGATCCAGTTCACGCCGGCCCGCGTGATCATGCAGGACTTCACCGGCGTCCCCTGTGTCGTGGACCTCGCCACCATGCGTGAGGCCGTCAAGGAGCTGGGCGGCGACCCGAACAAGATCAACCCGCTCTCCCCGGCCGAGATGGTCATCGACCACTCCGTCATCGCCGACAAGTTCGGCACCAACGACGCCTTCAAGCAGAACGTCGACCTGGAGTACGGCCGCAACAAGGAGCGCTACCAGTTCCTGCGCTGGGGCCAGACCGCCTTCGACGACTTCAAGGTCGTCCCGCCCGGCACCGGCATCGTCCACCAGGTGAACATCGAGCACCTGGCCCGCGTGGTCATGGTCCGCGACGGCAAGGCCTACCCCGACACCCTGGTCGGCACCGACTCGCACACCACCATGGTCAACGGCCTCGGCGTGCTCGGCTGGGGCGTCGGCGGCATCGAGGCCGAGGCCGCCATGCTCGGCCAGCCGGTCTCCATGCTGATCCCGCGCGTCGTCGGCTTCAAGCTCACCGGTGAGCTCAAGCCGGGCACCACCGCCACCGACCTGGTGCTCACCATCACCGAGATGCTGCGCAAGCACGGCGTCGTCGGCAAGTTCGTCGAGTTCTACGGCGAGGGCGTGGCCGCCACCTCCCTGGCCAACCGCGCCACCATCGGCAACATGTCGCCGGAGTTCGGCTCCACCGCGGCGATCTTCCCGATCGACGACGAGACCCTGAACTACATGCGCCTGACCGGCCGCAGCGACCAGCAGGTCGCCCTGGTGGAGGCGTACGCCAAGGAGCAGGGCCTCTGGCTGGACCCGGCGGCCGAGCCGGACTTCTCCGAGAAGCTCGAGCTGGACCTCTCCACGGTCGTCCCGTCGATCGCCGGCCCGAAGCGCCCGCAGGACCGCATCGTCCTCGCCGACGCCAAGGCCCAGTTCGCCCAGGACGTGCGCAACTACGTCAAGGACGGCGGCGACGTCGACGAGGCCAGCAAGGAGTCCTTCCCGGCCTCCGACGCCCCGGCCATCTCCAACGGCGCCCCCTCGCACCCGGTCGAGGTCACCGCCGCCGACGGCACGACCTACACGCTCGACCACGGTGCGGTGACGGTCGCGGCCATCACCTCCTGCACCAACACCTCCAACCCGTACGTCATGGTCGCCGCCGCGCTGGTGGCCAAGAAGGCGGTGGAGAAGGGCCTGACCCGCAAGCCGTGGGTCAAGACCACCCTCGCCCCGGGCTCCAAGGTCGTCACCGACTACTTCGAGAAGGCGGGCCTGACCCCCTACCTTGACAAGGTCGGCTTCAACCTGGTCGGCTACGGCTGCACCACCTGCATCGGCAACTCCGGCCCGCTGCCGGAGGAGGTCTCCAAGGCGGTCAACGAGCACGACCTCGCGGTCACCTCGGTGCTCTCCGGCAACCGCAACTTCGAGGGCCGGATCAACCCCGACGTCAAGATGAACTACCTGGCGTCCCCGCCGCTGGTCGTCGCCTACGCGCTCGCCGGTTCCATGAAGGTGGACATCACCCGCGAGGCCCTCGGGTACGACCAGGACAACAACCCGGTCTTCCTGAAGGACATCTGGCCCTCCGAGGCCGAGGTCAACGACGTCGTGGCGAACGCCATCGGCGAGGACATGTTCTCCAAGTCCTACGCCGACGTCTTCGCCGGTGACGCCCAGTGGCAGGCGCTGTCCATCCCGACGGGCGACACCTTCGAGTGGGACGCCGAGTCCACCTACGTGCGCAAGCCCCCGTACTTCGAGGGCATGGGCATGGAGCCGGCCCCGGTCGAGGACATCGCCGGCGCCCGCGTCCTCGCCAAGCTGGGCGACTCGGTCACCACCGACCACATCTCCCCGGCCGGCGCCATCAAGGCCGACACCCCGGCCGGCAAGTACCTCACGGAGCACGGCATCGAGCGCCGTGACTTCAACAGCTACGGCTCCCGCCGCGGCAACCACGAGGTCATGATCCGCGGCACGTTCGCCAACATCCGCCTGCGCAACCAGATCGCGCCGGGCACCGAGGGCGGCTACACCCGCGACTTCACCCAGGCCGACGGCCCGGTGTCGTTCATCTACGACGCCTCCCGCAACTACATCGAGCAGGGCATCCCGCTGGTCGTCCTGGCCGGCAAGGAGTACGGCTCCGGCTCGTCCCGCGACTGGGCCGCCAAGGGCACCGCGCTGCTCGGCGTCAAGGCCGTCATCGCCGAGTCCTACGAGCGCATCCACCGCTCGAACCTCATCGGCATGGGCGTCCTGCCGCTGCAGTTCCCCGAGGGCCACACCGCCGAGTCCCTCGGCCTGACCGGTGAGGAGACCTTCTCCGTCGCCGGCGTCACCGAGCTCAACGAGGGCACCACCCCGCGCACGGTGAAGGTCACCACCGACACGGGCGTCGAGTTCGACGCGGTCGTCCGCATCGACACCCCCGGTGAGGCCGACTACTACCGCAACGGCGGCATCCTGCAGTACGTGCTGCGCAGCCTGATCCGCAAGTAAGCGGTCCGGCAACGCGGTTGAGGGCCGCATCCCCGTGCGCCGGGGATGCGGCCCTCGTCGTCGCCCCCGTTGTACGCTGAGGTCCAGGCGGACGACGGGGGTGGCGGTGGGCGACGGCACGCAGCGCATGCGGCTCGTCCTGACCGGGAGTCAGGACAGCGACCAGGAGGAACTCGACGAGCTGACGCTCCGGTTGCGTGAGCGGCTGCTCGAACTCGACGTCGACGACGTCGAACTGAACCGCTCCGGGGACATCCCCGCCGGAGCCAAGCCGGTGGACGCGATCGCCGTCGGCGCCCTCGTGGTCACCGTGGCCCCCATCGCGCTGCGCTCGGTGCTCGACCTGGTGCGGACCTGGATCGAGACCCGCCCGGTGCGCACGGTCAGCATCACCCTGGGCGAGGACAGCCTGGAGCTGGAGGCGGTCTCCGCGGCCGACCAGCAGCGGCTCATCGACGCGTTCCTGGCCGCGCGGGGGCACGAGGCCGAACCGGCCGGCGGCCCGGGCGACTGACGGACGGACCCACGACCATGGCCGCGGGCCGCCACGCCCTGCTCGTCGCGACGGGCGCCTATCGCAACCCCGCCCTCCGGCGGCTGCGTTCGCCGGCCAGTGACGCCCTGGCGCTGGGCGAGGTGCTCGGTGACCCCCGGATCGGCGACTTCGAGGTCGGCATGGTCGTCGACGGCACCCACAGCGAGGTGACCCAGGCCATCGAGGGCTTCTTCCGCGACCGCCGCCGGGACGACCTGCTCCTGCTGCACCTCTCCTGCCACGGCCTCAAGAACGACGACGGCGAATTGCACTTCGCCGCCGCCGACACCAGGATGGACCGGCTCGCCTCCACCTCCGTCCCCGCCCAGTTCGTCCAGCGGCAGATGGACCAGTGCCGGGCACGGTCGGTCGTCCTGCTCCTGGACTGCTGCTACAGCGGCGCCTTCCTGGCCGGCAGCAAGGGCGACTCCACGGTCCACGTCAAGGACGAACTGGCCGGGCACGGCCGCGTGGTGCTCACCGCGACCAACCGCACCGAGTACGCCTGGGAGGGCGAGCGGATCACCGAAACGGACCCGGAACCCTCCCGGTTCACCGGAGCCCTCGTCGACGGCCTCAGCAGCGGCCTGGCGGACCGTGACCGGGACGGCCTGATCGGCGTGCACGAGCTGTACGACTACGTGTACGACGAACTGCAGGCGTCCGGAGCCAGGCAGCGCCCGCAGATGTGGGCCGAGCTGGAGCACCGGGTCGTGGTGGCGCGGTCGGTCCTCCCTGCCCTGCCGGACGGCCGCACACGCGCGGCGGAGCCCGCCGCACCCGCACCCGCCCCCGACCCCGCACCCGCCCCCGCCGTCCCCGCGCCCGCCGAAGCCCCGCCTGCCGAACGGCCGGCCCCGGGACGCCCCCGGGGCCCGCTCGCGCCGCTGCTGGCGCTCACCGAGGCGCTCATCGGGCTGTCGTCCATGGACGACGCGCCGAGCCGGATGCAGTTCGCGGCGGTGCTGGGGGAGCTGCTCGGCCGGCCGATCGACCTGCGGGGCGTCCGGCAGCGGGAGGACGTGGTCGCGATCGTGCGGACCGCGCTGAACCGGGGCGACGGGATGAGCGCGCTGCTGTCGGTGGTCGAGGTCTTCGAGGGGCACGGGGCCGCCGACGAGGTACGGCGCGGGCTCACCCCGCACGACGGCCGCGCGGCGCGGCCCGCGTCCGTCCCGGGAGCCCGGCCCCGCCCGGAGCACCGTGAACCGCGGGCGCTCGTCCCCGGCGGGCGGCCGGAGGCTCCGGGCGCGGGCTTCGGCGGGGCCGCGGACCCGGCGGGCGGCGGGACGTCCGGCATCCTGAGGCTGTCGCTGCTCACCGACGGGCTGTGCGAGCTGCCGTGCCTGGAGGCGCCGCCGGGCAGGATGCAGTTCGCGGCGGTGCTGGCGGAGCAGCTGGGGCGTCCGGTGGATCTGCGGGGCACCCGGCTGCGCGAGGACGCGGTGACCCTCGCGCGGGCGGCGCTGAACGTTCCGGGCGGGGGGCCGGTGCTCGTGGACGTGGTCCGTCTCTTCGAGGGAACGCGGGCGGGCGACGACATCGAGTGGCTGCTCGGCGCCCCCGACTGACCGGCGTGCCCAACTCTCCTTTGCAGCAACCGTTTACAAGCGCGGCGCCCGGCGCTACGGTCCCCTCACGGGCGTGGTGGGAGCGCTCCCATGCTCCGGTGGACCGGAACCCGCCGTCGGCGGCGCTGCCACCTCGCCCGGTCCACGCACTCCTGCATGATCCGTCAACCCCACAGTCGCGGACAGGTGTGTCATGATCACGACATTATCCGGGAGCGCGTCCGCTCCCCGTTCCAAACTCCCCACCCCGGCCAGAGCCCTGTTCCTCGTCCTGGTGTCCCTGCTCGCCACCATTCCGGCCATCGGCCTGGTCGTGACGGCGGGCGGCGACGCGGAAGCCCACGGCACGCCCATGAAACCCGGCAGCCGCACCTTCCTGTGCTGGCAGGACGCACTGACCGACACCGGCGAGATCAAGCCGGTCAACCCCGCCTGCAGGACCGCCGCGCAGGTCAGCGGCACCACACCGTTCTACAACTGGTTCTCCGTGCTGCGCTCCGACGGCGACGGCCGCACCCGCGGCTTCGTGAACGACGGAGAACTGTGCAGCGGCGGCAACACCAACTTCAGCGGCTTCGACAGCCCGAGCGCCGACTGGCCGCTCACCCATCTCACCGCGGGCGCGACCGTGGACTTCTCCTACAACGCCTGGGCCGCGCACCCCGGCTGGTTCCACGTGTACATCACCAAGGACGGCTTCGACCCGACGCGGCGCCTCACCTGGGCCGACATGGAGGAGCAGCCCTTCCTCTCGGTGGACCACCCGCCGCTCAACGGGTCCCCCGGCACCGTCGAGGCCGACTACCGCTGGAGCGGGGAGCTTCCGGGGGCCAAGTCCGGCCGCCACATCATCTACATGGTGTGGCAGCGCTCGGACAGCAAGGAGACCTTCTACTCCTGCTCCGACGTCGTCTTCGACGGCGGCGACGGCGAGGTGACCGGCATCAAGGAGCCCGGCAACCCGACCGAACCCGTGCCCGGCACGTGCACCGCCACCCGCCGCACCACGGGCAGCTGGAACGGCGGCCACCAGTCCGAGGTGACCGTCACCAACAGCGGCGACGTGCCGATGCTCGGCTGGATGGTCGACTGGACCCTCCCGGCCGGCCAGAGCGTCGCCAGCCTGTGGAGCGGGAACGCCACCTACGACGGCCAGGACGTGATGGTCCACAACGCCGGCTACAACGGCTCCCTCGCTCCGGGGCAGAGCACCACGTTCGGCTATGTGGTCTCCGGCTCCGGAGGTGACAGCACGGCCTCCCTGCCCTGCCGGGTCGGCTGACCGCCGCGCACACCCCCGGCAAGCGGAAGGCGGGCCCGGACACGGTCCGGGCCCGCCAGGTGCGCGGAGGGTCAGCTCAGCAGTTCCACCTCCGCCAGCGTCGCCTCACCGGTCAGCACCAGCCGGTAGTGGCCGTAGGCCTTCGGCTCGCCGACCGAGAAGGCGCGCGTCTGCCGGTCCCAGCGGAAGGACTCGTCCGTCCGCCTGTCGAGGTCCGTCCAGGTCTTCCCGTCGGCCGAGCCCTGCAGCACCCAGCCCGTCGGCGCCTCGGCGGCCTCCGACGACGTCAGCGTGTACTGCGCCGCCGCGGTGTCCCCGGTGACGGGCAGCTCCACGGTGGACACCGTGGTGCCGGTCGCGGACGTGTCGTCGAACAGGGCGCCCGCGCCCTTCAGCGCGTCCTTGCGGGGCGTGGGCACCTCGTCGTCCTTGGTGATCGACACGGGGGCGGCGTTCTTGCCGGTGCCCCACGACGACGGACGCGGGCCCATGTCGAACTCCAGGACCCCGCCCTTGGCGACCACCGAGTGCGGCAGCGAAGTGGAGTTCCAGCGCTTGCCGTTGACCTTCAGGCCCTGCACGTAGACGTTCGCCGCGCTGTTCTTCGGCGCCTTGACGACCAGCTCGCGGCCGTTCTCCAGGTGCACGGTCACCTTCTTGAACAGCGGGGAGCCGATGGCGTACTCGCCACTGCCCATCACCAGCGGGTAGAAGCCGAGCGAGGAGAAGAGGTACCAGGCCGACTGCTCGCCGTTGTCCTCGTCGCCGTGGTAGCCCTGGCCGATCTCGCTGCCCGTGTAGAGGCGGGACAGCACCTCGCGCACGTTCTTCTGCGTCTTCCAGGGCTGCCCGGCCGCGTCGTACATGTACAGGGCGTGGTGGGCGACCTGGTTGGAGTGGCCGTACATGCCCATGCGGACGTCCCGCGCCTCGGTCATCTCGTGGATGACACCGCCGTAGGAGCCCTTGAACTCGGGGGAGGCCGTCTCGGGGGTGGAGAGGTACTCGTCGAGCTTGTCCCCGAGGCCGTCCCGGCCGCCGTACAGGTTGGCCAGGCCGCGGCTGTCCTGCGGGGCGGTGAAGGCGTAGCCCCAGCCGTTGGTCTCCGTGTAGTCGTGGCCCCAGACGCGCGGGTCGTACTTGGAGGACTCGACCCGCCAGTCGCCCTTGGCGTCCTTGCCCTGGAAGAAGCCGGCCCCGGAGTCGAAGAGGTTGACGTAGTCCTGGGCGCGGTTGAGGAAGTACGCGGACTCCTCCTGGTACCGCTTGTCGCCGGTCTTCTTGTAGAGCGCCTCGCCCATCCTGGCGATGCCGTAGTCGTTGAGGTAGCCCTCCAGCGCCCACGACAGGCCCTCGTGGGTCTCGGTGCCGGTGTAGCCGAGGAACGGCGAGGTCGCCATGCCCTTGCGGCCCACACCGGACGACGGGGGCACGACGGTGGCGTTCTTGACGGCCGCGTCGTACGCCGCCTCCGCGTCGAAGTCGACGCCCTTGACGTACGCGTCGGCGAACGCGACGTCCGAGGAGGTGCCGGTCATCAGGTCGGCGTAGCCGGGGGAGGACCAGCGCGAGGTCCAGCCGCCGTCCTTGTAGTGCTGCACGAAGCCGTCGACCAGCTCACCGGCCTTGGACGGGGTCAGGAAGGAGTACGCCGGCCAGGTGGTCCGGTAGGTGTCCCAGAAGCCGTTGTTGACGTACACCTTGCCGTCCACGATCTTCGCACCGGTGTGCGTCGGGGTGTCCGGCTCCGGCATCTTCGAGAACGGCGAGGCGTACTTGTACGTCCCGCCGACCTTCTCGTGGCCCGAGTTCGGGTACAGGTACAGCCGGTAGAGGCTGGAGTAGAGCGTGGTCAGCTGGTCGGGCGTGGCGCCCTCCACCTCGACCTTGCCGAGGATCCGGTCCCACTGGTGCCGCGCGTCCCGCTTGACCTTGTCGAAGGAGGTGCGGCTGGGCAGCTCCTGGCGCAGGTTGTCCTTCGCCTGGTCGACGCTGATCAGGGAGGTGGCCAGGCGCAGCGTGACCGTGCGGTCCTTGCCCGCGTCGAAGCGCAGGTACCCCTTGACGCCGCCGGAGTCGCCCCCGGTCACCTTCTTGTCGAACTCGCCGTACACGAACAGCCGGGTGGCGCCCGTGGACAGCCCGGACTTGACGTCCGAGTAGCCCGTGAAGGTGCCGTTCTCCTTGTCGAGGGTCAGGCCGGCCTGGTCGGTGACGTTGTCGAACAGCACGCTCGCGTCGTCGCCGGGGAAGGTGAAGCGCATCGCCGCCGCGTGGTCCGTCGGCGCCATCTCGGCCTTCAGGCCGTTCTCGAACCGCACGCCGTAGTAGTACGGCCGGGCGGTCTCGTTCTCGTGCCGGAACGCCAGTTCGCGCGCCTCACGGCCGGTGTCCGGGGTGCCGGAGGCGGCCGACGGCATCACCTGGAAGGTCTGCCGGTCGCCCATCCAGGGGCTCGGCTCGTGGCTGGCGCTGAACGCCTGGATCGTGGGGAGGTTGTCCGCGTTGTTGCCGCGCGCGTAGTCGTACAGCCAGCTCATCGAGCCGGCGTTGGTGACCGGTGTCCAGAAGTTGAACCCGTGCGGCACGGCCGTCGCGGGGAAGTTGTTGCCGCGCGAGAAGCCGCCGCTGGAGTTGGTGCCCCGGGTCGTCACCGCGTAGTCGGAGAGGTGGGCCTTCGGGCGCTCGGGCTTCACCGACTTCAGCGCCACGTCGTCCAGCCAGCCGCGGAACTTCGCCGGGCCCTTGGGGGAGTCGTACGCCACCAGGATCCGGTCCACGGTCTTGCCGGCGGCCACCGAACCGATCCGGGAGACCACGTTGTTCCACTGGTTGACGTAGAGGACCTTCGAGGCGCCCTGCCCCTGCGGGGTGAGCGGGAAGCCGTGCTGGTCGGTGGCGCGCAGGTCGCTCAGCTGGGTGCCGTCGGTGAAGGCGAGGTCGACGGAGACGTTGGTGGCGTCGTAGTCGAGGTCGCCGTCCGCCATGGAGGGGAAGATCCGGTACGACAGCTGGGTGTCGCGGCCGACCGCCACATCGACGTCGAACACCTTGTTGTACGAGTACGCCCGCCCGTCGGCGGTGTGCCGGCCGACGTAGCGCAGGGCGCGCTTCCCGGTGAACCCGGCGCCGGACTTGGCCGTCGGGGAGCCGGTCGGGCCGCGGTCGACCAGCGAGAGCATGTCCTGCGGTATGGGCGCCTCGTCGTCGCCGGTGGAGAACTGGACGTCGGCGAGCTGGACGATGCCGCCGCCGCCGTTCTTGGTGATCTCCAGCCGGAAGTGCCGGTACTCGGCGACGGCCGACGCGTCGATGTCGTAGACCTTGGTCTGGAACCGCTTGTCGAACGTCTCGCCCGAGCGGGTGTCGAGGGTCTTCCAGTCCTCGCCGTCGGCGGAGCCCTTGAGGGTCCAGTCCCTCGGGTCGCGCTCGGCGGCGTCGTTGGCGGACGTGAGGGCGTAACGGACCGTCTTCACCGGGGCGTCGAGGTCGAACTCCACCCAGCCGGTGGACTCGAAGGCCAGCCACTTGCTGCTCGGCTCGCCGTCGACGAGGTTCTCCTTCACCTCCCCGCCGCCGGCGTTCTCCGCGCTGGCGCGGACGTCCGTGACGTGGTCGGTGACATTGCCCGGGATGCCGGAGCTGTAGCCGCCGTCCACCCCGGAGGCGCGCTTCTCGCCGCTCCGTGTGGTGTCGACGGTGTTCAGCCAGTCCGGGGCGGGTTCCCCGGACTCGAACGACGACGCGAACTCACGGTCCGCCTTCGGCGGCGCCTGGGGCAGCGCCACCGCGACGCCCTGTGAGCCCGCGGCCAAAGTGAAGGCGGTCGCCGCGACGACCGCCGATCCCCATCTGTGCCGAACCCTGTCTTGCATGCGTGAGCACCCTCCCTGCGCTGGACAACGTTGTCAATCGGATGCGCAAGGTCTAGTAGTGCGTCAAGTGACCCGTGGTGTCAAGGGGGTTGAATGTGGCATTCAGGCGTAACGGCAATGATTCTTCCGTTCGCGAACGCGTCGGAGGCTCATATTTCCGCGAGGTCTCAACTCGGAAAAGACCGGAGGTGAACCTTGCATTCGATCTTGCTCCGTCGGCCCGAAGTGGACTATACCTGTCGGCACTCCGGGGCATCTCCACCGCACCCGACCGTGTACCAGCCGCACTTCCTGCACGACCCAGCTTGACCCGAACGCGGTGCCGGGGAGGATCCGGTTCACCGCCTGAGTCCTGGAGAAGGCGAGGACTTGAGCATGGGATCCACTTCCGCCGAGAACGAAGGCACCGGTTCCGCGCAGAACACCGGCGCCGGTGACAACGGCACGACCGGCGTGGGGCGCCGCGCACTGATCAAGCGGTCCGCCGCGCTGGGCCTGATTTCCGTACCGACGATGAGCTTCCTCTCCGCGTGCGCCAGCGGCGGCGGAGACGACGATTCCGGTGACAACGAGGGCAAGACGTCCGACTCCAACCCCTTCGGCGTCAAGGAAGGCACCAAACTCGACGTCGTCATCTTCAAGGGCGGTTACGGCGACGACTACGCCAAGGCGTGGGAGGCCGCCTTCAAGAAGAAGTGGGGCGTGACCTCCGTCCACACCGGAACCCAGGAGATCACGGGCAAACTCCAGCCTCGCTTCAACGCCGGGAACCCGCCGGACATCGTCGACGACTCCGGCGCCCAGCAGATCCCGATCGACGTGCTGCACAAGAACAAGCAACTCCTCGACCTCGCCGAGGTGCTGGACGCGCCGTCGGCCGACGACCCGGACAAGAAGGTCCGCGACACCCTCATTCCCGGCACGCTCGACGCCGGCATGCAGGAGGGCAAGGTCGTCGCCCTCAACTACATCTACACGGTGTGGGGTCTGTGGTACTCCGGCAAGCTCTTCAAGGAGAAGGGCTGGGAGGCGCCGAAGACCTGGGACGAGTTCCTCGCCATCTGCAAGGACGCCAAGTCCCAGGGCATCGGCGGCCTCGCCCACCAGGGCAAGTACCCGTACTACATCAACGTCGCCATCATGGACCTGATCGCCAAGAAGGGCGGCCTGGACGCCATGAAGGCGATCGACAACCTCGACCCCAAGGCGTTCGTCGGCTCCGAGGCCGCCACCGAGGCCATCGAGGCGATCTACGAGGTCGTCGAGAAGGGCTACTTGATGCCCGGTACGAACGGCCTGACCCACACCGAGTCGCAGACCCGCTGGAACCAGTACAAGGCCGCGTTCATCACCAGCGGCTCCTGGCTGGAGAACGAGCAGCTCAAGACGACGCCGGACGACTTCGACATGAAGTTCCTGCCGATGCCCCCGCTGGCGGACAGCGCGCTGCCCTTCGAGGCGATCCGGGCCGGCTCCGGCGAGCCCTTCATCATCCCGGCCAAGGCCAAGAACCTGCCCGCCGCCAAGGAGTTCATGCGGCTGATGCTCTCCAAGGAGTGGTCGACGCTGTTCGCCAAGGAGGCGAACTCGCTGACCATCCTCAAGGACGGCGTCGACCCGAACGTCCAGCTGCGTCCGGGCACCGCGTCCACCGTCGACGCCTCCAAGGCGGCCGGTGACAACACCTTCCGTTACCTGTACACCGAGTGGTACAGCGAGATGGGCACCGCGATCGAGAACGCCTCCAACGAGCTGATGGCCAAGCGCATCCAGCCCAAGGAGTGGCTCAAGCGCGCCCAGGCCGCGGTCGACAAGCAGGCCAAGGACCCGGCCTCGAAGCAGAACCGCCGCGACTGATCTCGCTCGACCGACCGCATTCCGGGCCGGGGGAGGACCCCCGGCCCGGAACGGCCACACCCAGGGGCAGGAACGCCATGCGCAAAGGGCAGCACCGGTTCGTCGCGGGTTTTCTCCTCTTTCCCGTGACGCTCTATGTGATCTTCGTGATCTGGCCGTACATCCAGACGTTCGGCTATTCGCTGACCGACTGGAAGGGCCAGTCGCAGACCTTCAGTTTCGTCGGCCTCGACAACTACACCAAGTTGCTCGAGGACGACATCTTCATGGGGGCCATCTGGCACAACGTCCTGTTCCTGGTGTTCATCCCGGTGATCACCATTCTGCTCGCGCTGTTCTTCGCCTTCATGGTGAACGCGGGCGGACGCGGACGTTCCGGAGGGGTCTCCGGAGTCGCCGGATCGAAGTACTACCGGGTCGTCTATTTCTTCCCGCAGGTGCTGTCGCTGGCCATCATGGCGGTGCTCTTCGGCGCGGTGTACCGCAGTGACGGCGGCGGCATGCTCAACGGCGTCCTGATCAAACTGGGACTCGTCGACGAGAACAGTCCCGTGGAATGGCTCAACGAGCCCAACTTCGTGCTGTGGGCGCTCATCGCGGTGGTCGTCTGGCACGGTGTCGGCTTCTATCTGGTGCTGTTCTCGGCCGCCATGCAGTCCATTCCGCGGGACATCTACGAGGCCGCGCTGATCGACGGCGCCGGCCGCGCCCAGTCCTTCTTCCGCATCACCCTGCCGCTGCTGTGGGACTCCGTGCAGACCGCCTGGGTCTACCTCGGCATCGCCGCGATGGACATGTTCATCCTGGTCTCCACCATGACCGCCGGGGACTACGGCGGCGGCCCCGACCACCACAGCGAGGTCATGTCGACCGTGATGATGCGGAACTTCCTGCTGTACGGCCGGAGCGGCTACGCCTGCGCCATGGGCGTGGTCATGCTGCTCCTCACCCTGATCGTGTCCGTGGTCATGCTGCGCGCCACCCGTCGCGAGCGCATCGAGTTCTGAGGCGGAGAGACGACGATGAGCGCACCCCTCAAGGAAACCGCCCCCACCGGGGGCCCCACCCCGCCCCCGCCCCCGGTGGGCAAGGGCACGGCCCGCCCCGGCGACCGGCGCGGCGAAGGCGTCGTGCTGAACGTCTTCTCGCACGGCTTCCTCGCCCTGTGGGCGGTGCTGATCGTGCTGCCGCTGCTGTGGCTGGTGCTGAGCTCCTTCAAGACCGACGCGCAGATCGGCGCCTCCGCCTTCGGCTGGCCGCAGAACTGGGACCCCGGCGTGTTCTCCCGGGCCTGGGAGAAGGGCATCGGGGACTACTTCCTCAACACCGTCGTCGTCCTGGTCTTCTCCGTGCCGCTGACCATGCTGCTCGGTTCCATGGCGGCGTACGTGCTGGCCCGGTACGAGTTCTGGGGCAACCGGCTGCTGTACTACTTCTTCGTCGCGGGCGCGATGTTCCCCGTGTTCCTCGCCCTGGTGCCGCTGTTCTTCATGGTCAAGCGGCTCGACATGCTGAACACCTACCAGGGCCTGATCCTGGTGTACGTCGCCTACTCGATGCCGTTCACGGTGTTCTTCATGCACGCCTTCTTCCGGACCCTGCCCTCGGCGGTCTTCGAGGCGGCGATCCTGGACGGCGCCTCGCACACCCGGACCTTCTTCCAGGTGATGCTGCCGATGGCCAAGCCCGGTCTGCTCAGCGTCGGCATCTTCAACACGCTCGGCCAGTGGAACCAGTACATCCTGCCGACGGTGCTGATGCAGCCGCAGAGCGGTGACGACCCGGAACGCTATGTGCTGACCCAGGGGCTGATCCAGCTCCAGCAGCAGCAGGGCTACGCCTCGGACCTCCCGGTGCTCTTCGCCGGTGTGACGATCGCCATGGTGCCGATGCTGGTGGTCTACCTGTCCTTCCAGCGCCAGGTGCAGGCGGGGCTCACCTCCGCCACCCTGAAGTGACCTGCGGCACCCGCCCGTACCGCCTTGAAGTGACGCACCGGAACGCCTCGTGCACACGCCGCTCCCGCCGCAGGGAGCGGCGTGTGCACGTGTGTCCACGCATCCGGAAACGGTTCAACCTCTTGACGGGAGGCAACCCGAACGGCTCAGCTTAGAGTTCACTAGTTGGACATTCACGGGGTCTCACCGAAGCGGCCCCGCGCGCAGGAGGTCGTCGTGGAGACTCCGGGGTCGCAGTCGTCGCTGCACCGAGCCAACCTGGAGCGGGTCGTCCGAGCAGTACGTCTTGCGGGTTCCCTCACCCAGGCCGAGATCGCGAGGACCACCGGCCTGTCCGCGGCCACGGTCTCCAACATCGTCCGGGAGCTCAAGGACGGCGGGACCGTCGAGGTCACGCCCACCTCGGCGGGCGGTCGCCGGGCGCGCAGCGTCTCGCTGAGCGGGGACGCCGGCATCGTGATCGGCGTGGACTTCGGCCACACCCATCTGCGGGTCGCGGTCGGGAACCTCGCCCACCAGGTGCTGGCCGAGGAGTCCGAGCCGCTGGACGTGGACGCCTCCTCGGCGCAGGGCTTCGACCGGGCGGAACAACTGGTCAAGCGGCTGATCGAGGCGACCGGCGTGGACCCGTCCAAGGTCGCGGGCGTCGGCCTCGGCGTGCCCGGGCCGATCGACGTGGAGTCCGGGACCCTGGGCTCGACCGCGATCCTGCCCGGCTGGACCGGCACCAGACCTGCCGAGGAGCTGCGGGGGCGGCTCGGCGTGCCGGTGCACGTGGACAACGACGCCAACCTCGGCGCCCTGGGCGAGATGGTCTGGGGCAGCGGCCGGGGGGTGCGTGATCTTGCTTACATCAAGGTCGCCAGCGGTGTCGGCGCCGGCCTGGTGATCAGCGGGAAAATCTATCGCGGTCCCGGCGGCACAGCAGGGGAGATCGGGCACATCACCCTCGACGAGTCCGGCCCCGTCTGCCGCTGCGGCAACCGCGGCTGCCTGGAGACCTTCACGGCCGCGCGCTACGTGCTCCCGCTGCTCCAGCCCAGTCACGGCACCGACCTCACGATGGAGGGCGTCGTACGGCTGGCGCGGGAGGGGGACCCCGGCTGCCGGCGGGTGATCGCCGACGTCGGCCGCCACATCGGCAGCGGAGTCGCCAACCTCTGCAACCTGCTGAACCCGAGCCGGGTGGTGCTCGGCGGCGATCTCGCGGAGGCCGGTGAGCTGGTGCTGGGGCCGATAAGGGAGTCCGTCGGCCGCTACGCGATCCCCAGCGCGGCACGCCAACTGTCCGTCCTCCCCGGGGCACTTGGCGGCCGCGCCGAGGTGCTCGGGGCGCTCGCCCTCGCACTGAGCGAGATGGGCGATTCGACGCTTTTGGACGGCACCGCCACCGGGTCGCTCACCCCGGCCACCCCTGCCTTCACTTAGAGAACGGATGGCACCGTTGCCATCTCGTTAAGGATTTACTTCTTGACGTCGCACGTGTGGCCGAGTTGACTTCCAGCCACCTCGGCCGCAACGACGCGGCCTCGTCAGGGAGGTTTGAAGAAGTGAACACGCGTATGCGTCGTGCCGCCTTTGCCGTCGCCGCCGGTGCGATGGCCGTCTCGCTCGCCGCTTGTGGCAGCGCCGCCGAGTCCGGCGACAAGAGCGACTCCAGCGACTCCGCCGCCAAGGGCGACGCCATCAAGGTCGGTCTGCTCCTGCCGGAGAACCAGACCGCGCGGTACGAGAAGTTCGACAAGCCCTTGATCGAGAAGAAGGTCAAGGAGCTCACGAACAACAAGGGCGAGGTTGTCTACAACAACGCCAAGCAGGACGCCAGCCTGCAGAACCAGCAGGTCGAGACGATGATCACCAACAAGGTGGACGTGCTCATCGTCGACGCGGTGGACTCCAAGGCCATCGCCGGCTCGGTGAAGAAGGCCAAGGACGCCGGCATCCCGGTCGTGGCCTACGACCGCCTCGCCGAGGGCCCCATCGACGCCTACACCTCGTTCGACAACGTGACCGTCGGCAAGACCCAGGGCGAGGCCCTGCTCGAGGCCCTGGGCGACAAGGCCAAGGACGGCCAGATCGTCATGATGAACGGGTCCTCCACCGACCCGAACGCCGCCCAGTTCAAGGAGGGCGCGCACTCCGTCCTCGACGGCAAGGTGAAGGTCGGCCGCGAGTACGACACCAAGGAGTGGAAGCCGGAGAACGCCAACTCCAACATGGAGGGCGCGATCTCCGCCCTCGGCAAGAAGAAGATCGTCGGCGTCTACTCGGCCAACGACGGCATGGCGGGCGGCATCATCACCGCCCTGAAGGCCGCCGGCATCGAGGACGTCCCGGTCACCGGCCAGGACGCCGAACTCGCGGGTGTGCAGCGCATCGTCACCGGTGAGCAGTTCATGAGCGTCTACAAGCCGTACGCCCCGGAGGCCGACGCCGCCGCGCAGATGGCCGTCGCGCTCGCCCAGGGCAAGTCGCTGGACTCGGTCGCCAAGGACAAGGTCGACAGCCCCACCACCAAGGGCGTCCCCTCGGTGCTCGTCCCGGTCGTGTCGCTGACCCAGGAGAACATCAACGACACGGTGATCAAGGACGGCGTCTACACCGTCCAGGAGATCTGCACGGACAAGTACAAGGCCGCGTGCGACAAGATCGGCCTCAAGTAAGCAGTCCCCAAGTCCCGTGAGGTGCAAGGGAGTCCGTGATCCGGACTCCCTGCCCGGGACCGACTGCCACGCGCTTCCGCCGGCGCCCCGCACACATCAGCCCCGCAAGCTACGCGGGGCGCCGGACGGAACACCCCCCCAAACTTCTGCACAACCTCCCGCCGGGTCAGGCGGCGAAGGAGATGGTTCACGTGTCCGCTACGCCCGTGCTGGCGTTGCGCGGGGTCTCCAAGCGGTTCGGTGCCGTCCAGGCGCTCACCGACGTAGAGCTTGAGGTCCACGCCGGTGAGGTGGTCGCCCTGGTGGGCGACAACGGCGCCGGAAAGTCCACGCTGGTCAAGACGATCGCCGGCGTGCACCCCATCGATGAGGGCGTCATCGAATGGGACGGCAGGGCCGTCCAGATCAACCGGCCGCACGACGCCCAGAACCTGGGCATCGCGACGGTCTACCAGGACCTCGCGCTGTGCGACAACATCGATGTCGTCGGCAACCTCTACCTGGGCCGGGAGCTCCGCAGGCGCGGCGTCCTCGACGAGGTGGAGATGGAGCGCCGCTCCCGTGAGCTCCTCGACACGCTGTCGATCCGCATCCCCAGCGTCCGCATCCCGATCGCGTCCCTCTCCGGAGGCCAGCGCCAGGTCGTGGCCATCGCCCGCTCCATGCTCGGCGAGCCCAAGCTGGTGATCCTGGACGAGCCCACCGCCGCCCTCGGCGTCGAGCAGACCGCCCAGGTCCTCGACCTGGTCGAGCGGCTGCGCGAGCGCGGTCACGCGGTCATCCTCATCAGCCACAACATGGCCGATGTGAAGGCCGTGGCGGACAAGGTCGCCGTCCTGCGCCTCGGGCGCAACAACGGCGTCTTCGAGGTCAAGTCGACCTCGCAGGAAGAGATCATCTCCGCCATCACCGGCGCCACGGACAACGCCGTGACCCGTCGTGCGGCGCGCACCAATGGGGAGATCAAGAAGTGAGCACCGAAAAGACCTCCACCCCCACCGAGGACCACGCCGTGGAGAACCCCGAGGCGGCCGCCGCGGCGGTCACCGTGGTCGACCCCCGGCTGCTGGTGCGCGAACAGGGCTTCCTGGGCTACTGGAACGAGTTCAAGCGGAAGATGAAGGCCGGTGACCTCGGCTCCATCCCCGTGGTGGTCGGCCTGCTGATCATCTGGGCCATCTTCACCAGCCTGAACTCCAACTTCCTCACCGCCGGCAACTTCTCCGACATGTCCGTCGCCATGGTCGGCACGGGCATGATCGCCGTCGGCATCGTTTTCGTCCTGCTGCTCGGCGAGATCGACCTGTCGGTCGGCTCGGTCAGCGGTGTCGCGGGCGCCGCCTTCGCCGTCATGAACGTCACGCACGGGATGAACGAGGTGCTGGCCCTGGTGCTGGCGATCCTCACCGGCACGGTGGCCGGCGCCATCCACGGCGTCATCTTCGCCCGCATCGGCGTCCCGGCCTTCGCCGTGACGCTGGCCGGTCTGCTGTTCTGGCAGGGCTTCATGCTGCAGATCCTCGGCAGCAACGGCACCATCAACCTCGACTCCGAGGGCCTGGTCGTCAAGCTCACCAGCTACTACTTCACCGATGTGGCCGCCGCCTACGGTCTGGCGATCGTCGCGACCGTGGGGTACTTCCTCCTCGCGTTCTTCGACAACCGCCGCCGCGAGGCCGCCGGCGTGCCGTCCCGCCCGCTGAACGAGATCATCGTGCGGACCGTGCTGCTGGCGGTCCTGGCCTTCGCCGTCGCGATCGTCTTCAACCAGTACAAGGGCCTGCCGCTGGCCGTGGTGATCTTCCTGGCCTTCCTGGTCCTCACGGACTTCGTGCTGCGCCGCACCGCCTACGGCCGCAAGGTCTTCGCGCTCGGCGGCTCCGTCGAGGCGTCCCGCCGCGCCGGCATCAACGTGGAGATGGTCCGGATCTCGGTCTTCGCGATCGCCGGTACCTTCGCCGCGATCGGCGGCCTGTTCGTCGCCTCGAAGATCG
The DNA here is from genome assembly GCF_003665435.1 of Streptomyces fungicidicus. NCBI lineage: Bacteria > Bacillati > Actinomycetota > Actinomycetes > Kitasatosporales > Streptomycetaceae > Streptomyces > Streptomyces fungicidicus. The sequence goes on from NZ_CP023407.1 coordinate 5,597,786, forward strand.
CCTCCGCCAACCAGGGCGCGGGCACCGGTGAGTTCCTGATGAACGTCATCGCCGCGGCGGTGATCGGTGGTACGTCCCTCTTCGGCGGCCGCGGCCGGACCTGGGACGCGCTGCTCGGTGTGATGGTCATCATCTCGATCACGTACGGACTGGCGCTGGAGGGCATCGCCTCGCCGGTGCAGTACATGATCACCGGTGGCGTGCTGCTGGCCACGGTCGTCATCGACGCGGTGACGCGTAAGACGCAGAAGACGGCTGGGCGCGCCTAGGACGTGCGTCGGCTGCGGGTCCGTCGTGGTTGATCGCGCGGTTCCCCGCGCCCCTTGAGGGCGTGGCTGTTGCCCGGTGCCTTTCAGGTGCCGGGCAACAGTTCGTCGTTTGTGGGTACTGCTGATCGGGTGATGTACGACGCACGGCCCGGAGACCGTTCGGTTGAGCGGAACATTAGACTCGACCCGCCCGGCAACAGCTCGATCAGCTCTACTGCAAGGAGGCACGGGTGCCGCTGCTGACCCGCATCAGGGGACCGCGCGATCTGGACCGGCTCAGCCCGGAGGAGCTCGACCGGCTGGCCGGGGAGATCCGGACCTTCCTCGTGGACGCGGTCTCCAAGACCGGCGGCCACCTCGGCCCCAACCTCGGTGTGGTGGAGCTCACCCTCGCCCTGCACCGCGTCTTCGAGTCGCCCAGGGACAAGGTGCTCTGGGACACCGGCCACCAGTCCTACGTGCACAAGCTGCTGACCGGCAGGCAGGACTTCTCCCGGCTGAAGATGAAGGGCGGCCTGTCCGGCTACCCCTCGCAGGCGGAGTCCGAGCACGACGTCATCGAGAACAGCCACGCCTCCACCGTGCTCGGCTGGGCCGACGGCATCGCCAAGGCCAACCAGATCAAGAAGCGCGACAGCCACGTCGTGGCGGTCATCGGCGACGGCGCGCTGACCGGCGGCATGGCCTGGGAGGCGCTGAACAACATCGCCGACGCCAAGGACCGCCCGCTGGTCATCGTCGTCAACGACAACGAGCGCTCCTACTCGCCCACCATCGGCGGCCTGGCGAACCACCTCGCGACCCTGCGCACCACCGACGGCTACGAGCGCTTCCTGACCCGCACCAAGGACCTCCTGGAGCGCACCCCCGTCGTCGGCCAGGCCCTCTACGACACCCTGCACGGCGCCAAGAAGGGCCTGAAGGACTTCATCGCCCCGCAGGGCATGTTCGAGGACCTCGGCCTGAAGTACGTCGGCCCGATCGACGGCCACGACATCGAGGCCCTGGAGTCCGCCCTGACCCGCGCCAAGCGGTTCGGCGGCCCGGTCATCGTGCACTGCCTCACCGAGAAGGGCCGCGGCTACCAGCCCGCCCTCCAGGACGAGGCCGACCGCTTCCACGCGGTCGGCAAGATCCATCCCGACACGGGCCTGCCGATCGCCAGCTCCGGCGCCGACTGGACCTCCGTCTTCGGCGAGGAGATGGTGAAGCTCGGCGAGGAGCGCGACGACGTCGTCGCCATCACCGCCGCCATGCTCCAGCCGGTCGGCCTCGACAGGTTCGCCAAGCGCTTCCCGGACCGGGTCTACGACGTCGGCATCGCCGAGCAGCACGGCGCCGTCTCCGCCGCCGGCCTGGCGCACGCCGGGGTGCACCCGGTCTTCGCCGTCTACGCCACCTTCCTGAACCGCGCCTTCGACCAGGTGCTGATGGACGTGGCCCTGCACAGGTGCGGCGTGACGTTCGTGCTCGACCGGGCCGGGGTCACCGGCACCGACGGCGCCTCCCACAACGGCATGTGGGACATGTCGATCCTCCAGGTCGTCCCCGGACTGCGGCTCGCCGCCCCGCGCGACGCCGACCAGGTGCGCGCCCAGCTCCGGGAGGCCGTCGCCGTCGAGGACGCGCCCACCGTGGTGCGCTTCTCCAAGGGCGCCGTCGGCCCCGCCGTACCCGCCGTGGGCCGCGTCGGCGGCATGGACGTGCTGCGCGAGCCCGGCACCGACACCCCGGACGTGCTGCTGGTCTCCGTGGGCGCGCTCGCCCCGATGTGCCTGGAGATCGCCGGGCTGCTCGACCGGCAGGGCATCTCCACCACCGTCGTCGACCCCCGCTGGGTCAAGCCCGTCGACGAGGCGATGGCCCCGCTCGCCGAGAAGCACCGGGTCGTCGTCACCGTCGAGGACAACTCCCGCGTCGGCGGCGTCGGCTCCACGATCGCCCAGGCGCTGCGCGACGCCGGCGTCGACGTGCCGCTGCGCGACTTCGGCATCCCGCCGCGCTTCCTCGACCACGCCTCGCGCGCCGAGGTCATGGCGGAGATCGGGCTGACCGCCCCCGACATCGCCCGCCAGGTCACCGGCCTGGTCGCCAAGCTCGACGGACGGTACGAGCGGTCCGCCGCCGACGCCATCGACTCGGTGGAGCCGGCCCGCGACTGACGCCGTCGACGACGCGTCGCCCGGATGGGCCGCGCGCACCACCCTTCGCGGTGGCGCGCGCGGCCCGTTTGCGTGAAGGCGCCCACGCCGGGGCATACGAGCTACGCCCCCTCTCGATCATGTCGAGGACGACAAGCGTGGGAGGAAACCGTGACAAGCCCCCTCTTCCGGACGAAGAAGGTCGAACAGTCCATCCGTGACACGGAGGAACCCGAGCACGCGCTCAAGAAATCCCTCTCCGCGCTGGACCTGACCGTCTTCGGCGTCGGTGTCATCATCGGCACCGGCATCTTCGTCCTCACCGGCACGGTCGCCAAGGACAACGCCGGGCCCGCCACGGCGCTGGCGTTCGTGGTGGCCGGCGTCGTCTGCGCGCTCGCCGCGCTCTGCTACGCCGAGTTCGCCTCCACCGTCCCGGTGGCGGGCTCCGCGTACACGTTCTCCTACGCCTCCCTGGGCGAGCTGCCGGCCTGGATCATCGGCTGGGACCTGGTCCTGGAGTTCGCCCTGGGCACGGCGGTGGTGGCCGTCGGCTGGTCGGGCTACATCCAGTCGCTCCTGTCCAACGCGGGCTGGGAGATGCCCGCCGCGCTGGGCAGCCGCGAGGGCGCCGACGTCTTCGGGTTCGACATCCTCGCCGCCGCCCTGGTGCTGGTGCTCACGGGCATCCTCGTCCTCGGCATGAAGCTGTCCGCCCGCGTCACCTCGGTCGTCGTCGCCATCAAGGTGACCGTGGTCCTCGTGGTGATCGTCGCGGGAGCCTTCTTCATCACCGCCGACAACTACGACCCGTTCATCCCGAAGTCCGAGCCCGTCCCCGCGGGCGACAGCCTCGCCTCCCCGCTCATCCAGCTGATGTTCGGCTGGGCCCCGGCCAACTTCGGCGTGATGGGCATCTTCACCGCCGCCTCGGTGGTGTTCTTCGCCTTCATCGGCTTCGACATCGTCGCCACGGCCGCGGAGGAGACCAAGAACCCGCAGCGCGACATGCCGCGCGGCATCCTCGGCTCCCTGCTGATCTGCACCGTGCTGTACGTCCTGGTGTCGCTCGTCGTCACCGGTATGCAGCACTACTCCGAGCTGAGCGTGGACGCCCCGCTCGCGGACGCCTTCAAGGCCACCGGACATCCCTGGTTCGCGGGCTTCATCAGCTTCGGCGCCGCCGTCGGCCTGACCACGGTCTGCATGATCCTGCTGCTCGGCCAGACCCGGGTCTTCTTCGCGATGAGCCGCGACGGGCTGCTGCCCCGGTTCTTCTCCCGGGTCCACCCCCGGTTCCGGACGCCGTACCGGCCGACGATCCTGCTCGGCGTCGCCATCGCGATCCTCGCCGGCTTCACCCCGCTGAACGAGCTCGCGGCGCTGGTGAACATCGGCACCCTGTTCGCCTTCGTGATCGTCGCGATCAGCGTGATCATCCTCCGCAGGACCCGGCCCGACCTGCCCCGCGCCTTCCGCACGCCCTGGGTGCCCGTGCTGCCGATCGTCTCGGTCGCCGCGTCCCTGTGGCTGATGCTGAACCTGCCGGCCGAGACCTGGGTCCGCTTCGGCATCTGGATGGCGGTCGGCGTCGTCGTCTACTTCCTGTACAGCCGCAAACACAGCCGTCTGGCCGAGGAGCGCGGCGGGGAACGGACGTCGTCCTGAGGCCGGCGCCTCCCGGCGCTACCCGTCCCGCCGCGGCGCCCAGGCGCCGCCCGCGGGCCGCACCGCGCGCGGGCCGGTGACGTCAGCGCCCAGGGACGTCACCCGGCGGCGCAGCTCGCGGTCGGCCGTGACCACCAGGACCGGGCGGTCGCCCGCCTCCGCCACCAGGTCGACCATGCGGTCGTCGCCGCTGCCCGGGGCCGGGTCCACCCGGACACCGGGGACCGACTCCACCCCGCGGGCCGCCCCCTCGGTCACCAGGACGATCTCCACCGGGCCCGGGTGACCCGGCACGCCCTCCGCGGCCAGCCGGTCGCGCAGCCGTTCCGCGGCGCCCCGGCGGTCCCGCCACCATCCGTCGGGCACCGACCCGACCACGTTGGCGGCGTCGACGATCACGAGCAGGCCGGTGTCATCCATGGCGTCAGGGTCCCACGCGGCGCCCCGGCCGTCCGGGTCGCGGGGGTGCGACCGCGCGCGGGGGAGGACGCCCGGGAACACATGAACGATCGACATATGATGTGTCGAGTTTCAGCGTTCCCGCGTCGGTGACGCGGCGGGCCGCAGGAAGGGGCACCTGGCGATGCGGAGAAGGTCGGCGGGCCCCGTGGGCGCCTCCGTCAAGGACGGACGTGCCGCCGGGGAGCACCGGGAGGCCGCGTCCGGGGCCGCCCACGGTGACTGGCTCACCCGCGGCAAGGACGGCCGGCTGACGCTGTACGTCCCCACCGACGGCGGTCTGCTGCGCTGGACGGAGACCGCCGTGGGTGGCCCCGGCTGGAGCGGTCCGCACTTCGTCCCGGTGGCCGGGCTGACGCACCTGGCGGTGGCTCAGGGAGCCAACGGCTACGTCCACTTCCTCGGCCGCAGGGAGCGCGAGGGCGCCGACTCCACGCCGGGCGTGGACATCGTGCACGCGATCCAGTACCAGACCGGACTCGCCTTCAGCGACTGGCGGTCCCTCGGCAACCCGCACCGGGTCCCGGAGGAGCCCGGACCGCTCGCCGTGCCGGTCGGGGCGGTCGCCCGGGACGGCACCGTGCACGTGTTCGTGCGGGGCGCGCACGGAGGGCTGATGCTGCGGCGCGAGGCCCCGAACGGCAAGTGGAAGGCGTGGGAGGACCTGGGCGGCGGCGGCGCCGGCGCCCAGCCCGCGGCGCTCGCGCTCACCGACGGGCGGATCGAGGTCTGCGTGGCCGCCGAGACGGGCGTGCTGGCGTGGAGCCAGTCCAAGCCCGGCGGCGACTTCACCGGGCCCCGGGGTTTCTCGCTGCGCCCCGTGCCGGGCACGGTCGCGGCCCTGGAGACCGGTCCGGGCCGGGCCACGTTCTTCTGGACGGACGCCGAGAGCGGCGGTGCGGCGGCCTGGCGGGCGGGGGCGTGGCCCGTCGCGCTGGGCGGTACCCCGGCCGAGCGGCCGTGCGCGGTGCTCCGCACGTCGCTGGACGGCTACGACTGTGTCGTCCTCGCCTACCGTGACCAGGACGGCACGGCCGTGCTCGGCATGGGCGGCACGGAGAACGAGGCCGCCGGCTTCTGGTGGTACGCGCTGACCGAGTCCTGCCAGGGCGCTCCGGCCCTGGCCCTGGACGGGCGGGGCCGCGTGGTGATGGCGCTGATCGGCGCCGACGGCAGGCCCAGGGTCGCCCGCCAGGAGGACGGCGACGGCCTCTCGCTCACCCGGTGGGACGTCCTCGGGGGCTGAGCGCGCCGTCGCCGTGCCGGAGGTCAGCCGCCCGTCGCGGGCGACTTCTTCGCGGACTCGGGGATCTCCGCGTCGGAGCGGATCGCCTTCCACAGCTGGTCGGCCTGCGGGTGCGCGGCCACCACCCGGTTCGGGTCGGTCTTGTCGTACGCCACGGGGAGCATGACGGTCTCCATGGACGCCGGGTCGACCCCGTTCATGCTGCGCGCGAAGTCCGCCAGGCTGGTCAGCGAGGCCAGCTCGGAGTCGGTGGTCAGGGCCGAGGTCAGGGTGTCGGCGATCTTGTACGTCTTGGTGGGGCTGCCGAACAGGTCCTGCTTCTTCACCTCGCTCAGCAGGGCGATCATGAACTGCTGCTGGAGGCCTATGCGGCCCAGGTCGCTGCCGTCGCCGACGCCGTGCCGGGTCCGGACGAACGCCAGGGAGTCGGTGCCGTCCAGCTTGTGCGTCCCGGCGCTCAGGTCCAGGCCGCTCGTGCTGTCCTTGATGGGCTCGTCGACGGTGACCGTGACGCCGCCGATCGCGTCGACCAGCCCCTTGAAGCCGGCGAAGTCGATCTCCATGTAGTGGTCCATGCGGACGCCGGACATCTTCTCCACGGTCTTGACCACGCAGGCCGGGCCGGCCGTCGAGTACACGGAGTTGAACATGACGCGCTCGGCCTGCGGAAGGGCGGAGCCGTCCGCCTTGGTGCACTCCGGGCGGGTGACGAGGGTGTCGCGCGGGATGCTCACGGCGACGGCCTGCCGGCGGCCCTCCGGGATGTGCATGACCAGCGCGGTGTCCGACCGGGCGCCCGCCACCTTGCCGGTGCCCAGGCCGGCGTTGTCTCCGGCACGCGAGTCCGAGCCGAGGACCAGCACGTTCTGTCCGGAGGTCGGCAGCTTCTCGGGGCGGTCCTCGCCGAGGGCCTCGTCCAGGTCGACCCCGTCGATGTTCCCGTTCAGGTCGCTGTAGAGCCAGTAGCCGGTGCCCCCCGCGGCGAGCACGACGGCCAGCAGGGACAGCAGGACGATGCGTCCCCAGCGCCGGCGCTTCGGCCGGCGGCGTCCGCCGCCGGACTCGGGCTGCGCACGCCGGGACTCCGTGGTGGCGCTGTGCGTCATGGTTCTTGGGTTCCTCTCCTCACGGGCTCCGCGCGGCGGAGTGGGGCCCGGGTGGGGGGAGACCGGTCCACAGATGCGTTCACGTCAGTGGGAGAACTATAGGCAGCGGTCCACGGCACATCCTGCACGGGTGGAATTAGCACGGCTCAGCGATGAATGCCACATGAACCGACCTTGACCACTCTTAAGGCTGGAATAAGATGTGTCGGGCCTGTGACCGTCGTGGAGGGGGGCTTTCACGAGGTCGGAGGTGCTGGTGGGGCGGAGCGGCCGGAAGCCGCGAAGCCTCACATAAGGGGTGGGCGTCCGGTGTGGACGATTTGGTGTCCCGGCGGGCGAAATGTCTTGGTAGGAGTACGAGTTGGTGGTTCAGCCGCGTCTGAGTATTGTCGTGCCCTTCCAGGACGTCGAGGTGTACCTCGCCGAGTGTCTGGAATCGATCGCGCGGCAGTCGTTCCGCGACTTCGAGGTCATCCTGGTCGACGACGGCTCCACCGACGGGTCCGTGCGGATCGCGGCGGACTTCTGCGCCGCCGACCGCCGTTTCCGGCTGGTCCGCCAGCACGCCCACGGACCGGGCCACGCGCGCAACACCGGACTGCGGAACACGCACCCCGCGGCGGAGTTCCTCGCCTTCGTGGACGGTGACGACGTCATCCCCGAGTACGCCTACGAACTCCTGGTGCGCACGCTCGAGGAGTCCGAGTCGGACTTCGTCTCGGGCAACGTGCAGATGATGAACTCCACCAAGAAGTGGCAGTCACCGCTGCACAAGGGCCCCATGCAGAAGAACCGGCGCGGGACGCACATCACGAAGTTCGACGCGCTGATCTACGACCGCACCGTCTGGAACAAACTCTTCCGGCGCTCCTTCTGGAACCAGAACTCCATCAGGTTCCCCGAAGGCGTGCTGTACGAGGACTCGTGGGTCAACATGTACGCCCACTTCCGCGCCGCCAAGGTCGACGTCATCACGGACGTCGTCTATTTCTGGCGCCGCCGGGACGGCGGAGCGGCGCCCTCCATCACCCAGCGCCACTCCGAACTGTCGAACCTCCGGGACCGGGTCGCGGCCGTGCAGTCGGTGAGCCGCTTCCTCGGCGACCGGCGCTCGCGTGAGTACGCGGACAGCAAGCGGAAGTACGATCTCGCCTGCCTGAAGTCCGACCTCCTGCTCCATCTGAAGGTGCTCCCGGACGCGGACGAGGAGTACCAGCACGCCTTCATGAAGTGGGCCAACGAGTTCCTCGACGAGACGGATCTCACCATCATCGACGAGCTGCCCGCGGACTCCCGCGTCAAGTGGCTCCTGGTGCGCGAGGAGCGGCTGGCCGAACTGCTCGAGGTCATCGAGTTCGAGCGCCGCGGCGGTCCCATGCCCGTGCAGCGGCGTTTCCGGCGCTACCTGAACTACCCGTACCTCGGGGACCGGGGGGTGGGCCTCGACAAGAAGGCCTACCGGCTGGACAAGGAGCTCTCGCTGCACGGCTCGCTGTCCGGAGCCCGCTGGAGCACCGGCTCCGACCTGCTCACCCTCACCGGAACGGCGTACGTCCGCTTCATCAACGTGCACAAGAAGCACATGTCGGTGAAGGCGATCGCCCTGCGGAACAAGAAGCAGGGGCGCATGCAGATCACGACGGCGAAGACCGTCTACGCGCCGCAGGCGACCGAGGACAGTAAGCAGAATCGTTACTGCTATGACTGGGCCGGCTTCGAGGCGCGCATCGACACCACCCGCCTCAAGCGCAAGGGCCAGTGGGTCGAGGGCACCTGGGACGTGGCCGCCGGTGTCCTCAGCCGGGGACTGTTCCGCTACCGGGGCATCGACCGGGGCGGCGCGGGCAGCGCCGCCAACCCGCCCTACCGCTACGTCGACAAGAACACCCGCATCCTCCCGGTCTTCCTCCAGGGCAAACTCAAGCTGCGCGTCGAGATCGTGCGCTGCCGGATCACCAAGCACCGTGTCGTCGGCGACCAGCTGGAGCTGCGCGGCGTCTACCTCGGCCCCAAGGTCCCGGAGTGGGGCAAGCTCCGCGTCACCAGCATGAGCGGCGCGGGACGCCACGACGCACGCGTCCACTTCACCCCGGGCGGTGAGGGCTGGTGCACCTTCTCCGCCAAGCTCCCCCTGAGCCGTCTGGTGCCCAAGTCCCGCGTCCAGGCGGGAACCGACGCGGACGTCCCGCAGTCCTGGGGCATGGGCAGCAACGGCTGGAAGACCACCTTCCACGTCGAGGGCCGCAAGTCGGCCATCTATCCCGTGATGGCGGAGGAGACCCCGGACGGGCACTACTCCATGCCGTCCTCCCTGCAGACCCCGGAGCGCGACCGGGAGATCGTCGTGCACCGCAACGGCTCCGGCTATCTCGTGCTCTTCGAACGAGCGACCCTGCCCCTGGCGACCCGGTGCGACTGGCAGGAGGACGGCTCGCTGTGGATCCAGGGCCGTTACCTGGCCGCGGACCAGCTGACCCCGGAGCAGTACCGCTCCGCCCACCTCGTGGTGCGCTCGCGCGCCCACGGCGCGGAACGCTCCGTACCGCTCACCTGGGACGGGCACGAGTTCCGCTGCGTCCTGGCCCCCGCCGCGATGCGGACCCTGGCCGGGGACATCCCGCTGGCGGCCGGACGGTGGGACTTCTTCCTGCGCCGCCAGGACCTGTCGGCCGTGGCCCGCGAGGACCGGCTCGAAGACCTCATGGTGAAGATCGAGCAGGATCTCATCGAGGCGTTCCCGCAGGAGTACGAGAGAAACGAACGCCGCTACGAGACGCAGGCCGAGGCCTACGACCGGCTGTCGCTGCTCGTCCACTCGGCGATGCCCGACCACGCCCGCGGCCCCTACCGGCAGAAGCTCCTGAGGACCAAGGCCTACCCCGACGCCCGGCGCCGGCCGGTGCGTGACGCCGTGCTGTTCGACGCCTTCAAGGGCACCCAGTACTCGGACAGCCCCCGCGCCCTGCACGAGGAACTCGTGCGCCGCCGCACCGGCCTGGAACACCTCTGGGTGGTGCGCGACGACCAGGTGCAGGTGCCGCCCACGGCGACGCCCGTCCGCATGTGGTCGCCGGAGTGGTACGAGGCCCTCGCCACCAGCCGCTACGTCGTCGCCAACAACCACCTCCCGGACTGGTTCAAGAAGCGGGACGGACAGGTCGTCGTGCAGACCTGGCACGGCACGCCGCTGAAGAAGATCGGCCACGACATCGAGTCCATCCACTTCGCCGACCAGCGCTATCTGGAACGCGTCGAGAAGGAGGTGCAGAACTGGGACATGCTGGTGTCGCCCAACAGCTTCTCCACCCCGATCCTCAAGCGCGCCTTCGGCTTCCCCGGCGAGATGGTGGAGAGCGGCTACCCGCGCAACGACATCCTGCGCCGGCCGGACACCGGGGCCCGGGAGCAGGAGATCCGCCGCAGCATCGGGCTGCCGGAGGGCAAGCGGGTGGTGCTGTACGCGCCGACCTGGCGCGACGACCAGTTCTACGCGCCCGGCAAGTACAAGCTGGACTTCCGGATCGACCTGGCCGCCGCGCGTGCGCAGCTCGGCCCCGACCACGTCCTCATGGTGCGCCGCCACCCCAACGTCGTGGACCCGGTGCCGGGCGCCGGCGACGGATTCGTCTTCGACGTGTCCGACTACCCGGACATGGCCGACCTCTCGCTGATCACCGACGTGATGATCACCGACTACTCCTCCCTGATGTTCGACTACGTGAACACCGGGCGGCCCATCCTGTTCTTCACCTACGACCTGGACCACTACCGGGACACCCTGCGCGGGTTCTACTTCGACTTCGAGGGCAGCGCGCCGGGCCCCCTCCTCTACACGTCCGAGGAACTGGTGGCGGCGATCCGTGACATCGACGCCATCCAGGACCTCTACGCCGAGCGGTACCGCTGGTTCCAGCGGGAGTTCTGCGACCTGGACGACGGTTACGCCGCGGCCCGGCTCGCCGACCGGATGCTGGTCGCGGGCGGCGACCTCGCCCCCGGGCAGGCGCACGCGCCGGCCGTCGGCGCGGTCGACACCCGGCACACCGGAAGGCCGATGACCCCCCTCCAGTGGGGGAACTCGGAGTGGTTCGCCGGCCCCCGCCCGCCGGCGGGTCTCGTCGACGCCGTGCCCGCCCAGCCCGCCCCGGCGTACGACGCCGTACCGCAGCACCAGGCGGGTCCGTTCGGCCATACCCCGCCCGCCGGCGACCGCAGCTACGAAGGCGTGATCGCGTGACGCCGCCGACCCCGCCCGGCGCGAGGTCCCCGGCGTGCCGCGCGGTGCCGGAAGGCCCCGGCCCCCGATGACCGCCGTGCCGTTCGCCACGCGGGCGCCGGCCGCCGCTGCCGGTCCGTCGTCCGGCGGCCGCCCGGGCGCGTCCTCAGCCGGTGCCGGTGTCCACCCGGATCAGCAGCGCGCGGTGGTCGGAGACCCCGGTGTCGCTCACCCGGCACCCGAGCACGGGCAGCCCGGTGAAGAGGTAGTCCAGCTTGTGGTGCGAGACGTGCGTCGGCCGGGCCGGCCGGAGGGGACCGGGCGTCCCGTCGCACTCCCGGTGCGTGCCGTAAGGCTGGTCGGGCCAGACCCGGGAGAGCGGGTTGCGCTCTCCCGGCGGATCCACGTTGAGGTCGCCGCCGTAGACGGTGCGCCGCTCGGGCACCGCGTCCACCAGGGCCTTCAGCTGTCCGGCGCGGAACTCGCGGTCCGGATGCGCCAGATCGCCGCCGCGCGGGGTCAGATGCGCGGTGCACACCGTGAGGTCGTGCGCCGCGACGAACGCGCAGAGTATTCCGCGCTGCACCCCGACCGCGGGCTGGGGCGCGGGCACCGCGCGCACGGACGACAGCGGATACGCCGACAGCAGGGCGTAGCCCGCGGAGCCCCGGCCGGGCGCCCCGCAGCGCACCGCGGTGCGGCGCCCGTCACGGCCGCGCCAGGTGTAGGCCCTGAACTCCGCGTGCCACGACGCCCCGAGGGAGGCGCGCACCGCCTCGACGTCCGCCGCGCAGGTCTCCTGCAGGAACAGCACCCGGGCCCCGGATTCCGCGGCGAGGCGTTCCGTCCGGCCGCGCTTGGCGTCCTCGCCGCCCGTGCCCTCGCAGTTCCATTCCCTGACCCCGCACATGTTCCAGGTCGCCACGGTCAGTGTCCGGTCCCCGGTGGCGGAGCGGTCCGCTCCATTGCCGCTCCGCTCGTGGGTCACCACGGCGGCGAGCCCCGCGAGGGCGGCGGCCGCCGTGACGGCGGCGAGCAGGCGCCGTCCGCGCGGGCGGGGCGACCGGGTTCGGTTCCTGAGCACCCGGCCATCATGACCGATCCGCCGCTGACCAGCCAAAACCACCCGGCGCCAGGCGCCTTCCGGCAGGTGTCCTCCCCCTGCCCGCGCACCCGCCCGTCGTCCAAGTACCTCTGAGAGTGGAGTCCGTACATGTCCAAGGCACCCTCGAACGGGCGGCAGCTGCTCAACGGCATCGAAGCCTCGGGAACGTTCCCGGTGGAGTACCGGTTCACCCACGCCAAGAGCGGCAACCGGCACCTCGTGGTGGTCTTCGCCAACTTCTCGGCACCCGAGGACTACGGCTGGTCGAACGGCGTCTTCGACAACGTCCGTGCCAACATCCTGTGGATCCGTGACCGGTTCGACGGGATGAACGCCTACTACCTGTGCCGGAACATGGACTTCGGTCTGGCGGACTCGGTGCAGACCCTGATCGCGAACGTCACCGGGGCGCTCGGGCTGACGCCGGACCAAGTCACGCTCTGGGGCGGCTCCAAGGGCGGCAGCGCCGCGCTGTACTTCGGCCTGCGGTACGGCTACCGGAACATCGTCGCCATCGTCCCGCAGTTCCTCATCGGCGACGCCCTGGAGAAGCGGCACCCGAAGGTCTCCGCGTACATGCTCGGCGAAGGGGCGCAGGCGCACAACGCGCGGATCCTGGACGCGCTCCTGCCCGACCTGGTGCGCGCCAAGGCCAACCCGGGCGCCAACATCTACGTGCTCTCCTCCCCGCAGGACGAGCATTACGCCGTGCAGGTCGAGCCGTTCCTCGGCATGTTCCACGGCTACGAGAACTTCAATTTCCTGTACAGCGAGTCGCCGACCATCACGGGGCACGCCACGGCGACCCGGCGGAACGTCCCGGCGCTGGTCGGCCTGCTCAACCTGCTCGCCGACGGCTACGCCCCCCGGCTGGGCTTCACCCGCCACGCCGCCGAGGACTTCGACCACGACCGGTCGGACATCAACGCCTACCTCGCCTCGACCTCCAAGGTCCAGGGCGCCGACGCGTTCGCGCCGCCGGTGGTGACCACCCCGGGCTTCAACAGCGAGGTCCCGCGCACCGGACCGTGGTTCACCGGGACGGCCCACGGAGCGGTGCGGGTGAGCATGTGGCGCAACGGCAAGTTCGTGGCGTCGCCCCAGGTCGCGGCCGACGGCACCTGGTCCTGGCAGCCGACCGGGCCGTGGGAGGCCGGGAAGCACATCGTCAAGATCTTCGCGGTGGACCCGGCGGGCTTCCACTCCGCCCGGGTCGAGATCCCCTTCACCGTGGTCGACCGGGATCCCGTCCCTGCCCCGCCGGTCGTCTCCGCACCGGTGTCCGGGCAGCAGACCGGAGCGGCGGTCGGGTTCCACGGCAGCGCGCCGGGAGCGTCACAGGTCGGCTTCCGGGAGAACGGCGTGCTCCTCGGCGCGGTGGCCGTCGCGCCCGACGGCACCTGGGGCTGGGACCCCGGCCGGCCCTGGCCCGAGGGGCAGCACCTGGTCGAGATCGTCGCGGTCGACGCGTACGGCATGGAGTCCGCGCCCGCCGCCGCCGGCTTCACCGTGCTCGGCCACGCGGTGCCCGCCGGACACTTCACGCCGCGGTACTGACCGACGGCCCAGGACGACGACACACCACGAGTGGGAAGCAGACATGCCGAAAGAAGCGCCGACAACACGCGAGCTGATCACCGGGATCGACACCTCCGGCGCGTATCCCGTCGAGTACCGGTTCACGCACGCCAAGGGGGGCAACCGGCACCTCGTCGTCGTGTTCGCCAACTTCGCGGTCAAGGACGACTACGGCTGGTCCAACGGCGTCCTCAACCCGGTGCGGGCCAACATCCTGTGGATCCGTGACCGGTTCCGCGACATGAACAGCTACTACCTGTGCGAGGGGATGGACTTCTCCCTGGAGCAGTCCGTGATCGGGCTCATCTCCAAGGTGATGAACGCCCTGGAACTCACCCCGGAGCAGGTCACGATGTGGGGCGGCTCGAAGGGCGGCAGCGCCGCGCTCTACTTCGGCATGCGCTACGGCTTCGGCAACATCGTCTCCATCGTGCCGCAGTTCCTCGTCGGCACCTATGTGAAGCGGGTGCACCCCAAGGTTGCCCGGTTCATGCTGGGCGAGGCGGTGCCGGAGGAGAACGTCCGCGCGGTCGACGCGCTCATCCCGGACCTGGCCCGTTCGGGCGTCGCCCGGCACTCCAACATCTATCTGCTCTCCTCGCCGCAGGACGAGCAGTACCAGGAGCAGGTCGAGCCTTTCCTCGGACTGTTCCAGGGGTACGACAACTTCAACTTCGTGTTCAGCGAGTCCCCCCACATCACCCGTCACTCGGACGTCACCCGGCGCAACGTCCCCTTCCTGATGGGCCTCGTGAACATGCTCGCCGACGGGATGTCCCCGCGGCTGGGCCTGGTGCGCAACGGGTACGAGGAGCCGGACCGCGACAGGTCCGCCATCGAGGGCTTCCTGGCGGCCACTTCGGCGGAGCGGCCCAGCGCCATCCCGATGCCCGTGGTGACGCATCCGCTTCCGCACATGGAACTGCCCACGGACGGCGTGTACTTCACAGGGACGGCCCCCGGCGCGGTGCGGGTGAGCCTGTGGGAGCACGGCAAGTTCCTGGGTTCGCCGTCGGTGGCGCCGGACGGCACCTGGTCCTGGAAGCGGGACAAGCCGTGGAGCAAGGGCGACCATCTGGTCAAGGCCGTCGGCTGGGACGCGGAGAAGCGCCGCACCAAGGGCACCGTGGTCCCGTTCACCACGGTCGCCGGCGCGAACGCCGCCGCGCCCGGGGCACCGGCCGCCGCGCCCCTGGCGCCCGGGCAGCCGCTGCCGGCGCCGACGGTCCACACGCCGGGGGCGTACGAGCAGATCACCGGCACGGCCGTGCGCTTCAGCGGCTTCGCCCCGGGCGCCGCCCAGGTGGGATTCAGGGCGGGGGGCACCCTCCTTGGCACGAGCCGGGTCGCGGCCGACGGAACGTGGGCCTGGGACTCCGGCTGGCCCTGGCAGGCGGGCATGCACACCGTGGAGGTGTTCGCCGTGGACGCCGCGGGATCCGAGTCGCCCGTGGCGCCGGTGCCCTTCGACGTCATGCACGCCACGGCGGGCGCCTCGCCGTTCGCCTACTGACCGGTCGCCACGCGCGGAAGGGCTCCTGGAGATCGCCGGCGATCTCCAGGAGCCCTTCCGCGGTCTACGGGGACTAGGCGGGCACGCTCGCCGTGCCCGGCTCCAGGAACCGCTTCCCGTTCACCCGCTCGGAGACGCCCTCGCGGTCCAGGTACGGCGTGATGCCGCCCAGGTGGAAGGGCCAGCCGGCGCCGGTGATCAGGCACAGGTCGATGTCCTGGGCCTCGGCGACGACGCCCTCGTCGAGCATGAGCCCGATCTCCTGGGCCACCGCGTCCAGGACGCGGGCGCGGACCTGCTCCTCGGTGAGGACGGTGTCGCCCTGCTTCAGGAGCGCGGCGACCTCCGGGTCCAGCTCGGGCTTGCCGCTGTCGTAGAGGTAGAAGCCACGCTTGCCGGCCTCGACGACCGCCCTGAGGTTCGGGGAGACCGTGAAGCGCTCCGGGAACGCCCTGTTGAGGGTCTCGGACACGTGCAGACCGATCGCGGGGCCGACCAGCTCCAGCAGCACCAGCGGGGACATCGGCAGGCCGAGCGGCTCGACGGCCTTCTCCGCGACCTCGACCGGGGTGCCCTCGTCGATGACGTTCTGGATCTCGCCCATGAAGCGGGTCAGGATGCGGTTCACGACGAACGCCGGGGCGTCCTTGACCAGGACCGCGGTCTTCTTCAGCTTCTTGGCGACACCGAACGCCGTGGCCAGCGCCGCGTCGTCGGTCCGCTCGCCGCGGACGATCTCCAGGAGCGGCAGGATCGCGACCGGGTTGAAGAAGTGGAAGCCGACGACCCGCTCGGGGTGCTTCAGCTTCGACGCCATCTCGGAGACGGAGAGCGAGGAGGTGTTGGTGGCGAGGATCGCGTGCGCCGGGGCGACCGCCTCGACCTCCGCGAACACCTGCTGCTTGACGCCCATCTCCTCGAAGACGGCCTCGATCACGAAGTCGGCGTCCGCGAAGCCCTCGGCCTTGTCCAGCACACCGGTGACCAGGGCCTTGAGGCGGTTGGCCTTGTCCTGGTTGATCCGGCCCTTGCCGAGCAGCTTGTCGATCTCGGCGTGGACGTAGCCCACACCCTTGTCGATGCGCGCCTGGTCGATGTCGGTCAGCACGACCGGCACCTCGAGGCGGCGCAGGAACAGCAGCGCGAGCTGGGAGGCCATCAGACCGGCGCCGACCACGCCCACCTTGGTGACCGGGCGGGCCAGCGACTTGTCCGGGGCGCCGGCCGGCCGCTTGCCGCGCTTCTGCACCAGGTTGAACGCGTAGATGCCGGAGCGCAGTTCACCGCCCATGATCAGGTCGGCGAGCGCCTGGTCCTCGGCGTCGTAGCCCTGCTGGAGGTCGCCGTTCTTGGCGGCGGCGATGATGTCCAGGGCGCGGTAGGCGGCCGGGGCGGCGCCGTGCACCTTGGAGTCGGCGATGAAGCGGCCCTTGGCGACGGCCTGGTCCCAGGCCTCGCCGCGGTCGATCACCGGGCGCTCGATCCGGATCTCGTCCTTGAGGACGGCCGCGGTCCAGATCAGCGACTGCTCCAGGAAGTCCGCGCCCTCGAAGATCGCGTCCGCGATGCCGAGTTCGAAGACCTGCGCGCCCTTGAGCTGCTTGTTCTGGTTGAGGCTGTTCTCGATGATGACCGAGACGGCCTTCTCGGCGCCGATCAGGTTCGGCAGCAGCGTGCAGCCGCCCCAGCCGGGGACGAGACCGAGGAAGACCTCGGGGAGCGAGAACGCCGGGAGGGCGGCCGACACCGTGCGGTAGGTGCAGTGCAGACCGACCTCGACGCCACCGCCCATCGCCGCGCCGTTGTAGTACGCGAAGGTCGGCACGGCCAGCGTCGACAGCCGCTTGAAGACGTCGTGGCCGCCCTTGCCGATGGCCAGCGCGTCCTCGTGCCGCTTCAGCAGCTCGACGCCCTTGAGGTCGGCGCCGACGGCGAAGATGAACGGCTTGCCGGTGACGCCGACGCCGACGATCTCGCCGTCCGCGGCCTCCTTCTCGACCCGGTCGATCGCGGCGTCGATGTTCGCCAGCGACTGCGGGCCGAGCGTGGTCGGCTTGGTGTGGTCGTGGCCGTTGTCCAGGGTGATGAGCGCGAAGCGCCCGGCGCCCAGGGGGAGGTCGAAGTGGCGCACGTGCGCGCTGGTGACGACCTCGCCGGGGAACAGCTCGGCCGCACCCTTCAGAAGCTCTGCGGTGGTGCTCACTTGTCCCCCTCGAAGTGCGGGTTCTCCCAGATGACCGTCGCGCCCATGCCGAAGCCGACGCACATGGTGGTGAGGCCGTAACGGACCTGCGGCTGCTCCTCGAACTGGCGGGCCAGCTGCGTCATCAGACGGACGCCGGAGGAGGCCAGCGGGTGGCCGAACGCGATGGCGCCGCCGTACTGGTTGACGCGCGCGTCGTCGTCGGCGATGCCGTAGTGCTCCAGGAAGGCCAGCACCTGGACGGCGAAGGCCTCGTTGATCTCGAACAGACCGATGTCGGAGATGGACAGCCCCGCCTGGGCGAGGGCCTTCTCCGTGGCCGGGATCGGGCCGTAGCCCATGACCTCGGGCTCCACGCCGGCGAAGGAGTAGGAGACCAGGCGCATCTTGACCGGGAGGCCGTTCTCGCGGGCGAAGTCCTCGCTCGCGATGACCGAGGCGGTGGCGCCGTCGTTCAGACCGGCCGCGTTGCCGGCGGTGACCCGGCCGTGGACGCGGAAGGGGGTCTTCAGGCCGGCCAGGTTCTCCAGGGTGGTGCCCGGGCGCATCGGCTCGTCGGCGGTGACCAGGCCCCAGCCGGTCTCACCGGCCTCCTCGTTGGTGCGGCGCACCGAGACCGGGACCAGGTCGGCCTGGATCTTGCCGTTGGCGTAGGCCTTGGCGGCCTTCTCCTGGGAGCGCACGGCGTACTCGTCGGCGCGCTGCTTGGTGATCGAGGGGTAGCGGTCGTGCAGGTTCTCCGCGGTCATGCCCATGAACAGGGCGGACTCGTCGACCAGCTTCTCGGAGACGAAGCGCGGGTTGGGGTCGACGCCCTCGCCCATCGGGTGGCGGCCCATGTGCTCGACGCCGCCCGCGATGGCGACGTCGTACGCGCCGAAGGCGACGGAGCCGGCGACCGTGGTGACGGCGGTCAGGGCGCCGGCGCACATGCGGTCGATGGAGTAGCCCGGGACCGAGGTGGGCAGGCCCGCGAGGATGCCGGCCGTGCGGCCGATGGTCAGGCCCTGGTCGCCGATCTGCGTGGTCGCGGCGACGGCGACCTCGTCGATCTTCTTCGGGTCGAGACCGGGGTTGCGGCGCAGCAGCTCCCGGATCGCCTTCACGACCAGGTCGTCGGCGCGGGTCTCGTGGTAGATGCCCTTCGGGCCCGCCTTGCCGAACGGGGTACGGACGCCGTCGACGAAGACGACGTCCCTGACGGTACGAGGCACGATGGCTCTCCTCCAGGGTGCGGGACGCTGAGCGCTTGCTTACGCCATGCTACTTATGAGTAACGTGACTGCCCAGTCCCGGCCCCCCGAGCGGCGAACATCACACGTACGGCGGCGCCCGCCAAACGCCGGAGGGGCTGGAATCAGCCCCTCCGGCGTTTGAGGAGCGGGAACCCCTCACGGTGGAGCCGTGGAGCCTCGCGGGGTCAGGACCGGGGTCGGTACCGGGTGCGACCCCGGCTGCTCCTCCCCGGTGATGACGCCGAACAGCGTGCGCGCCACCTCCGCCCCGAACCCGTGCACATCGTGACTCATCGCGGACAGCGTCGGATGCGTCAGCCGGCACAGCTGCGAGTCGTCCCACGCCAGCAGCGACACGTCGTCCGGCACCCGCAGCCCCATCTCCGCCGCCACCGACAGCCCCGCCACCGCCATGATGTCGTTGTCGTACACGATCGCCGTGGGCCGTTCCCCCGGCGCGGCCGCCAGCAGCGAACGCGTCGCCCGCGCCCCCGCGTCCCCCGAGAAGTCCGTGGCCGTCTGCCACGCCCGCGCGGGCGGCTCCAGCGCCCGGACCGCCTCGTCGAACGCCGCCGTGCGGATCGAGGTGTGCCCGAGCGCCGCCGCGCCGCCCACCCGGGCGATCCGCCGGTGCCCGAGCGCCGCCAGATACCGCACGGCCTCCGTCACGGCCGTGGCGTCGTCCGTCCACACGGAGGTGAGCCCGCCCGTCAGCGCCGGGTGCCCGACGGCCACCGCCGGCAGCCCGAGCCGCTCCGCCACCGCCGGACGGGGGTCGCCGGCCCGGAAGTCCACCAGGATCGAGCCGCCGATCTGCCGCCCGCGCCACCACGACTCCATCAGCCCGACCTCCTCCTCCGGGCTGCGCACCAGCCGCAGCAGCAGCGAGCAGGACCGCTCCACCAGGACGCTCTCCACCCCGGAGATGAACTCCATGTAGAACGGCTCCAGGCCGAGCAGCCGGGCGGGCCGGCAGACCGCGAGACCCACCACGTCCACCCGCGACCCGGCCAGCGTGCGCGCGGTTCGGCTCGGCGCCCACCCCAGCTCCCGCGCCGCCCGGAAGATGCGGTCCCGGGTCGCCTCCGACAGCCCGGGCTTCCGGTTGAAGGCGAGGGACACGGCGCCCTTGGACACGCCGGCGCGCGCGGCGACGTCCCTGATGGTGACGCGAGGGGTCGGCGTTGCCGTCATCGAGTGGGCTCCACGCAGTACAGGGCGGAACGGGCGGTGTCCGGGTCCGGAGTCTTCCACCCCCGCACCCCGATGGTCACCTGTTCCCCGGGGAGCAGGGTCACCAGCCCCCGGTCGGCCCGCGCCCCGGGGTCCAGCCGGTCGGCCTGGAGCAGCAGGTCCCGTACGAGGGTGCGGGCCGTGACCGTGATCCCGTCCGGCGCGAGGGCGACCTCGAACTCCGGCGGGGGGTAGGGGATCTCCCGGTCCGGCGCCGGGAAGTGCCACGCCCGCACCCCGTCCGCGTCGGCGACCAGGAACTCCCCGGGGCCGTCCGGCAGCAGTTCGACCGGGACCTCGACCACGGCCACCGTCCGCCCCCCGGCGTCCAGCGCCGGGGCCGCCTCCGCGATCGGGGCGCCGTCGACGGACATCCGGCGCAGCCGCAGCGTTCCCCGCCAGTCCTCCGCGGACTGGTTGACCGCCGCCACCACCAGACCGTCACCGTCCGCGCGCACGGTCAGCAGCCGGTCCGCGTACAGCCGGCGCAGCTCGTGGTAGAGCGGCTTCTCCCGCCCGTCCCCGTCGATCGCGGCCCACGACGTCACCGGCCAGCAGTCGTTGAGCTGCCAGACCACCGTGCCCGCGCACACCGGCCAGTGCGAGCGCCAGTGCTCGACACCGGCCGCCACCGCACGCGCCTGGTTGACCTGCGTCAGATAGTGCCAGCGGTCGAAGTCGCCCTCCGGCACGGCGAAGTGGCGGGCGAGGCCGCGCTCCAGCTTGCCGTTGCCGTCCTCCGCCTTCTGGTGGTGCAGCATGCCGGGGGAGTCCGGCGCGGGGTCCTCCCCGGGCAGCGCCCGCCGCAGCGTGGCGTGCGCGGGAGGCGCCTGCCAGCCGAACTCGGCCACGAAGCGCGGGACGTCGCGCCGGTAGTCGGCGTAGTCGGCGCGGTTCCACACCTCCCAGGAGTGGTGGGTGCCGTGCGCCGGATCGTTGGGGTGGTGCCGCCAGGAACCGGACCAGGGACTGCCCGCCGTGTACGGCCGCGTCGGGTCCAGCTCCGCGACCACCCGCGGCAGGACGCCGAGGTAGTAGCCCTCGCCCCAGGAGTCCCCGGCGAGCCCCTGCTCCCAGTCCCAGTCCCGGAACCCCCACAGGTTCTCGTTGTTGCCGTTCCACAGCACCAGGGAGGGGTGCGGCATCAGCCGTACGACGTTCTCCCGGGCCTCCGCCTCCACCTCCCCGCGCAGCGGCTGCTCCTCGGGGTAGGCGGCGCACGCGAACGGGAAGTCCTGCCAGACCAGCAGCCCCAACTCGTCGCAGGCGTCGTAGAAGTCCTCGTCCTCGTAGATCCCGCCGCCCCAGACCCGGACCAGGTCCACCCCCGCGCCGGCCGCCTGCTCCAGCCGGTGCCGGTAGCGCTCCCGGGTGATCCGGGACGGGAACACGTCGTCCGGGATCCAGTTGACGCCCCGCGCGAACAGCCGCTCACCGTTGACGACCAGGGTGAACCCGGTGCCGTGCGCGTCGGCCGAGGTGTCCAGCTCAACCGTCCGGAACCCGGTCCTGCGCCGCCAGGCGTCCAGCGCCTCGTCACCGTGGGACAACGTCAGCTCGACGTCGTACAGCGGCTGTTCGCCGTATCCGCGCGGCCACCACAGGCGGACGTCCGGCACCCGGAGCCGCACGGTCCCGGCCGTCCCATCGACCCGCGCCCGGGCGCGCACGCCCCCGGCGCTCGCCTCCAGGGTGAGCGGTGCCTCGACCCGGGAGCGCTCCACGTCGACCGCCAGCTCGATCTGCCCCACCCCGTCCTCGACGGTGACCAGCGGGCGCACCCGGGCGATCCGCGCCGTCGACCAGCGCTCCAGCCGCACCGGCCGCCAGATCCCGGCCGTCACCAGCGTCGGCCCCCAGTCCCAGCCGAACGAGCAGGCCATCTTCCGCAGGTACTGGTACGGCTCGGCGTACGCTCCGGGGCGCTCGCCCAGCCTGCCGCGCACCGCCTCCGCCTCGGCGTACGCGGAGGCGAACCGCACCGTGAGCCGGCCGCTCAGTCCCGTCACGTCGAAGCGGTACGAGCGGTGCATGTTCCGCGTCCGGCCCAGTGGCCGGCCGTCGAGCAGGATCTCGGCGACGGTGTCGAGACCGTCGAAGACGAGGTCCGTCTGCTCGTGCGGGCCCGTCCCGGCGGTCAGCTCCGTCTCGTACGTCCACTCCCGCCGGCCCACCCAGGCCACCTCGGTCTCGTTGCGGCCGAGGAACGGATCGGGGATCAGCCCGGCCGCCAGCAGATCGGTGTGCACACACCCCGGCACCGAGGCGGGGAGGGCGTCCCCCGTGCCGTCCGGGTGTCGCAGGATCCATCCCTCGGTGAGCGGTGTGACCTGACGCATGCACACTCCCTAAACCGGTTGAGCCTTCTCTGAAGAGTGGTCTGGCATCGTTGGCGCGATTGCGACTTTACCGGTTCAGTTCAGGGCTGCCAGAGTGCCGAATCAGCCATCCCACTCGTGCTCGTCCGTCCCGTGAACGGAGCCGTGATGCATCTGAACCGCCGTACGACACTCACCGGATCGCTCGCCCTGCTCGCCCTCCTGGCCTCCGCCTGCACGGGCACGGGGGGTTCCTCGAAGGGCGCGGACGCCAAGGCTCCCGACGACCCGTCAAAGGTCAAGGGGTCCCTCACGGTCCTCACCCACCGGACCGATCTGGTGCAGGACGGGACGATGAAGAAGTACGCCGCCGAGTTCAACGAGACCTATCCCGGGGTGAAGGTGGAGTTCGACGGCCTCACCGACTACGAGGGCGAGGTCAAGATCCGTATGAACACGGAGAACTACGGCGACGTCCTCATGATCCCGGCGGTCGTCGAGAAGAAGGACTACCCGAAGTTCTTCGCCTCCCTGGGCACCAAGGCCGAACGCGCCGCCAAGTACCGGTTCACCGACTACTCCACCGTCGACGGCAAGGTCTACGGGCAGAGCCCCGTCGGCGTCGTCCCCGGGTTCATCTACAACAAGCGGGTGTGGAGCGAGGCCGGCGTCACCGACTGGCCCACCACCCCCGCCGAGTTCCTGGACGACCTGAAGGCGATCCGGTCGAAGACCGACGCGGTGCCGTACTACACCAACTTCAAGGACATGTGGCCGCTGACCCAGTGGACCAACGTCAACGGCTCCGTCGGCTGCGACCCGCACGCCACCACGAAGCTCGCCGAGGGCGACCCGTGGGCCGAGGGGGCCGACCTGCGCGTGGGCGACACCCTGCTCCACGACATCGTGCGCGGCGGACTCGCCGAGAAGGACCCGACCACCACCAACTGGGAGGGCTCCAAGCCCAAGCTGGCCAAGGGCGAGATCGCCACCATGTGGCTGGGCTCCTGGGCCGTCGTGCAGATGCGGGACGCGGCGAAGCAGGCCGGCGCCGACCCCGCCGACATCGGCTTCATGCCCTTCCCCGCACAGCGGGACGGCACGTTCTGCGCGGTGACCTCCCCGGACTACCAGCAGGCGGTCAACGTCAACTCCGACAACAAGGAGGCCGCCCGCGCCTGGATCGACTGGTTCACCGACAAGTCCGGCTACGCCGAGGCCAACCTCGCCCTATCCCCCCTGAAGGACGCCCCGCTGCCCGCCGTCCTCGAGCCCTACGAGAAGGCCGGCGTGAAGCTCCTGGACCTCGAGGACAGCAAGGGCGCCGAGGTGAAGTCCCTCGACAACCGCTCCGAGGTCGGCATCTACAAGCCCGACTACCGCCAGGAACTCGTCGACCTCGCCCGCGGCGCCCGCAAGGGCGGCCTGGACGACTACCTCGGCGGCCTCGGCGAGCGCTGGGCCGAGGCGCGCAGCGCGCTGGGGGCCTGATGACGGACACCACCCGCAAGGCGGCGCGGCCGGTTCCCCCGGCCGCGCCCGCCGGGCCGGGCCGCGCGGCGCCGGCCCCGCGCCGCACCCGGCTGTCGCGCCGCCTCACCCCGTGGCTGTTCCTGGCCGCACCGCTGGCCCTGCTCCTGACCTTCACCTACGCGCCGATCGCCAACATGGTCGCGTACAGCTTCACCGACTGGGACGGCGTGAGCCCGGAGCTGAACTGGACGGGCACCGGGAACTACACCGAACTCCTCACCCGCTCCGAGCTGTTCGAGGTCTTCTTCGTCAGCGGCTACTACCTCGTCGCCTCCGCGGTGCAGATCGTGCTCGCCCTCTACTTCGCCACGGTCCTCAGCTTCGACGTCCGCTTCCGGAACTTCTTCAAGGGCGTGCTGTTCTTCCCGTACCTCATCAACGGGGTGGCCATCGGCTTCGTCTTCCTCTACTTCTTCCAGGACGGCGGCACCCTCGACTCCGTACTGGGCCTGCTCGGCGTCGAGACCGACCACGCCTGGCTGGGCACGCCGTTCTCCGCGAACACCTCGCTGGCCGGCGTCTCCGTCTGGCGCTACCTCGGACTGAACTTCGTCCTCTTCCTCGGCGCGATCCAGTCCATCCCGGGCGAGCTGTACGAGGCGGCCGAGATCGACGGCGCGAACCGCTGGCAGCAGTTCCGGCACATCATCGCGCCCGGCATCAGACCCGTGCTGAGCCTGAGCGTGATCCTCTCGGTCTCCGGCTCGCTGTCGGTCTTCGAGATCCCGTACATCATGACCGGCGGCGCCACCGGCACGGAGACCTTCGTGATCCAGACCGTGAAGCTGGCGTTCCAGTTCAACAAGACGGGACTCGCCTCGGCCGCCGCCGTCGTCCTGCTGCTGATCGTCCTGGCGGTCACCTGGGTGCAGCGGCGCATCGTCCCCGACGAGAAGGTGGACCTCGTATGACCCGCCGTACCGCGGCACGCGCCCTGGTCCTGACGTCCCTGATCCTGGCGACGCTGGTGGTGCTGCTGCCGCTCGCCGTGGTCTTCCTGACCTCGCTGAAGTCCTCCGAGGAGATGGCGAACGGCAGCGGAGCGCTGACGCCGCCCGACGACCCGCTGAACTTCGGCAACTACGTGACGGCGTTCCGGGACGGCCAGATGCTGTCCGCGTTCGGGAACACGGCCGTCATCCTGGTCGTGGCCGTCGGCGGAACGATCCTGATCGGCTCGATGACGGCGTACGCGATCGACCGCTTCCGGTTCCGCTTCAAGAAGCTGGTCGTGGCGCTGTTCCTGCTGGCCGCGCTGGTCCCCGGGGTGACCACCCAGGTGGCGACCTTCCAGATCGTCAACAGCTTCGGCATGTTCGACAGCCTGTGGGCGCCGATCGCCCTCTACATGGGCACGGACATCGTCTCGATCTACGTCTTCCTGCAGTTCATCCGCTCCATCCCCGTCTCCCTGGACGAGGCGGCGCGCCTGGACGGCGCCAACGCGTTCACCGTCTACCGCAAGGTGATCTTCCCGCTGCTCAAGCCGGCGATCGCGACGGTGGTGATCGTAAAGGGGATCAACGTCTACAACGACTTCTACATCCCCTTCCTCTACATGCCCTCCGAGGACCTGGGGGTCATCTCGACGTCCCTGTTCCGCTTCAAGGGCCCCTTCGGCGCGCACTGGGAGACGATCTCGGCGGGCGCGGTCCTGGTCATCCTGCCCACCTTGATCGTCTTCCTGTTCCTCCAGCGCTTCATCTACAACGGGTTCATGCGGGGGGCGACGAAGTAGCCAGCGCGGCCACCAGCACGGGAGTGACCTGGTCGACCTGCCACGCGCGTGCCCCGTGCGCCGTCAGCGCCGCGGCGACGGACCGCTCGTCGGGCCCCGGCGGCTCCCAGCAGACCCTGCGCACCGTGTCCGGGGTGATCAGGTTCTCCGGCGGCATGTTCAGCCGCTCGGCGAGTTCGGCGACCCCCGCGCGGGCCGCCGACAGCCGGGCCGCGGCAACGGGGTCCTTGTCCGCCCAGGCGCGCGGCGGCGGAGGGCCGGTCACCGGCTGGCCGGGCTGCGGCAGCTGGGCCTCGCTCAGCGCCTTCGCGCGGTCGACGGCCGCCTGCCACTGCTCCAGCTGGCGCCGCCCCACCCGCTGCCCGAACCCGTTGAGCGCGGCCATGGCGTGCAGGTTGGCGGGCAGCGCGAGCGCGGCCTCCACGATCGCCGCGTCGGAAAGCACCTTGCCGGGGGAGACGTCACGGCGCCGGGCGATCCGGTCGCGGGTCTCCCACAGCTCCCGCACCACCGCCATCTGGCGGCGCCGGCGCACCTTGTGCATGCCGGAGGTGCGGCGCCAGGGGTCCTTGCGGGGCTCCGGCGGCGGGGCCGAGGCGATCGCGTCGAACTCCTGCCGGGCCCAGTCCAGCTTGCCCTGGCGGTCCAGCTCCTTCTCCAGGGCGTCCCGCAGATCGACCAGCAGTTCGACGTCGAGGGCGGCGTACCGCAGCCAGGGCTCGGGCAGCGGACGGGTGGACCAGTCGACGGCGGAGTGGCCCTTCTCCAGGACGAAGCCGAGCACGTTCTCGACCATCGCGCCGAGCCCGACGCGGGGGAACCCGGCAAGGCGGCCGGCCAGCTCGGTGTCGAAGAGGCGGGAGGGCACCATGCCTATCTCGCGCAGACAGGGCAGGTCCTGGGTGGCGGCGTGCAGCACCCACTCGACGCCGGACAGCGCCTCGCCGAGGGCGGACAGGTCGGGGCAGGCCACGGGGTCGATCAGCGCGGTACCCGCACCCTCGCGGCGCAGCTGGACGAGGTAGGCGCGCTGGCCGTAGCGGTACCCGGAGGCGCGCTCGGCGTCCACGGCGACGGGTCCGCTGCCGGCCGCGAAGGCGGCGACCGCCTCGGCGAGGGCGGCCTCGTCCGCTATCACGGGCGGAATGCCCTCGCGGGGTTCCAGCAAGGGGGTCGGCGCCTCCGTAACAGAAGATCCGCCGTCGTCCGGAGGAGCGCCTCCGGTGGTGCGCAGTGAACTGTCTGCTGCGGTGTCGTGGGCGTCGGTCACCTGTCAAGGGTATCCGTGCCGCGAAGGCGCCCGTCGACGGTTGTGCTCCGTGACGGGCGCCGGTGGGTCGTATTCCGGTCAGAAGAGTGAAAGAACGTGTTCGCTTGGCCGTGGGCGGGCGGATCGGGGACGGGCGGATCGGGGGCGGGACGGAAGGGTCAGTGGATGATGCCGGTGCGCAGGGCCACGGCCACCATGCCGGCGCGGTCGCCCGTGCCGAGCTTGCGGGCGATCCGGGCCAGGTGGCTCTTGACGGTCAGTGCGGACAGGCCCATCGAGACGCCGATCGCCTTGTTCGACTGGCCTTCCGCCACCAGCCGCAGCACCTCCACCTCGCGGCCGGACAGCTCGCGGTAGCCGCCCGGGTGGCTCGGGGCACCCGGGGGGCGGCGGTGCAGGCGCGCGGCGGCGGCGCCGATGGGAGCGGCACCCGGCCGGGTGGGGAGCCCGAGGTTGGTGCGGGTGCCGGTGACGACGTAGCCCTTGACTCCGCCCGCGAGGGCGTTGCGCACGGCGCCGATGTCGTCCGCCGCGGAGAGGGCGAGGCCGTTGGGCCAGCCCGCGGCGCGGGTCTCGGAGAGGAGGGTGAGGCCGGAACCATCCGGCAGATGGACTTCGGCGACGCAGATGTCGCGGGGGTTGCCGATGCGGGGACGAGCCTCCGCGACGGACGAGGCCTCGATGACGTCGCGTACGCCGAGCGCCCACAGGTGGCGGGTGACGGTCGAACGGACGCGGGGGTCGGCCACGACCACCATGGCGGTCGGCTTGTTCGGGCGGTAGGCGACCAGGCTTGCGGGCTGCTCGAGGAGAACGGACACCAGGCCTCCTGGGGTGCGGGACGGGCCGGCTCGTGGGGGTGAAGGCGGGACGAACCGTGCTTTCAAGGTCACAGTCGTCTTCGGCAGCAAACCTGGTGTCCTTTAACGAATGATCACGAAGTGATGAGTAACAATCCGGGCAATTCGGACGCACGATCGATCATTCGAAGATCGAACGGTTTCGGTCTGCGTCGCAACGCTTCCGAAAGTGGCCGTATCGACAAAGAGAGATGCAGGAGGCCGGTCGTCGGGACCCCGCAGCGGGAGGCTCAGCGCGACTGCGGCCCCCTCCGCTGCGGCAGCGTCACCACGGACGCGTCCCCCGGAGCGGCCGGCGGCAGCCCCGCGACCTGCGCCAGCAGATCGGACCACGCGACCAGATGGGCGGCCGTGTCCGGAACCCCGCCCAGACCCTCACGCGGCGTCCACGAGGCACGGATCTCGATCTGGGAGGCGGCGGGCCGCGCGGACAGCCCGCCGAAGTAGTGCGAACTCGCCCGCGTCACCGTGCCGCTCGGCTCGCCGTACGACAGGCCGCGCGCCGCCAGCGCGCCGGTCAGCCAGGACCAGCACACGTCCGGCAGCAGCGGATCCGCCGCCATCTCCGGCTCCAGCTCGGCGCGCACCAGCGTCACCAGACGGAAGGTCCCCCGCCAGGCGTCGTGTCCGGCCGGGTCGCACAGCAGCACCAGCCGGCCGTCGGCCAGATCCTCCTCGCCGTCGACGACCGCCGCCTCCAGCGCGTGCGCGTACGGGGCGAGCCGTTTCGGCGCGGGCACCGTCTCCACCTCGATCTGCGGCCGCAGCCGGGCGCTCTGCAGCGCCTCGACAGCGGCCCGGAAGGGCGGCGGAGGCGCACCTCCGTGCCCGGGATCCCCCCCGCCCTCCTTCGGTTCGTCCATTCCGCCAGCGCCGTCCGACAGTCGTCCCTGAGCCGCAGCCATGCCGGGAAGATTAAGCGGAACGGGCCCCCGGCGCAGGGAGGGACACCCGCGCCGCCCGGCGCTGTCCGGATCCTGCACCGCGGCCCCGCCCGCCGGACGCCCCTGGGGTCCGGGGCGGCGGACGGGTCGTGCGAGACTGGCCGGTGTGAGTGCCAACACGAGCCCGAAGGGCCAGACGCCTACCGCGACCCCCGACCCCGTCAAGAACGACGCCGTCCGGGAATCAGCCTTCCTCAAGGCGTGCCGGCGCGAGCCGGTGCCGCACACGCCGGTGTGGTTCATGCGGCAGGCCGGGCGCTCACTGCCGGAGTACCGCAAGGTGCGCGAGGGCATCGGGATGCTCGACTCCTGCATGCGGCCCGAGCTGGTCACCGAGATCACCCTCCAGCCGGTGCGCCGCCACCACGTCGACGCGGCGATCTACTTCAGCGACATCGTCGTCCCGCTCAAGGCCATCGGCATCGACCTCGACATCAAGCCCGGCATCGGCCCGGTCGTCGAGCAGCCGGTGCGCACCCGCGCCGACCTCGCCCGGCTGCGCGACCTGACCCCGGAGGACGTCTCCTACGTCACCGAGGCCATCGGCATGCTGACCCGTGAGCTCGGGTCCACCCCGCTGATCGGTTTCGCGGGCGCCCCGTTCACCCTTGCGAGTTACCTCGTCGAGGGCGGCCCGTCCCGTACGTACGAGAACGCCAAGGCGATGATGTACGGCGACCCCGAGCTCTGGGCCGACCTGCTCGACCGCCTCGCCGACATCACGGCGGCCTTCCTCGACGTCCAGATCCGGGCCGGCGCCTCGGCCGTGCAGCTCTTCGACTCCTGGGCCGGCGCGCTCGCCCCCTCCGACTACCGGCGTTCGGTGCTGCCCGCCTCGGCGAAGGTGTTCCGCGCGGTGGCCGGCCACGGCGTCCCGCGCATCCACTTCGGCGTCGGCACCGGCGAGCTGCTGGGGCTCATGGGCGAGGCCGGCGCGGACATCGTCGGCGTCGACTGGCGCGTCCCGATGGACGAGGCCGCCCGCCGCGTCGGCCCCGGCAAGGCGCTCCAGGGCAACCTGGACCCGACCGTGCTGTTCGCCGGCCGGGAGGCCGTCGAGACGAAGGCGCGCGAGGTCCTGGACACCGCCGCGGGCCTGGAGGGCCACATCTTCAACCTCGGTCACGGAGTGATGCCCTCCACCGACCCGGACGCCCTCACCCGTCTCGTGGAGTACGTCCACACGCAGACGGCGCGCTGACCCACCGCTCACGCGCCGGACGCGAGTCGGAATCCGG
This sequence comes from Streptomyces fungicidicus, assembly GCF_003665435.1. Lineage (NCBI taxonomy): Bacteria > Bacillati > Actinomycetota > Actinomycetes > Kitasatosporales > Streptomycetaceae > Streptomyces > Streptomyces fungicidicus. The sequence continues at coordinate 5,627,659 of NZ_CP023407.1, forward strand.
GGGCGGGGTACTGGGCACGGGTGCCCACCACGTTCACCCCCGGGTACGGGCAGGTGGAGGCCCCATGAGGCTCGAGATGTTCGACCCCGCCCCGATCGGCGTCGTGTTCACCCAGGGGCCGGAGCACCGGCTCGCGTACACCAACGCCGTCTACCGGGAGACCTTCGGCGACCGCCCGCTGGGGCGGACGATCCGCGAGGCCTTCCCCGACCTCGCGCAGTCCGGCTACTTCGACATCTTCGACCGGGTCCTCACCACGGGCGCGGCCGAGGTGGTCACCGCGGTGCCCCTCGACCTGATCTACCCCGGCTCCACGGGCGAGGGCAGGCGCTACTTCACGTTCAGCATCTCCCGCGCCACGATGAGCGACGGCCGGCCGGGAGTGCTCGGCGTGATCGTGGAGGTGACCGCGCAGGTGACCGCCGCGGAACGGATCCGTGTGCTGGCCGAGGAGCGCCGCCGCGCGCTGCAGCGCTACCGCAGCCTGGTGAACGCCGGAACGCAGATGGTGTGGGTGGCGGACGCCAAGGGCCGGATCACCGAGCCGAGCCCCGGCTGGGAACGCGTGACCGGGCAGACCTGGGAGGAGTTCCGCGGCGAGGGCTGGATGAACGCCGTCCACCCCGACGACCGCGCCGCCTCGGTCGAGGCGTGGCGGCGGGCGACGACCGAACAGGTGCCGCGCTGGATCCACACCTACCGGCTGCGGCTGGCCGCCGGCGGGTACCGGCACTTCGTCGTCGACGCCGCGCCCGTGCGCGACGGGAACACGGTGATCGAATGGGTGGGCACCTGCACGGACATCGAGCGGGAATGGCAGGAGGGCCGCCGTACGGAACTGCTGGCGCGGGCCGCCACCGCCACGTCCGGCATCGCGCGGCTGGACGAGATGCTCGCCGCCCTGGCCGATGTGATCGTGCCCGACATCGCCGACAACTGCACCATCCACCTCCTGCCGCAGGCCCTGCACCGTCTGCCGGGCACCCCGCTGACCACCGAACGCGTCGCCGCGGTCACCCGCCCGGGGCTCCCGGACCTGCCCCCGCACCACGAGGAGCACCTGCGGCCCGGCAGCCCGCTGGCCCGCGCCGCCGACCGCCGCAGCCCGCTCCACTTCGTCTTCCCGCCCGGCGAGCCGCCGGCCGACCTCGCTCCGCTCGACGGCGAGCCCTGGATGGCCGAGGACGTCAACAGCGTCGTGCTGCTGCCCGTCGTCGTCGACGGCACCACCGCCGCCCTGGTCGCCGTCTCCACCAGCGGCGCCCGCCCGCCCCTCGGCCAGGCGGAGATCGGCCTGCTGCAGACACTCCTGGAACGCGCCCACACCCCCCTCAGCAACGCCCTGGAGTACCAGCGCACCCGGCAGGTGGCCCTGGCCCTGCAGAACAGCCTGCTCACCGACCCGCCGGACGCGCCCGGCCTGGACATCGCCGTCCGCTACCGGCCCAGCACCGCCGCCGCCGAGGTCGGCGGGGACTGGTACGACGCGTTCGTGCTGCGCGACGGCGCCACCGTCCTCACCATCGGCGACGTCTCCGGCCACGACCTGCCGGCCGCCGTCACCATGAGCCAGCTGCGCAACATGCTGCGCGGGCTCACGCTGGACCGCCAGGAACCGACCGGCACCATCCTGCGCCGGCTGGACATCGCCGTGCAGACCCTCTATACGGAGTGCACCGCCACCTGCGTGCTGGCCCGGGTGGAACGCCCGGACTCCGGCGGCGTCCGGCTGCACTACTCCGTCGCCGGTCACCCGCCGCCGCTGCTCGTCGAGGCGGACGGCTCCGCGCGCTTCCTGACCGGGGCGCGGTCCCCGATGCTCGGGCTCGTCCCCGCGCCGGAGTACTCGAGCGCCATGGAACCGCTGCCGCCCGGCTCCACCCTGCTGCTGTACACCGACGGGCTGGTGGAGCGCCGCGACGAGGATCTCACCGTGGGCCTGGAGCGGCTGCGGCACCACGCCTCGGAGGCGGTCAGCCGCCCGCTGCAGGACTTCTGCGACACACTGCTCACCGGCCAGCTCACCGTCGACAACGACGACGACGTGGCGATGCTGGTCCTGCGCCGGTAGGAGCGTGCCGAGGAGCGCCACTCTGGCCGATTTTACCCTTGCTTTTCCATCGGGATTCGTTCTCCGGATTTCCCGATCCGGCGCCGACGGCGAGACCGTTGGGATCACCAATACCCCGGAATTCCCGCCTCCGCCACCGTTGGGCAGCGACGGATCCTGTGATATTTCGACTACGCGCGGTGATGAATTGGCTCGGTGCCGGTCGCGCCCGGCTGTAGCAGTTCTGGAGCGCGTCTGGACATCGTCACGAGCGCTTGTGATTCTTGGTCCTGTACACGCAAGCCGGCGCAACGTCCACGTTGCCCATCAGCGGTTATCGGCGGTCCACCGGCGCGACGGTGACCGCGGGCGGGTACTCATAGGGGGAACTGCAATGAATTACTCAAAAGCAGCGAGAGGAATGCCGACAGCCGGACAAGGTGCCGTTCGGGCGGCGCGCGTCGTCCGTGAAAGTCCGGCGGAATCAGAAACGGTCACAGTTCAGATAGCGTCGTTATTACCGGGTGAGTCGCTGCGCTCGAAAGGGATCGAGCAGAACCACGTCGCGGCACTCGCGGAGGTAGACGCGCCGCTTCCGCCCATACTGGTGGACCGGAAGACGATGCGGGTCGTCGACGGGATGCACCGGCTCCTCGCGGCTCTGCTCAACGGACGGCAGACGATCGAGGCCGAACTGTTCGACGGAACCGCGGATGAGGGATTCCTGCGCGCCGTCCGGGAGAACGTGGTGCACGGACTCCCGCTGTCGCAGGCGGACCGCCGGGCCGCCGCTGCGCGCATCATCGTGTCCCACCCGCATCTGTCGGACAGGGCGATCGCCCGGGCGTCCGGGCTCGGGGCGAAGACCGTCGCGGCCGTGCGGCGCAGTTCAACTGCCGTCGTGCCGCAGTTGAACACCCGGGTGGGCCAGGACGGCAGGGTCCGGCCGCTGAACGGGGGCGAGGGGCGGCGCAGGGCCATGGCGGTACTGGCCGAACACCCCGACGCGTCCCTGCGCGAGGTCGCCCGTCTGTCCGGGGTGTCGCCCGCGACGGTCAGCGACGTACGCCGGCGGCTGGCCGCCGGCGAGTCGCCCCTGCCGTCGAGACGGGAACCGGCCGAACCGCGGACGGGCGCCGACTCCCACCGCAACCAGAGCTTCGTGGATCCCGTCCCGGTGCTGGAGAAGCTGCTGCGCGACCCCTCTCTGCGGCACAAGGAGGGCGGCCGCCAGCTGCTCCAGCTGCTCCGCCAGAACGCGGTCGGCGTGCAGGACCTGATGGAGCTGTCCGACGCCGTGCCGTCCCACTGCAGGTCCCTGGTGATCCATCTCGCGCAGCAGTACCGGGACGCCTGGCAGTCCTTCGCGGAGAAGCTGGACGAGCCCGCCTGCGCCTGTCCCGGGTGACGAACGGGCGGCACGGACCCGTTCACCGGACATGACCGGCGGCGCGCCGCGTTCACGGCGCGCCGCCGGCACTCCCACGGCACCCGGACCACCGCCGCGTATCCGGCGGACCCGGGCCCGGGCGGGCCGGATTCAGCGGGCGGGGGCCCAGGTGCCACCCGATTCCAGCCACCGGGAGAGCTCCGCCGCCGAGTCCTTGCGCACGACCAGTTCGACGAGGCCGCGGGTCTGGTCCTGACCGTGCTCGATGCGGACGTCCTCGATGTTGACGCCCAAGTCGCCGATCGACGTGAACAGTTCGGCCAGGGCGCCGGGCTTGTCGGAGATGGTCACCGAGACGGTCGCGAGCTCCGTCCGGCGCGTACCGGGTTTGCGCACGATCCTGGCGCACCCCCGGTTCCCCTCCCGCAACAGCTCCTCGAGCTCCTCCTGCGCGCGGCGGCGGACCAGCGGGTCGGCGTCGGAGACGGCGCGCAGCGCGCCGACGGCCCGGCCCAGGCCGGCGGCGAGGGAGTCGAGAACGTCCGCCACGGCCGTGGCGTTGGAACGCAGGATGTCCCCCCAGAGCCGGGCGTCACCGGCCGCGATCCGGGTGACGTCGGCGACGCCCTGCCCCGCCAGCCGGACGCTGTCCTCCGCCGCGTGCTCCAGCCGCGCGGCGAGCAGGGAGGAGAGCCGATGGGGCGCGTGCGAGACGAGGGCCACCGCGTGGTCGTGCACACCGGCGTCCATGACCACCGGCATGCCGTCGCACAACGACACCATCTCCAGGGCGGTGTTCAGCACGTCCTGCCCGGTCAGCTCCGACGGGGTGAGCACCCAGGGGCGCCCCTCGAAGAGGTCCGCCCGGGCGGCGAGCGGCCCGGAACGCTCGGTGCCGGCCAGCGGATGGCTTCCTATGTAGCTGGCCGGGTCGGCCCGCATCGCGCGCACGTCGTCGTGCGGGACCTTCTTGACGCTGGCGACATCGAGGTAGGCTCGGGCCAGCCCGCTCTCCTGTGCGCGCGCGAGCACGCGTCCGACCTGTGCCGGGGGCACGGCCAGCACCGCCAGGTCGACCTGACGGTCCGGTCTCTCCAGGGATCCCGCGCCCATCGCCTCCGCCGTCCTGGCGGCGTTCCGGTCGACGTCCTCCAGGTGCACGCCGACCCCGCGGCGGGTCAGCGCGAGAGCGACGGACGTGCCGATGGCCCCGGTGCCGATGACTGTGGTGGTCCTCAACGCGCGCCCCCAGGTGCGGTGATCCGAAATCGGCTCGGACAAGTGCCGTGCCCGGCACGGGAAAAGGGAATTCCCATGGCGCCGTGCGCCGCCAATTTAACGCTTCGGCGCGCATGTTCAACTGCGGCGTCGCAGCGGTCGAACACAGTAGCGGTACACCGGACCATTGAGGCATCGTGCTCAGTTGGCGACACCGGGTCGGATAAACGCCGGAATCCGAGGAGTTGACGTTGCAGTCAGCGCTGAGACACGACGACCTGCATCCGATAGAAGAAGTGGAAATAAGTTCGCTCTCCACCGACGGCTCCCCGCGGATCGACGGGGAGAGTCCCGAGCACGTGGAAATGCTGGCCGCCGCCGACACCGCGCTTCCACCGATCATGGTGCACCGCCGCACCGGGCGGGTCATCGACGGCATGCACCGGCTGCGCGCCGCGATGCTGACGGGCCGTACGACGATCGCGGTGAGGTTCTTCGACGGCACCGAGGAGGACGCCTTCGTCCTCGCCGTGAAGTCGAACATCGCGCACGGACTGCCGCTGTCCGCCGCCGACCGCCGGCGGGCCGCCGGGCGCATCATGGCCACCCATCCCCGGTGGTCGGACCGGATGATCGCCTCGGTGGTCGGCACCTCCGCCAGGACGGTCGCCGAGATCCGCCGCGACGCCGGCGCCGCCGGGGCGGGGGAGCCCACCCGCATCGGCCGGGACGGCAGGGTACGGCCCGTCGACGTGAGCGAGGGCCGCAGACTGGCCCACGACATGATCGTCCGCGACCCGGGCCTGTCGCTGCGCCAGGTCGCCCGCGCCGCCGGGATCTCGCCGGAGACCGTCAGGGACGTCAGACACCGGATGCTCCGCGGTGAGGACCCGGTGCCCGCGCCGCGGCCGCGGACCCTGGTGGAGCGCGGCGCGGACCGCCGGGCGGAGCCGGCCGGGAAGGCCGCCGCGCCGTGCGGGACGGAGCCGCCGCCCGCCGTCGTGATGAAGCGGCTGAGGGCCGATCCGGCGCTGCGTCTCAACGAGAACGGACGCGACCTGCTGCGGCTTCTGGATATCCACACGGTCCGGCTGGAGGACTGGAACCGCATTATCGAAAGCGTGCCGCCGCACCGTCTGGAGACGGTGGCGCAGCTGGCACGCTCCTGCGCCGACAAATGGTCCGAGATCGCGTCACGCATCGAAAGCAACGCATCACATCTGGCCGGGTGAACGAGGAAACACACGAATCCTTCGAGGAGCCGTCGGAGAAAGCGGGACGGCCCGTCGGAACACCCTTGTGGAGGGGCAATGGAGATACGGTCGATCGATCACGTCGAATTGTTCGTCGAGGACGCCCAGGACACGGCCGGCAGGCTGTGCGACTCCTTCGGCTTCGTCCGCGTGGGCCGCGGCGCCGGGACCACCGGACTGCGCGGCTGCGAGTCCGTCCTGCTGCGCCAGAACGACATCGCCCTGCTGCTGACCACGGCCACCGACGCCGACCACCGTGCCGCCGAGTACGTGAAGCAGCACGGGGACGGGGTCGCGGTGATCGGCATCGGGGTGGACGACGCGCGCGCCGCCTACGCCGAGGCCGTGCGGCGCGGAGCCGTCCCGGTCGCCGCGCCCGAGGAGTTCGGGCCCGCCGGCGCCCGTGTCGTCTTCGCCTCGGTGGCGGGATTCGGCGACGTGGAGCACCGCTTCGTCTCCCGGGAGGACCCCGGAGCGCCGTTCGCGCCCTTCATCGAGGAGACCGGCGCCCACGGCTCCGGGGGCATGCTGAAGCGGGTCGACCACTTCGCGGTCTGCGTCCCGGCCGGCGAACTCGACGGGACCGTCCGCCGCTACCAGGAGGTGTTCGGCCTCAGCCAGACCTTCGAGGAGCGGATCGTCGTCGGCTCGCAGGCCATGGACTCCAAGGTCGTGCAGAGCGACCGCGGCGCGGTGACGTTCACCGTCATCGAGCCGGACACCACCCGCGCACCCGGCCAGATCGACGCGTTCGTGGCCTCCCACGGCGGGGCCGGTGTGCAGCACGTCGCGTTCCTCACTGAGGACATCACCACCGCGGTGCGCACCTGCACCGGGCGCGGGGTCCGCTTCCTCACCACGCCGCCGAGCTACTACGAGATGCTGCCGGGGCGGCTGGGCCCGGTCGGCGTACCCGTGGAGGAGCTCAGCGCGCTCAACATCCTGGCCGACCGCGACCCGTCCGGGATCATGCTGCAGATCTTCACCGAGTCGACGCACCCGAGGCGGACCCTGTTCTGGGAACTGATCGACCGCCGCGGCGCGCAGACCTTCGGCAGCAACAACATCCAGGCCCTGTACGAGGCCGTGGAGCGCCAGCAGGCGGCGGAGGCGGCCGACCAGGAATGAGGAAGCTCCCCGCAGACGCGTGTGGACCCGGAGGACACGCCCTCCGGGTCCACACGCGTCTGCGGGGCCAGCGTCGGCTACGCCCCGAGGAGCCGGCCGCCGTGCAGCGTCTCCCCGTACGCGAACACATGGCCGGCCCCCACCTCCACGGGCGCGAGCAGTGCCAGATCCGTGCCCGGACGGCCGGAGAGGGCGAGCCGGCCGGGACCGCTCCAGACCGGTGAGAACTCGACGCCGCTCACCTCCGAGGCGACCAGGCGGGGCCGTGGCGGGGCGTCGGACGGCACCCACCGCGGAAGGACGAGACTGTGCGCCAGCGGGACGTCGTGCAGCGCGGGCGGCCGCTCGGAGCGGCGCTCGACCGTGACCGACGCCTCGGCGGTGAGCCGGCCGTGGACGGAGAGCGCGCCGTCGAAGCGGCCCCCGGGAGCGAGCCGTGAGCCCGCCCGGCCGACGGTCACCGGCCTGGTCTGGTGGATGGCGCCGAACTGCTTGGGCATGCCCTGGACCCAGCCGCGCACCATCGGCACGGGCTGGTCGACCCAGGCGAACGGGCAGCGCGCCATCGGCCGGCCCTCGAACGCGCACCCGAGGAGGATCAGGAACTCCGAGAACCGGCAGACGGCCGGGTCGGCCAGCTCCGCGCCGTCCTCGGAGCACCACTGCCAGGTGGCGAACACGGCGGCCGCCGCACCCGGATCCGCTCCCGCGTCCAGGCCCGGCGGCAGGAAACGCCGTGCGGCGTCGGGGTCGACACGGTAGTCGACCATGAGGATCTCGCCGGAGAAGTGCCACGGCGGAGGCGTGAGCATCGACGCCTGCCCCGAAGGGGACAGGGGAAGGCTGTAGCCGATGGGCCCGGCGGCCCCGGCCGCGTCCGGATCCGTCGGATGTGTGTGCCCGGTGGTGGCCGTCATGGGTTCCCTCCGATCTGCCGGTCCGGCGGGCCGCCGGACCATGCCTGGGTCAGCCGTCGAGCGGCGCGTTCGAGCAGCGGGGGCGGATTGAAGCTGTAGGCCAGGCGCACGCTCGGCTCCCGTGTGCCGCCGAAGCGCGAACCCGCGGTGACGCGCACACCCGCCCGCTCCGCACGGGCGAGCAGTTCGTCCTCGCCGAGCCCGGTGCCGCACCGGAGCCAGAGGAAGAACCCGCCCTCCGGACGGCTGATCCGCACCGGGAGGTCCGCCGCCTCCCGCAGCGCGTCGAGGAGGGCGTCGCGCCGCGCCCTCAGACCCGCCCGCAACATTTCCAGATGCCGGTCGTAGCCGCCGTCGGACAGCAGCCCTGCGACGGCGAGCGAGGTGATGTGGTTGAGCGACCCGCCGCTGCGGAACAGCCCGTGCGACGCGATCCGTTCGGCCAGTGCCGGCTCCGTCACCAGCCAGCCCAGCCGGAGCCCCGGCCCCAGGGTCTTGGAGAAGCTGCCCAGCCGCACCACGCCCCGGTGTCCGGCGAGGGCCGCCAGTGGCGGCGGGGCCGGGGGACCGTCCGTCAGGCCCAGTTCGCCGTAGGCGTCGTCCTCGACGACCAGGACGCCGTGCTCCGCCGCCGCCTCCAGCAGCCGCAGCCGGCGCTCCAGCGGCATGGTGGCGCCCGTCGGATTGTGGTGGGTCGGGGTGAGGTACACGAACGCGGTGCGGCCGGTGCCGCCTTCGCCGCCCCGCGCGGTCCCGGCGAGGGCGCGCCGGAGCGCCTCCGGCACCATGCCCGACGCGTCGAGGGCGACCCGCCTCAGGCGCAGCGCGCAGTCCCCGAGGATGCGCTGCCCGAGGTCGTAGCCGAGGCCCTCCACGAGCACCGTGTCGCCGGGCCTCGCGAGGGTGGTCGCCAGCAGGTGGAGCGCCTGGGACGTGCCCGCCGTGACGACCACGTGCTCCGGCCCGCACGGGGACCGCCCCCGCACGGTGGCCCGGGCGGCCAGCTCGGCGCGCAGGGGCAGGGCGCCCGGATCGTGTCCGTAGCCCAGTGCCGCCGCTCCGTACTCCTCCAGCGCGCGTGCGTAGGCGTCCCGCACCAGCCCCACCGGCAGCAGCGCCGGTTCGAGGTAGCCGGGCCCCAGGTCGAGGACGCCCGCGGGGGCGACCTCCTGCACCACACCGCGACGCCACCGCCGCGTGTGCGACAACGGGCGGGCCGTGCCGTACGGCAGGGTCCCCTCGCCGGCAGCGGTCATCAGCGGGGTGTCAGCACATGGCGCAACGCCCGTACGCACTGGGCCAGCGGGGCGGACGCCCGGGCGAGCGCCAGGCGCAGCGTGCGGTCGCCGCGGGCGGGGTCAGCCCAGTAGAAGGCACGGCAGGGCAGGGCGTACACATGGTGCTCGCGCAGCGCCTCCCAGACCTCGGTCCCGGTCAGATGCCTGATCAGCACCCGCTCCACACTGGCCCGGCTGTCCGGGTCGGGCACCCCGGTGGTCGACAGGTCCGCCAGCCCGGCGCGCACCACCGACCGCTGGGCGGCGATGAACTCGTGCAGCTCCGTCAGCCCGCCGGCGGCGGCGTCCTCGGAGAAGCGGCGGACCATCCCGAGGATCAGCGGGGAGACGCCCAGCAGGATGTCGGAGTAGATCTTCTCCACCGGCAGGCCCAGGTTCTCGGAGTGGACCAGCATGCCGACCTTGAGGTCGAGGGTCGGCCAGAGCTTGCCCGTGTCCTCGATGACGACCCAGCGCACATCGCTGGCGTCGAGGATCTCGTAGTGGTCGTACTGGGCGCGGGTGTCGAAGCCGCGGAAGGACGTGTCGAGGGCGAGGATCACGCCGTGCCGTGCGCACTGCCCGGCCAGCCGGCGCAGCCGCTCCGCCGACACGACCCGGCCCGTCGGGTTGTTCGGCGTGGTGACGAAGACACAGCCCACGGACTCGAGCAGCTCCGCGGGCAGGTCGTCGGCGTGCAGCGGATCCTCCTCCAGGGGCACCAGACCCAGGCGGTTGCCGCGCAACAGGTCGGCGATGTTGTCGAAGGTGGGGTGGACCAGCGCCACGGAGTCCGTGACCGACGCCAGGGCGCGGGAGAGGATCTCCATGGCCACCGACGAGGAGTAGCAGCTCAGCACACGGCCGGGTGCGGACGGGTAGCGGTGCTGGCCGAGGGCCTTGAAGAAGGCCGCGTGGGCCTCGCGTTCGAGCTGCTCGACGGGGCGCTTCTCGCCGTCCTCGAAAAGCAGCGGGAGATCATTGACGATCTTGCTCTGGCCGGGAGTGAGCGGCTGCCGGGCATGCCCGTCGGCGATGTTGAACTCGCTGTTGAGTGCGAGGAATTCCAGTTGGGTGAGGTTCTCCGCGCCTGATCCGGCGTGCGCAGCGTGGGCCTTGCTTTGCAGTGTTCCGGACACAGGTATGCCTCTCTGGGATGTGAGGGTTTCCAGAAGCGGAGCGGACGTAAATGAGCGGCCCACTCTACGGCCTTCGCCCTCCGGCTGAAATGCCTCTTCTTTTCGGCACCGTGTTCAACTGCGGTGGTGCGGCAGTCGAACGAGCCGTCTCGCCCGCCGTATCGGCCGGACATCGCGTTCCGACGGTGACGCGCGTGCGGTTCCCGTGTCCAACTGACCTGAGGGCGCAGTTGGACGGGCCACCGGCACACGGCCGCCCGATCCTTGTCGGACGGGCCCGGGCACGCGAAAGTGGACGTGCGGGATCTGTGTTCCGCCGCCGGTGTCTCTTCGTAAGCCGTGAAGTGGGGCCTTGATGGAATTGTCGCTCGATGAATTCGCGTCGCTCGCCCGGGAACGGCTGGACCCGGCCGTCTGGGATTTCATCGAAGGCGGCGCCGGAGAGGAACGCACGCTCGCCGCGAACACCGCGGCATTCGACCGCGTCCCGCTGCGGCCGTCGGTGCTGCGCGGCGCGGGCAGCCCGCACACCGGCACCACGATCCTCGGGCGGACGTGGGACGCGCCCCTCGCGGTCGCCCCGGTGGCCTACCACACGCTCGCGGACCCGGCCGGTGAGGTCGCCACCGTCCGGGGAACGGCGGCCGCCGCCGGACTCCCGGTCGTCGTCAGCACCTTCGCGGGCCGCACGTTCGAGGACATCGCCGCCGAGGCCACCGTCCCGCTCTGGCTCCAGGTGTACTGCCTGCGGGACCGCTCCCTCACCCGAGGCCTCATCGAACGCGCCGAGAACGCGGGCTTCGAGGCCCTGGTCCTCACGGTCGACGCGCCGCACCTCGGCCGCCGGCTGCGGGACCTGCGCAACGGCTTCCGGCTGCCCGCCGGCACGGTCCCCGCCAACCTCCCGGTGGACGGATTCGCGGACCCCGCGGCGCACTCCCGCGCCGACTTCGACCCCGGCCTGGACTGGTCGGTGGTGGAGTGGCTGCGCTCGGTCTCCGAACTGCCGTTGCTCGTCAAGGGGATCCTCACCGGCGCCGACGCGGTGCGCGCGGCCGAGGCCGGGGTGGACGGCGTCATGGTCTCCAACCACGGGGGCCGCCAGCTCGACGGAGTGCCGGCCACCCTCGACGTCCTGCCCGAGGTCGCCGAGGCGGTCGGCGGACGCCTCCCCGTCCTCCTCGACGGCGGGGTCCGCCGGGGGCGGGACATCCTGGCGGCGCTCGCGCTCGGCGCCGACGCGGCCCTCGTCGGCCGCCCGGTGCTGCACGGCCTCGCGGCCGGCGGGGCCGGCGGGGTGACCGGCGTCCTCTCCGTCCTCCTGGAGGAGCTGACGGACGCGATGTCCCTTGCGGGCCTGAGGACCCTCGCCGACATCGGCCCCTCACTCGTCGGCCGGGCTCCTGACCACCCCCGCCGAAGCACCGTGGACGCCGGGAAGGGCGCGGGGAGCGACCGGCGCACCGCCGCCGGGGGAGGGGCCGGGCTGCGCCTCGCGGACCTGCACCCGAGTGTCGCCGACCCGGTCATGGACACCATGAACTTCCTCAACGAGGTGACACTGCGCTACCCCGAGGCGGTGTCCTTCGCCCCCGGACGGCCCTACGCGGAGTTCTTCGAGACCGAGCAGGTCTTCCGCCATCTGCGCCGCTACCTCGACCACCTGGCCGAGCAGGGCCGTTCGCCCGCGCAGGTGCGCGACGCGCTGTTCCAGTACGGTCCGTCCGCCGGTGTGATCCGCGAGCTGATCGCCCACTCGCTGCGGGTGGACGAGGGCATCGACGTGTCGCCCGAGTCGATCGTGGTGACGGTCGGCTGCCAGGAGGCGATGTTCCTGACGCTGCGCGCGCTCATGTCCGGCCCGGACGACGTGCTGCTCGTCTCCAGCCCCTGCTACGTGGGGATCACCGGGGCCGCCCGGCTGCTGGACGTCGCGGTGACCGCCGTCGAGGAGGGCGAGGACGGCCTGTCGTGCGACGCCCTCGAGGCCGCCGTCTCGGCGGAGCGGGCGCGCGGCAGGCGGCCGCGGGCCGTCTACGTGGTCCCGGACCACTCGAACCCGTCCGGCGCGACCATGCCGCTCGAGGCCCGGAAGTCCCTCCTGGAGCTGGCGCAGCGGCTCGACGTCCTCGTCCTGGAGGACAGCCCGTACCGGCACGTCAGCCCGGGCACGCAGGTGGCGTCCCTGAAGGCCCTCGACCGGACACGGCGAGTGATCCACCTCGGTTCCTACGCCAAGACCGTCTTCCCCGGGGCACGCCTCGGGTTCGCGGTCGCCGACCAGCCGGTGCTGGCGCCGGACGGCGGCACGAGTCTGCTGGCGGACGAACTCGCCAAGATCAAGAGCATGGTCACGGTCAACACCTCGCCGCTCAGCCAGGCCGCGGTGGCGGGCGCGCTGCTGGAGTCGGGCGGCCGTGTCTCGGAGCTCAACGCCCGCAACGCCGCCCACTACGGGGAGGCCATGCGCTTCACCCTGCAGTGCCTGGAGCGGGAGTTCCCGGCCGCGCGGCGGACCCGGCTCGGCGTCCGCTGGAACGCGCCCAGCGGCGGGTTCTTCCTCACCCTCCAGGTGCCGTTCCGCGCGGACAACTCCGCGCTGGCCCGGTCCGCGCAGGACTTCGGGGTCATCTGGACGCCGATGTCGTACTTCTATCCGCAGGGCGGCGGCCTGCACACCCTCAGGCTCTCCACCAGCTACCTGACCCACGCCGACATCGAGAAGGGCATCTCCCGGCTGGCCGGGTTCATCGAGTTCGAGTGCGGGGACCCGGTGGCCTGAACCGCCGCGACGACGAAGGGCCCCGCCGCGCCGGCGGGGCCCTTCGTCGTCGCGACGCTCAGGACGGATGCGGCTCCTCCCAGAACATGCTGTCGGACGAGGCGACGAGACCGCCGTCGAAGAGCGGGACGTCCTCGCCGGCGTACTCTCCCAGCTGCGCCCGGGTCTGCACCTGCGAGCCCTCCTGCATCGCCCGGCTCACCGCCGACGACCGGAACAGCGGGGCCATGTTCTCCTCCTGCCGCCCGGCCATGTCGTCGACGGCGTCGGCGAACTCCGCCGACTGCTGCTTGAGCCGCAGGACGCTCGACTCGGCGTCGGAGAGGTCGAAGTCCGTGCTGGACATGCCCGCCACCAGCTCCACGAACGACTCCAGCTCGGCGTGGCTGCTCCGGGTGACCTTCTTCGCCGTCCAGAAGTAGGAGTCCTCGTCGACGTGCATGTCGTAGAACGAGGTCAGGAACTCGTAGAAGACGCCGTACTCCCGCCGGTACCGGGCCTCGAACTCGTCGAAGGCCCGCCGCTCGTCGATCCGCCCCGCCAGCACGCTGTTGAGGGAGCGGGCGGCCAGCAGCGCGCTGTAGGTGGCCAGATGGACCCCGGAGGAGAAGACGGGGTCGACGAAGCACGCCGCGTCACCGACGAGCACCATCCCCGGCCGCCAGAAGGTCGTGTGGTGGTACGAGTAGTCCTTGCGCACCCGCAGCTGCCCGTACTGACCGGTCGTGACCCGGGTGGCGTCCGCCAGGTACTCCTTGATCATCGGGCATTCGTCGATGAGGCCGCGCAGCGCGCTCTCCGGGTCGCCCTGCACCTTGGCCGCGTCCTCCCGGCGGACGACCGCGCCGACGCTGGTCAGCGTGGAGCTGAGCGGGATGTACCAGAACCAGCCGCTGCCGAACGCCACACAGAGGATGTTGCCGGCGTAGGGCGCCGGCATCCGCTTGCCGTTCTCGAAGTAGCCGAACAGCGCCAGGCTCTTGAAGAAGTCCGAGTACGTGCGCGAGCCGCCGACCCGCTTGTGGATGCGGCTGGTGTTGCCCGAGGCGTCCACCACGTACCGGGCCGACACCTCGTGCTCCGTGCCGTCCGGGTCGGTGTACCGCAGCCCGCGGGCCCGCCCGTCGGCGTCGTCCACGACATCGGTGACCGTGCGGTCCTGGCGGACCACGACACCCTTGCGGGCCGCGTTGTCCAGCAGGATCTTGTCGAATTTGCTCCGCTCCACCTGATAGGCGAACGAGGTCGGTCCGGAGACCTTGGACGAGACGGAGAAGGAGAAATTCCACGGCTTGGGGCTCGCACCCCACCGGAACGTCCCACCGCGCTTGTGCGGAAAACCGGCGGCGGCGAGTTCGTCGGTGACACCGAGCAGATGGCAGATGCCGTGAATGGTCGACGGCAGAAGCGACTCGCCTATCTGGTACCTGGGGAAGGTCTCCTTTTCGAGCAGCAGCACACTGTGCCCCTGCATGGCCACCAGGGTCGAGAGCGTCGACCCCGAAGGGCCGCCGCCCACGACCACGACGTCGAATTCCTCGTGCTGTCCTGTACTCATTCGGCCTCCCGGCACGCACTGATGCGGTCATCGCGCTGGTGACTCTTTTGTCAGGGTTCCACAGGACTCAAAGGGGCCAAAGGGTGGACGACATTCCGTGAATGGACAGCCGGGCCCGGGCGCGCGCACGCAAAGGCGCCGCCGGGGAATTCCCGGCGGCGCCCGGACCGGCGTCGGGTGAGACGGGGGTCAACTCACCCGGCGCCGGATCCGCCACACCCCGAACACCGTGAGGATTCCGCTGAGTGCCACATAGATCGCGGTCTCCAGCCACTGGAACGCCCAGTAGCGGCTGCTGGGGTGGTACAGGACGTCGACGTGCAGGTCGTGTTCGGCGAGGCACACCGCGGTGTCGCCGAACGTGCCCCCCGCGCCGGTCTTGGGCGGGTCGTCGAGGCAGCCGTTGAACTCGCTGGAGGCGAGGGTCCTGCCGTCCGCGGTGCGCAGCGGACTGGTCTCGGCGATCCACGCGTCCGGCGCGTCCGGGATCCGCACCCCGCCGATGACGGATCCGCCGCCGATACTGCCCAGGTTCTGCGCCGAGTTGATCGCCTCGGCCGTCATCGCCAGCGTCGTCCTGTCCGGCGGCATCAGGCTGGGCCGCACCACGTTCGGGAAGAAGAACTGGAAGGCGATGAAGACCACCAGCGTCACCGCCATCGCGGGCAGGGTCCGCCGCAGCAGGAGCCCGACGACGGTGCCGAACGTGAAGGCCAGCGCGGCGTAGCCGATCGGGGCGATGTTGCGCGCACCGAACACGAAGGTGTCGAACTGCTCCTTGACGACGTCGTCGAAGGGCCGGGCCGCCCAGGTGAGCAGGGCCGCGGCCGCACCGGTCACGATCACCGAGGCCGCGCCGATGAGCAGGATCTTGCTGAGCAGCCAGCGCGGCCGGGTGACGCTCTGGTTCCACACCAGCCGATGGGTGCCGTTCTCGAGTTCCCTGGCGATCAGGGGAGCGCCCCAGAAGGTGCCGATGAGCGCGGGGATCAGGGCCAGGCCGGTCGCCAGGAACAGCAGGGTGTTCTGGAAGGTGCTGCGGAACTGGCTCCTGGCCTGGGCGCAGTTGGCCGAGTTGTCGCAGTTGGCCTGGTAGACGTCATGGGCGTCACGGATGTCCCCGCCCAGGTAGAGCAGGTAGACGGCGATCACGGCCAGCGCGCCGGCGCCGAACAGGGCCTGGACGCGGAACTGCCGCCAGCTGAGCCACATCATCGGGTGGCCCCCCAGGCTGCGGCCTCGGTGCGGGCGGCGGGAACGGCGGCCGCCCGGGTCATGTAGGCGAGCACGAGTTCCTCGAGGGTGACCGGCTCGGACCGGTAGGGCAGTGCCTCGGTCGCGGCGCCGGTGCGGACGACCGCGCTGCTGTGCTTGCCGCTGTGCTCGACCGAGATCACCTCGATCCCGGCGGGCGGCTGGTCGAACTCGCCGCGGGCCGCGACCAGCCGGGCGTGCCCGGCCAGCAGCTCCCGGGTGTCGCCGGCGACCTGCACCCGGGCGTCGCACAGCACGATGAGATAGTCGCAGACCTGCTCCACGTCACCGAGGAGGTGCGAGGAGAGGACGGCGCTGGCGCCGAGCTCCAGCACGAACTCCATCAGGTTCTGCAGGAACCCCCGGCGCGCCAGGGGGTCCAGGGCCGCCGCCGGCTCGTCGAAGATCAGCAGCTCCGGCCGCTTGGCCGCCGCGATGGTCAGCGCAAGCTGCGCGCGCTGGCCACCCGAGAGCTGCCCGGCCTTCTGCCCGGCGCTGAGCCCCACCTGGCTGATGCGCCGCTCTGCCAGGACCGGGTCCCAGCCCGGGTTCATCTTCGCGCCGAACTTCAGGTGCTCCGCCACGGTGAACGCGCCGTACACCGGCGTGTTCTGCGCGACGAACCCCACCCGGGCCAGGTGCGACGCGTTGGCCGCCGGACGCGAGCCGAGGACGCTCAGTGAGCCGGACGTCGGTTCGGTCAGCCCGCAGGCCAGGTGCAGGAGGGTCGATTTGCCGGCCCCGTTCGGGCCGACCAGTCCGATGACACGGCCGGCGGGGACGCTGAGGTGCACGTCGCTCAGGGCGAGCTTGCCGCGGCGGCCGTACTTCTTCGTCAAGCCCTCCGCGTGAAGCACGGGAGGGGAGTCTGCGTGTGGCATGACTCCATCCTCGAATTCCGCCCCGTTCACGGCATCAGTCCAAAGCACGGTTCCCGTTGCCGGCGGCCGTACTTTCGGCCGGTCGGCCACGGCCCTGCTGGTGGGCGAACTGGGTGCGGTACAGCTCGGAGTAGAGACCGCCGCCGGCCAGCAGCTGGTCGTGGGTGCCCCGCTCCTGGATCCGCCCGTCGTCGATGACGAGGATCTGGTCGGCGTCCTGGATGGTGGACAGCCGGTGCGCGATGACGAGCGAGGTGCGCCCGGTCAGGGCGGTCTTGAGGGCCCGCTGGATGGCCAGCTCGGACTCGGAGTCCAGGTGCGCCGTCGCCTCGTCCAGGACGACGATCGGAGGCGACTTGAGCAGGAGCCGGGCGATGGCCAGCCGCTGCTTCTCACCGCCGGACAGCCGGTAGCCGCGGTCGCCGACGACCGTGTCGAGACCGTCCGGGAGCTGGGAGATCGTCGGCCAGATCCGCGCCGCCTCGCACGCCTGGACGATCTCGGGCTCGGAGGCGTCCGGGCGGGCGTACAGCAGGTTGGCCCGGATGGTGTCGTGGAACAGGTGCGCGTCCTGGGTGACCACGCCGACCGTGTTCTGCAGCGAGCCGAGGGTCAGGTCGCGGACGTCGTGGCCGCCGATCCGCACCGTTCCCGAGGTGGCGTCGTAGAGCCGTGGCACCAGGTGGGTGATCGTGGTCTTGCCCGCGCCGGACGGGCCGACCAGCGCCGTGAGCCGGCCGGCCGGGGCGTGGAAGCTCACGTCGTTGAGGACCAGCGCGCCGGGGCCCTGCTCGCTCTTGCGCTGCGGCATCAACTCCAGTGAGGGCAGGGACACTTCCTCGGCGCTGGGGTAGCGGAAGGCGACCTGGTCGAACTCGACGGGGGGAGCGGTGCCGTCGCCGTTCGCCGAGGCGCGGGCCGGCAGGGGGCGGGCGCCGGGACGCTCGGTGATCAGCGGCTTCAGGTCCAGCACCTCGAAGACGCGGTCGAAGCTGACCAGCGCGGTCATGACGTCGCTCTGGATGTTCGTCAGCTGGTTGACGGGGCCGTACAGCATCAGCAGCAGGGCGACCATGGCCACCAGCGTGCCGATCTGCAGCGAGCCGTCGATGACGAACCAGCCGCCGAAGCCGTACACCATCGCCGTGGTGACGGTGGTGAGCAGGGTGACGAGGATGAACAGCAGCCGTGCGTGCACGTCCATCGAGATCGCGATGTCCCGGACGAGGCCCGCCTTCTTGGAGAACTCGGCGGACTCGTCCTCCGGACGGCCGTAGAGCTTGACGAGCATCGCGCCGGAGATGTTGAACCGCTCGGTCATCATCGAGCCCAGCTTGGCGTCGTTCTGCATGCCGGCGCGGGCCAGCTTCTCCAGCCGCTGGGCGATGATCTTCCCGGGGATGAAGAACAGCGGGATCATGATCAGCGCCGCCACGGTGATCGGCCACGAGAGGTAGAGCATCGCCGCGAGCACCAGGACCAGCGTCAGCAGCGTCGACAGCGACTGCGACAGCAGCGAGGTGAGGGCCTGTTGGGCGCCCACGATGTCGGTGTTGATCCGGCTGACCAGCGACCCGGTCTGGGTGCGGGTGAAGAACGCCACCGGCTGCCGCTGGATGTGGGAGAACACCGCGGTCCGCAGGTCGAAGATGAGGCCCTGGCCGACCCTTCCGGAGAACCACGTCTGCGTGTAGACCGCCACGACGTTCAGCAGGGCCAGTCCGGCGACGAGCCCGGCGAGGCCGAACACGACGGACGTCTTCCCGGGGATGATGCCGTCATCGATGATCATTTTGAGGGTCAGCGGGATCGACACCGTGATCAGGGAGTCGACGATCGTCGCCACCATGACCATCGCCATGGCCCGGCGGTAGCGCATGGCGTAGGGAATGATCCGCTTGAACGTGCCGGACCTGACCGGCTGCGGGTCCACCAGTCCTTCGACCCGCAGTCCGATCGTGCCCATCGTCGGGTCGTGTCCCACGGTCACGGAGACTCTCCTCAGTGTGTGTCGCGTCGCTATGTGTCGCGTCGCTGTGTGGCGCGTCGCTGTGTGTCGTCGGGGCGTCGCGTCAGTGCTTGTCGAGGAACTCGACGATCGCCGCGTTGACCGCGTCGGGCCGCTCGAAGTACCCGAGGTGCCCGCAGTCCGGGATCTCCACGAGATCGCAGTCGGGAACGGCCTCGGCGACCTCCACGCCCAGGTGCGGCGGGGTGATGAGGTCGTCGGCGAAGGTCACGACGCGACAGGGGGCGGCCACCCGGCGCAGCGCCGGGCGGCGGTCGTCCATGATGTCGGCCCAGGCGTGCCGGGCCTGCGCCTCCCCGCCCCCGGACAGCTCGAAGACGTCCAGCCAGGCGGTCACCGCCTGGTCGTCGTTGAGCGTCGCGGGCGAGAACATCCGGAACACCGTCGACGCGGCGTCGTACGCGGCCGGCAGCCGCACCCCGCTCTCCACCAGTGCCGTCTCCGCCCGCGTCTGGGCCCGCCGCGCGGCGTCCGCACGGGCCCGGGTGGCGATGAGCACCGCGCACCGCACGAGTTCGGGATGCCCGATCGCCAGCTCCTGCGCGATCATCGCCCCCAGGGAGGTGCCCACGATCCGGCACGGCGCCAGATCCAGGGCCTCGATCAGGCCCTTGGCGTCGGCGGTCATGTCCAGCAGCGAGTACCTGCCCGGCGGCGCGTCGGACGGCGGGACACCCCGGTGGTCGAAGACGACCGTGGAGTAGCCCGCCGTGTGCAGCGCCGGCGTCTGGTGCAGGGTCCAGGCATGGCCGGCCGAGCCCGAGCCCATGATCATGAGCACCGGTTCGCCCCGGCCCGCACGCTGGTAGGCGATGCGGACGCCCCCCACGGTGACGAAGTGCGGGGCGCGCCGGCCCGCGGTGTGGTCCATGCCGCCTCTCCCTCCTCGTCGTCGCGGGGGCCGCCCGGTGGTACCGGCCGGCCCCGGGGGCGGCTCACTATCGCACGCGGCCACGGGGCGGGGCAGTGTGCGCGGGGCACGTCCATGGACACCCCCCGGCCCGCGTCCAACTGCGGTGATGCCCTCAGTTGGACACCGGCCGGCCGCGTCCAAGCAGGCCCGGCCGACGGTTGATCCGCTGTGTGGAGCTGAGCCATATTGGGCCGCCGTGAGCCACTGACGCCCACCAAGTCCCCGCGCTTCTTCCGCACCGGCCGCCTGGCGCGCCCGTCGCGCCGAGGGAGGGACCACCTTGTCAGCTTCCGACCTTCCAGCCACCCGGCTGACACCCGAGAAGATCCGGTCCTGGCTCGTCGACCGGGTCGCCTACTACGCCAGGCTGCCCGCCGAGGAGATCGGCGCCGACGTCCCGCTCGCGCACTACGGACTGGACTCGGTGTACGCCTTCGCCCTGTGCGGAGACATCGAGGACGGCCTCGGCCTCGTCGTCGAGCCCGTCCTGCTCTGGGACGTCGACACCATCACCGAGCTCACCGACCATCTCGCCGAACTGACAGCCGACTGAGGGCCTTCGAGGGGGAGGACGATGCGTCGAAAGGACCTGGAGAGGCTGACGTCCGGTCAGCTCGGCGTCTGGTACGCGCAGCAGCTCGAACCCCTGAGCCCCGTGTACAACATCGCCGAGTACGTGGAGATCCGCGGCGACGTGGACGTCGGGCTTCTGGTGTCGGCGCTGCGGTCTGCCCTCGACGAGGCCCAGACCTACCGGCTCCGCTTCCGGCAGGAGGACGCCGGCCCCGGACAGTACGTCGACGACTCGCTGGAGCTTCCCGTCCACGTCGCCGACCTCGGCTCCGCAGGGGACCCGCGCGCCGCGGCCGTGGAGTGGATGACCGCCGACCTGGACCGCCCCGCGGACCCCCTCACCGGCCCGCTGGCCGCCCACGCCGTGTTCCGGCTGGGACCCGGCCATGTCCTCTGGTACCAGCGTGCCCACCACCTCGTCCTCGACGGGACCAGCCTCTCCGTGTTCGCCGCCCGGGTGGCGGACCTCTACACGGCGTCGGCGTCGGGGCGCCCGCCCGCCGGCGGCGCACCGGGGCCGCTGTCCGTACTGCTGGACGCGGACCGCTCCTACCTCCGGTCCGAGGAGTACGCACGCGACCGGCGGTTCTGGCGCGAGTACCTGGCGGACCTGCCCGGCCAGGGCGCCGCACGCGGGGACCGCACCCGGTCCCTGCCCGGCCGGCCCCTGCTGCACACGCACCCGAACGACGCGTCCGCCGCCACCGAACTGAGGGAAGCGGCACGCCGGTTGCGCACCAGCCCCGCCGTCCTGTCCCTGACGGCCGCCGCCCTGTACCGGCACCGTACGACCGGGACACGCGATGTCGTCCTCGGCGTTCCCGTCACCGGGCGGACCACCGGACGGGAACTCGGCATCCCCGGCATGACCTCCAACGTGGTGCCGCTCCGGCTCTCCCTCGACCGGGGCGTCACGGTCGCCGAACTCCTGCGGCGCACCTCCCGCACCCTGCGCGACTGCCTGCGCCACCAGCGGTACCCGTACGGCGACATCCTCGCCGACCAGGGGCTCGTCGGCCGTGGCGCGCTGCGCGATCTGAGCGTCAACCTGATGTTCCTGAACCGGCCGCTGCGGTTCGGGGACGCCGTCGCCACCCGCACCGGCCTGTCGAGCGGCCCCATCGACGACGTGGCGATCGGCGTGTACGACCGGGGGGACGACGGCTTCCGGACGGTCGTGCAGACCAACCCCGGCCTGCACGACCCCGGGGCGGGAGCGGAGATCTCCCGCGCGTTCCGCACGGTGCTCGGCCGCCTGGCGGCGGCACCGGCCGACGCGTTCGCCGACCGGATCGACGCCCTCGACGAGGACCAGCGGCGGCGCGTGCTCGTCACCTGGAACCGCACCGTGACGAGCGGCGTCGCCCCCAGCGTCCTGAGCCGGTTCGAGGAGCACGCCGCCCGCACCCCGGACGCGGTCGCCGTGGTCTGCGGCGCGTCGGAGACCACCTACCGCGAGCTGGACGAGCGGGCCGAACGGCTGGCCGGAGTACTGCGCGGGCACGGCGTCGGACCCGAAGCGGTGGTCGCGGTGTGCCTGCCGCCCGGACCCGCCCTGCTGACCGCGTTCCTGGCGGCCTGGAAGGCCGGCGCCGCGTACCTGCCGATGGACCCGGGGCATCCCGCGGAGCGGGCCCGCCTCACCCTCGCCGAGAGCCGGGCGACCGCGCTGATCGCCACCGGCGAGCCGCTGCGCGACCTGGCAGGGAGCGGCATCGCCGCCCTCGACCCGGACGACCTGCCGGTCACCGCCCCGGCGGCCCCGGCGGCACCGGCCCCGCTGCCCGCCCAACTGGCCTACCTGATCTTCACCTCGGGCTCGACGGGCGTCCCCAAGGGAGTCGCCGTCACCCACGGCGCCCTGGCCAACTACACGGTCTGGGCGGCCGAGTTCTTCCGGATGCGCCCCGGCGACCACTCACCCATGCATTCGTCGACGGCCTTCGACCTGGCGGTCACCGGCGTCCTGGTGCCGCTGGTGTGCGGCGGAGCCGTGGACATCAGCCCCGAGGGCGGCGCGGCGGGGCTGGCCGCACTGACCAGGGCCCGAGCCGGAGAACCGTTCGGCCTGGTCAAGGTGGTGCCCGGACATCTGCCGCTGCTCACCGAAACCCTCACCGTCCCGGAACGGGCCTCGGCGACACGGCGCCTGGTGGTGGGCGGCGAGGCGCTGCCCGGGGCCCATGTACGGGCATGGCTGCGCGACGCGCCGGACACGGTGGTGGTCAACCACTACGGTCCCACCGAGACGACCGTCGGCTGCTGCGTGTTCGAGGTGCCCTCCGGACGACCGGTCGGCGACCGGGTGCCGATCGGCCGTCCGATCGCCAACACCCGTCTCTACGCGCTGGACGACGCGCTCAACCCCGTACCCGTCGGCGCACTGGGGGAGCTGTACGTCGCGGGCGCCGGACTGGCCCGCGGCTACGCCCGGCGCGCGGGACCGACCGCGGAACGGTTCGTGGCCTGCCCCTTCGGGCCGCCCGGACAGCGCATGTACCGCACCGGCGACCTGGTGCGCTGGACCGCCGGCGGCCAGCTCGAGTTCGCGGGCCGGGCCGACGACCAGATCAAGATCAACGGATACCGGGTCGAGCCCGCGGAGATCGAGGCCGTACTGTCCCGGCACCCGGCGGTCGCCCGTGCCGTGGTGGTGCCCCGCACCACCGACCGCGACGGCCCCCCGCAACTGGTCGCCTACGTGGTGCCCGCCGGGGGGAAGGAAGCCGACACCCGGGAAGTGCGCCGCTTCGCCGCACACGCGTTGCCCGCCCACATGGTCCCCGCGACGGTGGTGGCGCTCGACACCCTGCCGCTGACGGCGAACGGGAAGGCCGACCGGAGCGCCCTGCCGGCACCCGACCCCGGCACCTCGGACCGCGCGCCGCGCAGCCCCCGGCAGACGATCCTGTGCGAGCTGTTCGCCGAGGTCCTCGGCCTGCCACGGGTGGGCACCGACGACGACTTCTTCGCCCTCGGCGGCCACTCCCTGCCCGCCACCCGGCTCATCGCCCGCATCCGGGCCGGCCTCGGCGTCGAGGTGCCGATGAAGGCACTGTTCGCGGCGCCGACGGTGGCGGCCCTTGACACCTGGCTTGACGACGACGGCCCGACCCGGCCCCCCGTCCGGCCGGCGCCGCGCCCCGACCCCCTCCCGCTGTCCCCGGCACAGCACCGTCTGTGGTTCCTGCACCGCATGCGGGGCCAGTCGGCGACGTACAACGTCCCCCTGGGACTGCGCCTGACCGGGCCACTGGACCGGGAGGCGCTCCAGGCGGCACTGTGCGACCTGGTGGAGCGGCACCAGACACTGCGCACCGTCTACCCGGACACCGACGGGGTGCCCCGCCAGCGGATCCTCGCCCCCGAGGAGGCCCGCCCCCGTCTGGAGACGTCCGAGTGGGACGGACCCGGGGGACTGGAGCGCGCCGCGCGGTACGCCTTCGACCTCCGCCACGAGCTGCCCCTGCGCGCCGAACTCCTCACGGTGGGGCCGCGGGAGCACGTCCTGCTGCTGATCGTCCACCACATCGCCGCCGACGCCTGGTCGATGTCCCCGCTGGCGCGCGACCTGGCCACCGCCTACGCCGCCCGCAGCCGGGGCAGGGCACCCGATTGGCCGCGACTGCCGGCGCAGTACGCGGACTACACCCTGTGGCAGCGCCAGTTGCTCGGCGCGGCAGACGACCCGGGCAGCCTGCTCGGCAGCCAGATCCGCTACTGGCGCGAACAACTCGACGGGCTTCCGGCCCGGTTGGAACTTCCGGCCGACCGCCCCCGCCCCGCCGTGGCCTCCCACCGGGGCGCCAGGCTCCCGATCCGGCTGGAACAGGACCTGCACCAGGCCCTGACCCGACTCGCCCGACAGCAGGGCGCCACCCTTTTCATGGTGCTGCACGCCGCCGTGGCCGCACTGCTGACCCGGCTTGGCGCCGGCACCGACATCCCGCTGGGCGCGCCGATCGCGGGGCGTACCGACGAGGCCCTCGACGACCTCGCGGGCTGCTTCGTCAACACGCTGGTACTGCGCGCCGACACCTCCGGCAATCCCGCCTTCGACGACCTCCTCCAACAGGTCCGGAACACCGACCTGGCCGCCTACGAGCACCAGGACGTCCCCTTCGAGCACCTCGTCGAGGTGCTCAACCCCGAACGGTCCCAGGCCCACCATCCCCTGTTCCAGGTCGGACTCGGCCTGCAGAACGTCTCGCCCCCCACCCTTGGACTCCCCGGCCTCGACACCCGCCCGGAGCCGGTCGACACCGGCACCGCACGGTTCGACCTGATGCTCAACCTCACCGACACCCACACCGACGACGCGACCCCGGCCGGCGTGACCGGAACGGTCGAGTACGCGACCGACCTCTTCGACGCCGGCACCGTCCGCACCCTCGTCGACCGGCTCGTACGACTGTTGGAGCAGGTGGCGGACGACCCCCGGCGGCGCCTGGGCGACCTGGACCTGCTGACCGCCGAGGAGCGGCGCGGGCTGGTGGCCGAGACCACCGCCGCCGAGGGGTCCGAGGCGACGCTTCCTGAGTTGTTCGCGGTGCAGGCGGCGAGGACGCCTGATGCGACGGCGGTGACGGCGGGCGGGGTGGAGTTGTCGTACGCGGAGCTGGACGCGCGGGCGGAGGGGTTGGCGCGGGGTCTGGTGGGGCGTGGTGTGGGTCCTGAGTCGGTGGTGGGGGTGCTGCTGGGGCGGTCCGCCGATGTGGTGGTGGCCGTACTGGCGGTGGCGAAGGCGGGCGGTGCGTATCTGCCGGTGGATCCGGACTATCCGGCGGATCGTGTGGCGTTCGTGCTGTCCGACGCGGGGGCGGAGTGGGTGGTGACGTCGGCGGAGTTCGCGCCGGTCCTCCCCGCTGGTGTGGCGGCCGTGACGGTCGACGGGGCCGGTTCGGGGCCGGTGTTCGACTCGGTGCCGTTGCCGACGGTACGCCCGGACCATCCGGCGTATGTGATCTATACGTCGGGGTCGACGGGGCGGCCGAAGGGTGTGGTGGTGCCACACCGCAGTGTGGTGGCGCTGTTTGCTGCCACCCGGGGGGTGTTCGAGTTCGGTGCTGGGGATGTGTGGAGCTGGTTCCATTCGCTGGCGTTCGATTTTTCGGTGTGGGAGGTGTGGGGTGCGCTGCTGCATGGTGGGCGGGTTGTGGTGGTTCCGTTCGATGTGTCGCGGTCGCCGCGTGAGTTCGTGGAGTTGTTGGAGCGCGAGCGTGTGACGGTTTTGAGTCAGACGCCGTCGGCGTTCTATCAGCTGATGGGTGTGGGGGGTGGGCTGCCGGCTCTGCGCACGGTGGTCTTCGGCGGTGAGGCGTTGGAGCCGGGGCGGCTCGACGGCTGGTGGGAGCGGTTCGGGGAGGCGGGGCCGCGGTTGGTGAACATGTACGGGATCACGGAGACGACGGTGCATGTGACGCACCAGGATCTGCGCCCGGACACCGCCGCCGACGGCAGCGTGATCGGGCGGGGTCTGCCGGGGTTGTCGGTGTTCCTGCTGGATGAGTGGCTGCGGCCGGTGCCGGTGGGTGCGGTGGGTGAGATGTATGTGGCCGGGGCGCAGGTGGCGCGGGGCTATCGGGGTCGTGCCGGGTTGACGGGTGAGCGGTTCGTGGCGTGTCCGTTCGGTGCGGCGGGTGGCCGGATGTATCGGACGGGTGATCGGGCCCGGTGGTCGCGGGATGGCCGGCTGGTGTTCGCGGGGCGTGCGGATGAGCAGGTGAAGATCCGGGGGTTCCGGATCGAGCCGGGTGAGGTCGAGGCGGTGGTGGCGGGCCACCGCGACGTAGCGCAGGTGGCGGTGGTGGCGCGTGAGGGCGGTCCGGGTGGGCTGCGGCTGGTCGCCTACATCGTTGCTGCCGAAGGCACTGACGGACTCGCGGACCGGGTGCGCGTGTTTGCGGGGGAGCGGTTGCCGTCGTACATGGTGCCGTCCGCGTTCGTGGTTCTGGGCGGCCTGCCGTTGACGGTCAACGGCAAACTCGACCGCACCGCACTGCCGGAGCCCACGTACACCGCCGGTGGCGGCCGTGCCGCGGCGACGGCCGAGGAAGAACTGCTCTGCCAGGCGTTCGCCGAGGTGCTCGGCCTGCCGACCGTCGGCGTCGACGACGACTTCTTCGCCCTCGGCGGCCACTCCCTGCTCGCGACCCGGCTCATCGCCCGCGTCCGCGCCTCGCTGCGAGAAGAACTGCCGATCGAGGAACTGTTCGCGACTCCTACACCGGCCGCGCTCGCGGCCTGGCTTGCCGAGCACGGCGGCGGGACGCGGAGCACCAGGCCCGCGCTGCGCCCGATGCGCTGAAGGAAAGGGGTTCCACATGATTCCCGCGTCGTTCGCCCAGCGGCGGCTGTGGCTGCAGTGGCGGATCGAGGGGCCCAGCGCCACGTACAACAGCCCCACCATCCTGAGGCTGACCGGACGACTGGACCGGCAGGCACTCGCCTCCGCGCTCCGTGACGTCATCACCCGGCACGAAGCGCTGCGCACCGTCTTCCGGGAAGCCGACGGCGAGCCCCACCAGCGGATCGTCCCTCTCGCGGAACTGGACTGGGCACTGCACGTGGTCGAGGTGATCGGCGGCGCCCACCTCCCGTCGCACCAACGCCTGTACACCCACGAGGAGTTGCGCTGGGACGAGCCGGTCCTGGACCTGCCGACCGTCGAGCCGGCGAGCGACCTGCCGGCCGAACGGATCGACGCGGCGCAGCTGACCGGCGCCGTCGCGCGCGTGGCCGCCCACACCTTCGACCTCTCCACGGAAATCCCGATACGGGCATGGCTGTTCGCCATGGCTCCCGACGAACACGTACTGGTGACGGTCGTCCACCACATCGCCACCGACGGATGGTCGGCCGGACCCTTCACGCGTGACCTGTCGACGGCGTACACCGCCCGCAATCACGGCCGGGCACCGCAGTGGTCTCCGCTGCCGGTGCAGTACGGCGACTACACCCTGTGGCAACGAGAGCTCCTCGGCGACCGGGACGACCCCGGCAGCGTCCTCTCCCGCCAGATCGCCTACTGGCGGGAGAACCTGGAGGGAGCTCCCGAGGAGCTGACCCTGCCGTTCGACCGTCCTCGCCCCGTGGAACCTTCCCACCGCGGGCACGCGGTCACGATCGGACTGCCTGCCCAAACCCACGCCGCACTGGCCGCGGTGGCCCGACGGCACCGGGCCACTCTGCCCATGCTGTTCCAGGCCGGACTCGCGGTGACGCTGTCACGGCTCGGCGCCGGCCACGACATCCCCCTCGGGACGCCGACCGCGGGACGCTCCGACGAGGCGCTCGACGACCTGATCGGGTTCTTCGTCAACACCCTGGTGATCCGGGCGGACCTGGCCGGCGACCCGACGCTCGCCGAGGTGATCGACCGGGTGCGCACCACCGCCGTACGCGCCTTCGGCCACCAGGACGTGCCGTTCGAGCGGCTCGTCGAGGAGTTCGCCCCCACCCGCTCCCTCGCCCGGCACCCCCTGTTCCAGGTCGTCCTCGCCCCGCTCGACGACGGTGCCCGGCTGGACATCCCCGGCCTGCGCGGCGAGGTGCTCTCCATCGGCCGCTCCACCGCCAAGTTCGACCTCGAGGCGACGCTGGGCGAGGCCTTCGACGACGACGGCGAGGCTGCCGGGATACGCGGTGTGGTCACGGGCTCGGCGGACCTGTTCGACCAGAGCACGGTCGAGCGGATCGCGGGCTGTCTGGTACGGGTGCTCACGGCGTTCGCCGCCGACCCGGAGCAGCACGTCGGCTCGGTCGACATCCTGGGCGCGGACGAACGCTCGCGGCTGGTGGAGGGGTTCAACGCCACGGCGGTTCCCGTGCGGGACGCCTCGCTGCCGGAGATGTTCGCGCGACAGTTGGCGGCCTGCCCGGACGCACCGGCCGTGGTGTGCGGCGCGACCGAGCTGTCGTACGCCGAGCTGGACACGCGCTCGGACCGGCTGGCACGCGCTCTGGTGGCCGAGGGAGTCGGTCAGGAGTCGGCCGTCGCGGTCCTGATGGAACGCTCGATCGACCTCGTGGTGGCGCTGCTGGCGGTGGTGAAGGCCGGCGGAGCCTTCGTGCCGCTGGACACGGGGTGGCCCGAGGCGCGCAAGCGCGCGGTGATCGAGGACGCGGGCGCCTCCGTGATGGTCGTGGACGACAAGGCGGCCGGGCATGAGCAGTTCGGGGCCTCGTTGGTTGCGGTCGGGTCCGGGGCGGACTCCGACGTGGTGCTGCCCGCTTCGGTGGCTCCGGGTGCTGCGGCGTATGTGATGTATACGTCGGGTTCGACGGGGGTGCCGAAGGGTGTGGTGGCGACGCACCGGGACGTGGTGCGGCTTGCGAAGGACCGGTGCTGGGGTGCGCCCGCGCGGGTGTTGTTCCATGCCCCGCATGCGTTCGACGCGTCGTCGTACGAGTTGTGGGTGCCGTTGCTGTCGGGCGGCACGGTGGTTGTCGCCCCGGACGAGGCGATGGACGGGGCGGTGTTGCGGCGTCTGGTTTCGGACCACGGGGTGTCGCATGTGCATGTGACCGCAGGCTTGTTGAGGGTGCTGGCGGATCAGGACCCGGGCTCTTTCTCGGGCGTGCGTGAGGTGCTGACCGGTGGTGACGTGGTCCCGGCCGAGTCGGTGCGGCGGGTGCTGGACGCCAACCCCGGCGTGACGGTGCGGCAGTTGTACGGCCCGACCGAGGTGACCCTGTGCGCGACGCAGTACGAGGTCGCGGACGCCGCCGAGGTCGACGGTGTGCTGCCGATCGGGCGCCCCCTCGACAACACGCGCGTCTATGTGTTGGACGGTGCGCTGAGCCCGGTGCCGGTCGGTGTCGCCGGTGAGTTGTACGTAGCCGGTGCCGGCGTCGCGCGCGGTTACCTGGGTCGCCCGGTGTTGACGGGTGAGCGTTTCGTGGCCTGCCCCTTCGGGGCCACCGGTGAGCGGATGTACCGCACGGGCGACTTGGTGCGCTGGGACGCCGAGGGCCGGCTCGTCTTCATGGGCCGGGCCGACGACCAGGTGAAGATCCGCGGTTTCCGGGTGGAGCCGGGCGAGGTCGAGACGGTGGTGGCCGCCCATCCGGCGGTCGGCCAGGCGGCCGTCGTCGTACGGGAGGACACCCCGGGCGACAAGCGGCTGGTCGCCTATCTGGTGCCGGCCGGGACCGAGACGTCGCTCGCCGACGCGGTGCGCGCCCACACGGCCGAACGGCTCCCGGAGTACCTGGTCCCCTCGGCCTTCGTGGAGCTGGAGAACCTGCCGCTGACGCCCAGCGGCAAGCTCGACCGCAAGGTCCTGCCCGCACCGCTGTACGCCTCCGGTGCCGGCCGTGAACCGGCCACCGTACGCGAGGAGTTGGTGTGCCGGGCGTTCGCCGAGGTGTTGGGGCTGGCGTCGGTCGGGGTGGAGGACGATTTCTTCGCTCTCGGGGGTCATTCCCTGTTGGCGGTGTCGTTGGTGGAGTGGTTGCGTCGGCGTGGGGTGTCGGTGTCGGTGCGGGCGTTGTTCGTGACGCCGACGCCTGCCGCGCTGGCGGCGGTGGCGGGGCCGGAGTTGGTGGAGGTGCCCCCGAACCTGATCCCGGAGGGCGCGTCGGAGCTCCGTCCGGAGATGCTGCCGTTGGTGGAGCTGTCCGAGGCGGAGGTCGCCCGGGTGGTGGCCGCGGTGCCGGGCGGCGCGGCCAATGTCCAGGACGTGTATCCGCTGGCGCCGCTCCAGGAGGGCATCTTCTTCCACCACTTGATGGCGGAGCGGGACGGTGAGGACGTCTACGCGATGCCCTTCACCCTCCGGTTCGCGGAGCGGTCGGGTCTGGATGCGTTCCTGGGGGCGTTGCAGCGGGTGGTGGACCGGCACGACGTGTACCGCACGTCGATCGTCTGGGAGGGGCTGCGGGAGCCGGTTCAGGTGGTGTGGCGCCGCGCCGAGCTACCGGTCACCGAGGTGGTTCCGGACGCCAGCGGTGAGAGCGACGCGGCCGGGCGCCCCGCCACGCTGATGACGGCTGTGGGCGGCCGTATGGAGCTGGACCGCGCCCCTCTGCTGACGGTGCACATCGCGGCCGAACCGGACGGCGACGGATGGCAGGCCCTGGTACGGATGCACCACCTGGTGCAGGACCACACCGCCCTGGAAGTGGTGCTGGACGAGGTCCGGGCGATTCTGGCAGGGCGGGCGGACGAACTGCCCGCGCCGGTGCCGTTCCGGGACTTCGTCGCGCAGGCCAGGCTGGGCGTCTCCGAGGAGGCGCACCGGGAGTACTTCACCCGGCTGCTCGGCGACGTCACCGAGACCACGGCCCCCTACGGGCTGCTCGACGTGCACGGCGACGGCACCGGGATCGCGCAGGGCCGGCTGACCGTGGAGAGCGGCCTGGCCGCACGTGTGCGGAGGGCGGCCCAGTCGCTCGCGGTCAGCCCTGCGACGGTGTTCCACGTCGCATGGGGACGTGTGCTGGCGGCGGTGTCCGGGCGCGACGACGTCGTCTTCGGCACGGTGCTGCTGGGCCGGGCGACCGTCGGGGCCGACCGTGTGCCGGGGCTGTTCATGAACACCCTCCCCGTCAGGGTGAGGACCGCCGGCCGGACCGTGCGTGACGCGCTGGACGACATGCGCGAGCAGCTCGCCGAGCTGCAGGTCCACGAGCACGCGCCGCTGACACTGGCGCAGGAGGCCGCCGACCTGCCCACCGGCAGTCCCCTCTTCACCTCGATCTTCAACTACCGGCACCTCCAGGCCGACGTTCCCCGGTCCGGTACCGGCATCGAAGGCGTCGACGCCACTGCGACGAGGGACGCCACGAACTACCCCCTCGACCTCTCCGTCAACCAGAGCGGCTCCGGCTTCGAACTGGTCGTGGAGGCGACGGCACCGGTGGATCCGGCGGCGGTGTGCGGGCTGCTGCACGCCTCGGTGGCGAACCTCGTCACGGCGCTGGAGGACACCCCGGATCTGATCCTCGGGGCGCTGGACGTCCTCGATGCCGAGTACACCGCCTTGCTGCGGCAGGTCAACGACACGGCCGCGCCCGCTCCGGCCGGCCTTGTTCCGGCGCTGTTCACCGCGCAGGCGGCACGGCTGCCCGAGGCGGTGGCGCTGGTCGGCGCCGGCGTCGAGCTGAGCTACGGCGAGGTCGAGGCCCGTTCGAACCAGTGGGCCAGGCATCTGATCGCCGCGGGGGTGGGCCCGGAGTCGGTGGTCGCCCTGGTGCTGGAACGTTCACCGGATCTGCTGGTGGCGATTCTCGCGGTGCTGAAGGCCGGTGGAGCCTATCTGCCCATCGATCCCGATCAGCCTGCCGAACGCGTGGCGTTCATGATCGAGGACGCCGCACCGGTGCTCGTGCTCGACGAGTCCGCCCTGCAGGCGGGGGCCGGCGACCGTGCCGACTCCGCGGTGTCCGACGCCGACCGGCTCGCCCCGCTGCTGCCCACTCACCCGGCCTACGTGATCTACACATCGGGCTCGACGGGGCGGCCCAAGGGCGTCGTCGTCACCCACGAGGGGTTCGCCAATCTCTCGCTGAGCCACCGCCGGTTCGAGGTCGGACCGGGCAGCCGGGTGGCGCAGTTCGCCTCGGCGGGCTTCGACATGTTCTGCGAGGAGTGGCTGCTGGCGTTGCTGTCGGGGGCGGCCCTGGTGACCGTCCCCGCCGACCGGCGGCTCGGCGCGGACTTCGCGGAGTTCCTGGCCGAATCTGGGGTGACCCATGCGACGTTGCCACCCGCCGCGGTGGCCACGCTTCCGGAGGGCGCCCTCGACGACGGCTTCGTCCTGGACGTGGGCGGAGAGGCGCTGCCGGCCGAGACGGTCTCCCGCTGGGCGGCCGGCCGGAAGATGTTCAACAGCTACGGGCCCACGGAGACCACGGTGAACGCCGCCGTATGGCGCTGCCGTTCAGGTCTGGCAGCCGGGGCGGAGGTGCCCATCGGACGCCCGATCGTCAACACCCGGGTCCATGTGCTCGACGACGCGCTGCGGCCCGTACCGGCGGGCGTGCTGGGCGAGTTGTACGTGACCGGCACGGGCCTGGCACGCGGCTACCTGGGTCGCGCCGGCCTCACCGCCGAACGGTTCGTGGCCTGCCCGTTCGAGCCGGGACAGCGGATGTACCGCACCGGCGACCGGGTGAAGTGGAACGCCGACGGCGACCTGGTCTTCGCCGGGCGTGCGGACGACCAGGTGAAGATCCGCGGGTTCCGGATCGAGCCGGGTGAGGTCGAGGCCGTACTCGCGGCCCATCCGTGGGTGGACCGGGCCGCGGTCGTCGTGCGCGAGGACACCCCCGGCGACCCACGGCTGGTCGGCTACGTGATCCCCGCCGAAGACATCGATACCCATGAACTGCCCTCCCTGCTGACCGAGTTCGCGGCGCAGCGGCTGCCGGCGCACATGGTGCCGTCGGCCGTGACGACGCTCGACGCGTTCCCGCTGACACCGAACGCCAAGCTGGACCGCAAGGCCCTGCCCCGGCCCCGGTACACGGCTGCCGCCGGGGCGGGCCGCGCCCCGGCCGACGTGCGCGAGGAGACCATCTGCGCCGCCTTCGCGGAGGTCCTCGGACTGGACCGGGTGGGGGTCGACGACGACTTCTTCGCCCTCGGCGGGCACTCGCTGCTGGTCGTCTCACTCGTGGAACGGCTGCGCCGGCGCGGGGTGTCGGTCTCCGTGCGGGCCCTGTTCACGACACCGACGCCCGCCGGACTCGCGGCGGCCGCGGGCCCGGAGGCGGTCGACGTGCCGCCCAACCTGATTCCGCACGCGGCGAACGAGATCACCCCCGAGATGCTGCCGCTGGTCCCGCTCACCACGGCCGAGATCGAACGGGTGACGGCCGCGGTGCCCGGCGGCGCGCCCAACATCCAGGACGTGTACCCCCTGGCACCGCTCCAGGAAGGCATCTTCTTCCACCACCTGACGGCGGACCGGGACGGCACGGACGTGTACGTCACGCCGTCGACCCTTCGCTTCGACTCCCGCAGCCGACTCGACTCCTTCCTCGCCGCCCTCCAGAAAGTCGTCGACCGCAACGACGTGTACCGCACGGCGATCCTGTGGGAAGGGCTGCGCGAGCCGGTCCAGGTCGTCGTACGCCACGCGGAACTGCCGGTCACCGAGGAGCCGGCGGAGCGGCTGCTCGCGGCCGGCGGCGGCTGGATGGACATCGGACGGGCTCCGCTGCTCGACGTACGGACAGCGGCCGAACCGGACACCGGACGGTGGCTGGCCCTCGTACGCGTCCACCACCTGGTGCAGGACCACACGGCATCGGACGTGCTCCTCGACGAGGTGCGCGCCTTCATGGCCGGGCAGGCCGACCGCCTGCAACCAGCCGTGCCGTTCCGCGAGTTCGTGGCACAGGCACGGCTCGGCATGCCGAGGGAGGAGCACGAGCGGTACTTCACCGGGCTTCTCGGTGACATCACCGAACCCACCGCGCCCTACGGCCTCATGGACGTGCTCGGAGACGGCGGCGCCGCCCGGACGGGCCGACTGCCCGTCGAACCCGGCCTGGCCCGGCGCGTACGGGAGGTGGCGCGTGCTCGGGGCGTCAGCCCGGCGACCGTGCTCCACCTTGCCTGGGCGCGTGTGCTGGCGGCCGTGGCCGGCCGCCAGGATGTCGTCTTCGGCACGGTGATGTTCGGCCGGATGCACTCGGGCGAGTCCGCCGACCGGGTCGCCGGCCTCCTCATCAACACCCTGCCGGTACGGGTGAACACGGCGGGAGCGGGCGTCGGCGAGGCCCTGACCGGGCTGCGTGACCAACTCGCGGACCTCCTCGTCCACGAGCACGCCTCACTGGCACTGGCGCAGTCGGCCTCCGGCCTGCCCGGAGGCGGGCCGCTGTTCACCTCGCTCTTCAACTACCGGCATCTCCAGGGCACGGACGCCGGCGGGACGGAACTGGACGGCATCGAGGTGCTGTCCGTCCACGACCACACCAACTATCCGCTCACCGTCTCGGTGGACCAGAGCGCCACCGGCCTGGAGCTGGTGGTGGAGTCCGTGGCACAGGTGGACGCGACGGAGGTGTGCGGGCTGCTGCACACCTGCCTGGCGAACCTGGTCACCGCTCTGACCGATTCCCC
This sequence comes from Streptomyces fungicidicus, assembly GCF_003665435.1. NCBI lineage: Bacteria > Bacillati > Actinomycetota > Actinomycetes > Kitasatosporales > Streptomycetaceae > Streptomyces > Streptomyces fungicidicus. Next base: position 5,662,098 of record NZ_CP023407.1, read on the forward strand.
GGACGTCCCCCTCGGCGCGATCGACGTCCTCGACGCCGCGTACGCCGCCCGCCTGTGCCGGAGCGACGAGGACACGGCGGGACCGGTGCCGGGGGCGTCGGTGCCGGAGCTGTTCGCCGCGCGGGCCCGGTTGTCACCGGATGCGGTGGCGTTGGTGGGCGGCGGTGTTCAGCTGAGTTACGGGGAGGTGGAGGAGCGGGCGAACCGTCTGGCGCGGAAGCTGATCGCGCGGGGTGTAGGCCCGGAGTCGGTGGTGGCTCTGGTGCTGGAGCGTTCACCGGAAGTGGTCATCGCCGCGTTGGCGGTGCTGAAGGCGGGCGGCGCCTACCTGCCCGTCGATCCCGGGCAGCCCGCCGAGCGCATCCGGTCCGTGATCGAGGACGCCGCCCCGGTCCTGGTGCTGGACCACCCGGACTTCCTGGCGGAGACCGCCGACTACGACGCGGCACCGGTCACGGACGCCGACCGCGTCTCCCCGCTGCTTCCCTCCCACCCCGCCTACGTGATCTATACGTCGGGGTCGACTGGGCGGCCGAAGGGTGTGGTGGTGTCGCACCGCAGTGTGGTGGCGCTGTTCGTTGCCGCGGGTGGGGTGTTCGAGTTCGGTGCCGGGGATGTGTGGAGCTGGTTCCATTCGCTGGCGTTCGATTTTTCGGTGTGGGAGGTGTGGGGTGCGCTGCTGCATGGTGGGCGGGTTGTGGTGGTTCCGTTCGATGTGTCGCGGTCGCCGCGTGAGTTCGTGGAGTTGTTGGAGCGCGAGCGTGTGACGGTTTTGAGTCAGACGCCGTCGGCGTTCTATCAGCTGATGGGTGTGGGGGGTGGGCTGCCGGCTCTGCGCACGGTGGTCTTCGGCGGTGAGGCGTTGGAGCCGGGGCGGCTCGACGGCTGGTGGGAGCGGTTCGGGGAGGCGGGGCCGCGGTTGGTGAACATGTACGGGATCACGGAGACGACGGTGCATGTGACGCACCAGGATCTGCGCCCGGACACCGCCGCCGACGGCAGCGTGATCGGGCGGGGTCTGCCGGGGTTGTCGGTGTTCCTGCTGGATGAGTGGCTGCGGCCGGTGCCGGTGGGTGCGGTGGGTGAGATGTATGTGGCCGGGGCACAGGTGGCGCGGGGCTATCGGGGTCGTGCCGGGTTGACGGGTGAGCGGTTCGTGGCGTGTCCGTTCGGTGTGGCCGGTGGGCGGATGTATCGGACGGGGGATCGGGCCCGCTGGTCGCGGGAGGGCCGGCTGGTGTTCGCGGGGCGTGCGGATGAGCAGGTGAAGATCCGGGGGTTCCGGATCGAGCCGGGTGAGGTCGAGGCGGTGGTGGCGGGCCACCCCGACGTGGCGCAGGTGGCGGTGGTGGCGCGTGAGGGCGGTCCGGGCGGGCTGCGGCTGGTCGCTTACATCGTGCCGGAACCGGCCGAGCAGGCTGAGGGTTTCTCGGAGCGGGTGCGGGTGTATGCGGGGGAGCGGTTGCCGTCGTACATGGTGCCGTCCGCGTTCGTGGTCCTGGACGGCCTGCCGTTGACGGTCAACGGCAAACTCGACCGCACCGCACTGCCCGAACCGGACAACGCGGTCGTGAGCGCCGGACGCGCCCCGGTGACCGCCCAGGAAGAGCTGCTGTGCGCCGCGTTCGCCGAAGTGCTCGGCTTGGACCAGGTCGGCGTCGACGACGACTTCTTCGCCCTCGGTGGCCACTCCCTGCTGGCCGTGTCGCTGGTCGAATGGTTGCGACAGCGCGGCGTCTCGGTGTCCGTGCGGGCCCTCTTCGCCTCCGCGACCCCGGCCCGCCTGGCCGAAGTGGCCGGGCCCGACCGGATCGAGGTGCCGCCCCGCCGCATCCCCGACGGTGCCACCCGGATCACACCGGACATGCTCCCCCTGGCCGAGCTGACGGAGGAGGAGCTGGCCCGCGTCGAGGCGGCCGTCCCCGGCGGCGCGTCCAACATCCAGGACGTGTATCCCCTGGCGCCCCTGCAGGAGGGGCTCTTCTTCCACCATCTGATGGCCGACCGGGACGGCACGGACGTCTACGCGACTCCGATGGTGCTCACGATCGCGACCCGGGAGAGGCTCGAGGACTTCCTCACGGCGCTGCGGCGGATGGTGGTCCGCAACGACATCTACCGCACCGCGATCGTGTGGGAGGGTCTGCGCGAACCGGTGCAGGTGGTCGTGCGTCACGCGGAGCTGCCGGTGGAGGAGATCGCGCCCGCCCCGGACGGATCGGACGCCGTCGACCGGCTGCTCTCGACGGGCGAGTCCGCCATGGACCTGACGCGGGCGCCCCTGCTGCGGGTGCGGGTGATGGAGGCCCCCGACGGTGGCTGGACGGTTCTCCTGCGCATCCACCACCTGGTCCAGGACCACACCACCTTCGACGTGGTGCTCGACGAACTCCGCGCGTTCATGAACGGGCGGGGCGGGACGCTGCCCGCCCCGGTGCCGTTCCGCGAGTTCGTTGCCCGGGCACGGTTCGGGGTGTCGCGGGAGGAGCACGAGCGGTACTTCACCGACCTGCTGGGCGACGTCACCGACACCACCGCCCCGTACGGCCTGACGGACGTCTACGGTGACGGAACGGAGGCCACGCAGGTCCGGCTCACGGTGGACGACACCCTGACCGGCCGGGTCCGGAGCCTGGCGCGGTCGCACGGCGTGAGCCCGGCGACGCTGTTCCACGTGGCGTGGGCACGGGTGCTCGGCACACTGTCGGGACGCGACGACGTCGTGTTCGGCACGATCCTGTTCGGACGGATGAACGCGGGCGCCGGCGCCGACCGCGCTCCCGGCCTCTTCATCAACACCCTCCCGGTGCGCATGCGTCCGGCGGGAAGGAGCGTGGCCGAGGCCCTCACGGACATGCGCGGCCAGCTGGCCCAGCTGATGGTCCACGAACACGCCTCGCTCACCCTGGCGCAGCGTGCCGGCGGCGTGCCGGCGAGCAGCCCGTTGTTCACCTCGGTGTTCAACTACCGGCACAACCTGCCGACCGAGCGGCACCCCGGTGCCGACCTCGACGGCGTCGACCTCCTCCTGCACCGGGACTACTCGAACTACCCGATGGTCGTGTCCGTCGACGACGACGGCACAGGCTTCGAGGTGGAGATCGAGGCCGTCGCCCCCGTCGATCCCGAGGGGGCGGGCGGACTGCTTCTCACCTGCCTGGAGGGCCTGGCGGCCGCGCTGGAAGACGCACCGGCCACACCACTCACCGGGATCGACGTACTCGGCTCGACCGAGCGCACACGGATTCTGACCGGATGGAACGACACGACGGCACCCGTGTCGGGTGTGTCGGTCCCCCGGGCCTTCGCCGCACGCGTGGCGGCGCATCCGGACGCGGTGGCCGTGGTGAGCGACGGCGTACGGCTCACCTACCGCGAACTGGACCTGCGATCCGACCGGTTGGCGCGGGCGCTGATCAGGTCGGACGCCGGGCCGGAGCCGGTTTTCGCCGTGCTGATGGAGCGCTCCGCCGATCTGGTGGTCGCCCTGCTCGCCGTGCTGAAGGCCGGCGGTGCCTTTCTGCCACTGGACGCGACATGGCCACAGGCCAGGATGCGGTCGGTCATCGAGGACGCGGCCGCGTGCCTCGTCGTGGTGAGCGAGACGTGGGCCGGGCATGACCTCGGGATCACCGAGGTCGCCGTGGACGCCGGCTCCGACGAGGGGCACCTCCCCGTCGTACCGGAGGCGGCGACCGCGTACGTGATGTACACATCGGGTTCGGCGGGCGTGCCGAAGGGTGTGGTAGCGGCACACCGGGATGTGGTGGCGCTCGCCGGGGATCGTTGCTGGGGTGCGCCCGCGCGGGTGTTGTTCCACGCGCCGCACGCCTTCGACGCGTCGTCGTACGAGTTGTGGGTGCCGCTGCTGTCCGGCGGCACGGTGGTGGTGGCGCCGGACGGGCGTATGGACACCACGGTGTTGCGTCGTCTGGTTCTCGACCACGACGTGTCGCATGTGCATGTGACGGCGGGACTGTTGCGGGTGCTGGCGGATCAGGACCCGGGTTGCTTCGCGGGCGTGCGTGAGGTGCTGACGGGCGGGGATGTGGTTCCGGCCGAGTCGGTGAGACGGGTACTGGACGCCAATCCCGATGTCAGGGTTCGGCAGTTGTACGGGCCGACCGAGGTGACCCTGTGCGCGACGCAGTACGAGGTCGCGGACGCCGCCGAGGTCGACGGTGTGCTGCCGATCGGGCGTCCGCTCGACAACACGCGTGTGTACGTCCTGGACGGTGCGCTGAACCCCGTACCGGTCGGTGTCGCCGGTGAGCTGTACGTGGCCGGTGCCGGTGTCGCGCGAGGCTATCTGGGACGGCCGGTGCTGACCGGTGAGCGTTTCGTGGCGTGCCCGTTCGGGGGTGCCGGTGAACGGATGTACCGCACCGGTGACCTGGTGCGCTGGGACGCCGAGGGCCGGCTGGTGTTCGTGGGGCGTGCGGACGAGCAGGTGAAGATCCGCGGGTTCCGGGTCGAGCCCGCCGAAGTGGAGGCGGTCCTCGGTGCCCATCCCGCCGTCGGGCAGGCGGCCGTCGTGGCGCGGGAGGACACCCCGGGGGACAAGCGGCTGATCGCCTACCTGGTCCCGCAGAACGAGGGCGAGACCCTCGACGGCCCGGTCCGGGAGTACGCGGCCGAGCGGCTGCCGGAGTACATGCTCCCGGCGGCCTTCGTGGAGCTGGATACCCTGCCGCTGACGGTCAACGGCAAGCTCGACCGGAAGGCGCTGCCCGCACCGCGGTACTCCCCGGACACGGGCCGGGCGCCCGCGACCGCTCGGGAAGAGCTGCTGTGTCACCTGTTCGCCGACACCCTCGGGCTGCCCCGGGTCGGCGTGGACGACGACTTCTTTCTGCTCGGCGGGCACTCACTGCTGGCCATGCGACTGGTGAGCCGGGTGCGCGAGGTACTGGGCGTGGAGATGCCGCTCCGGGCGCTGTTCGAGGCCCGTACACCGGCGGGGGCGGCCGCCCGGTCGGTCAGGGCGACACCTGGCCGGACGGCGCTGAAGGCCGGCGCCCGGCCGGAGCGGATTCCGCTGTCGTACGCCCAGCGACGGCTGTGGTTCCTGGGGCAGTTGGAGGGGCCGAGCCCGGCTTACAACATCCCGCTGGCCCTGCGCCTGACGGGGACGCTGGACCGGGACGCCTTCGCCGCCGCCCTGCGCGACGTGGTCGAGCGCCACGAGGTGGTGCGCACAGTCATCCGGACGGCCGACGGAGAACCGTTCCAGCGGGTGCTGTCGCCGGAGGAGGCGGCGTTCGAGCTGGAGATCGTCGAGGTGGCGACCGGCGAACTGGCCGGCCGGGTGGCGGGGGCTGCCCGGTACGCGTTCGATCTCGCCGCAGAACCCCCGCTGCGCGCGACCTTGTTCACGGCGGCACCGGACGAGCATGTGCTGGTCCTGGTGCTTCACCACATCGCCGGCGACGCCTGGTCGATGGAGCCGCTGGCGCGTGACGTGTCGGCGGCGTACACGGCGCGGCTGGCGGGCGACGCCCCGGTGTGGGAGCCGCTGCCGGTGCAGTACGCCGACTACGCGCTGTGGCAACGAGAGCTGCTCGGCGACGAGGCGGACCCGCGGAGCCTGCTGTCACGCCAGGTCGCCCACTGGCGGGAGACCCTGGCCGGCATACCCGAGGAACTGAACCTGCCGACCGACCGGCCCCGTCCCGCGGAGATCTCCCTCCTCGGCCGACGCGCCCGGGTCGAGATTCCCGCCGAACTGCACGGCGGACTGCTGGAAGTGGCACGCGCGGAGGGCGTCACCGTCTTCATGGCCCTGCAGGCCGCGCTGGCCGTGACGTTGTCGCGCCTGGGAGCGGGCACGGACATCCCGGTCGGCGTGGCCGTGGCGGGCCGTACCGACGGGGCGGTGGAGGACCTGGTCGGGTTCTTCGTGAACACCCTCGTCCTGCGGACGGACCTCTCCGGCGACCCCACCCTCACCGAGGTGCTGCGGAGGGTCCGCGAGACGTCCCTGAGCGCGTTGACGCACCAGGACGTCCCGTTCGAGAAACTGGTGGAGGAGCTGGCCCCGGCCCGCTCCCTCGCCCGCCATCCGCTGTTCCAGGTCATGATGACCCTGCAGAACACCGGCAACCCCGCCGACGCGGCCCTGCCGGGCCTGACGGCGACCCCTCTGGCCACGGACGGCACGGCGCTCAGGTTCGACCTCGACCTGAATCTCGGTGAGGCCTTCGACGAGGCCGGCGATCCCGCGGGCATCAACGGCTCGCTCATCGCCTCCGCCGACCTGTTCGACCAGAGCACCGTGGAACGGCTGACGGAGCAACTGCTTCGCGTACTGCGGACGATGACGGCGCACCCCGCCACCCGGATCGCCGACGTCGACGTACTCGGCCCGCAGGACCGCCGACGGGTGCTGACGGAGTGGAACGGCACGGCGGTGGCCGTGGCGGACGTGTCGGTGCCCGAGGCGTTCGCGCGCTCCGCGGCGGCCGATCCCGGAGCCCTCGCCGTTCAGTGTGATGACTTCCGGCTGCAGTACGACGAGGTGGACGCGCGGTCCGATGAGCTTGCTCGACGGCTGATGGCCGCGGGAGTGCGACCGGAGTCGGTCGTCGCGGTGGCCATGGAGCGGTCGGCCGACCTGGTGGTGGTCTTCCTCGCCGTGCTGAAGGCGGGCGGCACCTATCTGCCGCTGGACCTCGGCTGGCCGACGGCCCGGATGCGCGCGGTGGCCGAGGACGCCGACGCGCGGTGCATCGTCACCCATCAGGCCACCGCCGGACACGAGTTCGTCCGTACGACCGCGCTGAGCGAGGTACGGGTCGACGTCATCGCGGGGCCCGCCGCCGAGGTGACGCTGCCCTTGGTCGATCCGGGTGCCGCGGCGTATGTGATGTATACGTCCGGGTCGACGGGTGTGCCGAAGGGTGTAGTGGCGACGCACCGGGACGTGGTGCGGCTTGCGAAGGACCGTTGCTGGGGTGACCCCGCGCGGGTGTTGTTCCACGCGCCGCATGCGTTCGACGCGTCGACGTACGAGTTGTGGGTGCCGTTGCTGTCCGGCGGCACGGTGGTGGTGGCGCCCGGCGAGGCGATCGACGGAGCGGTGTTGAGGCGTCTGGTCTCGGTTCACGGGTTGTCGCATGTGCATGTGACGGCAGGCTTGTTGAGGGTGCTGGCGGATCAGGATCCCGGATGCTTTGCCGGTGTGCGTGAGGTGCTGACCGGTGGTGACGTCGTCGCGGCCGAGTCGGTGCGGCGGGTGCTGGAGGCCAACCCCGGTGTCGGCGTACGGCAGTTGTACGGCCCGACCGAGGTGACGCTGTGTGCGACGCAGTACGAGGTGGCCGATGCCGCCGAGGTCGACGGTGTGCTGCCGATCGGGCGTCCGCTCGACAACACGCGCGTCTACGTGTTGGACGGGTCGCTGAGCCCGGTGCCGGTCGGTGTGGCCGGTGAGTTGTACGTCGCCGGTGCCGGTGTCGCGCGGGGCTATCTCGGTCGCCCTGTCCTGACCGGTGAGCGTTTCGTGGCCTGCCCCTTCGCCGGTGCCGGTGAGCGGATGTACCGCACTGGCGACTTGGTGCGCTGGGACGTCGAGGGCCGGCTCGTCTTCTTGGGCCGTGCCGACGAGCAGGTGAAGATCCGCGGTTTCCGGGTCGAGCCGGGCGAGGTCGAGACGGTGGTGGCCGCCCATCCGGCGGTGGCGCAGGCGACCGTACTGGTCCGGGAGGACGTCCCCGGTGACAAGCGGCTGGTCGCCTACCTGGTGCTCGCCGGGGCGGAGACAGCGGCTGTCGATGCGGTCCACACCCATGTGGCCGAGCAGTTGCCGTCGTACCTGGTCCCCTCCGCGTTCGTGGAGCTGGAGACCCTGCCCCTGACGCCCACCGGGAAGGTGGACCGTGCGGCGCTCCCCGCCCCTCGGTACACCGCAGGCACGGGCCGGGCTCCCGCCGACGCCCGCGAGGAGTTGGTGTGCCGGGCGTTCGCCGAGGTGCTGGGGCTGGCGGCGGTCGGGGTGGAGGACGATTTCTTCGCTCTCGGCGGCCACTCGCTGCTGGCCGTGTCGCTTGTCGAATGGTTACGCCGGCGTGGGGTGTCGGTGTCGGTGCGGGCGTTGTTCGTGACGCCGACGCCTGCCGCGCTGGCGGCGGTGGCGGGGCCGGAGTTGGTGGAGGTGCCCCCGAACCTCATCCCGCCCGGAGCGGACGAGATCACACCGGAGATGCTGCCGCTGGTCCCGCTCACCACGGCCGAGATCGAGCGGGTGACCGCCGCCGTGCCCGGCGGCGCGCCCAATATCCAGGACGTGTACCCCCTGGCGCCGCTCCAGGAGGGCATCTTCTTCCACCACTTGATGGCGGAGCGGGACGGTGAGGACGTCTACGCGATGCCCTTCACCCTCCGTTTCGCCGACCGGTCGGGCCTGGATGCGTTTCTGGGCGCGTTGCAGCGGGTGGTGGACCGGCACGACGTGTACCGCACCTCGATCGTGTGGGAGGAACTGCCGCAACCCGTCCAGGTGGTGTGGCGCGACGCCGAGCTTCCGGTCACCGAGATCATCCTCGACCCCGAAGGCGGTGAGGACGCCGTCCGGCAGCTGCTGGCGGCGGCCGGAAGCTGGATGGAGGTCCACCGTGCGCCTCTGCTGACGGTGCACACCGCGGCCGAGCCGGACGGCGACGGATGGCTGGCCCTGGTACGGATGCACCACCTGGTCCAGGACCACACCGCACTCGACATCGTCCTCGACGAGATCAAGGCGATCCTCGCCGGACGGGCGGACGAGCTGCCCGCGCCGGTGCCGTTCCGGGACTTCGTCGCGCAGGCCAGGCTGGGCGTCTCCGAGGAGGCGCACCGGGAGTACTTCACCAGGCTGCTCGGCGACATCACCGAGACCACCGCCCCCTACGGGCTGCTCGACGTCCGCGGCGACGGCACGGACCTCGCCCAGGCCAGGCGCAGGGTGGACGAAGCGCTGACACGGCGCGTCCAGGCCCTCGCCCGCTCCCGGGGGGTCAGCCCCGCGACGGTCTTCCACCTGGCGTGGGCCCGGATGCTGTCGGCGGTGTCGGCCCGCGACGACATCGTCTTCGGCACGGTACTGCTGGGGCGTGCGACCGTCGGAGCCGACCGTGTGCCGGGACTGTTCATGAACACCCTTCCCGTCAGGGTCGATCCGGCCGGACGGACGGTCGGACAGGCGCTGGCCGGCCTGCGCGACCAGCTCGCCGAACTGCTGGCGCACGAGCACGCGCCGCTGACCCTCGCTCAGGCGGCCGCCGGCCTGCCGGCCGGCAGCCCCCTCTTCACCGCGCTGTTCAACTACCGGCACAGCAAGCCGCCCGTCCACGAGCCGGACGGCGTACTCGCCGACGTCACGACTCTCTTCACGCAGGAACGCAACAACTACCCGCTGGGCGTCTCCGTCGACGACGACGGCCAGTCGTTCGGCATCACCGTGGACGTCGCGTATCCGGTCGACGCCGGCAAGGTCGCCGCGCTGCTGGAGACGACACTCGCCCACCTCACCACGGCGCTGGAGGACACTCCCGACCTCCCGCTGCTGTCGGTCGACGTTCCCGGAGCCGCGCGCCCGGCGACCCCCGACGGAAACAGGGCCGGACGGCGGGCCGTGCTCGTACCCGAGGCCGGAAACCGGACGACGGGGGGCTCCGGACGCGCCCCCGCCACCGCCCAGGAGGAACTGCTCTGCCAGGCGTTCGCCCATGTGCTGGACGTGCGGCAGGTCGGCCCCGACGACGACTTCTTCGCCCTCGGAGGGAACTCCCTGGTGGCGACACGGCTGGTCAGCCGGTTGCGTACGGTGCTCGGAAGGGAAGTGTCCATCCGGGCGCTGTTCGAGGCGCTGACGCCGGCCCGTCTCGCCGAACGGCTGAGCCCGGTCGCCCCCGACCGCCCCGCCCTCACTCCGCGGAAACGCCCGGAGCGGGTGCCGCTGTCCTTCGCTCAGCGCCGGCTGTGGTTCATCGGGCAGCTCGAGGGCTCCAGCGCCAGCTACAGCAACACCACCGCCCTCCGGCTGCGCGGCACGCTGGACCGGGAGGCGATGGACGCCGCCCTGCGGGATGTGATCGGCCGCCACGAGGTGCTGCGGACCGTGCTCCCGGCCGAGGACGGCGAGCCCCACCAGCGGATCCTCGAGGTCGAGGAGACGGCCTTCGGGCTGACCGTCGTGGACACCGCGGCCGCGGAGGTCGCCGCCACGATCGACCGCCTGGCGGGCCACGACTTCGACCTCGCCACGGAGATCCCCCTCCGGGCATGGCTGCTGGCCCTGTCGCCGGACGAGCACGTCCTCGTACTGGCGGTGCATCACATCGCGACCGACGGCTGGTCGACCGCGGCCCTCGCACACGACATGTCCACCGCCTACGCGGCGCGCCTGGAGGGCCGGGCACCCGACTGGGCGCCGCTGCCGGTGCAGTACGCCGACTACGCGCTGTGGCAGCACGAACTGCTCGGCGACGCGGACGACCCGGACAGCGTCCGCTCCCGGCAACTGGCGTTCTGGCGGGAGACGCTCGCGGGTGCCCCAGACGAGACGGCGCTGCCGACCGACCGCCCGCGCCCCCCGGTGGCGACCCACCGGGGAGACGAGATCGCGGTGGAACTCCCCGCGGAGCTGCACCGGCGGATCGCGGAGCTGGCGGCCACCGAACAGGTCACCGTCTTCATGGTGCTCCAGGCGGGCCTCGCGGCGCTGCTGAGCAGGCTGGGCGCGGGCACCGACATCCCGATCGGCACCGCACTGGCCGGCCGCACCGACGACGCGATGGACGACCTGATCGGCTTCTTCGTCAACATGCTCGTCCTGCGGACCGACGTGTCGGGCGACCCGACGTTCGCCGAGCTGCTGCGGCGGGTGCGCGAGACCGACCTGGCGGCGTACGCACACCAGGACCTGCCCTTCGACCAGGTGGTGGAGGAACTCGTCCCGGACCGCTCCCTGGCCCGGCAGCCGCTCTTCCAGGTGGCGCTCGACGTGCAGAACGTCCCCGAAGGCGCGCTGCGGCTGCCCGGTCTCGACGTGGCCGGCGAGCCCTTCGCCCACGGCACGGCCAGGTACGACCTCGCGCTGAGCCTGTCGGAACGCCACGACGACCAGGGCGCACCGGACGGCATGTACGGCACGCTGACGACGGCGGCCGACCTGTTCGAGCGGGCGACGGCCGAACGCATCGCCGGCTACCTGGTCCGCGTCCTCACGGCGGCGGTCGCCGAGCCCGAAGCGCCGCTCGCCGCACTGGAGTTGCTCACCGGGGACGAGCACCGGCGGATCGTGGAGGACTGGAACGACACGGCGGGGCCGGTGCCGGACGGGCTGGTGCCGGAACTGTTCGCCGCGCAGGCCCGGTTGTCGCCGGAGACGGTGGCGTTGGCGGGCGCGGGCGTCGAGTTGAGCTATCGGGAGGTGGAGGAGCGGGCGAACCGTCTGGCGCGGAAGCTGATCGCGCGGGATGTGGGCCCGGAGTCGGTGGTGGCTCTGGTGCTGGAGCGTTCGCCCGAGTTGGTCATCGCGGTGCTGGCGGTGCTGAAGGCGGGCGGCGCCTACCTGCCCATCGATCCCGGGCAGCCCGCCGAGCGCATCCGGTCCGTGATCGAGGACGCCGCCCCGGTGCTGGTCATCGACGACCCCGACTTCCTCGCGGAGACCGCCGACCACACCGCGGCACCGGTCACGGACGCCGACCGCGTCTCCCCGCTGCTGCCCTCCCACCCCGCCTACGTGATCTACACCTCGGGGTCCACCGGACGGCCGAAGGGTGTGGTCGTCACCCACGAGGGGTGCGCGAACCTTTCGGCGAGCCACGACTGGTACGGAGTGGCGGCCGGGAGCCGGGTGGCGCAGTTCGCGTCCGTCGGCTTCGACATGTTCTGTGAGGAGTGGCTGCTCGCACTGCTGCGCGGCGCGACGCTGGTGACCGTGCCCGCGGACCGGCGGCTCGGACCGGACCTCGGCCACTTCCTGGTGGACCAGGGAGTGACCCACGCGGCACTGCCGCCCGCGGTGGCGGCGACGATCCCCGACGGCCTGCTGGACCCGTCATTCGTGCTCGACGTCGGCGGCGAGGCGTGCCCGCCCGAGCTGGTCGAACGCTGGACGGCGGACGGCCGCACCATGTTCAACGCCTACGGCCCCACCGAGGCGACCGTGGACGCCACGGTGTGGCGGTGCGCCCCCGGCCTGGACGCGGGAGCGGCCGTGCCGATCGGCAGACCCGTCCTCAACACCCGCGCCTATGTGCTGGACGACGCGCTGCGGCCCGTGCCGGTGGGCGTCGTGGGCGAACTCCACCTCGCCGGCTCGGGCCTGGCGCGCGGCTACCTGGGCCGGACCGGACTGACGGCGGAACGCTTCGTGGCGTGCCCGTTCCAGCCGGGCCGGCGGATGTACCGTACGGGCGACCGGGTCAAGTGGGACGCCGACGGGCAGTTGGTGTTCGCGGGCCGGGCGGACGACCAGGTGAAGATCCGGGGGTTCCGGATCGAACCCGGCGAGGTCGAGGCCGTACTCGCGTCACATCCCGACGTGGCCCGGGCCGCGGTGACCGTACGGGAGGACTCACCCGGCGACCTGCGGCTCGTGGGGTACGTGGTCCCCGCCGAAGACGTCGACGCCGGGGAACTTCCGCGCACGGTGCGCGGGTTCGCCGGGGAGCGGCTGCCGTCGTACATGGTGCCGTCGGCCGTCGTGCCGCTGGACGCCCTGCCGCTCACCCCCAACGGCAAGCTGGACCGCAGGGCGCTGCCCGCACCCGACTACGGCGCGGCAGCTACCGGCCGCGCGCCCGCCACCCCGCAGGAAGAACTGGTGTGCCGGGCCTTCGCCGACATCCTCGGCCTTCCCGCGGTCGGGGCCGACGACCACTTCTTCGCGCTCGGCGGGCACTCCCTGCTGGCCACCCGGTTGCTCAGCCGCGTACGGACGGCGGCTGGCGTCGACGTACCGCTCCGGGTGCTCTTCGCGAACCCCACCCCCGCCGGCGTCGCCGAGTGGCTGACGGCGCACACCGGCACACCGAAGAAGACCAGGCCGACGCTGCGGCCGATGCGTACGCAGAAGAAGGAGTTCTCATGATTCCGTTGTCGTTCGCGCAGCGCCGCCTGTGGTTCCTCTGGAAGCTGGAGGGAGCCGCCACCACCTTCAACATCCCGCTGACCCTCCGGCTGCGCGGCACGCTGGACCGGGAGGCGATGGACGCCGCACTGCGCGACGTGATCGGCCGCCACGAGGTGCTGCGCACCGTCCTCCCCGCCGTCGACGGGGAGCCGTACCAGCGGATACTGCCCCTGCGGGAGACGGGCTTCGAACTGGGAGTCGTCCAGGTGCCGCCGGAGGACGCCGAGGCCGCGGTGCGGCGCGCGAGCACGTACGCCTTCGACCTGGCGGAGGAGATCCCGGTACGCGCCGACCTGTTCGAAGTGGGTCCGGACGAGCACGTGCTGGCCCTGGTGGTGCACCACATCGCCGCCGACGGCTGGTCCATCGGGCCGCTGATGCGCGATCTCTCCACCGCCTACACGGCCCGGCTGGCGGGCCGCGCGCCGCGGTGGGAGCCGCTGCCCGTGCAGTACGCCGACTACGCCCTGTGGCAGCGGGAGCTCCTCGGCACCGGCGACGACCCGGAGAGCACGCTGTCGGAGCAGGTGGCGTACTGGCGGCGCACCCTGGCCGGCGCACCGGAGGAACTGGAACTGCCCACCGACCGGCCGCGTCCGGCGCAGACCACCCCCCGAGGGCACACCGCCGAACTGGAGCTCCCCGCGGACACCCACCGGCGGCTGCGGGAACTGGCCGGGGACCACGGGGCCAGCCTGCTCATGGTGGCGCAGTCCGCGTTGGCGGTACTGCTGTCCCGGACCGGTGCGGGCGAGGACCTCCCGATGGGCACCCTGGTCGCGGGACGGAACGACGAAGGGCTCAACGACCTCGTCGGCTTCTTCGTCAACAACCTGGTGATCCGTGCCGACCTGTCGGGCGACCCGACCTTCACCGAGGTGCTCGAGCGGGTCCGTGAGGCATCCCTGGACGCCTACGAATACCAGGACGTGCCCTTCGAGAAGCTGGTCGAGGAACTGTCACCCACCCGGTCGCTGGCCCGGCACCCCCTGTTCCAGGTGATGGCGGCCGTGGAGACCGGGGACCCGATGTCCACCGGACCGGGCGGTGGCCCCGCCCTGGAACTCCCCGGGCTCCGCGTCGAGATGCTCTCCGACGACCAGCAGGCCCGCGACCTCGACCTCGACCTGGTGCTGCGCGAGACGCACGACGGCGACGGGCGGCCCGCGGGACTGCGCGGCGCCCTCATCGGCGCGGCCGACCTGTTCGACGCCGGTACGGTCCAGCGGATCGCCGACATGCTGGCACGCGTCCTCGAACAGGTCGCCACCACTCCGACGGCCCACGTCCGCTCCCTGGACGTACTCGATCCGGAGGAGCAGCGGCGGCTTCTCGGGGTGGGGAGTGGTGCGGTGGTGGAGGTGCCGGGGGGTTCGCTCCCGGAGTTGTTCGCTGCGCAGGCTCGGTTGTCGCCGGATGCGGTGGCGTTGGTGGGCAGCGGTGTCGAGTTGAGTTATCGGGAGGTTGACGCGCGGGCGAATCGTCTGGCGCGGAAGTTGATCGGGCGGGGTGTGGGTCCGGAGTCGGTGGTGGCTCTGGTGTTGGAGCGTTCGCCGGAGTTGGTGATCGCTGTGCTGGCGGTGTTGAAGGCGGGCGGCGCGTATGTGGCCGTTGACCCGGGACAACCCGCCGATCGGATCCGCTTCGTGATCGAGGACGCCTCACCTGTCTTGGTGATCGACGACCTGAATTTCCTCGCCGAGACCGAGGACTTCGACGACTTTCCGGTCACGGATGCCGACCGTATCTCCCCCCTCCTCCCCTCCCATCCGGCGTACGTGATTTACACGTCGGGTTCGACGGGTCGGCCGAAGGGGGTGCTGATCTCTCATGCGGCGTGTGTGAGTTATGTGGCGAGTCATGTCCGGTATGGGGTGAGTGAGAGCAGTCGGGTGGCGCAGTTCGCGTCGGCGGGGTTCGACGCGTTCTGCGAGGAGTGGTG
The DNA here is from genome assembly GCF_003665435.1 of Streptomyces fungicidicus. NCBI lineage: Bacteria > Bacillati > Actinomycetota > Actinomycetes > Kitasatosporales > Streptomycetaceae > Streptomyces > Streptomyces fungicidicus. The sequence continues at coordinate 5,677,160 of NZ_CP023407.1, forward strand.
GCTGGCGTTGCTGGGGGGCGGGGCGCTGGTGGTGGTGCCGTCGGAGCGGCGGCTGGGTGAGGAGCTGGTGCGGTTCCTGCTGGAGGAGCGCGTGACGCACGCGACGCTGCCGCCGGCGGTGGCGGTGCTGATGCGGGAGGAGGCACTGGCCCCGGGGTTCGTGCTGGATGTGGGGGGTGAGGTGTGCCCGCCGGATCTGGTGGACCGCTGGGTGGCGGCCGGCCGGACGCTGTTCAACAGTTACGGGCCCAGTGAGGCGACGGTGAATGTCACCGTCTGGCAGGCAGTGGACGGGAGTCTGGGCGCCGGGGTGCCGATCGGTCGTCCGGTGGGCAACACGCGGCTGTACGTGCTGGACGACGGGTTGCGTCCGGTCCCGGTCGGTGTGCTCGGCGAGTTGTACGTCTCGGGCGTGCAGCTGGGGCGGGGCTATCTCGGACGTGCGGGCCTGACCGCGGAGCGGTTCGTGGCCTGTCCGTATGCCTCCGGCGAGCGGATGTACCGCACCGGTGACCGGGTGAAGTGGAATGCCGAGGGCGAGTTGGTGTTCGCGGGGCGTGCGGACGACCAGGTGAAGGTCCGGGGTTTCCGGATCGAGCCGGGTGAGGTCGAGACCGTACTCGCGGCGCACCCTGCCGTCGCCCATGCCGCCGTCGTCGTACGCGAGGACACCCCGGGCGACAAGCGCCTCACCGCCTACGTCGTCCCCCGTACGCCGGGAACGGGCGTCGGTGCTGCCGCGGTCGCCCGTGTGGCGGAGCGCCTTCCGGCGTACATGGTGCCGTCGGCGGTCGTGGAGCTGGACGCGTTGCCGCTCACCGCGAACGGCAAACTGGACCGCGAGGCCCTGCCCGTCCCCGAGTACCAGGGCGCCGGTGGCGGGCGGGCGCCCGAGAACGCCCAGGAAGAGCTGGTGTGCCAGGCGTTCGCCGAGGTTTTCGGAGTGGACCGGGCCGCGGTCGGGGTGGAGGACGACTTCTTCGCACTCGGCGGCCACTCCCTGCTGGCCGTGTCGCTGGTCGAGTGGTTACGCCGGCGCGGCGTCTCGGTGTCCGTGCGGGCGCTGTTCGTGTCCGCGACCCCCGCCGCGCTGGCGGCGGCGGCCGGACCGGAACCGGTGACGGTGCCGCCGAACCTGATCCCGGACGGCGCGACCGAGATCACGCCGGACATGCTGACCCTGGTCGAGCTCACCGAGGAGGAGATCGCCCGGGTGGCGGCGGCGGTGCCGGGAGGCGCCGCCAACATCGCGGACATCTACCCCCTGGCGCCGCTCCAGGAGGGTCTCCTCTTCCACCACCTCATGACCGACGGCGACGGCACGGACGTCTACATCACTCCCGCCGTCGTCGAGTTCGACTCGCGTGACCGCCTCGACGACTTCTTCGCCGCGCTGCGCTGGATGGTGGACCGCCACGACATCTACCGCACCGCCGTGGTCTCCGACGGGCTGCGGGAGCCGGTGCAGGTCGTGGTGCGGCACGCCGAACTGACCGTCGAGGAAACGGTTCTGGACGCCGACGGGCCGGACCCCGTCGAACAGATGCTGGCCCTCGGCGGACGCCGAATGGAGCTGAACCGGGTACCGCTGATGTCCGCGCACATCGCCGCCGACCCGGGCGGCGACCGGTGGCTGGCCCTGCTCCGCATCCACCACCTGCTGCAGGACCACACCACCCAGGACGTCCTCTTCGACGATCTGTGGGCCTTCCTGGCCGGCCGGGCCGACGCGTTGCCGCCGCCGCTCCCGTTCCGCGACTTCGTCGCGCAGTCGCGCCTCGGCACCCCCAGGGAGGAGCACGAGCGGTACTTCGCCGAGCTGCTCGGGGACGTCACCGAGACCACCGCACCGTACGGCCTGACCGATGTGCACGGTGACGGCAGCGGATCGGAACAGGCCCGGCTCCGGCTCGACGACGCCCTGGCCGCACGCGTCCGCCGGGCCGCGCGTACCCTCGGAGCCAGTCCTGCGACCCTGTTCCACCTCGCCTGGGCGCGTGTGCTGGGCGCCGTCTCCGGCCGCGACGACGTCGTCTTCGGCACCGTGCTGTTCGGGCGGATGAACGCCGGTGAGGGCGCGGACCGCGTACCGGGCCTGTTCATCAACACCCTCCCGGTGCGCGTGCGGCTCGACCGGCAGAGCGTGGCGGAGGCGCTGACCGGTCTCCGGCGCGACCTCGCCGATCTGCTCGTGCACGAACACGCGCCGCTGACCCTCGCCCAGGCCGCCTGCGGACTGCCCGGCGGCAGCCCGCTGTTCACCTCCATCCTCAACTACCGGCACAACACGAACGGGCCGCACGAGTCCCGCGCCGAACTGGACGGCATGCAGGTGCTGTCCGCCCGCGACCTCACCAACTACCCGCTCGCCGTGGCGGTCGACGCGGACACGGCCGGCTTCACGGTCACCGTGGACGCGGTGACGCCCGCCGACCCGGCACGGGTCGGCGCGCTGCTGACCACCTGCCTGGAGTCCCTCACCTCCGCCATCCAGGACGAACCGGCCACGCCGCTCCGTATGGTGGAGGTCCTGGACGGGGCCGAGCTGACCGCGCTGCTGGACGGCTGGAACGACACCGCGGTGCCCGCGCCGGACGCGTCGCTGCCCGAGGCGTTCGCCGCCACGGTCGCGGCCGCCCCGGACGCCGTGGCGCTGGTGTGCGGCGACGACCGGATCACCTACGCCGAACTGGACGCCCGGGCCGACCGGTTGGCCCGGACGCTGGTCGCGTCCGGAGTGCGTCCGGAGTCGGCCGTCGCCGTGGCCATGGAACGCTCGGCCGACCTCGTCGTGGCGCTGCTGGCCGTCTCCAAGGCCGGCGGCGTGTTCGTACCGCTGGACGCGGGATGGCCCGCCGCCCGGACGCGCGCCGTGATCGAGGACGCGGACGCCTGCCTGGTGCTGGTGGACGGGACGACGGCCGGGCTGGAGGCCGGGGTCGCGCTGCTGCGGGTCGACGCCACGACGGACACCGTGGTGGACCTGCCGGGTCCGGTCCCGCCCGACGGGGCCGCGTACGTGATGTACACCTCGGGCTCGACGGGCGTACCGAAGGGTGTGGTGACCACACACAAGGACCTGGTGCGCCTGGCCACGGACCGGTGCTGGGGGACCACCCCGCGGGTGCTGTTCCACGCCCCGCACGCGTTCGACGCCTCCTGCTACGAGCTGTGGGTGCCGCTGCTGTCGGGCGGCACCGTGGTGATCGCGCCGCGGGAGCGCGTCGACGCGGCGCTGATGCGGCGGTTGACCACCGCGCACCGGCTGACGCACGTCCATGTCACCGCCGGACTGCTGCGGGTGCTGGCCGACGACGACCCCGGCTGCTTCGACGGCGTGCGCGAAGTGCTGACGGGCGGCGACGTGGTGCCCGCCGACGCCGTGCGCCGCATCCTGGACGCCAACCCGCGGGCCGTCGTGCGGCACATGTACGGACCCACCGAGGTGACGCTGTGCGCCACCCAGCACGAGGTCGCCGACGCCGCCGAGGTGGACGGCGTGCTGCCGATCGGCCGGCCGCTCGACAACACCCGCGTGTACGTCCTGGACGACGGTCTCAACGTGGTGCCCGTGGGCGTCACCGGGGAACTCTACGTGGCCGGGTCCGGCCTCGCCCGCGGCTACGCCAACCGCGCCGAGTCGACGGCGGAGCGGTTCGTGGCATGCCCGTTCGGGCCGGGCGAACGGATGTACCGCACCGGTGACCTGGCCCGGTGGACACCGGACGGGCGGCTCGTCTTCGCGGGCCGGGCGGACGACCAGGTGAAGATCCGCGGGTTCCGGGTGGAGCCGGGCGAGGTCGAGGCGGTGCTCGCCGCGCACCCGGCCGTGGCGCAGGCCACCGTCGCCGTACGCGAGGACACCCCCGGGGACAAACGGCTGATCGGCTACCTGGTGCCGGTGGAACAGGGCAGTGCGCTCACCGCCGCGGTACGCGCGTACGCGGCCGAGCGCCTCCCCGAGTACCTGGTTCCGGCGGCGTTCGTGGAGCTCGACGCCTTCCCGCTGACGGTCAACGGGAAGGTGGACCGGGCGGCGCTGCCCGCGCCCCGGTACCTGACGGGAGCCGGGCGTCTGCCGGCCGACGCCCGCGAGGAACTGCTGTGCCAGGTGTTCGCCGAGGTCCTCGGGCTGCCCGCGGTCGGTGTGGACGACGACTTCTTCACCCTCGGCGGGCACTCCCTGCTGGTGACCCGCCTGGTGAGCCGGGTACGCGCGACCCTGGACGTGGAACTCCAGATCCGTACGGTCTTCGAAGCGCCGACGCCCGGCCGGCTGGCCGCCCGGCTGACCGAGACCGCCGTACCCGGACGCAAGGCGCTGGTGGCCCGGACCCGGCCGCAGCGGACACCCCTGTCCTTCGCCCAGCAACGCCTGTGGTTCCTCGCGCAGTTGGAGGGGCCGAGCCCGACGTACAACCTTCCGCTGGCGCTGCGCCTGACCGGGACGCTGGACCGGGAGGCGTTCCTGGCCGCGCTGGGCGACACGGTCGCACGCCACGAGGTGCTGCGCACCGTGTTCGAGGTGGCCGACGACGGCACCCCTTACCAGCGGGTCCTCCCCGCCGACGCGACCGGGTTCGCGCCCGAGGTCGTGGAGGTGCCGTCCGACGGGCTCGCCGACGCGCTCGCGCGTGCGGCGGCGTACGCGTTCGATCTGGCCGTGGAGACCCCGCTGCGCGCCACGCTGTTCGCGGTGGCGCCGGACGAGCATGTGCTGGTCCTGGTGGTCCACCACATCGCCGGTGACGCCTGGTCGATGGAGCCGCTGGCGCGCGACGTGTCGACGGCGTACGCGGCCCGGCTCGTCGGGGACGCCCCACGCTGGGAGCCGCTGCCGGTGCAGTACGCCGACTACACCCTGTGGCAACGGGAACTGCTCGGCGACGAGGACGACCCGGACAGCCTGCTCTCACGGCAGGTGAGCCACTGGCGGGACGCCCTCTCGGGAGCGCCCGAGGAACTGGACCTGCCGGCCGACCGGCCGCGACCCGCCGAGTTCTCCCACCGCGGCCGCACCGCCGGGCTCGAGTTCCCCGCCGAGCTGCATCGACGACTGCGGGAGGTGGCACGCGCCGAGGGCGTGACGGTCTTCATGGTGCTCCAGGCCGCGCTGGCGGTGACGCTGTCACGGCTCGGCGGCGGCACCGACATCCCCATCGGCACGGCCGTCGCCGGCCGTACCGACCAGGCACTGGACGAACTGGCCGGCTTCTTCGTCAACACCCTGGTCCTGCGCACCGACCTCTCCGGGAACCCGACGTTCGCCGAGACGCTCCACCGGGTGCGCGACGACCTCCTGACGGCCCTGGCCCACCAGGACGTGCCGTTCGAGCGACTGGTGGAGGAACTGGCCCCGGTCAGGTCACTGACCAGGCACCCGCTGTTCCAGGTCATGCTGACCTTGCAGAACACCGCGCGGGCCGGCGGCGGAGCGTCCGCCGCGCTGCCGGGCCTGGAGACGGCCGTGCTGCCGACGGGGGCGACGGCCGCCAAGTTCGACCTCGACCTGGCCCTCGCCGAGACCTTCGACCCGGAGGGCGCCCCCACCGGGATGCACGGCACGCTCGTCGCCGCCGCCGATCTGTTCGACCAGGAAACGGCCGACCGGCTCGTCGCCTGCTTCACTCGGGCGCTCGAAGCACTGACCCACCGCACGGACCTGCGGCTTGGCGAGGTCGACCTGCTGGACGAGGCGGAGCTGTCCACCCTCGTCGAGGACTGGAACGGCCCGGCGCTCCCGACGTCCGAGGCGACGCTTCCTGAACTGTTCGCGGTGCAGGCGGCGAGGACGCCGGACGCGACGGCGGTGACGGCGGGCGGGGTCGAGTTGTCGTACGCGGAGCTGGACGCACGCGCCGACCGGTTGGCGCGTGGTCTGGTGGGGCGCGGTGTGGGCCCTGAGTCGGTGGTGGGGGTGCTGCTGGGGCGGTCCGCCGATGTGGTGGTGGCGGTGCTGGCGGTGGCGAAGGCGGGGGGTGCGTATCTTCCCGTGGACCCGGACTATCCGGCGGATCGTGTGGCGTTCGTGCTGTCCGACGCGGGGGCCGAGTGGGTGGTGACGTCGGCGGAGTTCGCGCCGGTCCTCCCCGCTGGTGTGGCGGCCGTGCCGGTCGACGGGGCCGGTTCGGGGCCGGTATTCGACTCGGTGCCGTTGCCGACGGTACGCCCGGACCACCCCGCCTACGTGATCTACACCTCCGGGTCGACGGGACGGCCGAAGGGTGTGGTGGTGCCACACCGCAGCGTGGTGGCGCTGTTCGCCGCCGCCCGGGAGATGTTCGCCTTCGGAGCAGACGACGTGTGGAGCGGCTTCCACTCGTTCGCGTTCGACGTCTCCGTATGGGAGATGTGGGGTGCGCTGCTGCACGGCGGACGCCTGGTGGTGGTGCCGTTCGACGTCTCGCGGTCGCCGCGCGAGTTCGTGGAACTGCTGGAACGCGAGCGTGTGACCGTCCTGAGCCAGACGCCGTCGGCGTTCTACCAGCTGATGGGCGCGGGGGGCGCGCTGCCCGACCTGCACACCGTGGTCTTCGCCGGTGAGGCACTGGAGCCGGCGCGGCTCGACGGCTGGTGGGAGCGGCACGGCGGGACCGGGCCGCGGCTGGTCAACATGTACGGGATCACGGAGACGACGGTGCACGTCACGCACCACGACCTCCGCCCGGACACCGCCGCGGACGGCAGCGTGATCGGGCGGGGTCTGCCCGGACTGTCGGTGTTCCTGCTGGACGAGTGGCTGCGGCCCGTCCCGGTGGGCGTGACGGGTGAGTTGTATGTGGCCGGCGCGCAGGCCGCGCGCGGCTATCTGGGGCGTGCCGGGCTCACCGGCGAACGGTTCGTCGCCTGCCCGTTCGGTGAGGCCGGGGGCCGGATGTACCGGTCGGGTGACCGGGCCCGCTGGTCGCGCGACGGACGGCTGGTGTTCGCGGGGCGTGCGGACGAACAGGTGAAGATCCGCGGGTTCCGGATCGAGCCGGGTGAGGTCGAGGCGGTGCTGGCGGGCCACCCCGACGTGGCACAGGCCGCGGTCCTCGTGGGCGACGACACCCTCGGCGGCAGGCGGCTGATCGGCTATGTGACCCCCGGTGGGACCACCGAGGACGCCGACGGCCTGGCGGATGCGGTGCGCGTGTACGCGGGGGAGCGGCTGCCGTCGTACATGGTGCCGTCCGCGTTCGTGGTCCTGGACGGCCTGCCGTTGACGGTCAACGGCAAACTCGACCGCAGGGCGCTGCCGGCCCCCGCCCACACCGCCGGTGGCGGGCGGGCCGCGGCGACGGTGGAGGAGGAACTGCTCTGCCAGGGGTTCGCCGAGGTGCTGGGCCTGCCGGCCGTCGGCGTCGACGACGACTTCTTCGCCCTCGGCGGCCACTCCCTGCTCGCCGTGTCGCTCGTGGAATGGCTGCGGCAGCGCGGGGTGTCCGTCTCGGTGCGCGCCCTGTTCGTGACGCCGACCCCCGCGGGGCTGGCCGCCGTCGCGGCCGCGCCGGCGGTGGTGGTGCCGCCGCCCGGCATGATTCCCGAGGGCGCCACGGAGATCACCCCGGAGATGCTGCCCCTGGTCGACCTGACCGAGGACGAGATCGCCCGGGTGACGGAGACGGTGCCGGGCGGCGCGGCCAACGTCCAGGACGTCTACCCGCTCGCCCCGCTCCAGGAAGGGATCTTCTTCCACCACCTGGTGGCCGACCGGGACGGCACGGACGTCTATGTGACCCCGACCGTGCTCGACTTCGACACCCGGGAGAGGCTCGACGACTTCCTCGCGGGGCTCCAGTGGGTGATGGACCGGCACGACATCTACCGCACCGCGATCGTGTGGGAAGGACTGCGCGAGCCGGTGCAGGTCGTGTGGCGCCGCGCCGGGCTGCCGGTCCAGGAGAGGGAGCTCGACCCGGCCGGTCCGGAGGCGGTCGAGCAGCTGCGCACGGCGGCCGGCGGCCGGATCGAACTGGACGGCGCGCCCCTGCTGCGGGTGGACGTCGCCGCCGCCCCCGAAGGCGGCTGGCTGATGCTGCTGCGCATCCACCACCTGGTCCAGGACCACACCTCCGTGGAGGTGTTGCTCGACGATCTGCGGGCGTTCCTGGACGGCGACGCCGACCGGCTGCCCGCGCCGGTGCCGTTCCGCGACTTCGTCGCCCAGGCACGGCTCGGGACGCCCAGGGAGGAGCACGAGCGGTACTTCGCCGAGCTCCTCGGCGACGTCACGGAACCCACCGCGCCCTACGGTCTGACGGACGTGCGCGGCGACGGCGAGGGGTCCCGGCACGCCCGGCTGCGGGTCGACGACGCCCTGACGGGGCGGATGCGGGAGGTGGCGCGGTCGCTCGGGGTGAGCCCGGCGTCCCTGTTCCATCTGGCGTGGGCGCGCGTCCTCGGCGCGGTGTCGGGCCGCGACGACGTGGTGTTCGGCACGCTGCTCTTCGGACGCATGAACGCGGGCGCGGGCGCCGACCGTGCCCCGGGCCTCTTCCTCAACACCCTGCCGGTGCGCGTGCGCATGGCCGGGAAGAGTGTGACCGAGGCCCTGACCGAACTGCGCCACCAGCTCGCCGACCTCATGGTCCACGAGCACGCGCCGCTGACGCTGGCCCAGTCCGCCACCGGACTGACCGGTGGCGGCCCGCTGTTCACCGCGCTCTTCAACTACCGGCACAACCGGGAGGCACCCGAGCCCGGTGAGGGCATCGAGGGCGTCCGGACCGTCTACACCCGGGAGCACACCAACTACCCGCTGCACGTGGCCGTCGACAACGACGGATCGAGCTTCGACATCACCGTCAACGCGGTGGCGCCCGCCGACCCCGACGAGGTCTGCGCGCTCCTGCACACCGGCCTCGCCAACCTGGTCACCGCCCTTGCGGAAGCCCCCGGGACCCCGCTGGCGGGACTCGGCGTGCTGGACGAGCGCACCCGCACCCGGATGCGGACCGAGTGGAACGACACAGCCGTCGACGTGCCGGACGTGACCGTTCCGGCGGCGTTCTCCGCGCAGGCGGCACGCGTACCGCAGGCCACCGCGCTGGTCTGCGGGGACGTGGAGATCGGCTACGCCGAGCTGGACGCCCGCGCGGACCGGCTGGCGCGGGTCCTCGTCGAGGCGGGTGTGGCGGCGGAGTCGACCGTCGCGGTGGTGATGGAACGATCGGTCGACCTGGTGGTGACCCTGCTGGCCGTGCTCAAGGCCGGCGCCGTGTACGTGCCGCTGGACGCGGGCTGGCCGGTGGCCAGGATGCGGACGGTGGTGGAGGACTCCGGCGCCCGGTGGGTGGTGGTGCATGAGCCGACGTCCGGGCACGAGTTCCTGCGCGGCCTCGGCATTCCGACACTCTCGGCCGACACGGACGCCGACGCGGAGGAGTGCGTTCTTCCCCAGAGGTGGTCCCCGCGCCAGGCGGCGTACGTGATGTACACATCGGGCTCGACGGGCGTGCCGAAGGGTGTGGTGGCGACACATGGGGACGTGGTGCGCCTGGCCACGGACCGGTGCTGGGGAGCCACCCCGCGGGTGCTGTTCCACGCCCCGCACGCGTTCGACGCCTCGACGTACGAGCTGTGGGCCCCGCTGCTGTCCGGCGGCACGGTCGTCATCGCCCCGAACGAGCGGGTGGACCCGGTGGTGCTGCGGCGCCTGGTCACCGGCCACGGGCTGACCCATGTGCACGCCACCGCAGGGTTGTTGAGGGTGCTGGCCGATCAGGACCCGGGCTGCTTCACCGGAGTACGGGAAGTGCTGACCGGTGGTGACGTGGTCCCGGCCGAGTCGGTACGGCGCGTCCTGGACGCCAACCCCGGTGTGGTCGTACGGCAGTTGTACGGCCCCACTGAGGTGACCCTGTGCGCGACACAGTACGAGGTCGCAGACGCCGCCGAGGTCGACGGCGTACTGCCGATCGGACGCCCCCTCGACAACACGCGCGTCTACGTCCTGGACGGGGCTCTGAACCCGGTGCCCGTCGGTGTCGCCGGTGAGCTGTACGTAGCCGGTGCCGGCGTCGCGCGAGGCTATCTCGGCCGCCCCGTCCTGACGGGCGAGCGTTTCGTGGCCTGCCCGTTCGAGACCTCCGGGGAACGGATGTACCGCACCGGCGACTTGGTGCGCTGGGACACCGAGGGCCGGCTCGTCTTCTTGGGCCGTGCCGACGAGCAGGTGAAGATCCGCGGTTTCCGGGTCGAGCCGGGCGAGGTCGAGACCGTGGTGACGGCCCACCCCGCGGTGGCGCAGGCGACCGTACTGGTCCGGGAGGACGTCCCCGGTGACAAGCGGCTGGTCGCCTACCTGGTGCCCGCCGACCCGGGGGCCGCCGTGGGCCTCACCGTCCGGGCGTACGCCGCCGAACGGCTGCCCGAGTACATGCTGCCCTCGGCCATGGTGGAACTGGACGCCCTGCCCCTGACCCCCAACGGAAAGGTGGACCGGGCCGCCCTGCCCGCCCCCGACTACGCGGCCGGCGCCGGACGAGTGCCCGCCGACGCCCGTGAGGAACTGCTCTGCCAGGCGTTCGCCGCCGTGCTCGGACTGCCGGCGTTCGGCGTGGACGACGACTTCTTCGCCAAGGGCGGGCACTCCCTGCTGGCCACCGTCCTGGTCGGCCGGATCCGCGCCACGTTCCACGTGGAGATGACGATCGTCGCGCTGTTCGACGCCCCCACCCCGGCGAGTCTCGCGCGCTGGCTCGTCCAGGCCCGGCCCGGCCGGATCGAACTGGCCGCGCGGGAACGGCCGGAGCGGGTGCCGCTCTCCTTCGCGCAACGCCGTCTGTGGTTCCTGGGACAACTGGAGGGCCCCGGCGCCACGTACAACATCCCGCTGCTGACGCGGATCACCGGACCGCTGGACCGGACCGCGGTGGACGCCGCCCTGCGCGACGTCCTCGACCGCCACGAGGTGCTGCGCACGGTCTACGCGGTGCACGGCGGCGAACCCCACCAGCGGAGCCGCCCCGTCGACACCTCCGGCTTCGCACTGCCCGTCGTCGACGTGGCCCCCGGCGGCCTGACCGATGCGCTGGAACGGGCCGCGGGGCACGAGTTCGACCTCTCCACGGACATCCCCGTGCGGGCCTGGCTGTTCGCCACGGCCCCCGAGGAGCACGTACTGGCGCTGGTGGTCCACCACATCGCCGCGGACGCCTGGTCGATGGCGCCCCTCACCCGCGACTTCGCGGCGGCCTACGCCGCGCGCCGCGCGGGCGAGGAACCGGACTGGACGCCACTGCCCGTGCAGTACGCCGACTACGCGCTCTGGCAGCGAGACTTGCTCGGCGACGAGGGCGACCCGGACAGCCTGATCTCCCAGCAGGTCGCCTACTGGCGGGACACCCTGGACGGCGCACCGGAGGAACTGCGCCTGCCGGCCGACCGGCCGCGCCCCGCGACGGTGTCCTACCGCGGCCACCTGGCCCCCGTCGAGATCCCCGCCGACGTGCACGGACGCCTGCAGCAGGTGGCGCGCGAGCACGGAGTGACCCTGTTCATGACGGTGCAGACCGCGCTGGCGGTGACGCTCTCACGGCTGGGCGCCGGCACCGACATCCCCATCGGCACCACGGTCGCCGGGCGCACCGACCAGGCGCTCGACGACCTGATCGGCTTCTTCGTCAACACCCTCGTCCTCCGCACCCGCCTGGGCGGCGACCCCACGGTCACCGACGTCCTGCGCCGGGTGCGGGAGACCTCGCTCGCGGCCTTCACCCACCAGGACGTGCCGTTCGAGAAACTCGTGGAGGAACTCGCCCCGAGCCGCTCGCTGGCCCGGCACCCCCTGTTCCAGGTCATGCTCACCCTGCAGAACGCCGGGACGCCCGGCGGAGGCCCGTCCGCGGTGCTCCCGGGCCTGCGGACCGAGTCGCTGCCCACCGACGACGTGGCGGCCAAGTTCGACCTGGACATCACCATGGGCGAGACCTTCGACGCCGTGGGCGCCCCGGCGGGCATCCAGGGCATGCTGGTCGCCGCCGCCGACCTGTTCGACCCGGCGACGGCCGAACGGATCGCCGACTCCCTGGTCCGGGTGCTGAAGCTGATCGCCGAGGACACCGGCACCCGCCTGAGCGCCGTGGACCTGCTCGACGCCGGCGAGCGGCGACGGGTCGTCGAGGAGTGGAACGACACCGACGCCCCGCCACCCGCCCTGTCCGTCCCCGCCGCGTTCGAGGCGCAGGCGGCGCTGACCCCCGACGCCGTCGCCGTACTGGGCGGCGACACCCGGCTGACCTACGCCGAGCTGAACGCGCGGGCCAACCGGCTGGCCCGGCTGCTCGTCCGGCACGGCGTCGGACCGGAGTCGTCCGTCGCCGTGTGCCTGCGGCGCTCGGCCGAACTGCCCGTGGCCCTGCTGGCGGTGCTCAAGGCCGGCGGCGCGTACCTGCCCGTCGACCCCGGCCATCCGGCCGAGCGCGTCGGACACGTCCTCGACGACGCCCGCCCCGCCCTGCTGCTCACCGACCGGGCAACCGCGGCCGACCTGCCGGGACCGGAACACCTCGTCGTGGACGACCCCCGTACGGCGGCGGAACTCCAGGCGCTGGACACCCACGACCTGACCGCTCGGGAGCGCCTCGGCGCGCTCCTGCCCGGGCACCCCGCCTACGTGATCCACACCTCGGGGTCCACCGGTCGGCCCAAGGGGGTGGTCGTCCCGCACGGCGCCATGGCGAACTTCGTCGCGGCGATGCGGGAGCGCTTCCCGATGAGCTCCGCCGACCGTCTGCTGGCCGTGACCACCGTGTCCTTCGACATCCATGTCCTGGAGCTCTATGTGCCGCTGCTCGCCGGCGCCGGGGTCGTGGTCGCCGAGGACGCGGACGTGCGGGACCCGGCCGCGGTGGCCGCGCTGATCGAACGGTTCGGCGTGACCGTGATGCAGGCGACCCCGGCACTGTGGCAGGCACTGCTCACCGAGCACGCCGGGTCCGCGAGCGGGCTGCGCCTGCTCGTGGGCGGCGAGGCACTGCCCGCCGCCCTGGCCGCCCGTATGGCGGCCGTCGGGGACACTGTCACCAACCTGTACGGCCCGACCGAGGTGACGGTCTGGGCGACCGCGGCCGGCCTGACCGCGGACGACCCGGACTCCCGGGTGCCGATCGGCCGGCCGCTGCCCAACACCCGGGCGTACGTCCTCGACGACGCGCTGCGTCCGGTGCCGCCGGGCTCCCCGGGCGAGCTGTACCTCGCCGGAGTCCAGCTGGCACGCGGGTACCTGGGGCGTCCGGCGCTGTCGGCGGAACGGTTCACGGCCTGCCCGTTCGCCTCCGGCGAGCGGATGTACCGCACCGGTGACCTGGTCCGGTGGCGCACGGACGGCGCACTGGAATTCCTGGAGCGCGCGGACGACCAGGTCAAGATCCGCGGGTTCCGCATCGAGCTCGGTGAGGTCGAGGCCGTACTCGGCGCCCACCCGGCGGTCCAACGGGCCGCGGCAGCGGTGCGGGAGGACACGCCGGGCGACCGGCGGCTCGTCGGCTACGCGGTGGCGGACACCCCGGACCCGCGGGCCCTGGCCGAAGCGGTACGGGCCCACGCCGCCGAACGGCTGCCCTCCTACATGGTGCCCTCGGCGGTCGTGGTGCTGGACGCGCTGCCGCTGACCGCGAACGGCAAACTCGACCGCAAGGCACTGCCCGCACCCGACTTCGAGGCGGCCGCCGGCTCGGGCCGGGCACCGGCGGGCCCGCGCGAAGAACTGCTGTGCGCGGCCTTCGAGCGGGTGCTGGGCCTCGAACGCGTCGGCGTGGACGACGACTTCTTCGCCCTGGGCGGCCACTCGCTGCTGGCGGTCTCCCTCGTCGAGCACCTGCGCGAGCGCGGGGTGTCGGTGTCGGTGCGGGCGCTGTTCCAGAGCGCCACCCCCGCCGGACTGGCGGCCGCTTCCGGAGCGGCGGACCAGGTGACCGTGCCGCCGAACCTCATCCCGCCCGGCGCGACCGTGATCACACCGGACATGCTCACCCTGGCCGACCTCACCGAGGCGGAGATCGCCCGGGTCGTCGACACGGTGCCCGGCGGCGCGGCCAACATCGCGGACGTGTACCCGCTGGCCCCGCTCCAGGAAGGCATGTTCTTCCACCACTTGATGGCCGGCGGCGACGACGGCGACGTCTACGTGCTGCCGACCGTGCTGGGGTTCGACTCGCGGGACCGCCTCGACGCCTTCCTCTCGGCGCTGCAGCAGGTCGTCGACCGGCACGACACCTACCGGACCGCGTTCGTGTGGGAAGGACTGCGCGAGCCGGTGCAGGTCGTGTGGCGAAACGCCGCACTGCCCGTCGACGAGGTCGTCCTCGACACCGCGGAGGACCCGGCCGGACAACTGCTGAGCGGAGCGGGAGCCTGGCGGACACTGAACCGGGCACCCCTGATGCGCGTCCGGATCGCCGCCGAACCGGGCACCGGCCGATGGGTGGCACTGCTGCTCATCCACCACCTGGTACAGGACCACACCGCCCTGGACGTGCTCCTCCACGAGGTGAGCGCGTTCCTTTCCGGCGACGCCGCCGACCTGCCGGAACCCGTGCCGTTCCGCGGGTACGTGGCGCAGGCGCGGCTGGGCACGGCGCGCGAGGAGCACGAGGCCTACTTCTCCGGCCTGCTCGGCGACGTGACCGAACCCACCGCCCCCTACGGACTCCTGGACGTGCACGGTGACGGCGGCCCGGAGACACGCGCCCAGCACTGGGTCGACGATGCACTGGCCGCACGGGTGCGCGGGCTGGCCCGGTCGAAGGGGGTCAGCGCGGCCACCGTCTTCCACCTGGCGTGGGCCAGGGTGCTCGGCGCGCTGGCCGGCCGCGACGACGTGGTGTTCGGCACGATCGTCTTCGGCCGGATGAACTCGGGCACGGGATCCGCCAGGGTGCCGGGCCTGTTCATGAACACCCTGCCGGTACGCGTCCGCCTCGGCGCCGGCGCCGCCGACGCCGCGCTCACGGACATGCGGGACCAGCTCGCCGAGCTGATGGCGCACGAGCACGCACCGCTCACGCTGGCTCAGTCGGTCAGCGGCGTGCAGGGCGGCACCCCGCTGTTCACCTCGCTCTTCAACTACCGCTTCACCGCGGCTCCGGACACCGAACCCGCCGCCGGGGAGGCAGGCCCCCTGGACGGCATCGGTCTGCTGGCGTACCGGGAACAGAGCGAGTACCCGCTGACCATGTCCGTGGACGACGCCGGGGAGCGGTTCCTGCTGACCGCCGACGCCCACGCCCCGGCCGACCCCGACCAGGCCTGCCGACTGCTCCACACCTGCCTGGAGAGCCTGGTCACCACTCTCGAGGGCGCTCCGCACACGGGGCTCGCCGCGGTGGACGTACTCGACCCGGATGAGCACCGGCGGCTTCTCGGGGTGGGGAGTGGTGCGGTGGTGGAGGTGCCGGGGGTGTCGTTCCCGGAGCTGTTCGCCGCGCAGGCTCGGTTGTCGCCGGATGCGGTGGCGTTGGTGGGCAGCGGTGTCGAGTTGAGTTATGCGGAGGTCGAGGCCCGGGCGAATCGCCTGGCGCGGAAGTTGATCGGGCTGGGTGTGGGTCCGGAGTCGGTGGTGGCTCTGGTGCTGGAGCGTTCGCCGGAACTGGTCATTGCTGTGCTGGCGGTGTTGAAGGCGGGCGGCGCGTATGTGGCCGTTGATCCGGGGCAGCCCGCCGATCGGATCCGTTTCGTGGTCGAGGACGCCTCACCGGTGTTGGTGATCGACGACGTGGACTTCCTGACGGAGACCGCCGATTTCGACGCGGCTCCGGTGTCGGACGCCGACAGGCTGTCCCCGCTTCTGCCGTCCCATCCGGCGTACGTGATCTATACGTCGGGGTCGACGGGTCGGCCGAAGGGGGTGCTGATCTCTCATGCGGCGTGTGTGAGTTATGTGGCGAGTCATGTCCGGTATGGGGTGGGTGAGGGCAGTCGGGTGGCGCAGTTCGCGTCGGCGGGGTTCGACGCGTTCTGTGAGGAGTGGTGGCTGGCGTTGCTCGGGGGTGGGGCGCTGGTGGTGGTGCCGTCGGAGCGGCGGCTGGGTGAGGAGCTGGTGCGGTTCCTGCTGGAGGAGCGCGTGACGCACGCGACGCTGCCGCCGGCGGTGGCGGTGCTGATGCGGGAGGAGGCACTGGCCCCGGGGTTCGTGCTGGATGTGGGGGGTGAGGTGTGCCCGCCGGATCTGGTGGACCGCTGGGTGGCGGGTGGCCGGACGCTGTTCAACAGTTATGGGCCCAGTGAGGCGACGGTGAATGTCACCGTCTGGCAGGCAGTGGACGGGAGTGTGGGCGCCGGGGTGCCGATCGGGCGTCCGGTGGGGAACACGCGGGTGTTCGTGCTGGACGACGGGTTGCGTCCGGTCCCGGTCGGTGTGCTGGGCGAGTTGTACGTCTCGGGCGTGCAGCTGGGGCGGGGCTATCTCGGGCGTCCGGGCCTGACCGCGGAGCGGTTCGTGGCATGTCCCTTCGACCCGGGGCAGCGGATGTACCGCACCGGTGACCGGGTGAAGTGGAGCGCCGACGGTGAGTTGGTGTTCGCGGGTCGTGCGGACGACCAGGTGAAGATCCGGGGTTTCCGGATCGAGCCGGGTGAGGTCGAGACCGTACTCGCGGCGCACCCCGCCGTCGCCCATGCGGCCGTGGTCGTACGCGAGGACACCCCCGGCGACAAGCGCCTCACCGCCTACGTCGTCCCCGCGCACGACACGGACTTCGCCGACGTGCCCGAGACGCTGCGTGCGTACGCCGCCGAGCAGTTGCCCGCGTACATGCTGCCCTCGGCGATCGTGGAGCTGGACGTCCTCCCGCTCACCACCAACGGCAAACTGGACCGCAAGGCGCTCCCCGCCCCCGAGTACGCGGCCGGCGCGGGCAGGGCTGCCGCCGACGCCCGCGAGGAACTGCTGTGCGGGGCCTTCGCCCAGGTGCTGGGCCTCGAACGCGTCGGCGTGGACGACGACTTCTTCGCACTCGGCGGCCACTCCCTCCTCGCCACCCGGCTGGTGAGCCGGGTGCGCGCCGTGCTGGACGTGGAGCTGCCGATCCGGGCGCTGTTCGAGACGCCCACCCCGGCGGCCCTGGCCCGCGGACTCGCTCACGCCGCGCCGGGACGTGCGGCGCTGGAGCCGCGGGAGCGGCCGGCGCGGGCGCCGTTGTCCTTCGCGCAGCGGCGGTTGTGGTTCCTCGGCCGGCTGGACGGGCCGAACGCCACCTACAACATCCCCCTCGCCCTGCGGCTCACCGGGGAGCTCGACCGGGAGGCGCTGGCCGGCGCGTTCCGGGACGTGATGGAGCGGCACGAGGTGCTGCGGACGGTGTTCGCCACGGCCGACGGTGAGCCGTACCAGCAGGTGCTGCCGGTCGACGCGGCCGGGTTCGCACTGCGGGTCGCCGACGTCGACGTGGACGGACTCGACGGGGCGGTGACGGAGGCGGCCGGCCACGCGTTCGACCTCTCCGCCGAAATCCCCCTCCGAGCCTGGCTGTTCGCGACCGCGCCCGAGGAGCACGTGCTCCTCATGGTGGTCCATCACATCGCCGGAGACGCCTGGTCCATGGAGCCGCTGGCCCGTGACATGGCCGCCGCCTACGCGGCCCGCCGTGAGGGCCGTGAGCCGGGCTGGGCGCCGCTGCCGGTCCAGTACGTCGACTACGCCCTCTGGCAGCGTGACGTGCTGGACCACGAGGGCGACTCCGGCAGTGTGCTGTCCCGCCAGGTGGCGTACTGGCGGGACGCCCTCGCCGGGGCGCCCGAGGAACTGGAGCTGCCCGCGGACCGGCCGCGGCCCGCCGAGGTGTCCACCCGCGGACACCAGGCCCCCGTGCTGGTGCCCGCCGAGGTCCACGAACGGCTGCTGGAGGTGGCGCGGGGAGAGGGCGTGACCGTCTTCATGGTGCTCCAGGCCGCGTTCGCGACACTGTTGCACCGCCTCGGTGCGGGCGACGACGTCCCCGTCGGCGCGTCCGTCGCGGGCCGGACGGACGAGGGCCTCAACGACCTGGTCGGCTTCTTCGTCAACACGCTCGTGATCCGCACCGACCTGTCCGGAGACCCGACCTTCCGCGAACTGCTCGGCCGGGTCCGGGCGGTGAGCCTGTCGGCGTACGAGAACCAGGACGTGCCGTTCGAGCGGCTGGTGGAGGAGCTCGCACCGGCCAGGTCACTGGCCCGGCACCCCCTGTTCCAGGTCATGCTCACACTGCAGAACACGGGCGGACCGGGCGGTGGTCCCGCCGTGGACCTGCCGGGTCTGCGGACCGACTCGCTGTCCGCCGGAAGCGTGGCGGCCAAGTTCGACCTGGACCTGTCCGTCGGCGAGACGCTCGACGCCACCGGTGCTCCGGCGGGCATCGAGGGCGTGCTCGTCGCCGCCGCCGACCTGTTCGACCCGGCGACCGTCGAGCGCATCGCGGGCCGCCTGGTACGGCTCCTGGAACTGGTCGCCGGGGACACCGACATGCCCCTGAGCGCGGTGGACGTCCTCGACGCGGACGAACGGCGCCAGGTCGTCGAGGAGTGGAACGGCACCGACGCCCCCCTGCCCGCCCGGTCCGTCTCCGACATGTTCCGGGCGCAGGCGGCCGTGACGCCCGACGCGGTGGCCGTGCTGTGCGGCGACGACCGGCTGACCTACGCCGAGCTGGACGCGCGGGTGAACAGGCTGGCCCGGCTGCTGATACGGCGCGGTGTCGGCCCGGAGGCCCGGG